>CBFGJT010000005.1:0-110154 GCA_965649165.1 Caldifarciminota bacterium | reverse complement strand
TGTTGTGGTCAATCCCACCACCTGAGCCATTATAATGCCTATCCAGCCAGCTGTCAGTAGACTTGATTACTGGCGGTCTTATCATTCCGGGCAAATTATATTGCCTGTGCGGTCAGACTGGACTTTATTTGCCGGATGATTACAATCTTCATTCAAATGCCGGACACAGCCAATTTTGAACCGAAGATCGTCGCCTTTCTCTGTAACTGGTGCTCCTATGCTGGTGCCGACCTTGCCGGCATCTCGCGCCTGCACTATCCCCCATCAATCCGGGTGATCCGGGTCCCCTGTTCCGGCAGGGTTGACCCCTTTTTTATTTTACAGGCGCTCCAGCAGGGTGCAGATGGCGTGCTCGTGTCCGGCTGTCATCCGGGCGACTGCCACTACCTCACCGGCAACTTTGTTGCCCGGCGGAGGTTCGCGGTATTGCACGACCTCTTGGAGTTCTGCGGAATTGAGCCCGATCGGGTGACCTTTGCCTGGGTTTCCGCATCTGAGGGTGAGCGGTTTGCAAAACTGGTCACCGAAGTAACCGAAAAGGTGAAAAAACTCGGACCGAACAAAAAACTGAAAAAGGAGCTGCCATAATGGACCGGACCGCAAAACTCCGCAAGCGGGCACGGGAGCTGCTGGAAAGGGGTGAGGTGGTGATGGTCATCGGCTTCGGTCCGACTGCCGATTCTGGACTCAGCCCGGTGCTGTTTGCGACCACACCTGAGGAGGCGGAAAACCTGACCGCCAGTGCTGGCTGTGCCCAGAACCTTGCCAACTACCTTTTGAAACTCCGGGACCGGGGTAAAGTTGCGGTTGTTGCCCGGGGTTGTGATACCCGCTCGATTACCGTGCTTCTGCAGGAAAATCAGCTCAAGCGGGAAAACATTTATATCCTTGGCATCGGATGTGAAGGGGTTATAGAAAATGGCAGAAAGTCAACCGCCTGTGCGGTCTGCCGTCATCCCAATCCCCAAATCTATGATGAGCTGATCGGCGAACCGGTAGCGGTTGCCGAACCGGACCCGGAAATCCTGAAGGCGGATCAGGAGTGGGAAAAGCTCACGCCCGATGAGCGCTGGCAGCGGTTGAGTGATGATATCAGCCGGTGTATCCGGTGCTATGCCTGCCGCCAGGTGTGCCCGAACTGCTACTGTCCAGTCTGCTTTGTTGACGCCTCCCTGCCCCAGCTGGTCGGTAAAACCCACAACCTCTCCGACAATATGGTCTATCATATCATCCGTGCCCTGCATATGGCGGGCAGGTGTGTGGAATGTGGCGCCTGTCACCGTGCCTGTCCGGTGGGAATTGACCTGATGCGTTTCAACCGGCGAGTGGCGAAAACGGTCCGGGAACGGTTCGACTGCGATGCCGGCACTGATCTGAATCAGGCACCTGCCCTCACCGGCTTCAAACCCGACGATCCGCAGGAGTTTATCCAATGAAACCGCACATCATCACCCGGAAACAGCTCAATGAACTGCTGGACCGGCTGACGCAGGAGAGCTGTCTCTATGCGCCGGTCCGGAAAAGAACCGGCACCAACTGGGCAAAAATCGGCCGGACTGAGGAGATCTGTCTTGATGAGGTCAACACCAACGAACCGGCCAAGGGGTTTATCTTTCCCCGGTGTGAGGTACTTTTGCGCTTTGACCGACAGGGTAATCCGGTTGAGCCCGAACCGCCACCTGAGCAGGTGGTCTTCGGCATCCGGCCCTGTGATGCCCGGGGCATCGCCTTTCTCATGAAATTCTACACCCAGGAGGGCAGGACCGATCCTTATGTCAAGGCGCGCCGGGAAAAGACCACCCTGATCGGTGTTGCCTGCAATCGGATCGCGTCCACCTGCTTCTGCCTGGCGCTCGGCGGCTCGCCGCAGGGAAGTGAGGGACTGGATCTGCTACTTGTCGAGCTCGGCGATGAACTGCTGGCAGCACCGGTTACCGAGAAGGGGGAGAAACTGGTTGCGGACCTGCCCGCGGCCGAGGAAAGACATCTGACCGCGGCAGCGGAGAAGAAAAAAAAGGTGGAGGCGGAAATCGGCCTGCGGATTGACACGGGGAAACTGCAAAAACTCCTGCCCGGTATTTATGACTCCAAAATCTGGCCGGCGCTTGCCCTTGCCTGTGTCAACTGCGGCGCCTGCACCTTCCTTTGCCCCACCTGCCACTGCTTTGATGTCACCGACGAGACAATCCGGGGCAGGACGGTCCGCTGCCGGGTCTGGGACTCCTGCCAGTTTACCCTCTACTCCCGGCACGCCTCAGGCCATAACCCGCGCTTTGATCCGGCCTCCAGATACCGCAACCGGATAATGGACAAGTTCTACTACACGGTGGAGCAGGCGGGCATGGTCTCCTGTGTCGGCTGTGGCAGGTGCATCATCGGCTGTCCGGCTGGGATTGACATCCGCCAGACGATCAGGACAATTCAGGACGCAAAATGAACAACCCCTATCTGCCGATTCTGATGCGGATTGAAAAGGTGGTGATTGAGAATGATGCCCGAGACCTCAAGACCTTTGACCTGACGTTTGTTAACGAGGCGGACCGGCAGAGCTTCCAGTTTCTGCCCGGACAGTTTGCCTTTCTCTCCATCCCAGGCGCCGGTGAGGCGCCCTTCGGTATCGCCTCGGCACCGCACGAACCGCTCGTCAAGTTCACCGTCAAGCGGGTCGGGGTATTCACCACCGCGCTCCACGAGCTCGAGCCGGGTGCAACCGTGGGCATGCGCGGACCCTGGGGCAACTTCTATCCGCTTGAGCTGATGCAGGGCAGGGATGTGGTCATTGTCTCGGGCGGGTTTTCCTTCACCACCCTGCGTGCCACCATCGCCCATCTGCTTCTGCCCGAGAACCGGGAAAAATACGGCAAAATCACCGCCATCTACGGTGCCCGCTCACCCGGCGAACTGCTCTACAAGGAGGAGCTTAAGGAGTGGGAGAAACGAACCGACCTGGAGCTGGTGCTGTGTGTTGACCGGCTGAACGGCGCCTCCTGGCCCGCACGGGAGGGGTTGGTGCCCAATGTTTTAAAGGCGGTGGCACCGAAGGGAGAAAATGCGATTGCGCTCGTCTGCGGTCCGCCGGTTATGATCCGCTATACCCATCCGGTGCTGGCAGAGCTGGGCTTTGCGCCGGAAAACGTCTTCCTCTCCCTGGAGAACCGGATGAAGTGCGGGATCGGCAAGTGCGGACATTGTAATGTCGGTCCTAAGTATGTGTGCAAGGACGGACCGGTCTTCTCCTACGCCCAGCTCCTCACCCTCCCACCCGAATACTGAAGACTACACCGGCTCAATTGTGGACGGTGGTTTGCTGGCGATGTTGTAGGTGACGCTCACCACACCGGGCACCTCGGCGGTGATCCGTTTGGCGATCCTGAGGAGTTTCTCCCAGGGCAGTTGGCTCGGCTCGGCAACCACCGCATCGGTGCTTTCCCAGGAGCGGACCTCAATCTGATAACCGAACTGCCTTTTGCCCTCCCGGATGCCGGTCACCATATCATGATGCAGAATTGCTAGATACTGAAACGCACCCGAATCTGCCAGCTCCTGCTCAACAATCGCGGTTGCCTGACGGACGAGCGCAATCCGCTCCGGTGTCGCTTCGCCGATCACCCTGGCTGCCAGCGCCGGACCGGGAAAGGGCGGACGCTCGGTGATCTCTCTGGGCAGACCCAGCGCCCGTGCCACCACCCGCACCCCGGTCTTGCGCAGCTGGACCAGCGGCTCGAGCACCTTGTAACCGAACGCCGCCTGCGTGTCAATCCCGAGCTGTTCCAGGATATTGTGCTGACGCTTGACACCGGCAACCGTCTCCTCAACATCGGTATAGTTGGTGCCGTGCAGAAGAAACTTTGCTCCGCTCTCCCGCACCAGCCGGCCGAAAACCTTCTTGTAAAAGGTCTGGGTGATCGCCTCCCGCTTCGCCTCCGGATCGGTGACCCCACGCAGGGCAGCAAAGAACTCCTCCTGTGCCGGCACGAGTTCCACCTTCACCCCGAGCCGGGCAAAAAGCCCGACCACCCATTCCGGCTCACCCTGCCGCATCAGCCCGGAGTCAATGAAGTAGGTCTTCAACCGTGCCCCGAGCGCCTGATGGCCCAAAATCGTCACAACCGAAGAGTCCACACCGCCGGACAGGGCATTGACCGCAAGCCCGTCACCGACCGCCTCCCGGATCGCCGCCACCTGAGTGGCGATGAACTCCTCAACATTCAGCCTTGCAACCGGTATTTCCTGAATCAACCACTACCTCCTTTTTCTCAATTTAGTCCAGCAAGCATCAGGGGTCAAGAAAAATTTGACACCGCCGGAATGAATGCTATAATGACTGACCGGTCAGTCTAATAAAATAAATGAGAAAAAAGAACATTTCCAAAAAGGGGCAGATTCTGCAGGCGGCGTTTGAGACCGTGTGCCGTCAGGGCTACTACGAGACCCGGATTGATGATGTTGCCCAGCGTGCCGGTGTTGCCAAGGGCACGGTCTATCTCTATTTCCGGGACAAGCCGGACCTGTATCTGGGCATCATTCGCTGGCTGCTCAGTCAGGCACTCGGTATCCTCCAGGAGGTGGCCGGTCAGCCACTTTCTGCCCGCGTCCGGCTCACCCAGGTTTTTCAGACCTGGACCGAAAAGCTGCTCCCCTATCCCGGCGCCACCGAGCTGATCTTTCCCGAGATGCACCGTGAACGGTGCAATCTGAACCGGCGTTTCCGGGAACAGGTCCTGCCCGAAATCCGGCGGCTCCTGGATGGAGTTGCAACGATCATCGGTCAGGGAATTGAGCAGGGCGAATTCCGGCCGGTTGAACCCCGGCTGGCAGCGCTCCATTTTCTCAATGCCTTCCGTTCCGGCCTGCTGCTGATGTCCCGGGAGTTGCGGATCGCCTCGGCACCGGATCAGTCACTGGACCTGTTTTTTCACGGCATCAGTCTGAAAACGAAGGGAGGAAAATGAGCCGATTAAATTTAAAATCTCTGATGCTATTAATACTGCTGATCTATCTGCCGCTTTGGGCTGAGGATACGCTGGTTCTGGACCCGGACCGGGCGGTGGAGTTGGCGCTCAAAAATAACCTCCAGCTCCAGCAGACGCAGGAGAAGATTCTCGAGGCGGCAGCGGGCAAGGCGGTTGCCTTTGGCAGTTTCCTGCCCCAAATCTCCGCCTCCGGCTCCTACACCCGGCTCGGCACTGTTAATGAATTCCAGCTTGTAACCCCGGTTTACCGGCGTCTGCCCCTGCGCGTCTACGACCCAACCGGTCAGCTCATCGGTTTTACCGACTCCATTCCCTTACCGCTTGGTGCCGACACTGTTTCGATGCCGCTCGGCTCCCAGAACAACTACCTTTTCCGGGCTTCAATCCAGCAGACGCTTTTCACCTGGGGCAAGCTGATCAACGCCTACCGAATTGCCGGGCTGACACTGGAAATCCAGAAGGCGGCATATGAGCAGGCAAAACAGCAGCTCAAGGTCCAGACCCTGGAGGCGTTCTATCAGGCGCTTTTGGCACAGAAATCGGTTGCGCTCCTGCAGGAGTCCCAAAAGCAGCTGGAACGGCATTTGGCACAGGTGGAACGGCTCTACAATGAAGGGCTTGCAGGCCGGCTGGATCTGATGCGTGCCCGGGTCGGGCTGACCAACCTCACCAATCAGGTTGCGCAGGCGGAAAACGGTGCCGGACTGGCGCTGCTCGGGCTCTGCAATCTGCTTGCTCTTGACCCGGACACACCGGTCCGACTCGAGGCGAAGCTTGACGCTGAGTCGCTGCCCGTTGACCTCGCTGTTGCCACGGACTCTGCACTCCAACGGCGCCCGGAGCTGATTCAGCTCCGTCAGGCGCTGCGGGTTGCCGATCTCGGTGTACGGATCGCCCGCACCGCCAACCTGCCGATACTCTTTGCTGCTGCCAATTACGACTACAAACGGCCGGTCGGCTTCAACGACCAGTGGGGTAAAGACTGGAATGCCACTTTAGGTGTGAGCCTGCCGCTGTTTACCGGCCTTGCCAATTATCACAAGCTCCAGCAGGCACAGTCCCGTTACCGTCAGGCGGTCTTAAGTGTTGGCATGGTGGAGCAGGCGGTCCGGCTCGAGGTGGAGGCAACTGCAAAAAGCCTGGCTCAGGAGTGGCGCAACATCCGTTATCAGGAGGAGAATGTGAACCTCGCCGAGGAGGCGTTCCGGCTTGCGGAGCAGCGTTATGAAAACGGACTTCTGAGCAACCTGGAGTATTTGGATATCCAGCTCCAGCTTACTCAGAGCCGGCTTGCCCGGCTCAGTGCCCTCGCCAATTATCAGATCGCCCGTGCCCGTTTTTTGCGGGCGACCGGAAAGTTTTAAGGAGGAAAGATGAGGCGTATTTACCTAAAAATTAATTGTGCCGTGCTACTGTTCATTCTAATCACTACCGGCTGTGGCAACGCCCGTAAAAAAATGGCGGAAATGCCGGTAGGTGTCAGTGTCATCACCGTTGAACCCCGGACCGTCACCCGCACAATCCAGCTCCTGGGCATTCTGCAGGGCGAACAGCAGGTGATCGTTACCTCCAAAATCACCGGCCGCGTCACCAAAATTGTCAAGCCCGAAGGCAGTACGGTTACCCAGGATGAGCCGATCGGTTATGTCTTAAATGATATCCCGGGCATGGACTACAAGCCCGGACCGGTCCGCGCGCCGATCAGCGGCGTCGTCGGCAAGCTCTATGTTGAACCCGGGCAGCTGGTCACGCCGGCAATGCCCTTTGCGGCAATCGCCCGCTTTGGTCAGCGGCTGAAGATGAAGGCGTTTGTCAGTGATGCGGACCTGCCCTATGTCCGACGGGGCACCCGTGCCCGGGTCAGCTTCTCCGCCATTACCGACACCAGTTTTGAAGGCACGGTTTCTCAGGTCACACCGATGCTTGACCCGCAGAGCCGTTCCGCAACCGTCGAAATCACCATTCCCAATCCCCGGGGCAGACTGATTCCGGGCATGGCCGGCATGGCGCGGCTGGTGGTCGAGGAAAAAACCGGAGTACCGGCGGTGCCGGCATCGGCGCTGTTTACTACCGATGAAACCCGGGTGGTGGTGATTGAAGACGGTGTTGCCCGGTTCCGCATCGTCCAACTCGGTCTGCGCGGAGACGAGTGGATTGAAATTATAAGCGGACTGAATGTGGGCGAAAGGGTAGCGACCGTCGGCAAGGAGCGGGTGCGTGATGGACAGCGGGTAACGGTCGTGGAGGCAAAATGAAACTTACCGATACTGCAATCCGCCGGCCGGTAACCACGATTCTCGTCTCCCTCGTGCTCATCATCTTCGGTCTGGTCGGTGTCTCCCGGATGCCGGTTGATGTCTTTCCGCAGGTGACCCTACCCTCAGTGATCATCGTCACCACCTATCCTGGTGCCGGTCCGCTCGAGGTGGAATCTGAAGTCACCCGGCTAATCGAACAGCGGGTGGGCACAATCTCTAACCTCAAAGACATTACCTCCCGCTCCCTGGAAAACATCTCCATCATTCAGCTCCAGTTTGCCTGGGGCACCAATCTGGATGCGGTTGCCGCTGATGTCCGGGACCGGCTGGACATGGCGGTAGCACAACTGCCGGATGGCGCCTCCCGGCCCTTTGTGCTCAAACTTGACGCCTCAATGATGCCGGTGCTGCAGATCGGCCTTTACGGCAACATCGACCCGCTGACGCTCCGGGATGTGGCGGACGACCTGGCTGATGCCCTCCAGCGTGTACCCGGCGTTGCCTCCGCCATTGTCGGCGGAGGCACCAAGCGCCAGCTGCAGGTCCGGATTGACCTCCAGAAATTGACCGCTGCCGGCATCTCGGTTGATCTGCTTGCCCAGACACTCAAGGCACAGAACCTCAACTTTCCCTCAGGCACAGTCAGCGCTGACGGCCGGGAGTATCTCATCCGCCTGATTGGCGAATATCAGGAACGGGCTGATGTCGGCAACACGCTCGTGGGAATGAAGGGTAATACCCCAATTCTGCTCAAGGATATCGCGCAGGTTGAATGGGGCGCTGAGGAAAAGACCACCATCGCCCGCTATAATGGCGGCAGCACCGTATTTGTCGTGCTCCAGCGCCGACCTGATGCCAACACGGTGCGGGTTGCCAGTGCTGCCCGCAGGGAGCTGGAACGACTGAAATCCACCCTGCCCGCCGGCGTCAATGCGGCGATTCTCTTTGACTCCTCCAAAGAGATCACCCGCTCGATCTCCAACGTGGTCAACAACCTGCTTTTGGGTGGCATCCTGGCGGTCATAGTTCTGTTTCTGTTTCTGCGCCGGTTCCGTGCCACCGCCTTTGTCGCCTTCTCAATTCCGCTGTCGGTCTTCTTTGCTCTGTTCTTCATGTTTCTGCTCGGATTCTCGGTCAACATCCTCTCCATGGCGGGACTGGCGATTGCGGTCGGCATGGTCGTGGACAATGGTATCGTTGTCTTTGAAGCGATCTACCGGCACCGGGAACGAGGCGAACCGGCACTGGCATCCGCCAGCATCGGCACGAGCGAAGTGGGTATGGCGATTACCGCCTCCACCTTGACAACGGTTGTAGTATTCCTGCCGCTCCTGCTGGTCCGCGGAATTATGCAGGTGTTTTTCCGGGAACTGGTCTGGGCAGTGGTCGGCGCACTTGGTGCCTCACTCATTATTGCCCTCACCCTGATCCCAACCCTCACCAGCCGCTATCTGCCCAGAGTCGGCACCAGCAGTCTGCGGGGCATTCGCGGCTGGAGCGAACGGTTCTATTTCCGGCTTGAGGAGCGCTATGCCCGGCTCATCGGCTGGGCGCTTGGGCACCGCCGA
The DNA here is from genome assembly GCA_965649165.1 of Caldifarciminota bacterium. Lineage (GTDB taxonomy): Bacteria > Hydrothermota > Tepidihabitantia > Tepidihabitantales > Tepidihabitantaceae > JAOABP01. Next base: position 101,355 of record CBFGJT010000005.1, on the reverse strand, counting down.
CTGGTGGTGTTTGGCTCGCTCCTCATTCTGCTCATCTCTCTTGCCCTTGTCCCGTTCATCGGCCGGGAGTTCTTCCCTGCTCAGGAAAGTCAGCTCCGCTCCTATATTGTGGAAATGCCGACCGGAACTGACCTCAACTCCACTGATCAGGCGGTCCAGCAGCTGGAAGATTACATCCTCCAGGAATGGTCTGCGGATCTGGAAGGGGTGGCGATCCAGCTCGGCTCCGGAACAGGATTTCAGGCGATCTTCGGCGGCGCCACCGGCTCCCACACCGGACAGCTCAACCTGATATTAAAACCCCGGCGTCAGCGGCGCCACTCGGTTGATCAAATTGACCAGGCGATCCGTGCCCGTGCTGCTCAGATTCCGGGTCTCCAGGTCCGGGTGACCGAACGCTCCTTCACCGCCATGGCCGGCATCACGAGCGGCATTGAGATTGATATCACCGGCTACGACCTTGCAACCGCCGACACCCTGACCCGTCAGGTGCTCGCCGCCATTGAGACCATACCCGGTATTGCGGACCTCAAATCCAGCCGGGAACCGGGCAAGCCGGAACTTCGGCTCATCATCGACCGGCAGAAGGCAGCGCTTTACGGACTCACTCCATATCAGGTGGGTTCTGCCCTGCGCACCCAGATTCAGGGCAATGCGGTCAGCACCTTCCGCCTTGCCGGCAGAGAGTATGACATCCTCATCCGCCTACCCGAGGCACAGCGCAACGAACTTTTGGACATCCTCGGCATCACCATTACCAGCCCGGCAGGACCGATCCCGCTCAAAAATCTGGTTTCAGTCCGGACCGGCACCGGCCCGATTGAAATCGAACGCAAGAACAATCAGCGGGTGGTGAAGATCACCGCCCGTAATGTCGGCATCTCCTCGGGTCAGCTCGCCACCCGGATTGCACGGGCGCTCAAACCGATACCGGTTCCTCCGGGCTTTGACATCCGGCTTTCCGGCTCTTATGAGGAGATAACCTCAACCTTCCGCGACTTCGCCCTTGTCCTGGTCATCGCCATCATCCTGGTATTTGTGGTGATGGCATCCCAGTTTGAGTCGCTGCGCGACCCGTTCATCATTATGTTCACCCTGCCCTTTGCCCTCATCGGCGTGCTCTGGGCGCTGTTCCTGACCCGAACCCCGATTTCAATCATCTCGCTCCTTGGCGTCCTCATCCTGGTCGGCATCGTGGTCAATAACGGCATCGTCTACATCGATTACACCAACCAGCTCCGGCGCAAACACGGCTTCAGTCTGATTGATGCGGTCCAGGAGGCAGGCAGGGTCCGGCTCCGGCCGATCCTGATGACCTCGCTGACGACCATCTTCGGGATGCTGCCATTGGCATTTCAGATTGGTGAAGGTTCGGAGCTGTGGTCGCCGCTCGGCAGGGCGATTGTCGGCGGAATGCTGGTGTCCACATTTCTCCCGCTCGTATTCATCCCAGTCCTGTATACAATCTTTGAACTGCGCTCCGAACGGCGCCGGCAGCAGAAAGGAGAACCGCGGTAAACTTCAGGTGAGCCTGGCTTCGCGGAGTGCCCGACTGGCAAGATGCTGGGCAGAAATCGAATCTGAAGGGCTGATGCCCTCATCAAGATAGGAGTTGAAATAGCGGAACACCCGATCCAGATTCTCCACCCCTTCACTGTCCAGCACATTCACCACCGCCTGCCAGAGGGCGATTACCGAATAGACCAGCGCCTCATCGGTCAGCGGCACCGGCTCATCAAATACCAGTGTCGGTTCGGTCAGCTCCGGTTGACGGATCAGCGCCGCCCCAAGTTCCGGTGCATCTTTAATCCGGTCAACCGGCACCAGCACAACCGTACCCTCAGCATCAGCGTAGCGGATCAGATTACAGCCGTGCCAGATTCCCTCATTCACAATCAGGTTGATCATCCGTTCCAGCTTGCTTGCCCGTTCATAACCCCGCGCCTCATTCTTGGGAAACCGCGCCAACACCTGACTGCCATAATGCACTGCCAGCGGAATATAGTAATTGGGCTTGCCCTTCAGTCCCACACCCAGCTGCCATTTGCCGTCGGCACCCTGCTCTGCCCGGATTACTGCTCCGGCAAGCAGAGTCAGCGTCTTGCTCTTTGACAGGGAATCAAAGAAACTCATTCTCTGCCTCCTGATGCCTGCTTCAGTTTCTGCTCAATCTTTGCCCAGGTGTCCTTGAGCGTCACTGTGCGGTTGAACACCAGCCGGCTCGGCTGACAGTCCCGCAGGTCCGCACAGAAATAGCCCAGCCGTTCAAACTGAAACCGCTCTCCAGGCTTGACATCCTTCAGGGCGGGCTCCAGCTTGCAGCTGGTCAGCACCTCCAGCGACTTCGGATTCAGATTTGCCTTCCAGTCCTGCCCGGGTTCAACATCATCCGGATCCGCCTTGACAAACAGCCGGTCATAGAGCCGGACCTCGGCATCAACCGCATGCCGGGCAGAAACCCAGTGAATTGTCGCCTTGACCCTTCTGCCATCGGGCGCATCACCACCCCGGGTTGCCGGATCATAGACACAGCGCAGTTCCCGGATCTGTCCCTGCCCGTCCTTGATTACATCTACACACCGGATAAAGTAGGCATAGCGCAACCGCACCTCCCGGCCCGGTGCCAGCCGGTAGTACTTCGGCGGTGGCTCCTCCCGGAAGTCATCCTGCTCGATATAAAGCTCGCGGCAGAACGGCACCTTCCTCGTTCCCGCTGACGGATCCTCAGGATTGTTGACCGCCTCCAACTCCTCCACCTGCCCTTCCGGATAGTTCTCAATCACCACCTTGAGCGGCCTGAGCACCGCCATCCTTCTTTCCGCCCGCTTATTCAGGTCCTCGCGCACACAGTGTTCCAGCAGGTCAATTGAAACCACTGTATCTGCCTTAGCAACCCCAATCTGCTCGCAGAAGTTCCGGATCGACTCCGGCGTATAACCGCGGCGCCTGAGTCCGGCGATGGTGGGCATCCGCGGGTCGTCCCAGCCCGAAACATAACCGGACTGCACCAGTTCGAGCAGCCGGCGCTTGCTCAGCACGGTATAGGTCAAATTCAGCCGGGCAAACTCAATCTGGCGCGGATGGTGCACACCCAGCTGCTCCAGAAACCAGTCATACAATGGCCGGTGGTCCTCAAACTCGAGGGTGCAGATTGAATGGGTGATTCCTTCAATTGAGTCCGACTGACCGTGCGCCCAGTCGTAGGTGGGATAGATGCACCATCTGTCGCCGGTACGGTGATGGGGCGCCTTTATGATTCGGTACATCACCGGGTCGCGCAGGTTCAGATTGGGCGAAGCCATATCAATCTTTGCCCGCAGGGTCTTTGACCCGTCCGGAAACTCACCCCGGCGCATCCGCTCAAACAGCTCCAGATTCTCCTCGACACTCCGGTTCCGGTACGGGCTCTCCTTTCCCGGCTCGGTCAATGTCCCCCGATACTGCCGGACCTCATCAGCCGAGAGATCACAGACATATGCCTTGCCCTTTTTAATCAACTCCTTTGCCCACTCATACAGCTGGTCAAAGTAGTCCGAGGCGTAATACAGATGTTCACCCCAGTCAAAACCGAGCCAGCGCACATCCTCAATGATTGAACGCACATACTCCGACCCCTCCTTCTCCGGATTGGTATCATCAAACCGAAGATGGCACCGTCCGCCATACTCCCGGGCGATCCCGAAATTAAGACAGATCGATTTGGCATGACCGATGTGCAGATAACCGTTGGGCTCGGGCGGAAACCGGGTCACCACCGGCGGCTGGAACCGCCCCGATGCCAAATCCTCATTGATAATCCGCCGGATAAAGTCCGGACCAGAACGCCTCACCTCAGTTGTGCTCATCTCGGTGAATGATAACCGGCTTTATTCCCCTGTCAAAACCGGACATCGGCAAGCACCCGGTCAATCCGGGCAAGCACCCGCTCCTTCCCGCAGATCGCCAGCACATCACCGATCGCAAACCCGTAATCCTTTCCGGTCACCGCCACCCGCAGTGCCTGACTCACCGCCATACCCTTGACATTCTCCCTCAGGGCAAAATCCTCCAGCACCCGCTTCAGCATCTCCGCGGTAAATGGCTCGACGCCGGCAAGCACCCCCCGGACTCGAAAAAGCAGGGTCCGCTCCTTTTCACCGCCCAGCCACTTCCGTACCGCCCGCTCCTCATAGACCAGTTCCCGATCCGGGATAAAGAAATAGTCATAATCCAGAATATCACCTGCAACCTTGATCCGGTCACCCGCAGCGCTAACGATCCGCTCCACCCTCTGCAAAACCTCCGAACTCACCGGTTCCCTGACCAGTCCGGCGCGCACCAGATAGGGCAGCACCAGTCCGGTCCGCTCCTGATCGGGCAGCGCCATCAGATAATGCACCTGAAACGCCATCAGCCGGTTCGGGTCGAAGCTGGCAGGTGAACGCACCACCCGCTCAAGCGCAAACAGCCGGATTAGCTCCTCAACAGTAAAAAACTCGGTCTTGTCATCATACGACCAGCCCAGAAGTGCCAGATAGTTCACCAGCGCCTCAGCCAGAAAACCGGTCTGCTGATAGAAATCAATCACCACCGGATTGAAAAGCTCAGGACTGGTATCAAGCCCGAGTCGGCGGGCGATTTTCTCTCCCCGTGTCAGAAGCTCGGCAAAGTCCGGCTTCTTCAGATACTCCTTCAGCTTCCGTTTGCTCAATTTATTCCTGCTCCCCGGCTCGGCAACATAGGGCAGATGGGCAAACTTCGGCAGCTCATAACCCAGACTCTGGAGAATGAAGATCTGGCGCGGGGTATTGGAAAGGTGCTCCTCAGCCCGAATGATATGGGTAATCTCCATCAGGGCATCATCCACCGCACTCGTCAGATGATAGAGAAAACTGCCATCCTGACGCTGAATCACATGATCCTGCTCCAGTGCCAGGTCAAACTCCACCCGGCCCCGGATCAGATCATCCACCACCAGCCTGCCCGCATCCGGCATCTTCAGCCGGACGACATATCTCCTGCCCTCGGCCTCAAACCGGGCGCAATCAGCAGCAGTCTCGGCCATCCAGCGCCGGCTGTAACGGAAGGTCCTGCCTTCAGCCCTTGCCTGCTCCCGCTCCGCCGCAATCTCCTCCGGGGTGGCGTAATCCCGGTATGCCGCACCGCGTGCGATCAGCCGTTCCACCGCCTGCTGATACAGCTCCTTGCGCTCCGACTGAAAATAGGGTGCGTGCGGACCGCCTTTCTCCGGACCCTCATCCCAGTCCAGACCCAGCCAACGCAGACCCTCAAGGATCGGCACAAGCATCTCGGGCTGATTCCGGTTTTCATCGGTATCATCAATCCGGAGAATGAAAACCCCGTTATGCCGGCGGGCAAAAAGCCAGTTGTAAAGTGCGGTCCGCGCCAGCCCCAGATGCAGGGCACCAGTCGGCGATGGTGCGACCCTTACCCGGACATTATCATGCTCCATCATCGGCAAAAAGGAAAGTCATCAAGATTCAGAGACGGAGAGGAAGGGATTCGAACCCTTGATACCCGGTTAGGGGTATAACCGCTTAGCAAGCGGTTGCCTTCAGCCGCTCGGCCACCTCTCCCGATTTTTCCGAACCAGCACTGACCCCGGTTCAATACAAAGTTATGGCGGAGGGCGCAGGATTCGAACCCGCAAGGCCCGTCGCCGGGCCGGCAGATTTCAAGTCTGCTGCCTTACCTGGTTAGGCTAGCCCTCCGACCGGGCAAACCGCTTCCAACTCTATCCCTCAATAATCTATTGATATCCGCGCCTAAGTCAACCTTTAACCGCCGGACCGCCATCAGACCGGACCTGCCGCCATCCTGATGCCGCCCACCCCAGAACTGACCCTACCGGGAACTGCCCCCGGACTGGGCTGAAAAACTGGCGCTTATCACTCTAACCCGTTGCAAAAATAAAACTTCTGAAAGTAAACCCGCTTCTATTGCCGGCAGGGTGTGAAATTCTGCCCGTTTTCTGACTCTAACTGTATAGGGGTAGAATGGCATCTGCACACTCCGCCATCAATCCAGCCGGTATACTCTTAACCGTTGTCAAGCCCAAAAAGAGTGACACTCTGATCCGTCTATCAGATTGTTGACTGATTTTAATATCCGGATAGTCTATTTGACAGCGATGAAACATCTGGGTGGTTTAATTCTGGTTGCGATTCTTCTTGCCAGCTGTTATCGCGAGGGTCCGCCACGGATGCCTTCTGCCGGCGGTCCGAACTCAGGTCAGCCGCGGGAAACTCTGCGCTTCTTTGCGGTCTCGATTGACCCAAACCGGGATAACATCTCCTACCAGTTTGACTGGGGCGATGGCACTGCCCCGGAGTGGAGCGCTGAGATCAAAAGCGGTGATACGATGTTCATGGTTCATGTCTATCAGGAGACCGGATTTTATCTGGTGCAGGTCCGGGCAAAGGATGAGAAGGGCAACAGATCTGAGTTCGGTTTGCCGGTACCGGTGGCGGTCAATTTCTTTGGACCACTGATCCCATCCCGGCCTGTCGGACCCGCGCTTGCCTATCCGGACACCCCGTTGGTGTTTACCACCGTTGTCCGGCACCGGCACGATGACAGCGTGGCGGTGCAGTTTGCCTTTGGTGACAGCCTGACCGCCTGGAGCGGTTTTTTTCTCTCAGGCTGTACTGTTGCCGTTTCCCAGACCTTCCGCAGCCGGGGTGTCTTTTCGGCCCGGTGCCGGGCAAAGGACAAAGCGGGCATTATCAGCCCCTGGTCTGAACCGGCGTTCGTGCAGATTGACTTTCCGCCGCTCAGACCACCGCTCAATCTCAGGCTCGCATCCCACCTCGGAGTGTATCTCCGGCTGCGCTGGGATAGAAACAGCAACCACGATTCGGTCCGCTACTGTATCTGGTTCCGCCAGGCAGACTCATTCCGGTTCCAGCTGGTGGACTCCACCCCAAATAGCAGCTTTCTCCATGACCCGCTCTATACCACCGGTGATTACACCATCTCTGCCCGTTTCCGGGATCAGGAGGTTTTCGCGTCTGATACCGTCTCCACCGTTGCGGTGTTCACTGATACCATAGTTTTAAGCGAGCTGAACTGCACCAACCCTGCCGGCTATGGCTGGGACAGTCTGAATCTGCTCGGCAGGACAGTCTCAATGCGGGAAACGGCCTCTGCCCGCATCTGCGGTTTATATCTCACCGACTTCTCGCCGGACACGCTGAGCCTGAACTATTTTCTCGCCAGCCCCCATCTCGGACCGAATGACCCGGGTGGCGTGGTGCCACCTGCAGGCTGGCGGCGCACCTGGCTTGCCAATGTCACCGGCAGCAGCAGTACCCCCCTGCCCCCCTTCGACAGCCTGCTTTACTGGGACCGGGTGCTGCTCAATGCCGGCACAACCGAAATTGCGGTCTGGCTACCATCAGACAATTATTCCCTGGTCCGAATTCGACCCACCCGCACCTGCCGGTTTGATATCCTCTCCTGGTATCAGCGGGTGCCGGGGCTGAGGCTGATTTATCCGGTCGAGAAATCGGACACACTCATTTTCAGGAGGTAAAATTGAATGAGGAGCTGATCAAACTATTCCGCACCCAGCTGGGCAGAAAACAGTATGCGGAGCTGGAGGGCACCTGGCTGGAACTGATTTCCACCGATACACCGCTCGCGGAGCTGCTGGCGCTGGTTGATCTTGCGATCCGCTGGGCACCGCCCGAACTGCCGGTAACACTGCTCTGGGTCCTTGCCGATTTTCTCGCTGAACAGAAGCGGTTCCGTGATGAGTTTACGGTCCTGCGCCGGCTCGTTCCCCTGACTTTAGATGATGAAAAGCTCACCCGGGCGCTCGTCCGCTGCCTCCATGACCTGTATCCGGAGCTGAGCCTGCTCGACCGGCTGATCCAGAAGTCCGGGCTGGGTTATGGCACACCGCAAGCTGAGGCGCTGGAGCGGTTTGACCGGTACCTCCGCTTGCTGCCCGGGAAAATGGTCTATGACCAGGAGCAGGGCATTGGCACGGTCAGAAATCTGGACCTGCTGTTTGATCGGGTGGAGGTTGCCTTTGACAATGGCGCCGGACTAACCCTGGAGATCACTGCTGCTGCCAACCGGTTCCGCTTCCCCGGCCCGGACAGCTTCTTCTATTTGCTCAGACACGAACCGGACCATCTGCGCACACTAGCACAGACCGAACCGACAGAGCTTGTCGCCCGCTATCTGCGGGATATCGGCCGACCGGCAACCGCTGAGGAGCTGGCAGCCGCACTGGCACCGGTGGTCGGAACCGATGCCTTTTCGGAATTCTGGGAGCGGGCAAAAAAGGGGCTGGCACGCCATCCCCATATTACGGTTATACCCCGCACCCCGCGACGCTACCGCTGGCAGGATGAACCAAAGGAAAAAACCGCTCTGACGGAAGAACGGCCGGAAAATAAAAAGAGCCGAACCGGTACTGCACTTGAAGGTGTAAAGGCGATGAGCCGGGAGGAGGTAATAAAATCGTTCACCACGCTGCGCACCGCACCTGAAAGAAGGAAATTTCTCGACCTGATTCAACAGGAGCGGGCCGAGGACTGGCAGGAGATCTATTCCGACATCTTCCTTGCCGGCACCGACAGCCGGACCTGCCAGCTGATTCAGCAGCGCCTGCCCGCAGAAAGGTGGGATGAGCTGGTGAAAACCGCTTTAACCGATTATCGCCGGTTTCCTGATGTCCTGCTGGTGCTCGCCCAGCTGGCACTCTCAATTCCTGCCCGTCAACTGCTCAACCGGCTGCTGGATATCATGGAACTGGATCCGGAACGCAGCCGGTGCAACCAGGCAAGAAAAATTCTGACCGCGGACAGCTACCGGCTGGTGCGCTCTGCCCTTACCGAAATGGATGAGGCCGATGCCAGACGCCTTTATGACCGGTTCAAAGCCAGCCGGACCCTTGAACCGTTCCAGCAGGATGAACTCCTGAATCTGATTGCGGAGCAGTTTCCCACCCTGACCCAGAAGCCCGCTGCCGATGCGCTCTGGACAACCGCTGCCGGACTGGAGCGGGCGAAAAGACAGCTTCAGGAGCTGACCCAGGTGGAACTGCCAAAGTCGGCTGAAGAGATCGCCCGGGCGCGGGCATTTGGCGACCTCTCAGAAAACTACGAATACAAGGCGGCAAAGGAGAAGCAGGCACGGTTGATGCAGAAGATCAACCAGCTCCAGCAGGAGCTGAGTCGTGCCCGGGTGATTGAGCCAGACCGGATTGACACCAGCATTGTTTCGGTCGGCTGCCGGGTGGAGCTGACCGGTGATGACGGCACGGTCTATCACTACTCAATCCTTGGACCCTGGGATGCGGACCACGAACAGGGGATAATCTCATTCCAGTCACCGCTCGCCCGCAAACTTCTCGGTCGAAAGCCGGGCGAACTGGTTCCGCTCGACAACCGGACGCTCAAAATCACCGCAATCACCCGAGCGATCTGAAGTTAAATGACGCTCATCCTCAAACCCAATCCCGCGGCGATCGTCCGGGCAGCTGATGTACTGAGAAACGGCGGGGTGATCATCTTTCCCACCGAGACCGTCTACGGCATCGGCGCTGACCTCCGCCAGCCAAAGGCGATTGAACGCATCTATGCGATCAAGGGGCGTCCCTGGGATTTGCGGCTTCTGGTCCATTGTGCCGATGAATCACAGGTAAAAGAGGTTGTGCGGGAGATCCCGGAGCCGGCAGCGCGCCTGATTAACGCCTTTCTGCCCGGACCACTGGCACTGATCCTTTACCGCTCAGCTGCGGTGCCTGACATCGTCACCGCCGGTGGGGCAACGGTCGGTATCAGAATCGTCAACAACCCGCACTTTGCCGCCATCGCCCACAAACTGGGTGCACCGCTTGCCGGCACCAGCGCCAACCTCAGCGGCGCACAGCCCACAAATAACTTCCGCGCCATTGACCCAAAAATAATTGACCACTGCGACCTCGCACTTGACGCCGGTGTTGCCGGCAGCGGCAGGCCTTCAACCATTGTTGACCTGACCCGCAATCCGCCGGTAATTGTCCGTACCGGTGAGATTGATCCGGCTCAGCTCCAGGCGGTGCTCAACCTGAAATAGCCCCTCCGGTTATCACCTGTCATTTTTTGTTTTGCACTCGGCATTGCTTGGGGATTTTGCGACTCACCTCCGGCTCGCTTGGAATAACCCCTGCCTGTCATTTCGACCGGAGCGGAAGAAATCCCTCTCTACCGCGCCATCAGCCGCGGTAAAGGGGATTAATACCGGTATTCAATTTTGACCAGCAGTTCAGGGGTGGTGCGGTTGACACCGATGGCGCCATTTTCATTCTGGCAGAACTTCAGTCCAGCACGTACCTGAAGATACAGCTCCGGCAGGGGGGTGAACTCCAGCTCCGGTCCGAATCGAACCGCCCGCTCCACCTCTTCAAGCAGTTCACCAGTGATATAGTCATAGCCCTGAGCCGGAAACCGGTAATAGCGCCGCAGAAATGTAGTATCCGCAACATCAAATGCCAGTCGGCCATAATCGCCCCGGTTGTAATAGCCGCGCCGGGTGAGATCACCCCAGATTGATAAACTGAGCCAGGCTGCCGGCATGAACCGCAGCCTTGCCTCAAACCGGTCCGCATCTGGTCCGAGCTCATGGCCGAGCGGCACCGAATAGTTTTCATACATGATATCCCGGAGCCGGTGATAATAGGTGAAGGCGGTTACCATTGCATATTCCGCTCGGAAGTCAACCGGCAGACCGGGTGTCCAGAAGAGACCGGACTGGAATCCGAGACAGTTGGGTGATTCCCGGCGGTTGTTGAACTCAAAATTGTCAATGAGCAGCTGGGCATACAACTTGGTCTGCGGGAGGTAAAGGACCGCATCACCGCCCACCAGCAGGTTGTCATCGTGCCCGGAATTAGCAACCGAGAAGTAAATAGGCAGGAGTGGATTGAGCATGCCGGAGAAGTCCCAGGCGGTCTCCCAGTTGTAGACATTAAACATCGCACCGCCGAGCACCAGCCGGCTACCGACTGTCAACTCGAGTCGCTGAGCAGACAGAAACCGGTGTCGGTCATTCCAGCGGGAGAGGAGTGCGGTAAAGCTGGTGAACTTCACCCGGCGGCGGCTCAGGGTCAGCTGAACTTTGTCCAGCGCCGGTGCCTGGTCAGAAATTATTACTGAGGAGCGCCCGCCCGGACCCCAAACCAGCTCATCTCGGCCAAGCTCGATCCTGAGCCACGGCAGGCTGAATCCGAAGTATGCCCGCTCCATCTGCCAGAGCAGCCGGTCCCGCCAGGAAACCGCCCGCACACCGGGGTTGTGCCAGCCCGAGGAGTCACGCACCCGCCCCTGTTCCGGATTGAATAGCACGGGCTCCATCTCCTGATAAAGGAAAAACCGGTCTGCAGGCTGATTGAAAAACCTCAAGCCCAGCGCTACCTGCTGGTGTTCAGGAGTAATCGCTGCCCTGGAGAAGAGGTCAAAGCCGATTGTATCCGGTTCCAGCGGCAGACTGAGTGCTGAGTGTCTGCCGTTCAGCTCTGATCGCAGCCGGTTAAGCGCGGTCTGCTGTGCCGGGTTGAGCTGTCTGCCATAAGCGAGCGCCTCCGCCTCTGCCAGCAACCAGCAGAACTCCGCCCTGCTCCAGGGACGGCTGGTTGAAGGCAGCGATTGAATCAGACCGGCGGTTTTCAGCAGGTCAACATCCTCATAAAGTCTTGAGTCGACAGGAATGTAGTAGGCAGGACCAGTTGCGCCCCAGATGAGCAAAAAAAGCAGTTTCAGCACCAGTCCGTCACTCTTGTTTCGGAGTCATGTCCACAAACTGTTCCCCATCCCAGACAAATTTGGCGATCGTCCAGTTGCGGAAGTGCTTGATCTCTATATAACCGGGCTTCAAAAATATCGGGCTGTTCGCCCAGCCGGCATCGGACTCCGCAAGTAGCGTCTCTGCCCTCAGCCCACGGGCGGTGTTGAAAATATCGTAAACCCAGAACCGGTTGCCTAAGGCAGGAAATCCCTCCACCGCTACGAGCAGCACCGGCTTCTCCTCACTCGTCAGATAGGCGGCGGCAATCTCGGCATAAAACTCGCCTTCGCTGTCCTCCATCAGCTTCTCAGCATCAACCAAATTCAGAATAACCTCGGAACGGTGTCCTTTTACCCGCAGACACCACTCAATCTGCCGAAATTCCGCACTCACGGTATCAGCCTTATGATCGCCGTCAACATCCAGCAGCAGGACCCGATTGGAATCGAGCAGAAAACTGTTGACCTTGACCGGACCAAAATAGTCCCGGCCCCGGATCAGGATCTCCCGGGAGGTAAGAAGCAGAAGCAGACTCAACAGGGTCATACCCATGGCAATCACTCCCGTTGTTTATTTAATCACCCCGAGCCAGTCCCGCAGGAGAAACTGGAATCTGCCGATCAGCAGCGACATTCGTGCCATCACCGTATAGCCGAATGAGGCACCAAAGCCAATCATCAGGAAGATAATCCCGGTCTCGGACGCCACCTTGAGCGCCCCCTTGTGCTCCCGGGAGAAGAAGAAGTAAAGCACTGAGCAGATTACACCGATAAATGAGATCAGCGCCCAGAGGAACACATCCCAGCGGCCAAATATCGCCGGCGTCAGCAGCGTGCCCTGAATCTGCTTGATGATGTTGGTCTGAAAATAGGCCGGAATCGCCACCCCCGATGCCCAGCCGAGCACAAAACCCATCGGTAGCCGGATAAGCCAGGAGACCTTGGGAATGAACCGGCAGAAGTAGCAGAGCCCGAGGACAAACGGGATGGTATAGAGCAGTTTGCCCTCTTTGAACAGCGGTGTCACCAGGTCCGGATAGACCGAGTTGTACCAGGTGAGGGCGATCGTATAGCCGACCGAAACTCCGACAAACAGGTGCTCACAGAACTTGTAGAACGGGTTGTCCTTCCAGAGGAAGGAAAAGATACCGAAGGTGAGAATTACTGCCAACCAGGTCCAGATGTTGGTTGAGATGTGCATCTTACCTCCTTTCCCGGCGGGTAGCAAAGAATGCCAGATTGCCGATGACCACCAGCACCATGATGACGATATGCGCCAGCGACTGGGAGTCCATTGCCGCCACCGCCGGCATGTAGGCGTTGCTGTAGCCCCGGCGCTGCACCAACACCTCATATTCGGCTGCACCCTTCATACCCGCGAGCAGGCCGGTCAGCTGACCGCTCTGAAGATAGGGATAGGCATCGGCCGCCGAGACCGCAGTCACCCCGGCACCGACCCGCATCCCGTATCTGGACTGGGCGTAGAGCAGCCAGTCGGAAAATCCGGGTGTGCCGGCAGAGATAGCTACCATGAAGGGTATGTCCCGGAGCCGGATAACCTCATTCATCATCGGCAGCGAATCGAGTGGGTGGCCGTAATAGTCCACCGGAAATACGTTCTTGATATTCTCGCCCATGCCCAGGATCACCGCATCGACCCCGGCCTTCCAGCCGAGATAGACCACATCCTCGCCATATTTCTTGCCGTACTCAGGCGGGATCTCAGTGACCGCCTTGTCTGCCAGCCCGGCACCGGTAATCCAAAGCCCGCACAAAAGCACCTTGACATCCCGGGCAAAGGCATGGCGCATCAGCGCCACGAGCATGGGATAGAGTTCGGGCATTGACGCCGGATCAAAGTCCACTGAGATCAGAAGTGTTTTCCCCGGCGGAATTGCCTCCACCGCATCAAAGACCGCCTTCGCCCGCGGTCCGGAGCTGACCCCGAGCCCAAGCGGTTTCAGGAGCGGAAAGAGCACCAGCACCGCCATCACGATAAAGATGATCTTACGGTCAATCCTCAGCAGTCTTTCAAGGAAACTCATCCCTTACCTCCTCCGAGCCAGCCGCGTTCAATCCCCAGGATCACCTTGAGTGAAGTCGCAATCGCACCCAGCGCCACTCCGAAGAGGATCGCCCGCTTTGCCGCCATGTTTGGCACCGACAGTACCCATTCCGCCACCTCGGGCAGCTTGTGCCAGAGCGATTCACCCACCGGCACCATACCCAGCATAACCACAAAGGCGGCGATGAGCAGCAGCGCCGCCTCTTTGGTGCGCGCCCGGAATGCCCGATAGGCGGCTGACGCCATGTAAAACGCCAGGATGGCAAACATTGAGGCGTTGAGCGGTACAAGCATGTTCTTGAACAGCACCTCCTGAAGCGGGGAGCCGGGCTTGACACCCCATGCCAGCCCGATGACCGCAGTAACCACCAGTGCCACGAGCGTCACAATTGAATATGCCCAGCCCGGCCGCTGGCGCCTTAACCGGTCGGTATGATAGAGGATCAGACTGCCCACCCCAAGCACGAGCGCAAAAGCGGAGACAATCCGGATCCACTTGGTCGTCAGATCATAAAATGCAACCGAGACTGGATGGGGCACAAAGAATTGGATCATCATCAGAATCCCCATCCCGAGACAGATCGCCAGTGGTAAACTTCTGCGCATCATTCCTCCTCAGCGGACATTAAAGAAATTGAAGATATTACTGAAGAAACCAAGCGCCGGGATTTTCGAGAGCAGCAGGAGCACCGAACCGAGAAAGACGATGATAATAATCAGCATCTTGCCATAGTCCTGCCCCTTGAGCGAACCGAGCAGAAGCGGTTCCCGGGAAAGGTAGGCGGATGCTGCATACAGCTCCTCGCCGATCAGGGTGTAGTCACAGGCGGTGATAAAGAATGGCAGCTGAAAAACCGAGTCGGTACCCGCAATCTGAATCGCACCGGTGGTCGCACCGGTCTCAGCGAGGATCAGTGACTCCGCCCAGAATGTTCCCAGGAAAAAGTTGGTTGCCGGCTTTTCCCGGACCATCAGGCCATCCACCGCTGCCGCATAGGCAAACTGCTCCGAGGTCACAAAGAAGATGTTGTCCGGCTTGAAGGCATCAGGCCGGCCCGCTTTGGTATACGCCTCCTTGACCACCTCGCGTGCCACCGTATAGACAATTGGGTCGCGGTTCGGCACCAACAGTGCCGAGTCATACTGAGCGGTCTTTTTTGCCACCTCACCCAGGATATTGAGCGAGGCGATCGTAGCGATGTCAGCGACCGAACCCAGACCGGGCACATACACGATCGGCTTGCCCATCTCAGTCGCCCGGCCGACCGCCTCCTCAACCGCATCCAGTCCGGCGATCCGGCGGACAAAAAGATGCCGTCCCGCCTTTGCATGCTCAATGAAGTAGATCACCAGGGCGAAGAAAATAAGCATTGCCACTAAGATGTTCACCCGCGCCCAGTTGAAGAACTGAGGTGAACTGCTGACCATCACCGACCATGCACTCCAGACCGTATCGGCACCGGCAACTGCCGCGACCCGGTAACGGTAGGGCTGACGGTCAGTGACCCCCTCATCAACATAACCCTTCTCCGTCCCGGGCAGAGTGGCAACTGTGACCGCCTGGCCGTCCGCTGCCAACCGCTCGAGCACCAGCGCCTCCAGCGTCACCGCCTCGGGCAGCTGCCAGCTGACGGTGATGCTTTTGCCCGCATCATTCGGCGTATCCCGGACCGAAATGATCGGCGGAGCAAAAACACTGAAGAGAAAACACAGTATCAGGTTCATCATCACTCCTTATTTCCCGCTATCGTCAATTGCTGTTCCGGACACCGGCAGGGTACCGAGTGGCACTTCGGGCAGCCGGCGGCATACTTGGTGCACGCCTGTTCCAGATCCACGCCGCTGAGGCTTGCCAGGCTCACCAGCCAGGCGAAGACATCGGCGAACTCCTCCTCCAGGGCAGACTGCCGATTCTGTCGGAGCGCCCGGGCGAGCTCGCCCACCTCTTCGGTGAACCAGCGAAATGTGCCATTAACGCCCCGCTGCCGGTCCTTTTCAAAATAAATTTCCCTTATTCGCTGCTGAAACTCCTGAACTGTCACCGCTTTTTAGTATCAGCAAGCGGGTGCCAATGTCAAGTTTATAATATTTGCCCTTCCTGATATTGACTGCCGGGATGAACCGGTTAATATATTATATAAAATAGGAGGCAATGTGCGCCTGATAATTATGTTGCTCATCATCACCGTAACCTTCAGCTTGAGCCTGGGCCAGGAGCTGCTGCTCAATGGTAACTTTGAGCAGGACCTCGCCATCGGCTGGACCAGGACCGACTCCGGTTACGGCACCCATCAGGTTCTGCGGGGAACTGAATACCAGCCGGACCCGGACTACGAAGCCTGGGTATATCAGTATGACAATCCGGGCTGGACCCGGCTGAGCCAGAGAGTTGAGGTCCCTGGCGTTGCCCTGCAGCTTTCATTCTGGGCAAGGTTTGCCGAAAGTGGTGGCAGTTCCACCTGCTGGCCTGCTGCGTGCTTTCAGGTCTGCTATTACGATGCCGATGCCAACCTGCTGGGCGAAACCCGGTATTATTATTCCACATATGCCACCTGGACCCCATCGCCGGTTCTCAGTCTCTACCGGATCACCACCCCGGACTGGAACCGGTATGAACTCAATATCGCTGACGAACTGACCAACAACCTGCCCGGGGTCAACCCTTCGGATGTTGCCTTTGTTGAATTGGCGCTCTGGAGTTACACTCACAGCGGCTGAGGCACTCCGGTGGCGGAGGTCTCCGCCGATGACATCTCGTTAATCAATGACAACTCCGGACCGTTCATTCTGCTGGGCACTAAAACAGTACTGGACTCCCCGCCGGGTGGTAACGGCAATGGCAGGTTTGACCCGGGTGAATCGGGCGGTCTGATTCTTGCCCTGCGCAACATCGGCAATCAAGGTGTAGACAACGTAACCGCCCTGCTCCGCTCCGCCGATTCCCGTTTCATGATCACCGACTCCACGGCCAGTTACGGTTCAATACCTGCCTGCTCAACCCGCACCAATACCCCTGACCCGTTCCGGATTCAGGTTGACCATTCAATCCCCAAGGAAACTCCGGTTCAACTGCTACTCTTGATCAACGGTAACGGCTATTGTGATACGATCCGGTTCCGACTGACTGTCGGTGAGATTGTCCAAACCGATCCGGTTCCGGATGGCCCGCGTCAGCCGCCACTGTACTGGGCTTACGATGATGTTGACACCAGCTATACCCAGCACCCCGAATTCTCCTGGATCGAAATCAACAACCTCGGCACCCGGCTCACGCTCAGTGATGACCAAACGGTTGTCCTTGATCTGCCTTTCACCTGGCAGTTTTATGGTGAATATTACACTCAGATCTCAATCTGCTCCAACGGCTGGGTTGCACCCGGCTATACGAACAGCACCGCCTACTACAACTCCTCTCTACCTACTACCACCCTGCCCGGCGCGGTCTGTGCCAACTGGGATGATCTCTACCCGCCCACCGGCAATGGTGTCTGGTATTATCACGACGCTGCAAACCACCGATTCATTGTGGAATGGGACTCGGTATATTATCTCGGTGGAGGTGGCTGGGAGCGGTTTGAAATCATCATCTATGACCAGACATTACCGACCCCGACCGGTGACAACCAGATTGTAGTGCAATATCTGACCGCCAACAGCTACTCTTCAAGTACCATCGGCATTCAGGACCCGAGTCAGTCCATTGCAATCCAGTGTCTTTTTGACGGCACCTATAACCACGGCAGCGCCCCGATTGTTCCTGGCCGGGCGATAAAA
This sequence comes from Caldifarciminota bacterium, assembly GCA_965649165.1. Lineage (GTDB taxonomy): Bacteria > Hydrothermota > Tepidihabitantia > Tepidihabitantales > Tepidihabitantaceae > JAOABP01. Next base: position 83,739 of record CBFGJT010000005.1, on the reverse strand, counting down.
TATGTCACCGGCACACCGACCGCAATCCGGGAAAGCAATGAACCGGTCAAACTGCCCACCCGGTTTTATGCCTTCCCGAATCCAGGCAGAGGCTCAATCCACTTCGTAACCGAAATCGGTGCTAACGGCCCAATCGCCATATTTGACCGGACTGGCAGACTGGTCACGACCATCCCGCAGCCAAACCGAACCTGGAATGGGAAAGATGCAGCCGGCAAACCCGTATCCCCGGGTGTTTACTTCTGCCGGCTGAAAACTGTCTCCGGACCGGAACTGGAGGCAAAACTGATAATCACCCGCTGAACCGGATGACCGATTAACGGGGCGGGTTTGGCGATTGAACCCGCCCCGTGTCCTTTTTGAGCGAAAATTCGCATCCGCAGTAGTTCTGTCGGTAAAGCCCGAGCTGCCGGGAAAGCTCTACGCTCCGGTAGAACCCATCCCCCTTTTTCCAGTCACCGGCAAGAAAACAAACGCCGGATTGCGCTTCTCCCTCCTTGCCCAGACGGTTGATCAGCTCCGCTCGCTTATTCGGGCCGACGGTCAGAGTTGAGGCATAAAGGGAAAATCCGAGTTCATTTGCCTGCCGGGCGGCTGCCCGCAGCCGTAACCGGAAACAGACATGGCACCTGCTGCCCCCTTCCGGCTCCGCCTCCAGCCCCGACACCGAACTCAGAAAAACTTTATGGTCATACTCGCCACAAAGCAGCGGGATATTGAAAAATGCGGCAACCCGCGCCACCGCCTCGCACCGGTGCTCATACTCCTCCTGGGGAAAGACATTGGGATTATAAAAGAAACCGGTGATCTGATATTGCGCGGCGAGCCGTTCAATCACCACCGTAGCACAGGGACCACAGCAGATATGCAGCAGCAGTTGGGGCTTCACCGGACCCCGGTCTGGGACACTTCCTTTAAAGCCTTGAGCTCGTTAACGAGCTGATTTGCCTCATAGACATTGCGGGCATAGAGGAGCACCACCCCCTTGTGCTCCTTTTTCTCATCCCGGGGCAGAAGTTTGAGAAAATCCTCCACCTCCTGCTGTTTCATCTTGAGAAAACCGGCAAGGTGCTCCAAGCTGGTCCGCACCACCACCACCACCTCATCCGGTTTGGGAAAGGGCCAGCGGGAGGAGTCAACCGCCACCACAATCGTTCCCTCCCGGACTGCCCGCTGGATGTTCTTGGGGGTAAAATACTCAAATCCGCGCCGGACCAGGCCGAGATCATCAATGTAAACCAGCCGTTCCAGAATCGCCTGCTGCTTCGGCGTTGTGCCTTCAACCGGAAACGGCTCATACACCTTCCGGGGTTGCAGTTCTTCCTGGCTAATAGCGGTTACGGTCGGGGTGTATTCCAGATAGGGCGTGCTGACCGGCTTTTCTGCTTGTGGTTTTGGCTCTTCACCTCCCACCACTTTGGGCAAAACAATCTCCAGACCGTCGATCTCCAGATAGTCATAGCTCATCAGCCGGACCTGCAGGTTCATTGTGCTCAGATACTCCATCATTTTCTCGATCGTCTCATCCACGCGGTCGATCGCAATCACCATCGGAAATTTTCCCTCCTCCAAACTTTTCCCCACCCCAGCCCGGAACCGGGCAGAATCAAATACACCAATGCGCTCGCGGATCTGCTCTGTCAGTTTTATCCCCTCTGGGTCGCCAAACATCGCTGCCAGCGTCTTGAACGGCTGATGCCAGAGCCTACCGGTTGCTGCCAGCAGGTCACCGGCCATCGCACTGACTCCACCTTCAATCTGCTGATCCGGACAGCCGACAATGGCAATCCTCCCCACCTCGTCAACCGCAACAAAAACCCTTGCCGAGGTGGCACTGGGCATCACCGCCAGCGCTCTCGGAGTCCAGCCGTCCAGTGCCGGACCGACAAACTCCGGTGCCTGCTGCAACAGTTCGGCAAGGGAAAAATCGGCGGGTGCGGTTGCGGATGCACCTTCTACCGGCAGTCTGACTTCATACCAGACCCTGCCCGGACTTTTTGCCCGGATACAGCAGTGTCTCATTTTGCTCCTCCGGAGCTGTTTTTGGGCTTTGGCGGCGGCCGTTTGCCCGACATCACACCGGGCTTGGTGCCCGGCGAGGGCGGTTTGGCAATCTTCTTTGCCGGTTCGGTCGGTACCGCACCGGCACCGATTCTTGCTGAGGTCTCAACTGTAGGCTCAGGAGGCGGCGGTTCGGTCGTTGCCGGTGAAGCAGCTGGTGCCGGCGGCGGTCCCAGTGGTGCCCAATAAACCCCGGCCGGTTGAGACTTGACCGGTCCAGCCTCCACTGCCGTCTCGGTCGGTGCCGATTCCAGAACCACAATTCCCCCGCTTGCCCAGGCCGAGTAGCTTACCAGTCTAGCATTCAAATTCATGCCCTTGAGATACTCTAGCACCTGCCGGACCTCACCTTCAGGTTCAGCGGTGACAATCAGTATCGGAAACCGGCCTTTTTCCAGATTGAGACTGACTGCGGCTTGAAACTGCTCAAAATCCCAGTCGGCACTGCTGCGCTCCAGCATCAGCTCCTCCAGATCCACCCCTTCGATCTCGGCAAACAGCCGGGAAAACTGTTCATAGCTCATCCGCCACATTCTCGTGCTAGCAGCCAGAATGTCTGCCACCATCGTGGTGTAGGCACCCGGTCCGCTTTCATCCGGGCAGCCAACGATATAAAGCCCGCCCGACTCCTGCACCGCAAGAAAAACTGGGGAACGCACGTCGGCAATTTCTGCCAGCGGCAGAACAACCCGGAAGGGCGCTGTTTCGGCGTCAGCCAGATTCAGAAAATTGGGACACTGATGGACGAGTTCTGCAATACCGGGACCGATTTTCAGCTCTGCCGGCTTTACGGTCCGGGGGAAGAACTGCCAGACCGGCTGCGCACCGGTCACCCGCACATAAAACCGGCTGGTTACCCGAGCGCGCCGCGTTGCACCCACACTGAAATTTTAATGCTCGGCTTGAGTTCTGTCAAGCCTTAGCTGAACCCTCACCGAACAACGCCTGCTTTCTGAGCAGCAATTCCCACTGCTCATCGACATAACGCTGCAGTTCCGCAATCACCTGCTGCCCCGCCTCACTACCGAAAAGATGCCGGAACCGGCCTTGGGGCTTGAGGAACTCCTCCACCGGCAGCCTCTTTGTTGGCGTATAATTTACCTTGTAACGGCCGTTTTCATACTCATACAGCGGCCAGTAGCAGGTATCAGCGGCAAGCCGGGAGAGTTTAACCGTTTCGGAAGGCAGATGGCGCCAGCCGAGCGGACAGGGCACAAGCACATTGAGAAAGCTCGGACCCGGAGCATCCAGCGCCTTCTGCACCTTGGTTGCCAGATCCCGCCAGAAAAACACCGTGGTCTGCGCCGCATAGGCAACATCATGGGCAATTACAATCTCCATGATGTTTTTGCGGTGCTGGATCTTGCCGGGCAGCACTCTGCCTGCCGGTGAGGTGGTGGTATCCGCACCATAAGGCGTGGCCGATGAACGCTGAATTCCCGTATTCATATAGGCTTCATTGTTGGTGCACACATACAGAAACCGGTGCCGGCGCTCGAACGCCCCGGAGAGCGCCTGCAGCCCGATGTCATAGGTCCCGCCATCGCCGGCAAAGGCGATAATCCGGATATCATCACTGATCAGCCCCTTCTTTTTCGCAAACCGGTATGCCGCCTCGACCCCGGCTGCAGTTGATGCTGCGGTCTCAAACGCAGTATGAATCATCGGCACCTGCCAGGCGCTGTGCGGATAGATGGAGGAAAAAATCTCCAGACAGCCGGTTGCCATCGTAGTCACCACCGGCCGGGGCTGGGCGGCGAGTAGAATCTGCCGCACCGCCAGCGCCTCACCACAGCCGGCACAAGCACGATGGCCATGAGAAAAAAGCTCCTGATTCTTTGCCAGATCCTGAAGTTTCAACATTTTTCACCTCACACCCACATAGGTTACCAGTTCATCCTTTTTGCCCGAAAGCACCTGCTCATAAACAATCCGGGCATCTTCCGGGGAAAACTCCCGTCCGCCCAGACCGTAAACATAGGAAAAAACCTTCGGTCTTTCCGGCAGATCATACAGCACCGAGGTGATCTCGGTAAAAAGCGGACCGCCATAGGAGTTGACCGCATCCACCCGGTCCAGGACACCGATCATCCGGAAGCGGGCAAGGCTTTTCTTTAGGAGGTTGTGCACCAGAGGTCGGAACACCCGCAGCTTCACCAATCCCACCTTCTTACCTTCGGCCCGCAGCTGATCAACCGCCACCCGGCAGGTTCCGCAGGCAGAGCCCATGACCACCAGCACCGCCTCTGCATCATCGCATTGGTACTCCTCCAGCACCGGATAATAACGGCCAAATTTCTGCCCAAACTCCTGCTGGACCCCCTCAATCACCGGCAGCGCCCGGTTCATCCCCTCAATCTCACTGCGCTTAAACTCAAAATAGTAATCCTGCAGGGTTGCCGGTCCGACCAGAATCGGATTGCGCCAATCCAGGAGGTTGTAGTTGGGTTTTGGTTGACCCAAAAACTCCCGGACCGCCCAATCCTCCAGCGTCTCAATCCGCTCTTGACAGTGAGAGAGGATGAAGCCGTCAATCGCCACAATTGCCGGCAGGTATGCCCGCTCCGCAATCTTCACCGCCATAATCAGCGTATCATACCCCTCCTGGACCGTCTCACAGAAAAACTGCAGCCAGCCAGAATCCCGTGATGCCACCGAATCGGAGTGATCACCGTGGATATTGAGCGGTGAGGAAAGCGAGCGGGATGCCACCGCCATCACAATCGGCAGCCGCAGCCCCGCAGCAATGAACAGCATTTCATGCATCAGCGCCAGCCCCTGCGAAGCGGTGGCGGTCATCACCCGCCGGCCGCAGGCGGCGGCACCGATACAGGCGGTCATTGCCGAATGTTCACTCTCCACCGGCACAAACTCGGTGTCCACCTCACCATCGGCAACATAGTTGGAGAACAGCTGGACAATCTCGGTTGAAGGGGTAATCGGATAGGCAGCAACCACATCCGGGTTAATCTGCTTCATCGCATAGGCAAACGCCTCATTACCGGTCTTTGCCAGAATCATTTCTTCTCCTTTTCCATCTCAATTGCCTTTGCCGGACAGATGCTGGCACAGTTGCCGCACCCCTTGCAGTAGTCATAGTCAATCCCGACCACCTTTCCGTCCTGGATCAGGATCGCCGAATCCGGGCAGTAAATCCAGCACATGAGACACTGCCGGCACTTCTCCCTGCTCCAGACCGGCCGCTGACTGCGCCAGGCTCCGGTCTTGTTCTCCTTAACCGCCTGCATGTCAGTAATGATCGCCCCGCAGGGCAGCTCCTGCCAGCCTTGCAGTTTTTTCGCCATAATCGCCTCCCCTCAGTTCAACCCCTTGACCTCTTCAAATGCGCGCCGGATGCTTTTGAGATTGTCCTCGACGAGCTTTTCCCGGCCCCGGAACTTTGAACTCAGCTTGGAACGGATCGCTGCAATCATCGGCTCCAGCTCCAACACACCGGTCACCCGCGCCAGCGCACCAAGCATCGGGGTGTTGGGCACATCCTTGCCGACTGTCTCCAGCGCAATGGTTGAGGCATCAACGGTATAAACCCGGACTGACTCTGGCAGATTCAGCCGTTTCCGGAGCACATCCGGGCTTTCCACGGTATTTACCAGCAGAATGCCGCCAGGCTTAAGCCCCTCAGTTACCCCTGCCGGTTCAATCAGAGAAGAATCAAGCACAACCACAATATCCGGATTTTTGATTCCCGAATGGCTGTAGATCGGCTCCTCCGAGAGCCGGTTGAAGGCGGTTACCGGTGCGCCCATCCGCTCCGGTCCGTATTCGGGAAAAGCCTGAATATACTTGCCGGTCTCAAGCGCCGCCTCACCGAAAAGCAGCGCTGCGGTCTTGGCGCCCTGACCGCCCCGGCCATGCCATCTGATTTCCAGAACCTTTGCCATTTGACCTCCGTTTTTCAAAGTAGAATTTAATTTTAACCTGTCCTTGGCTGAAGTCAAAATTTACCACTGAGCAGCCGCTGTGCCACCAGGACGCTCTGCTCCTTATCCTTGATCTCAAGCATCAGGTCAAAATCACGATCCGCAAGCGCTGCGAAAAAACGGCGGAAATGATCCGGATCAAGGTGATGGGCATGTGTACCGGACCGGGCACCGGCAAGCTGCGAACTGTAGTCCACCATCGGCAACCCGTCCCGCCTGCGCCAGGTGGCGGCACAGCGCTCAAATGCCCGCCGCCAGTCCGTGCCGTCACTATTGACCTCATGGTGAAAGGAGTCAAAGACGACCGGGATGCCGGTTTCCGCACTGACCGCCAGGCATTCGGACACATTGTAAATCCGGTCATCATTTTCAATCACCAGCCGGCACCGAACTGCTGCAGGCAAAAGCCGGTAAACCATAATAAACCGCTCCATGCTCGCCCGCTTGTCACCATAGGCACCGCCCAGATGAATCTGCACCTTGGCGGTCCGGTCCAGCCCGAGCAGATCCAGGACCCGGCAATGGTAAACGAGCTCCCGGATTGAGTCGGCAACAATCTGCTCCCTCTTCGCATTGAGCAGAACAAACTGGTCCGGATGCATCGAGATCCGCATCTGGCTCCTTCGGATCAGCTCGCCGATCCGGCGGAACTGCCGGGCAAAAACCAGATACCAGGGGTAGCGGTTCACCGGATGGGAGGCAAACGGTATCAGATCCGAGCTGATCCGGAAAAAGCCGATCCCGTGCGCAATGTTCCAGCGGATGGTCTCGGCAAGACAGGCAAGATTACTGGTAACCGTCTCCCGCAGCCGCTCCCGGGAATAGGAGCGGAGCCGGAAGGTCCTCGTGCCCCGGCACGCAAGAGTCAGATTGATGCAGGGATAGCCAACCCGGATCATCGCTAACGGTTTCTGCCCTTGCCCGAGTCGGCAATATCCGCGAGCGCCTCAGGATAGGGCTGGAAGAAAAACTGCTTTTCCAGATAGGGCTCACCAAAACGGACGATCCAGGAACGGAGCAGGCTGACCGGCACACTCAGCGGCAGCCGGCCCTGGCGAAAGGCATCGATTGTATCCAGAAAGAACGCCTTTTCGCCCGAACTCAGTTTCTCCTTGAAATGACCCAGGGCATGGAGCAGGACGTTGATTGCATTCGTATACTTCGGCGGCCGGGCAAACACCTGGGAGAAAACTGGTCCATATTCTGCCAGCACCGTCGCCACCGGACGCCTACCTGCATCGGCAACAATTCTCCCCAGCTGCCGCAGCCCCTCAGGACTGAAGGCAAGCAAAAGCAGTTTATGCCGGGTGTGAAACTCCACGAGTCCACCGGGCGACGGTTCTGCCTTCAGCTGCCGGAAACGGGCAAGAGCAAACAGCCGGCAGAGAAAGCTCTCCCGGATGAGAAAGTTCCGGAGCCGGCCCTCATCCTCCACCGGCAGATCCGGAAACCGGGCCAGGACCGCACCGCCGAAGAATCCGCGGCGGGTGAACGCCGGATAGATATTGCCCTCCTCATTGAAAGCCTTGACATCCCGTGTCCCACACGAGGGTGAACGGGATTTGAGCACAAATCCGTCAACCGTACCCAGCCGGTCAAGAAACGATTGCACAAACCCCTGCATTTGGTCGGTCAGGTCCAGCCCGGTTGCCGGCTGAATGAGCCGGATCGTACCCTCTTGATACAAAATTTTGATGGGCGGACGCGGTACCCCAAGGCCAATCCCCAGCTCCGGACATACGGTCACCGGCTCAACAAACCGTTTCAGCCGTTCAACAAACTCATCCCGGATGATCTCGCCGTTATAACGGCAGGACTCAAACCCGAGACAGCGGGAAAAAAGCACCTTCGGCACCGGCACCATAATAATTAAATATTAACCGATAACCGACATCAAGGCAAGAGCACCCCAATAACAGTTAGAGTCCAAAAAGAGAAGAAATTTAACAGAGGAGAAATTTAACATCCCCTCCCCGATCTGCTAATTTACAGATTATCAATATCATATAAATCAGTTCCCCTTCAGATCCTGCTGAGGGGGAGGACAGTTCCCCCGAGGGTCGGTTTGGGGAGCGGAAATGCCTTTAATCTCTACCTGTCATGCAGGAAGCCATTGACCCGTAGTGATTTCCAAGGATAATTTTTCTGTGTCCGGACTGGTGCTACCCCTGCTGATCTCCATTTCGGCCTCTATTGACTCCATCTTCTGCCATCAGGCAGAGATCGCCGCCCAACTCCGGAGCGTGACCTATCGTGCCGAGCTGACCTATGTTGAAACCGACCTGCTCCACAATCGTGCCGACACCATCCACTGCCTGCGCCGAGTGGTGATGGACCGTTATGAGCACCAACAGGATCTGTTCATCAGCGTGGAGCTGAACGAAAGACCGGTTCAGGGCCGGCGCCGGCAGCGGCTGCTCCGCAGCCTGAGTGCCAAGGGTATGTTTGCCCGCCAGATCCGGCTGCCCTTTTTCCCCGAGAACCGGAGGTTCTACCTTTTTACAGATACGGGCACAGTCACTGTTGAGGGACAGCGGCTGCGGGCGATCCGGTTCCGACCCCAAAAACCGGACCGGCACCTGCTCACCGGCACCGGCTACTTTCTGCCCGGAAGCTGGGAACTGGTAAAACTGGAGTTTATACCGGCCGAGCTGCCCCCGGTTGTAGACAGCACCCGGATAGTCCTGAAGTATGACCGGGTCGAGCGTTTCTGGCTGCCGGTGGCGTTTGAGCTGAAAATGGCCCTGAGCCTGAGGCTGGTCCGGACCCTAATGCAGCGCCGGATTGAGGTCCGGGAGGTATATTCCGACTACCGGCTCAGGCTGAATCCGGAGCCGTTTGAATGAACTGGACCGGGTTGCTCCTTGTCCTTGCCGGCTTTTTCAGTGGCGCCCTGATGTTCTCCTTCTGGCTTGCCCGGCTCCGGGGCATCGACATCCGTCGGACCGGCGATGGCAATCCCGGTGCGGTCAACGCGTTCCGCGCTGCCGGTCCGGCGATCGGCATGCTGGGACTAATATTTGATTTTCTCAAGGGGATGGTCCCGACCGGACTCGGCTTCTGGCACTTCCACATCTCCAAAGCGCTGTTGATTCTGCTCATTCTCGCACCGGTACTCGGTCATGCCTTTTCTCCGTTTTTGCGCCTGCGTGGCGGCAAGGGTTTGGCGGTCACCTTCGGGGTCTGGTCGGGTATAACCCTCTATCAGGTGCCGGTATTTCTGGGCGCCCTGCTCATTCTGACGAAATTCATTCTGCGCCTGAAGCGGGACGCCTGGTGTGTTGCCATAACCATGCTCGGCCTCCCGGTCTTTGTCGGACTATACTACCGTTCCCTGCCGCTCTTTGCCGCAGCGCTGGGCAATGCCGCGCTCGTCATCTATCAGCACCGCCGGGAGCTACACTAATGAAACCGTTTGCCCTGTTTGTTGATTCCGCCCGGATTCTGCTCTTTGTCCTAGCCCAGTTTCTGATCACGATCACCAACCTCCTCCTGCTCCGCCGGCGGGCAGAAAAAAACGGACTGACCTCTTTCCCCCGGGTCTCGGTCCTGATCCCGGCAAGAAACGAGGAAGCCACAATCGGGCGCTGTGTCGAATCGCTGCTGAATCAGAACTATCCAAATTACGAAGTTCTGGTCCTGGACGATGGTTCTCAGGACCGCACCGGCGAGATGGTCGAACGGCTGAAATCATCCCGGCTCCGGCTCATCACCGGACAGCCGGTACCTGCAGGCTGGACCGGCAAAAACTGGGCCTGCCACCAATTGGCACAGTATGCCACGGGTGAACTTTTACTTTTCACCGATGCTGATACTGTCTTTGGACCTGATGCCCTAAGCCGGACGGTTGCCCGCCTGCAACAACACCAGCTTAGCCTTTTAACTGGGATCATTCACAATCAGGTCCTGACCCTGGGCGAACAGCTGACCGTGCCTTTTATTATCTGGTCAATCATCACCATTTTGCCGCTGCTCATTGCCTACCGCTGGAAGCGTTCACAAGCGTTTTCGGCGGCTAACGGCAAGTTCCTGCTCTTCACGCGCTCTGGGTATGATGTGATCGGTGGTCATCAAGCGGTCAAAGGCGAGGCGGCTGAGGACCTGGCGCTCGTCCGGCGGGTAAAACGGTTCGGATTGAACTGGGTTTTTCTGGATCTCAGCCCGCTTATCTCCACCCGGATGTATCAGGGCTGGCAGGATGCCTGGCACGGCTTTACCAAGAATTTCTTCCCGCTCTTTGACTACCGGCTCCTGCCCGCGATCTTTGTCTGGAGCTGGCTGCTGCTCATCACGTTTCACCCGCTTTTTACCGTTGCCCGGGCACAGGTTGATTTCAACTTCTGGTGTGCCCTGCTGACCCTCGGTCTCCAGCTTGCCTGCTGGCACATAATTTCCCTGCGGTTCCGGCTGCCGCGCCATCTGCCTATGCTCCATCCGCTGATTATGCTCAATGCCTGCCTGATCGGATTCGCCTCAATCCTGCTCACCGTAACCGGGAAAAGTCGTTGGAAGGAACGGAACCTCCCCCGACACCGGATCCGGCTGCTCTAATCCTCGGCGCCGGATCGGGGATGCGCCCGGTCATAAATCCGGCGCAGCCGCTCCACAGTTAGATGGGTGTAAATCTGGGTTGATGATAGCGAGGCATGCCCCAGAAGCTCCTGCACCGCCCGCAGATCTGCCCCCCGCTCGAGCAGATGAGTGGCAAAGGCATGGCGCAGGGCGTGCGGATGAGTGGCAGCCGTACCGCTGACCCGACTCAGGGCACGCCGGACAATCTGCTGGACTGAGCGGGTAGTCAGTCTTCCGCCTTTGAGGTTGAGAAAAACCGCCTTTTCCTCCGAATAGCCGCGCACCGCCAGATAGCGCTGGATCGCCTCCGCCTCCTTCTGTCCCAAAGGCAGAATCCGCTCCTTCCCTCCCTTGCCCCGGACCCGGATCGTCTCCGCCTCAAAGTCAATATCCGGAATATTAAGCCCAACCAGCTCTGATGCCCGCAGACCCGAGCCATAAAGCGTCTCGAGAATCGCCGCATCGCGCAGCGACCGGATGGATTCATCCAGCGGCTTGAGCGCCTCATGTACCTGAAACTCGGTCAGAAGTGGCGGCAGCCGGTGTTCCAGCGGTGGTCCTTTAATTCCCCGTGCCGGATTGCGCTCCAGCACCCCGGTTATGGTCAGAAACCGGAAAAAGGAACGCAGGACCGAAAGTTTGCGCGCGGTGCTTTTGCCGGTGTAACCATAGCGCATCACCGCGCCGACAAAGTCCCGGATATCGTTCCGTTCCAGCCGCTCAAGCGGCTTGCCGTTCAACACTTCGGCACAGAAGTCAAAGAACTGATTCAGATCTGCCTCATAAGAGCGGACGGTATGAATCGAATACCCCCGTTCCTTTTTCAGATAATCAAGAAACTGAACAAGCGCCCGGCGGTATTCCGGAAGTAACTCCACAAGAGGAGCATATCCGGAAATCCGCCGGGCGTCAAGTCCGGAAAACGGCTGGCTAATCGGTCAGAACCAATCTGCCGGTCTGCTCACCGGTCCGGCTCCGGATCCGGAGGAGATACACCCCCTTAACTGATCCCTGAAGGTTGACCTGCCACCCTGTCCGGCCATTGATGACCGGCTGGGGCGCCAGCATCTGCACCAGCCTGCCGGCAGGATCATATAGCGCACCTTGGAGCATTTCACCATCTCTAGCCAAAACCAGCACCTGGAACCGGCTCCGAGCAGGGTTGGGTAGGATCCGCAGGCCCATGCCGCTGCTGCCGGAACCGACCGTCGCCTCGCCAATCCCGGTTGGCGGGGTAGTAATGTAGACCCCTCCGCCATTGGTGCCGGCAAACACCGTCCGCAGAGCGGTGCTCCGGAACGCGAGGGTGAGAATGTCTGTGATCTCCAACCCTTCGTTGTCCAGAATCCAGCTCGTTCCGCCATCGGTCGTCCGGTAAATACCTGTGCTTGTGCCCGCATAAACCAAACTGTCATTAGCAGGATCGATCGCGACCGAACGGACCATGGTGAAGCTGCCGGTCCGACCCCAGTTTATACCGCCGTCAGTCGACCGATAAAGGCCCTGATTAGTGCCGGCATACATCAAACCCGGAGTCCGGACCGAAGCCGCCAGAGTATAGACAATCCCGCTCAAGCCATTACCGGTATGTTCCCAAGTATTGCCGAGATCGGTACTCACCAGCAGTAGCTTGTAATTGTAGATCGAATCACCGCCCATCAGCAGACGGTTAGGCACAAAGGGATCAAAAACGACGGTATTCACCCTGGCGATTGAATCGATGATTGTATCACGAATCCAGGTATTACCGCAGTCGGTGGTGTAGGAGGTTTGAATCCGGTAGGCGTTATTGATATACCCGTAGCCGCAGGTGAAAATTACATCCGGATTGTGCGGTGAGATTGCCACTGCCGCGCCATCACCAAGATAACTTTCTTTCTGTGTCCAGACGGACCCGCCGTCTGTGCTCAAAAAGAGCTCGGCGTTACCTCAACCTGAGCCTTCGAGCGCCCAGAGGGTCAGGGGGGCACGCGGGTCCACCGCAATCGAAGTGATATTCCCGCAGGATAGGAAGTCCGAACAGCGGCGCCAGGTAGTACCGTTATCTGTTGATTTATACACACCATCGTTTAGACACTCCACATAAACCGTAGCCGGATCATTCGCCAGCGCCACCACTTTGACCTGACTGAGAAACAGCTCTTCAATCAGATTTTCCCAGGTATCACCGTAGTTGGTTGAGCGGAAAAGACCGGTCTTGGTCCCGACATATACTGTCGGCGTGCTGTTCGGATTGCTCATCAGGCAGAAATTAGGATTACCCGAGAGCCCGCGGTTGACGAGTGTCCAGGTCCGCCCAGTATCCTGACTGCGATAAACACTGCTACTGGTAGAGGCGTAAAACACCGCCGGGTTGCCGGATGCGCCGGTAAGCCGGTAAACTGCGACTACACTCGCTACCTGCATCCAGGTCTGACCGCGATCGGTCGAACGATAAATACCGGTGGTATAGGGTGCTATAAAAATCAGATTCGGATTTGCCGGACTGATATAGACTGAATATGGATAATAACCGCTGATTCCAAGCGGCAGCTCCTCCCAGGTCTGACCCCGGTCTGAGGAGCGGTGGAGCGTCGTCAAACCGGAAGCCCGGTAGCCGCCAACATAAACGGTAGCAGTATCAATCGGATCGATCGCCAATGAATAACCATAGGCGTTAGTGGTTGTCGTATCAAAATAAAAGGCAGACCAGGTATTGCCCCCATCATCACTTCGGACCAGCACCTGCTTATAAGGGCTGGCACCATAGTAATAGCCGGCAGCATAGATCACATCTGGATTTTGTGGATTCATCGCCATCGCCCGAAAGTAGTTGGAATTGGGGGTACTCAACCTGGTCCATGAGGCACCACCATTGGTTGTTTTGTAGATTGAAGTTCCCAGGCCGGCATAGACGATGTTGGGATTGGTCGGATGCACCAGCACCTCATAAACATAGCCCGGAAGGACGCCGGGGGTCTGAACCCAGGTTAGCCCTTCATCGGTCGATTTCACCAGCCGGGTGGAGCTGTTATATGGGGCAAAGTAGATCACTGCGGGACTGGTATTGCTGATGTCACCCGAATACACATTACCACCACCAGGGCCGACCGGTGTCCAAAGCGCCAGCAGTAGACCGAAACAGCCGCTAACGATCACCAGTAGCCTCTTCAATACTACCTCCTTTCAGGTTATAAAATATTTAAAAAAACCTTTGCCTGCTGTCAATGAATACCCCGCTCCGCGCAGTTTGACTTGAACTTACCGATAATTAAAATTAAAAAAATGGTGGCGTAGCTCAGCTGGCAGAGCAGTGGAATCATAATCCACGGGTCAGGGGTTCGACTCCCTTCGCCACCATACACGGAAGCAGAACGCAGTGATTATATTATTTCAGCTTAGTAAAAATGAAGGCGGAGCCCAGCGGTTCCGCCTTTACTTTTATTAAAAAGGAGGTCAAATGGGCCTTGAGGAAACCAAGTCCAGGTTCATCTGGATGAACGGCAACTATATCCCTTGGGAAGAGGCGAAAATCCATATCTGCTCCCATGTAATTCACTATGGCACCGGTGTCTTTGAAGGTCTGCGCTGTTATAAAACGCCGAAAGGCCCGGCAGTCTTCCGGCTGGCAGACCATACCAACCGCCTTTTTAATTCGGCAAAGATCTACCGGATGGAAATACCTTTCACCCGGGAACAGATCAATCAGGCAACGGTGGAACTGATCAAAAAGAATGAACTCGATGAATGTTATATCCGGCCGATTGTCTATCGCGGTTATAAGGAACTGGGGGTAAATCCATTCGGCTGTCCGGTTGATGTTGCCCTGATTACCTGGAAATGGGGAAAATACCTCGGCCCGGAGGCGCTGGAACAGGGTGTCGATGTCATGGTCTCCTCCTGGAACCGCATGGCTCCCAATACCTTCCCGGCAATGTCCAAAACCTGCGCCAATTATATGAACTCCCAGCTGATCAAGATGGAGGCATTGACCTACGGCTTTGTTGAAGGTATCGCCCTTGATGTCTTCGGCTTTGTCTCCGAAGGCTCCGGAGAAAATCTGTTTGTCGTGCGCAATGGTGTTATTTACACCCCTCCGCTCCACGCCACGATTCTTCCCGGCATCACCCGGGACACGATCATCACCCTGGCGCGCGAACTCGGTTACGAAGTCCGGGAAACGATGATGCTGCGGGAAATGCTCTATCTGGCGGATGAAATTTTCTTCACCGGCAGCGCTGCCGAAGTCACACCCATTCGCTCGGTTGACCGAATCACCATCGGCAACGGCAAATGCGGACCAATCACCCGTCGGCTCCAGCAGGAGTTTTTCGCCATCATCGAACTCAAACGGGAGGACCGGTACGGCTGGCTGACCTTTGTCCGATGAAAGTGGCACTGGGTGCGGATCACCGCGGTTTTCTCCTAAAGGAATCGCTCAAACCGCTGCTTTCCCGACTGGGCTACCGGGTAATTGACTGCGGCACATTTAATACCGAACGGACTGATTACCCGGATTACGCCTTTACGGTCGGGGAAATGGTCGGCACCGGCAAGGCGAACCGGGGTATACTGATCTGTGCTACTGGGATCGGCATGTCCATTGCAGCCAACAAAATCCCCGGTGTGCGGGCGGCGCTCTGTGTGAACGAAAAAATGGCACGCCTCAGCCGGGAGCACAACAATGCCAATATTCTGTGTCTTGGTGCGGACCTGCTCGCTCCGGAGATCGCAAGAAGACTGGTCCGGGTCTTTTTAAAAACAGAATTTACTCGCGGACGTCACGCCCGCAGAATCAGAAAAATTTCGCTGCGGGAAAATAAAATTTAACGCTGCAGCGCAATTACTGTCAGAATCAGGGAAAGGGTCGGAATTCCGACCTGAGAGATGATCGTTACCACATCCTGCCACCATCTGATACCGTAACGGGGCACAATAATAACATCACCTGCTTCCGCTACCGGATTGGATTTTGCCGGAATGCGCCTTCCCTGACGAACAATCGTTACCCCGGCTAAATTGCCATTTTCCGTAGGTCCGCCCGCCTGCCCAACATAATCACTTACCCGGAAATGCGGGGTATAGAGAAAAGAACCGGGGTTGGTCACTTCTCCTTGAACATAGACAAAAGAGTTGATTGGCGGCACCACTACTACATCTGCATTTACCAGTTCAATATTTTGGGAGGAATCGTTTTCAAAAATTACCCGATGGAGGTCGACCGGAATCCTGTTTCTTGCTCCATTTCCTCCCAGCACCAGCCGCTCAACATAGCAGTTGTGCAGGTCGGCCCAGGGTGTAATGCCCCCCGCCTTTCGGATCAGATCAAAAACCCGCTCACCCGGCTTCAGTTCGTATACCCCTTCGCTCATTCTCTCCTTTTCGGTGGTTAAGGCGGACGCCCGGATTCGATATTCACCTCTTCCAAACACCGCTCCCCTAACTGTAACCAGCCCTTCCACTGGTGGCACATAAATGACATCGCCCGATTCAATGAACGGGTTTGCCTGCAGGTCACCCTCATTTTCAAACCGCTCAATGTCCACATTGGCGAAGGGCAATCCACCGCGGATCAATACGATTCTGGTTTTGGACCCGAGCGGTGACAATCCGCCGGCACGGGCAATCAGCTGCGAAACCCGCTCAACCGGCGAGGCATTGTAGGCACCGGGATACTGAACCTCACCGGTGACAAAAACAATTGCTGACCTAAGTCCCATCAGAGTCAGCTTGACCTCAGCATCCCGGAAGTAGCGACGCATCACCCGACTCAGAGTATCCTGAGCTTGACGCAGTGTGAGTCCGGAGACGGTAACTGCATCCACCACTTCCAGTGTCAGAGACTTTCCTGAGCCATCGTAAGATGGTGCCATTGGCCCGAGCGGCAGATTGACCGTAATCTTTCCTTCATAGGTAATCATACTCTGATAGGAAAATGTTGCCTTTCCCCGTACCGTTACGAGCAGCCGGTCGCCGGGCATCAGAATATACTGGTCCGATATTATCGGGCTCTCCACTCCTACAAGACTGGGCACTGGCGAAACTGACGGCTGCAGCAGCCCCTGAATACTCATCCCACCAAAACCGGTTATACCACCGGACTCCTGGGCATATACTTCGGCCCAGCACAGGAGCATAAGCCAGCCGGCAATAAAAATTGTGCTGCCTTTTCGGGAATTAAACACGCTGGATTGTAAAGCGGGATTTACCCAATGTCAACAACTGAACAACCGCACTACTTAATTTCACCGCCGCAATTATCAGGATTGCATTCATAACTCCGGTGACCGGCACCAGCACCACTGCCACTATAAATCCGCCGATTGCGCCGCCGGAGAAATCCAGCACCCCTAACAGACCGGCGGTCCTGCCACCACTGGGAATCTCTGTCTGACGCTCGGCGCTGGCAACACCGAACTGCCAGCCTAATATCAACCCTGCAAACATCAGCGTTAACACCAATAGCGTCTGACCTCCGCTGCGCGTCAATCGAAGTATCGTCCCCAGGACCGCCAAAAACATCAGATCGCCGCAAAGAAAAAGCATCGCCGGTCGGCACTTCTTAAACCACTTGCTCAGGTATGCACCCGCCACCGACCCGAGTATAAAACCGGCCAACAGCACTGCTACGCCGGAATAAACTGAACCAAAGCGGAGCTGATAAACCATAATTGTCAGCGTCGAAACTCCCGCACCGGCAAAACCTGAGCTCATTATCCCGAAACCACGGGCAAAACCGCGGCGCACCAGACTGCCAGCGATGGCAACCACGATTAATAGTACTAACAGCGGTAATGTTGATTGCGCCACCACCAGCGGCAGTCTTGCCAACAACTCGGCAATTCTGGGAGAAAGCCGCCGGCTCTCGCGCACCAGATTATAAAACAGCTCCACCGGCAGCAAATCATAATTCATCAACCCGGCATTTACTATTTTGCTCTGGAATCGCTGCTGCCGGAACGAATCAAGCAAATGAGCGAGATATTCCGGTGTTAAAACTATCAACCCGGGATTTTCCATTCTCAACCGGTGGGCAAGCGTTTCCGATGAAATCTCAAGCGGTCGCCTGCTGGCAATCATCAGCGGTATATCAAGACCCAAAGCATAAACATAGGGGAACACCCTGCCGAGTGTTGACTGTCGGATTCCGGCAATCACCCCGGCTTCAAAAACCAGATTGTCTCCACTGCCGGGTATCGGCGTAACCACCATGCCCCCGGTCTTCAATCTCCGGGCACACTGCTGATAAAATTCAACACTGAAGAGACGGTTGGCATTAAGATTTGCCGGTGCAGCCAGGGAAAGTATGATCACATCAAAACTGTCATCAGTCACATTGAAAAATCGGCGCGGGTCAGCAGTAACTACCTGCACCCTTGGCTCAGACAACATTTCAGCAACCATCTGACCACCCGCCCGCTCTGTTTCTGCAACCAGTACCGGATCAAGCTCAATTACCTGCACCCGAGAAACCGGAAACCTCAGCACCTCATTAATCAGCCCAATTCTCCCACCTCCCAGAATCAGGACATCCTGTGGCCTCGCATGAAACAGCATCGGCAGATACCCCAGCTGCTCATCCCGGATAATTTCGGACCGAGGCATATCCATAACCACCGTTCCGTCATAAAGAACCTGCCGGCGCCCCTCTCTTTCAAGCGTAACCAGCTTGCCATAAGGCGACTCGCGGACCGCAAGCACCCGGTGTCCTTGCCAGACCGCCTCCATTAAACTGCGGCTGAGGCTGTCAGTAAGCGCAGGGGACACCAGCACCAGTAGACTGCCCCCAAAAATAAAGAACATCGCCGGGATTCGTCGGGGATAAATCAGTGCCAGCACAATCAGCATCACACCGGTAAAAAGAAGAATAATCCCGATCCCGGCAAGTCGGGAAAGGAGCAGAAAGTAAAGCAGCAGACCGGTGATAAAAGTGCCTAGCCCTTCGTAAAGGTAAGCCCGGCTGACACCGGTACATTGATCAACCCGAGAAAAAATTTCGGCTGATAGTGAAAACAGTGCGCCATGCGTGCCTGCCGGCAGTAGCACAGCCAACACCGTAATTATCAGCAACTGGTGCATACTCAGAATTTCACCAGGAATTAAACCCGTCAGTCTCGGACTGAATATTATCAAAAGAACGCTGACAATTGTGGAGAACCCGGATAATACGCCGATTCCTGTAAACCAGTCCCAAAGCCCACTTCTCAGCCTTGGGGCATACCTGCCACTTAACCAGGCACCCAGCCCTTCAAACAACAGCCAGGCGGATAGTAAAATGCCGGCGGAAAGCTCATTACCAGCAAAGATCCCGAGAAATTCACGGAAAATTACCACCTGCGCAATCAATCCCAGAGCACCGATTGCTGCTACTGCCCCTGAAATTAAAAACAATTGAACCTCGTCCGCTGCGGTATTGTTTTACAGTAGCAGACAGCCCTTCTGCTCGTATTCCTGAAAGAGCCGACCCCAGCCGGTCTCACGACGCCAGCGCTCGTAAATTTTGCGTTCCTTTAACGGCCAGTGAATGAAGTCGTGATTGAATTCGGAAACGAAAATCGGAATATTCACCAGCCAGGTCCGGAAAATCAGCCTCTGGAGAAACCGGGTCGGACCGTACCAGGAGAGCCAGCCCAAAAACCGATGGAATGACAGACCTACTCTGAATCCCCAGTTTTCATTTGAAATATCATCACCCACCACCTCAATCTCCTTCGGATCACCAACCCCCAACCCCTGCTCATGCGCCAGCCGGATGTATTTAATTGTCATCGGATCAAAACCCATCATCTTTGCTGCAATCGCATCAATTGCCACCTGATCGGCTGAAGCCAGAATTACATTCTTCACCACCGGCCGGACTGTTCTCGGTCCCGGTCCATCCCCTGCTGTCGTACCATCCATCACCGCAAAAATGCCCGGATGGATTTCCTGCTGTATCGCCAGCAGGTCCACCAGTGTCTCATGAATCCAAGTATGTGTGTAATGACGGTGCGTTGAAAGCAGTCCGCCAAAGGCGTTCTTCATTGCGCCGGTCGTGGTAGTGTAGATATGGCATTTCACGGTTGGCAGATGGACGATATTCTTGCCGATGAAGTAGTCCGGAATGCGCAACCCTTCGGGGTAAATATGATTCAGTGCCAGCAGTTTCGCCTTAGGTTGAAAGGGGATCCATTTCATATCTGATTCCTTGAAATTGTAGAGAACAGGCAGTCCACACTTTTGAAAAATCGGCACATAGCGATTAAGGTCTTCACCCTTGTGAGTGTCGATCACTACCGTCTTATTCTGGACCACTGCCAAGTCCCGATATCCAAGATCATGCAAGCCCAGTATCGTTCCCTCCAACTGCCAGGGAGTCGTATTAGCGCCGGGCATCGGAAAATGCCAGGAGATGTTATCCTTGAGAATTGTTGTAACCCCGGGCTTAAGGTGCTTATCCGCTTCCGCCAGCTTGAGCAATCGACGATAGTCATCCAGTACCGTCTCTGGTCTGGTAAACAGAACTGCTACCTTGGAACGCATACTCATAATTTAATTATACCGGGAAAATGCTATCCAGCAAATGAAATCACACCTCTGCGCTCTTAATACCAAAAACCGAATTTTTATTGACAAAACAACCATATTATTGTATTATTATACCAGAATACAATTATGGTTGATTTTCTCAATGTTTCCGATGCAACCCGGCTCGGACTGCATGCTGCGTTTTTACTTGCCAAAAGTCAAAAACGGCTGACCATAAACACTATCGCCCGCGTACTCAGGGTCTCTTCCGCCCACCTCGCCAAGGTTCTGGCAAAGCTTGAGCAATCGGCAATTGTTGAAGGAAAACCGGGACCGAAGGGTGGCTATCGTCTCGCCCGTACTCCGGACACGATTTCGCTGCTGGAAATCTACGAAGCAGTCGCTGGCCCTCTGCAGGTCGAACACTGTCCGCTGGCAGTGCCCGTATGCTCGGGGAATAGCTGTCCTCTCGGTAGTTTTTTCCGGCAGCTGAACCGGGCCGTGAGGGCTGAAATGCAGAAAAAACTCTCCAGGATATTAAGATTAACTTCAGGAGGAATAGTTGACCAAAACCCGTAAAATCATTCGTATTGACGAAGGAAAATGCACCGGCTGCGGCCGATGCATCCCCAACTGTCCCGAAGGCGCCCTGCAGATTATCGATGGCAAGGCACGGTTGGTTTCTGAACTCTTCTGCGACGGGCTGGGTGCCTGTGTTGGCACCTGTCCCGAAGGTGCATTAACTATTGAGGAACGGCCGGCTGAGCCCTACGACGAAAGCCGGGTGATGGCAAATATCGTCAGGTGCGGTTCTAATACGATCGCTGCCCATTTGCGTCATCTTAAGGAACATGGAGCCCAGCTGTATTATGAACAGGCAATCAACTATCTCCGTCAGCACAACCTACCGGTTCCTGAAGAAAATCCAACGCTTTTACCCTGCGGGTGTCCGGGAACGCAGATGCGGACAATCGAACGCAGGGTTAAGCAAGACAACAATCAATTGCCGACACGGCAATCGCAGCTGACCAACTGGCCCATTCAGCTGATGCTTGTCCCGGTAAATGCACCTTATTTGAGCCAAAGCGACCTGCTGATTGCTGCTGACTGCACTGGTTTCGCTCTGCCGGATTTACATGACCGGTTTCTAAAAAATCGGATACTTTTGATCGGCTGCCCAAAGCTGGACGATGCCGGCTTTTATCAGGAAAAACTGACCCGTATCTTTCAGGAAAATAGTATCAGGTCGGTTACTGTATTACACATGGAAGTACCCTGCTGCTTCGGGCTCGTGCAGCTGGTGCGGCAGGCAATTGAGACAAGCGGCAGGGATATTAAATTTCAGGAAGTTACCGTTGGCATTGATGGTAAAACCAAGGAGTAGAAAATGGATATGTTCTGTTATCAGTGTGAACAGACAGCAAAAGGAACCGGATGCACGGTCCAGGGGGTCTGTGGCAAGGATCCGGTTACCGCCGCGCTTCAGGACCTGCTGATTTATGCTGTCAAAGGTATCGCCCGGTATGCCCATCGCGCTCGGAAACTGGGCATAACCGATGATGAGGTAAATCTGTTTACCGTGGAGGCGCTATTCTCGACTATCACCAATGTTAATTTTGATCCTGAGAGGCTCCAACTGCTATTGCACCGGGCATATGAACTCAAGGAAAAAATCCGCCTGCGTTATGAACAGACGGCCAAGCAAAAGGGGATAACACCTGAAAATCCAGCAGGGCCCGCAGCATGGGCTCCAGCTCCCACGCTGGATGGCCTGTTGGCACAGGCAGAGCCTGCCGGTATTAAGGCTCGACACCGGCAGTTCGGGGATGAGCAGGCTGATCTGATGGATTTAATTCTTTTCGGATTGAAAGGTGCCGCCGCCTATGCAGATCATGCCGCAATTCTCGGCAAAAAAGATGATAGAATCTTTGCCAGGTTTCATGAACTGCTTGATTACCTGACCGCTGACAGCTTTGACACCGACGAACTGCTCAACCGGGCGCTAGCGGTGGGCGAGCTCAATCTGAAGGTAATGGAACTGCTGGATTCAGCAAATACTGGCACTTATGGTGACCCGGTGCCTACGCGGGTCCGGGTCACACCGGTCCGGGGCAGGGCGATCTGCGTATCCGGACACGATTTGCGTGACCTCGAAGCGCTGCTCGAGCAGACGAAGGATAAAAACATCAACATCTATACCCACGGTGAAATGCTGCCAGCTCATGGCTATCCCAAACTCAAAGCATACAAACATCTCGCTGGGAATTTCGGTTCTGCCTGGCAGAATCAGCAGAAGGAATTTGCCGTTTTCCCAGGCGCGATTCTAATGACCACCAACTGCCTCCAGCGGCCAATGGACAGCTACAAAAACCGGATTTTTACCTCCGGACTGGTTGCCTGGCCCGGAGTGGTCCATGTCCATCGTGATGATTTCTCGCCGTTGATCAAAGTAGCACTGGAACAGCCCGGGTTTACAAGTGAAGGACCCGAACATTTCATTAATGTTGGTTTTGGCCGGCACACTCTATTGAGCAAAGTTGATGAAATAGCCGAGTTAATTCAATCCCAGCGTCTACGGCACTTATTTCTTATCGGTGGCTGTGATGGTGCCAAGCCGGGGAGGAACTATTACACTGAATTCGCCCAATTGGTTCCTCAGGACTGTTTGATCATCACACTCGCTTGCGGCAAATACCGCTTCAACAAACTGGAATTCGGCACGGTTGAAAACCTACCCCGTTTAATGGATGCAGGCCAGTGTAACGACTCCTACAGTGCGATCCGGTTCGTAATCGCGCTCAGTGAGAAACTCAATACCAGCCCGAACGAAATTCCACTGTCTTTTGTCCTTTCTTGGTATGAACAGAAGGCGGTTGCGGTTCTATTGACTCTGTTGTATTGGGGAATAAAAAATATCCGACTTGGACCTTCCCTCCCGGCATTCCTTACACCTGGGCTCGTAGAGATTCTTCGGTCTAATTTTAACCTTATGACCATAACCAAGCCGGCTGAGGATATGAAGGCGATTCTGGATTAACCGCTCTTAATGTGCAACAATCAGCTTAGTTGACAGCAGAACAGAATGCTTATCGTATAACCGGATAAAGCAGATACCGTTTCCAAACCTGTTCAGTTGAATGGACAAGGTTCCGGTTCTGCCGCATATCGTCTGCTGCATTAAGGTTCTCCCGGACACATCAATCACTTCAATTCTGGCAATCCGCCTCTCTCCCAGATTATAAGCAATATATAATCTACCGTTACTTACCGGCCTGGTCACAACCATTAGGGGATGGTTGGCACCGAGCCTATCCCCCATCGCTGCCGTGCGGGTTGGTACCTGGGGCTGGACGATTTCAGGCCCGGGTACATAACGCCACGCTTCACAGGTTTTATTACCTTTCAAGGCAAACAGCGCTGCATCGCGATAACTAGCAATATCGCCACCATCCTTCACCCGCTTCTTTCTACCAGTCGAACCGAAACTGGGCATTGTATCTGCTTCTGTCCAAGAATCGCCGTCAGGCAGATAGCGCCACAGTTCGCAGGTATTACCGCCTTTTAGCGCAAATATTGAATTATAAGCCCAAATTGCGCATCCACCCTCTTTGGAACGCTTCCTCGTCTGTAATCTGAGACTGGTATAAGGCATCCCGGCGAGTGATGTTGGCAACCAGTCGTGAACTGTAAGATCATAGCAATAAAATTCGTGATATTTTGCCTTGTGAGCATAAATCCGTGTATCGCCATCGTAAACCAACCATGAACCCCGATCCCATTTAGTAATTCCAGGCGCCGAATTTAACACCTCCCACTGATGTACAAGTGTATTATAACGGTAAAAATCGTTCCGCTGCCCCTTTAGCAGATACACATAGGGAATACCGCCATCAATCACAAACACCAGGTCTGACCCACCCTTTATCTTCCGGTTGCTCGGTTCGTAAGGTACATCAGGCAGCTGTTCCCACTCGTTATAGAAACTGTTATACCGCCAGAATCCAAGTGTATTATTCCCCTTGACCGCATAGACAAATCCTGCGTTGTCTGAACACCCGCTCGCCCCCTTATACGGCTTTTTCCCCTCGCGGCCGTCAGGCCAGGATGCGAGTGTATCCCAGTTGTTATTAATCGGGTCATACCGGTAAAAATCGCGGCACTTGTTCCCTTTTGCTGCGTAAATCAGCCCGGAACTCTGATCCACAACCAGAAAACCGCCTGAACCGACACCTCGTCCACTCGGAATGGTAGGCATCATCTCCACCTCATGCCAGCCCACAGGCCAGGAAGGACGTGCTAACACCTTGAATAAAAGTGATACCGTGTCATTACCCGGATTTTCATCCCCAGCAAGAGCTACCGAACAGCGTGCAATATGCGGACCGAGATAAGGCAGACGCACCGGGACAAAATCAACAACTGTATCTCTGCCCGGTCCCAAGTGCAGCGGTCTGACATTCTGATAAATCGGAATTACACCGCCCGCGATCCTGATCGAAAAAACCGCCATGAAATTCACTTCACTGCTCCCAAGATTTGCCACCCGGGCCCGGGGTGTTATCTGATTAATCGTATCAACTGCTCCAGTGGGATCGATGATTTCAACAGCAGCCACATCATAACGGACCAGTCTCGGTCGGGGATGCCAGTAGCCAATCCAAGCAATGAAATTTCCACCGATCGCATATCCGATGGTTGTCTGGTGAAAACTGCCATAGCCGATGTAATTTCCTCCGCTTGCCGACACCCCGCCTTCGTCAATAACCCACTCCGGCAGACGATAATTTTGTCCTAAAACGATGGAAATCATCAGCAGCGTCAGTGCCGGTAAACCCACGCACAATCTTCTCCTCATACCCACCTCCATCACCGGATCGTCAGATTACCGTTCCGGTGCGGTTTCGTTGCTCATCTCAACCTTGAGTGGCACTGCCTGCGCTGGTGGCGCTGCTGGCGCTGCTGGAAATCGCAGACTTTCGCTCCCTCGCCTTAATCCGATCACCCGATAATAAAACCCGGCGCTCGACCGGCCGTTATTCAACTCATACACATCAAAACCAGTCTCATCCGCTTTAACATATACACCATTACAGTCATCGGTTAACGTAACAAAAACCCGGAGCGGATGATCTTTATCAACTGCTATACAATCCAGAAATACCGGATCCAGGTTCACTCGACAATGACCGTTAACGAGTTGTGCCTCGCCAAAATCCTCAAAGAAAGGCTGGGGCGCCTCCGGACAGAAAAGCACCCGTGGTCCGGAGTTGGTGGTCATAATCGTTGATTTCGTTCCGTCACTCAGTATACCGTAGCGTGTCCCAGCGTAATTATAGGCAATATAGGTCTTAATCGAATCCGCGCCGTAGGTGCGGAAAAAACCGCCACATCGCTCACCGCTCAAATTCCGCGCCAACCCGTATACCCCGAAAGTCGTCCCGTTAAACGCACCACCGCATCCCCCCGCCAGCGTCCAGACCGTATCGCTGATCCGGTTTCCCATCGTGGCTATTCCGGTTCCATTCGTATCATGGGCATAAGCAAAGAGCCCGAAGCGCCGGGCGGAAAATGCACCCCCGGAACCGTTGATAAGATAAAAGAGGGTGTCGTTATTGCCGCTGCCTGCGACCCCGGTACCTGAAGAATTGAAGTTATGCCCCCAGACCCCGAAGTTGGTGCCATTGGAATTTGTGCCGTAAATTGCCGGACCGTTGGCGATCCCAATCGCTGATGCCCGCAGCTGCCCGCCAGCGATCCCGCTACCCGAAATCCAGAAATTGGCATCAGGCTGAAGGGTTGTGCTGTTGTAAATGAATTCATTTGCATGTCTGCCATCAAGTTTATCTGCATTATCTGCCTTTGCCGAATGGATACCGTAAGCCATACTCGTAATCTCAGTCCTGGGAGAAAGCCGCGTCCCGCTTACGGTCAATTGGAGCCACCGTCGCTCCCCCAGCCGGAAGATGGTGGTATCACTCTCCTGGAGCTGAAGCTTTACATTAAAAACCCCCTGCTGCACCAGAACCGAAGAATGCGTCTGCCACCATAGCCGATTTCCGTCGGTTTCAGCATCGTAAATTTCAAACAGCATTGACAGTGTGGCAGAAACTGGATTACCACTGGCATCAGTAAGATAGCCCTGATAATTGATATATAGTGGCACACCATCCTTGGTGCCCAAGAGTGCACTGTTCTGGCTCGTCGGTAGATTAGAAAACACCAGACCGACTAACACCAGGTTGCACATCAACGATACCCTCAGCATCTATACCTCCTTTGCTTATGTAAAATCTTATTTATACCCCACCCCCTTCCTACCTTAAAATAGTAAATCTTAACTGCCTTTTGTCAACAAGTTTCTTAACTTTGCCCTGCCCAACTTTTTCTAATTCTGCAAATGAACTGCTTGACAAAAAACCGCCGGAGATTAAAATTATTGCCACTAAGACTGAAACAAGCCTTAGGTTAAGGTTGAGGCGCGAATGAGAATGCGGCGTGCGTTCTCAACCGCGAATTAAAAAAATAAAATAAAAAGGAGGACTTCCGTGAAAAAACTAATCGCCGCTTGTGCAATCATCGCACTGGTTTTTGTGCTCGGTTGTCCGAGCAAAAAGAGTGAGGAACCAAAACCGGCAGCAGCTGAAAGCACTTTAACCGCCCCAGTTCCTGAGTCGGTGGCACCGGTACCGGCTCCAACTGAGTCACTGTCCCAGCCGGCACCGACTCCGGCACCAACCTCTCAGCCGAAGCCGGCAGAACAGCCGAAATCGGCTCCGCAGTCTTCTGGCAAACCGCCAAAGGTTGGACGTTAAAAAATAAAAAAGGAGGCATAATGAAAAGGCTGCTCCCGATACTAACTATTCTTGCTTGGATAGTGCTGGGAGTTGTCTCCATTGGATCGGATTGCAGTTCGATTGTTGGGGGCGCACCCTCCGGACTACAGGCAACTGCAGACACTGATTCCACGGTCAAAATCACCTGGAATGCACCGGCTGAAGGAACTCCGGATAAATACATCGTCTACTTTCAGGAAACAGGCACTTCAGGCTATACCACGATTGCCAATAACATCACCACTACCCAGTTCGTCCATAATCCCAACGGCAAGACCGGCACCTACAAGGTCGCAGCAATGTTCGGTTCACAGGAGTATCAAAGCTTGACCACTGTCTCTACTGTTCCGGTCGCTACATCAGCACTGACGGTTGCGGAACTCAATGCAGCGGGTAATTCCGGCTACGGCTGGAACCGGACCAGTGGTAGTGGTGCCACCTACTCGATGACTCAGGCAGCGAATGCCGCCAATGTCGATTTCTACATAACCGACTTCCAGACAACCACCTATTCGATCGCCAGCCCGGACCAGGGTCCGACCGACCCGGGTAATGTTGTACCGGCAGGCTCGTGGCGGGTAAATGCCATTGCGGGACCGCTGACATCTGAAAATGCACCGTTGCCTGCTCATTCCAGCACTATATATTTCAACTATCAGGATATCACTCAGACACCGTTCCTTGCCGGTATCTACACGCAGGATGGCTACTATGCACTTGCCAAACTCGACGGTTTCAACGCCGGAGACAAAACCTATCAGGTCTCCGGTTGGTTCCAGCTTATCAAGGGACTGCGGCTGATTCAACACTGAAGTGGGTTCTTAATTCATTAAGCCCCCGTAAATGGGGGCTCTTTTTTATTACGAAAACTTAACCAGTCTTAATTTGACAACCGGGCATTCTGTGATTAGCCTGATTAATATACAATGCAGGAGGCAAGTGTGAAGAAAGCCCTTTATTCAGGTTTAAGCTTGGTCGCTGTCACCGCGGCTGCACTGCTGGCTGGTTGTGGGGTCATCGGCGGTCCGCCGGCAAACCTGCAGATCGCTGCAGCCAGTGACACTATTGTCCAGCTGGTCTGGACAACACCTGCTGAAGGTATGCCTGACAGTTATCGAATTTACTTCTGTCCAGCAGGTGAATCCACCTTCACTCAGATCGGCGACACCACCGCCACTAATTTTCTCCACAATCCGCAAGGCATCACCGGCAAATATCAGATTTCTGCCATTTTTGCCGGCAGAGAGTATAAATCTGTCACTATTCTGAGCACCGTCCCTGTTCACACCCCGCCGAAATCCATTTCCGAACTGGACGGCACGGGGAATGCCGGATATGGCTGGAATCTGGATTCCGGCTCTGCCCGTACCTATTCAATGCGTCAGGCAGAAAATGCCCCTTTCATCCATTTTTATTTGACTGACTTTACTACCGGCACCAGCGGTCCCTACCGCCTTGCCAGTCCTTCTATGGGACCGTCTGATCCCTCTGGAGTTGTACCCACAGCAAACTGGGACAGCACGTGGCTCACCAACCCGCTCACGGATGAAAATACACCTCTGCCTCCAGTCGATAACACTACCTATTTCAATTATACCACTATCCCGGAAACCGCGCTGCCCGCTCTCATCGGCATCTATATCCCCCATGATAATCAGAGTTATTTTGCCCTGTTGAAGGTAAAGTTGGTAAACCGGGCGAACGCCACGGTTGAACTGGAATCCTGGCTCCAGCCGGTCCCAGGTCTGCATCTGATCTACCACCGATAAACCGATGAAACCCGGATTTCCTGCCGATCAGAAGTTGAACGAACAGCTGAACGAGCTGGAAAAGAAAGTTGACCAGGCGGTGGAACTACTCCACCGGCTCCGCCGGGAAAACCGGGAACTGCAGGAGAAAATTGCCCGACTGGAAAGAATGCGTCAGACGCTGATTGACCGGCTGAATTCCATCATTGACAAAATAGACTCCCTGCTGTAAAGTATATCATAAAGGGAGCCGAAATGAAGAATTTTGTAGTCCGTATTTTTGGCAATGAATACAATATCAGGTCCGATCGGGACGCCGATTATGTTTTGCAGATCGCCGAAATTGTCGACCGGAAGATGAAAGAACTCAGCACCCAACTTCAACACCCGAATACCGTCCGTACTGCAGTGCTGGCATCGATGAATCTGGTAGACGAATACCTGCAGCAGAACCATTCCCAGCAGGAATGGCTCCGGCGCCGGATCGGCATGCTCATTGAAAAGCTGGATCAAGTAATTCAGGCTCCCTGCAGTGTCCGTGATAGTGGCTGAGTCTTGAGCCAACACCCGTTGAACGGGGGCTACGATAGAATGGCGGAGTGCCGCCGCAAGGCAGCGTGAAACCATTCTGAGGCTCCCACCTGTCTTACGGGTTCAGAGACTGCACTACACGACACCGCAGGGTTTTATTTTGTATTTTAAGGAGGCGCTATGGACTGGAATATCATCATCCCCATCGCGGCAGCGGTGGTTTTGGGAATTATCGGGTTCTGGGTTGGCATCAGTGCCAGTCGCCGTGCGGCACGGAAGTTTCTTGCCCACCGTGAAGCAGACGGTGCGGCGATCATTGCTGAGGCAAAAAAACGGGCTGAGGAAATTCAGCGTCAGGGAGAAATCCGGGCAAAGGAGGACTGGGACCGCGAACGCGTAAAATTTGAAGCCCAGACTTCAGCTGCCCAGCGGGAACTGGAACGACTCGAACAGAAACTTACCGAACGGGAAGCCTTTCTTGCCCGGCGCGAAGCATTACTGATTCAGAAAGAGGCGGATCTGATTAAAAAGGACCGGGATCTGGTGGCCCGGGAGAAACTCACCCGGGCCAAGATGGAGCGGCTTGACCAGCTGATTGAACAGGAGAACGCCCGGCTTGAACGTATCGCCGGACTCTCAGCTGAGGAGGCAAAGCGCGAACTGATTCACAACCTCGAGAACGAAGCCCGGCTCGAAGCTGCCCGGCTGATCAGGGAAATCAAAGAGGAGGCAAAGGCACGGGCTGAAGCCGAAGCCCGGGAAGTAATTGCCGCTGCGATTCAACGCTGTGCCATCGCTCACACCTCAGAAACCACCGTCTCGGTCGTCAATCTGCCTTCTGATGAACTGAAAGGTCGGATCATCGGCCGGGAAGGCAGAAACATCCGCACATTTGAGGCAATCACTGGCGTGGAAGTTATGATTGATGACACCCCAGGTGCGATCATCATCTCCGGGTTCGACCCGATCCGCCGCGAAATCGCCCGCCGGGCGATGGAAAAGCTGGTTCAGGACGGCAGAATTCATCCGGCAAGAATCGAAGAGGTGGTCAGCCGGGTTCAGCAGGAGATGGACCAGATAATTAAATCCACCGGAGAGGAAGTAGCACTCGAACTGGGTATCATCGGTCTGCACCCGGAACTGGTGAAATTTCTGGGAAGACTCCGCTTCCGCACCAGTTATGGCCAGAATGTTCTCCTCCACAGTCGGGAAGTTGCCTACCTTGCAGCGCTGATGGCACAGGAACTGGAACTGGACCCAGTGATTGCCAAACGTGCAGGTCTACTCCATGACATCGGCAAGGCGGCGGATCAGACTCTTGAGGGCACACATGCTCAGATTGGTGCAGAGCTCGCCCGGCGCTATGGAGAAGAACCGCTTGTCGTCAATGCGATTGCCGCCCATCACGAGGAAACAACCATGGACTCTGCCTATGCCTTTCTCGTCGCTGCTGCTGACGGCGTATCCGGCTCCCGGCCTGGTGCCCGGCGAGAAAGTTTTGAAACCTATATCAAGCGGATTGAAAACCTGGAAGCGATCGCTGCGTCCTTCCCAGGGGTTGAACGGGCATATGCGGTCCAGGCAGGCCGGGAAATACGCGTGCTGGTCGAACCAACCAAAGTATCGGATCAGGACGCGAGTGAGCTTGCTGCCCGCATTGCAAGTCAAATAGAATCGGAATTAAAATACCCGGGACAAATCAAGGTCACGGTGATCAGAGAAACCCGGGCGGTCAATTATGCCCACTGAACGAATTCTGTTTCTGGGGGATGTCTGTGCTGAGCCGGGCCGGGAGGCGGTTAAACACCTGCTGCCCGGGTTGAAGGCGACGTTCCAGCCCGACTTCTGTATCGTCAATGGCGAAAATGCCGCCGGTGGCTACGGCATTACACCGAAACTGGCTGAGGAGCTTTTGCGCGCCGGTGCCAACTGCATCACCACCGGTGACCACTGCTTTGACCGCCACGAACTCTGGGAGTTTCTGAACACCGAAGAAAAGATTCTCCGCCCGCTCAACTTTCCGCCCGGGGCACCGGGAAGAGGCTTTGGCGTCTATGAGCTGAAATCGGGTATCGGCAGAATTGCCATTATCAATCTTTTGGGTAGAGTCTTCATGAAACCGGTTGACTGCCCGTTCCAGCGCATTCAAAGTCTGCTGCCGGAGATTCGCAGCCGAACCCCGATGATCATCGTTGACTTTCATGCAGAAGCCACCGCGGAAAAACGGGCAATGGGCTGGCTTCTTGATGGTCAGGTATCGGCGGTCATCGGCACCCACACCCATATTCAGACCGCGGATGAAGAAATTCTGCCTCGAGGCACCGCCTACATTACTGACGCCGGCATGTGTGGTGCCTTCGACTCGGTGCTGGGCATGAAGAAAGATCTATCTCTGCGCCGGCTCATTGAACAGGTCCCAATCCGGCTCCAGCCGGCAACCGGGGATATCCGACTCAACGGTGTACTCATCGAAATAGATATTAATACCGGACAGGCAGTGAAAATCGACAGACTGGTGATTAAACACCCCGGAAACGTAACCTGCGTTTAAACCTGCAAAATCGGTTTAAGAAATCGGCCGGTCCAGGATTGAGGGCAGGCGGCAATCCGTTCGGGCGGACCGGCGCATACAACTCTACCGCCCTCATCCCCGCCTTCTGGTCCAAGGTCAATCAGCCAGTCCGCACACTTGATCACTTCAAGGTTGTGCTCAATTACCACCACTGTATTCCCCCGTTCCACCAGCCGATTCAGCACCCCGAGCAGGAGCCGGACATCTTCAAAATGCAGACCGGTGGTCGGTTCATCAAGGAGATAAAGTGTTCTGCCGGTTCCGATTTTGGACAGCTCGCGGGCAAGCTTGATCCGCTGGGCCTCACCGCCGGACAAAGTCGGCGCCGGCTGACCCAGCTGTATATAGCCCAGGCCGACATCCTTTAAAAGCTTCAGCTTCCGCTCCACCGGAGGTATGTTCAGAAAAAAATCGTATGCCTCATCAACACACATCGCCAGCACCTCACTGATATTTTTGCCCTTGTATTTCACCTCCAGCGTCTCCCGGTTATAACGCCTGCCCTTGCAGACATCACAGGTGACATACACATCAGGCAGGAAATGCATCTCAACCCGGATAATACCGTCGCCGGCACACGCCTCGCATCTACCACCGCGGACATTGAATGAGAACCGCCCCGGCTTGTAGCCACGCAGCCGTGCCTCCTTTGTCCGGGCAAAGAGCTCCCGGATCGGACCAAAGGCACCGGTGTAGGTTGCGGGATTGGAACGGGGTGTCCGGCCGATCGGTGATTGGTCAATGTTGATCACCTTGTCAATCTTCTCCAGCCCGACAATCCCTCGGTGGGCACCCGGCTTCTCCAGTGAATTGTAAAAGTGACGTGCCAGCGCCCGATAAAGGATGTCGTTGACCAGCGTGGACTTACCCGAACCCGAAACCCCAGTCACACATACCAGCAGCCCGAGTGGAATCTCAACATCAATATTCTTGAGGTTGTTCTCCCGGCACCCCTCAACCCGCAAAAAACCGCGCTGCGGCTGACGCCGCTCCTTCGGCACCTCAATCCGGCGCCTGCCTGCCAGATAGGCACCAGTAAGCGACCTTGGAGAGGCGATGATATCCTCCGGTCTACCCTGTGCTACCACCCGCCCGCCCTGAGCACCGGCGCCCGGACCCAGATCAATCACCCAGTCCGCCTCCCGGATCGTCTCCTCGTCGTGTTCAACTACGATCACAGTATTACCCAGATCCCGTAAACCTTTTAGGGTAGAAAGCAACTTCCGGTTATCACGCTGATGCAGACCGATTGACGGCTCATCCAAAATGTAGACCACCCCCACCAACCCGGAACCAATTTGAGTTGCCAGCCGCACCCGCTGTGCCTCGCCACCGCCCAGACTCTCGGTAGTCCGATCGAGAGTCAGATAATCCAGACCCACCTGCTGCATGAACCCGAGCCGGCGCCTGATCTCCTTGAGCACCTCCCGCGCCACCACCTGCTCCTTCGAAGTCAGTGTCAGCTCATCAAAGAAACGCAGTGCCTCCTTAACCGACATCCTGGTCACCTCCGCGATGTTCAGTCCGGCGATCTTCACCGCCAGCGCCTCCGGCTTCAATCGCGCGCCGTTGCACTCCGGACAGGGCAATACCGACATGAACTGCTCTACCCACTCCCGCCGCGCCTCAGATTCAGTCTCGCGGTAAACCCGTTCCAGATATGGAACCAGCCCTTCGTAACGGTCCTGCCAGGTATACTCCCACTCCTCGCTCTCATACCGGAACTTCAGCTCCTCCTCAGTCCCGTAGAGAATCGCCTGCCGGGCGGTCTGAGGCAGCTCTTTCCACGGCGTCTCCAGATTGAATTTGAACCTCTTGGCCAGCGCCTCCAGCTTGCCCAGCAGCCAGCCGCTTTTATCCCTTGCCTCACCCCAAGGTTCCAGCGCACCGTCAAGAATTGAAAGGTTCGGATCGGCAATCAGCCGGTCGGGATCTATCTCCATCTTCGTTCCCAGACCATGACACTTCGGACAGGCACCATAGGGTGAATTAAATGAAAACAGCCGGGGTGAAATCTCCTCAAAGGAAAAACCGCAATCCGGACAGGCGAACGCGGCGGAGAAGATCCGCTCCTCAAATTTCCCCCTGCCGGTCTCAACCATTACCAGACACCGCCCCTGCCCCTCACCCAGTGCCAGCTCCACCGAATCGGCGAGCCGCTTGCGGACTTCCTGCCGCACCGTCAGCCGGTCAATCACCAGCTCAATATTGTGCTTCTTATACTTCTCCAAAGGCGGCACCTCATCAAGCTCATAAATCTCACCATCAACCCGCACCCGGATGTAACCGCGCCGTTTTGCCTGCTGGAGCTGCTCGCGGTATTCACCTTTCCTTCCCCGCACCAGCGGTGCCAGAATCACCACTCCGGTGCCCGCGGGCAGACTGAGCAGACTGTCAACAATCTGATCGCTGGTCTGAGAACTGATCGGCTGGTCACACTTCGGACAGAACGGCCTGCCCACCCGGGCAAAGAGCAACCGCAGGTAGTCATAAATTTCGGTAGTCGTGCCCACAGTTGAACGCGGGTTGCGGGCACTGGTCCGCTGCTCAATTGCGATTGCCGGTGACAGCCCGGTAATCTGATCACAATCCGGCTTCTCCAGCATCCCGAGAAACTGTCTTGCATAGGCGGAAAGAGACTCGATATACCGGCGCTGCCCTTCAGCATAAATAGTATCAAACGCCAGCGACGACTTGCCCGAACCGGAAATGCCGGTAATCACCACCAACTTATTCCGGGGAATATCAACACTGATATTCTTAAGATTATGCTCTCTCGCCCCGCGGATTGAAATCACATCCTGCATCTGAATCTTATAGTATAGACCGACCTTGATTTAAATCAAGCCTGCTGCCCGCATCCGCCCCCTGTTTTCAGCTCAAACTGACCCTGCCCCCGAACCGATCGAGAATCTAAACCGTAAATCTTATTTTCGCTGCTCAGCACCATCTCTACAACCATTACGGTAAGGGGAACTGCCCCCAGGGTAAAGGCATCTATGTTTTAACTGATTGAAAGCGTTAACGTTGCCAAATAACAGCCGAAAATTTCGGCACCGCCGGAAAATTGGACAACCTGCCAGCCCTATTTCACCAACCTTTAATCCCACCACCGGTCAACCTCTGCCTTTTCCGGGCCCAGGTGATACCTCTCACCACCCGCATGCTACCGCAAGCTGTCACCGTTATTATAGTTAAATGGAGATCGACAGCGAGCAGAAACGGAATTATATTTTTACTGAGTCAACTCAAACCGCGGCGAGCACTAATAGCAAAAAGAGGTATTATGCCTGTCAGAACGATAATGGCAGTGGCGCTGATTTTCCTGGGTGGCTTGACCCGGGCAAATGAGGATGCAGTAGTTGCGCCCAGTTCAGCCCGCACCCTTGTAAGTGCAGGGGTAGTCGCTGCCACCGATGCGATTACAATCCCGTGGCTCCTTTCCTATCAGGGCAGATTAACCGATTCGCTGGGCAACCCGGTGCCGGATGGCAGCTATCAGTTGACCTCTATACTTAGGAGACCGGCGGCAGCCCGTTCTGGAATGAGGTGCAGACCATCAATGTCAGAAACGGCATCTTCTCGGTTCTGCTTGGCTCGGTGACACCAATCAGCAGTATCCCGGATGCGGGAACGGTTTATCTCAGCCTGCAGGTGGACACCGGTTCTGAGCTGACGCCCAGGTTGCGAATTGTCTCCTCTGCCTACGCCTTTCTGAGCGAGCGAGCCGCAACCGCTGATCAGTTGCAGGGTAAAGACACAACCGCCCTGGATGCCAGGTATATGAACGAGGGCAGACAAACTCGGTTACCAGTGCGATGATCACTGACGGTGCGGTTGGAACCGCTGATATTGCGAACATTGCAGTCATCGGCACCAAGATTGGCAAGGGTGAGGTGACGATGGCGAAAATCAATCAGTCTGGTGCCGCAACCGGCCAGGTCATCAAGTGGAATAGCAGCCAGGGGGCGCCGGCAGATGATGCGGTCGGGTCAAGTGACAACGTCTGGGTGCGCGGGACTCCTGACAGCGTGCTTTATACTATCAGGCAACTGGGCAGCGTTCGCGGCGGAGCCAATAACATGCTTTTTGGTAGTGCTCGCACCCCCACACCAACCTTGGGGTTACCTGCACCACCGGCACATCGGGGCAGAACGCACGGTTGGCGGCGACGTGTCCAACGCGGCAAGTGTGGTGATGCCACGGTTGCCGGCGGGTATAGTGATACCGGTGCAGGTGACTATGGTTTTGCCGGTGGTTACAATACTAGGGTAAGGGGGCGCGGACTACACCTTTGCCTTTGGCGAGAACTGGTCAACATCAACAGCCCGGGCAGTTATATTCTACCATTCGGGCGCAGCAACCAAACTGGGTGTTGGCGTGCAGAACCCGACCCATAACATAGATGTCCAGGGTGGTGCCTACTGCAATGGAACCAACTGGGTCAATGCCAGCTAAAGAAAGACATCAGGACATTAACGCTCGATGAGCTCAAGGCTTTTCTGGAAGAACTGACCCAGACCCGGGTCGTCCGTTACCGCTACAAATCGGAGGAATCGGGTGAGGAGCATATCGGGGTTATTGCGGAAGAGGCACCAGAACTGTTAGCAACTCCGGACCGTGACGGCATCAGTACTGGTGATGCCATCGGCTTCCTGTTGGCTGCGCTCAAGGCCCAGCAGGCAGAGATTGAGGCGCTGAAGAGCGAGTTGAAGCGGAGGTAAAAAATGCGTTATCTTGCGCTGATTGCTATTATCGTGGGGCTGGTGCTTGCTCAGCCCTACCGCTGTGACTGGCAGGTGGTGGCGACTAGTGGTGGAGAGGTAGGAGGCAACTACCGCTGCGGCTCAATCATTGGCCAGACCGCTGCCGACAGGATGAGCGGGGATAACCTTCTTGCCTTCGTCGGCTTCTGGCAGCCAGAGCCGGCAACCGGACTCCAGGAAAGACAGCAGTTTGAGCAGCAGGCGATATCGCCGCTCGTGACCCGGCTTTATCAGCCATCACCCAACCCGTTTCTCCGCCAGAGACTCATCTGCTACTCACTGGCAGAGGCGGGACCGGTAAGTCTGCCGGTGTTTGACTTTTCAGGCCGGGTGGTGCGGACGCTGGTGAACTCGGTGCAGAAGGCCGGTATCTACCGTCTGAACTGGGATGGTCAGTACCAGTGGAGCAGACCGCTTGCCAACGGCGTCTATTTCTGCCGGTTCTGTGCTGGTGATCACCACCAGACCGTAAAAATCCTGCTCGGGCGCCGAAACCACAGAGCATCAGGCAGGGCAGATTTGGTCCGCCCCGCCTTTTCGATTCCTCCAATCGGAACAACCTTTATAAATCCGACCGTTTACCAGTCAGTGGGTCAGGAAATAGCAGATGATGTTGATGCCCATCCGCAGCGCCTGCTCTCGGACCTCAGGCGGATCTTTATACCGGTCAGTCCAGCCGTCGGAGATATTGGAGTTATAGGTATACAAAACTGCCAGCCTGCCACCAACATAAAGCCCGTAACCCTTAGGCGGACCCTCGTAATGCTCATGAGTTTTAGGCAGACCCTGGGGAAAATCATAAAAACAGTGGTAAATCGGATGGTCAAATGGCAACTCAACCAGTTCGGAATTGGGAAAAACCTTCTTCAGCTCCCGGCGGAACGATTCATCCATACCGTAGTCATCATCCGCATACAGAAATCCGCCCTGCTCCAGATAGCGACGCAGCCTAATTACCTCCTCCTCTGAGAAACTGATATTCCCGTGTCCGGTCATGAAGAGAAAGGGATACTGATAGAGCCGCTCATCAAGGAGTGACACCTGCGCCTCATCGGTGATACAGCGGATGCTCGTGCGCCGGTTGAGCTCCCGGCAAAGGTTGGGGATGATCTCCGGGTCATTATACCAGTCACCACCACCGCCGTATTTCAGCCGGGCAAGCTGAAGCTGGCTCAGAAGCAACGGCACGAACAGCAGGTTCAGCATTTCTTCACCCGGCGCTTGATTGCCATCAGATACTGATAGGGCAGCCGGACCTCACCGAGATAAATCCGGCCGAACTTCCGTCCACCATGACAGTCAGAACCGCCTGTGACCAACAGTCCATTCTTCTGGGCGAGCTCCAGATAATGATCCACCACCCGCTGATTGTGCTCCGGATGCCAGACCTCGATCCCGTCCACGCCCGCAGCGATCACCAGATAAACCAGACCGTCATTCCCATAGGTTGCCGGATGGGCGATCACTGCCAGCCCGCCCGCCTGGTGTATCCGCTCAATCACCTCCGCCGGTGTCAACCGCAGCTTGGGGAAGTAGGCCGGACCATCATAGCCGATGTATTTCTCAAACGCCTCACTCATCGTCGCCACGCCCCCAGCCTCCACCAGCGCCTGGGCCACATGCGGTCTGCCGACCGCACCTGCACCGGCAATCTCCCTTACCCGCTCAAAACTCACCCGCCATCTGCCCCCTGCCAGTTCATTCAACTTATTTACCATCCGCTCTGCCCGCTGGAGCCGGAACTCCCGCACCCGGGCAAAAAACTCCTGCACCGCCGCACTCCGGTAATCAATATAGTAACCGATAATATGGACATCGGTGCCATTGACATTACAGCTCAGCTCCACACCAGGCACAATCTCAACCCCCGAACGTTTACCCTGCACCTTTGCCCGGTCAATCCCCTCGATCGAATCGTGATCGGTGATCGCAATCGCAGTAAAGCCCATCTGCTCTGCCCGGATGACCAGCTCCTCAGGTGTAAACAGACCATCGGAAAAAATGGTATGCAGATGCAGATCAACTACCGCCGGCTGACAGCTCTTCAATGACCGACCACCTTTCGTCGGATAACCGGTTAACTCATCCTTCTGGTAACCGTCTCCAGATAACCCTTAACCAGCCCTTCCAGCTCTGAGGAAAGCTCATCCAGCGTCTCCTGCATCCCGGCAACAAAATCCCGGTCTCTGATACCGCCGAGATTGATCAGCACATTGAGCCGTGCACCCCGGAAGGCGGCGTCAAGATTAAGCGTTGCCACTCCGGCATCACTGACTGAATTCTTATTTCCGTATTCCACGACCGGTTTTGCCAGCTTCAGCACCTCCAGTGCCAGCTTCATCGTCCGGAGCGGCACCTCGGCCGCCCGCTTCAGCGCCTCGCTCACCGCTTGCTCCCGCTCCTGGCGTTCTGCCTCGGTCATCTTCGGCAGCTTGTATGCCTGCATCACCGCCTTAAACGACTCGGCATCCTCATCCATCAGGCTGATAAACCGCTCGCGCAGCGGAATCAGCCGGTCCTTAACTCCCTTCAACTCCTCCTCAAACTCCTCATAACCCTTCTTGCCGATCGTCAGATTTGCCACCATGGTGAACAGCGCGGTTCCGATCGCACCATTGAGCGCCGCTGCGCTCCCGCCACCCGGTACCGGCGCCGATGATGCCAGTTCGCTCAGAAAATCAGGCAGACCCTGAGCCGGCATCAGCCGGTTCTCCAGAATCTGTTCCTTCTTAAACTCATTAAGCTGGAGATAGAACTTGGCACAATCCACCAGCGCTGCCTGCGGTACCAGTCCGACAATTTCCGACTCCACCACATTCACCCCGTAGCGCTGCGCCTCCCGCTTCACCGTCTCAAACACCCGGTAAAGCGGCGTCTTGGTATAATCGGTCATGTTGATTGACACCTGGGCGCAGTTTTTCTCCTTAAGCTCAAAACCAAGCGCCTTGACATACCGGAACCCGCCGGAGCGGAACCGGATCGCCTTGGCGATCTTCTCGGCAATCTTTACATCCGGAGTGGAAAGATTGATATTATAGGCAATCAGCGGCGCCCGGACCCCGACTACGGTTGCGCCGGCGGTCGGATGCAGCTCGGGCCGGCCGAAGTCCGGTGCCCGGTCCGGGTCGGTTCGGATCGCCTCCCGCAACCCCTCAAACTCACCCTGCCGAATGTTTGCCAGGTCCTGCCGGTCCGGTCTGGTGGCTGCCAGCTCATAGAGATATACCGGAATCCCAAGTTCATCCGCAATCCGCTTGCCCAGCCGCTTTGCCAGCTCAATGCACTCTGCCTGCGTCACTCCGGAAACCGGCACAAACGGGATCACATCAGTGGCACCGATACGCGGATGCTCACCCTGATGTTTCGTCAGATCAATCAGTTCCGCTGCGGTCTTGGTTGCCCGGAACGCCGCTTCCAGCACCACCTCCGGCTCGCCGACAAAGCTGATCACCGCCCGGTTGTGGTCCGCATTCATCTCCTGGTCCAGCAGCGTCACACCGGTCACCGACTTGATACTGCTGACAATCTGTTCAACAACCTCAGGCCGCCGGCCCTCACTAAAATTAGGAACACATTCAACGATTCTTCTCATTTTTCTGCTCCTTTCAGGCTGAAGACGGTTTTGCTCAATAATAACCGGCACAGCAAAACTGTCAAATCGGGCTGGCAGCAGCACCGGCAGTTTGACCTTTGGCCCGGTCCGGGTAAAATAGAATCTGACAGAGTGATCATGAACCCACCACTCCTGCTGCTTTTGATTGTCATCACCTCGCCGGCATATGCCGATACGGTTGAAAACTTTGAATCGGGTGCAGTTGAGCTTTACTCCTATCCGGGCGAGGACCAGGATCCGGACCTCTGGCTCCTGGATTCCACTAATACCCACCAGGGTTCACGCTTCAGCCTGAAACTCATCGGTAACACCTGGAAGATCGCACCGGTCGCCAATTTTACCCTTGACACCGGCACGGTGCTCTCGGTTGCCACCTTTATTGAATCGCTCGGCGAAATTCAGGGCTTCGGTCTGATCGGTGACGGCGAAACCCTGCTTTATGCGTTTGCCGGCTGGGAAAAAGTTAACCCTGCCCGCTGGGTCACCGTTTATCAGGGCGCCCTTCCGGTCCGCACCTGGAATCGGTATCTTCTGCCCGTGGGTGAAGACTGGCTTGCCCGATTCGGCCGGCTTGTCACCATCAACGGTCTGATATTTGTCAATGACCACGACAGCAGCCGGTCTGGCAGTGTGCTCTTTGACGACATCCTCAATATCACTGCCGATCTACCGACAGCGCCGGAACTGGAGATCTGGCATGAAGTCCGGTCCGAAACAAAAAACGGCGACGGCACCTGGAGGGTCACGGTTCAGTTTTATTCGCGGGTGACCGACCCGGACTCACGAACCCATCGCTACTTCTGGTCCTTTGGCGACGACTCCACCAGTCAGGACTCCTGTC
Organism: Caldifarciminota bacterium; assembly: GCA_965649165.1. Lineage (GTDB taxonomy): Bacteria > Hydrothermota > Tepidihabitantia > Tepidihabitantales > Tepidihabitantaceae > JAOABP01. The sequence goes on along the minus strand of CBFGJT010000005.1, from coordinate 42,775 downwards.
CTCTACACACCTACATCGTCCCCGACGATCACCTGTTTACTGTCCTCTGTCAGGTCAGCGACTCCACCGGTAGATGGGCACGGGATACTACCCGGGTCCGGATTGAAACCGGACCGTCCAGCCTGCCTTTGCAACTGAACTTCGTCGGCGACATCATGCTTGCCCGCAGATATGAACAGCCCGGCGGCATCATCGACACACTCGGTCCCGAGGGTGTCTTTGCTCGGGTCCGGCACCTGCTGGCTGAATCGGCAGATATCACCGTTGCCAATCTTGAATGCCCGCTCACTGACCGCGGCACACCCCATCCGACCAAACCAATCGTCTTCCGCGGTCGGCCGTCCAATGTCCGGGGTCTCAACTATGCCGGCATTGACCTGGTTTCACTAGCAAACAACCACATCCTTGACTACGGTCCTGAGGGCCTGATGCAGACCTGTCGGGTGCTGGACTCTTCTGGAATCAGCAACGTTGGTGCCGGTGAAGACATCTATCAGGCATTTCAGCCCGCCTTCATCGTCAAATCCGGGATCAGCCTGGGCTTTCTTGCCTTCAGCGACCGGACCGGCCAGTATGACAACTACCAGCCGTTTCTCAACGCCGGTTACAGCAAACCCGGATTTGCCGAACAGGACAGCTGGCGGATTTTTGGGGCAATTGCCCGTACCCGCCAGGTTGCCGATTTTGTCATCGTCCAGCTCCATGCGGGCGAAGAGTACCAGGAAACACCCGGCTTCGGCGCGGATGATGAATGGTTTTCCCCCTGGGCAGAAACACCCTTGGACAATGCCCGTGCCCTGCGTCACCGTATCATTGACAATGGAGCGGACCTGATTGTCTGCCATCATCCCCATATCCTCCAAGGGATTGAAGTTTATCAAGGCAAGGTAATCGCCCATTCGCTCGGCAACTTTGCCTTTGACCAGGAGTATCCAGAGACCTACCCCACGGTAATTCTCCATACCCAGCTCGATGAACAGGGCTTTGGGCACTTTCGCCTCATTCCGGTCTTTATTGACGACTATCTACCCGCACCAGCAACCGGGGAACTGGGAATTGCCATCCTGCGCCACCTCGCCCGGCTTTCCCGAGAACTGGGCACATATGTGATTGTCAATCCGGAATCGGTGCTTGCCACCGTGATTCTGGATACTTCTACCCTGTACCGGCAGGTCTGGGATGCTGCCGATACAATTCCGGTTCTGCCCGATTCCGGCTGGTTTATCTCCCCACCCCTACGTCTGGACGCCAACGCCGATATCAGCCGGATTACAAACATCAGCCCGGCAGCGGACTGGCAGTTCCGGCTCGGCCGGGACCTGGTATGGTTGGGCAATATGGAGGATGAAGGGGCAACAATGTGGCTACTCAATCAGCTGGATGAGTTTTATGATCCGCTTGCCCGGCGTGGTTTACGCGCTCTTGCCCAGCGACGCACCGCCGGCACCGGCACCATCATCACCAGCCTTGAGGAACGTTATCCCCTGTCTGCCGACTCCGGCGACCTAACAGTCTACTCCTGGCTCAAGGGGGATAATGCCGGTCCGACAAACATCAAACTCAACCTCTACTCCAGCCGGACCAGTGGCACACCAGTTCAGATCTGCAGTCTTGACACACCGCTTTGGGGCACATTTGACTGGCGGTTTGAATCCAGCTCGATTACTCCGCTGACCAATGCCGGCTTCTTTGACCTCTGGCTCACGAGCTCCGGTCCGGACTCCGGCACCGGTATTGCCCGGTTTGACGACGCGGGTGTAATCAAATGGACACTTTGGCAGGATTTTGTGCCCGGCACTGAAATCCCGACCCCCAACGAATACAACTGGCTTCAGCTCCGCACCCGGACCGCACTAGCTCAGGTACAGCTCAATTATCAGCAGACCCGCTACCGGCTTATGACCGGTGTCCGAAGCCCGACTCCTCCACGGCCCGCACCTCGGCTCCTGCTTTCAGTTCAACCATCCCATCCCCAGCTTCAGACAGCAATCAGCTATTTCCTGCCCCGCACCTCCCGGGTCCGGCTTGCTGTTTACAACTCTGCCGGACAGAAATTAAAGACACTGGTGAACCGGCTTCAGTCCGCTGGCCATCACCGGCTGGTCTGGAATCTGATTACCGATTCAGGCGAACAGCTTCCGGCGGGTACCTACTTCCTGCTGCTGGTCGCCGAAAACGGCACCGCGGTCCGCCGGCTGATCCGGCTGAACCCCGGAACCCAAAACCGGTGATTTGCCAGTCTAATATATAAAAGGAGGATTATGTCTCTGCTCAACGATGCGGTCAAACTTCAGGCACAGCAGATACTTAACAAACTGCCCAATCCGGTAAAACTTCTGGTATTCACCCAAGAGATGGAGTGTCAGTTCTGCCGGGAAAATCGCCAGCTCGCAGAGGAGCTTGCCGGGCTTTCAGACCGGATTGCGCTTGAGGTTCACAATTTTTTGCTGGACAAAGCGGTAGTGGAAAAGTATCAGATTCAGCGGGTGCCGGCATTAGTGGTTGAGGGAGAAAAGGACTACGGTATTCGGTTCTACGGCATTCCGGCCGGTTATGAGTTTACCACCCTACTCAATGCGCTCCAAATTGCAGGCAGAAGGGACAGCGGGCTCAAACCTCAGACTCGGGAAAAACTGCAGACGATCTCCAGTCCGGTCAAGATTGATGTCTTTGTCACTCTGACCTGTCCCTACTGTCCGATGATGGCCGGTCTGGCACACCGGTTTGCACTGGAAAATGAAAAAATCACCGCCAGCGCGATTGATGCCCAGGAGTTTCCGGTGCTGGCAAACTACTATCAGATCAGTGCGGTGCCGAAAACGGTGATCAACGGTCTCCACCATCTTGAAGGTGCGCTACCAGAAGACCGGTTTCTGGCTGAACTGTTGAAACTTACCGGCACCCCGCAGTGATCCGCGAACTTTCAGGTCTAATTTAATAACCGGTGCCAGAAACACAACCGAGTGATGAGCAACTGGTGCTCCAGGCGCAGCAGGGTGAACTAACCGCCTATGAACAGCTGGTCCGGCGTCACCAGCAGCGTCTTTTTGCTTTCATCTACCGGATTGTCAGCAATCACAGTGATGCTGAAGAACTTTGTCAGCAGGCATTTGTCCGCGCCTGGCAGAAACTTGCCGGCTTCAAGGGCAAAAGCAGCTTCAAGACCTGGCTTTACCAAATTGCCATCAACCTGACCCTCAACTTCAAAACCCGGACCCGTAAAACCGAACAACTAAATGAACTCCAGCCCGCGGATCCGGCAACTGAACCGGAGACGGTCTATCACCGGCGCCAGCGGGAAGAACTGATTCAGCAGGCACTGCTTCAGCTTCCTCTTGACCAGCGGACCGCGCTGGTGCTCAAGGTGTATGAAAATTTAAGCTACAATGAAATCGCCCGGGTTATGGGCAGATCGGTCCGGGCGGTGGATTCACTTCTCGTCCGTGCCCGGACCCGGCTGAAAGCCCTGCTTGAACCTGCCCGGCAAAAGGGGCTTTTGTGATAACACGCAGGAAACTGAAACCGAAAGGGGTCTAATAAAATGAAGATGATGAAATGCTCAAAGGTGCGCAAACTTCTGTCCCGGTATCTCGATCGGGAACTGTCCGGACCACAGCAGGAAACAGTAAACCAGCATCTCGCAGAGTGTGCCGGGTGCCGGCAGGAGTATGAACTGCTCCATTCAGAGCACACACTCCTCCAGTCGGTAAGCGCGCCGGAAATTTCACCCAACTTTACCACCCGTACCCTTGCCCGTATCGGTGCGCTCAGCCCAGCCCGAGCATTGCCCAGACTGCTTTGGCAGACTGCGGTCGCGCTTCTGATTCTTGCCGGTATCGGACTGGGGATTATGCTCGGCACCAGCCTGGCAACCGGCAACGGCACCAGCCCGGAACTGGCAGCGCTCAATACCGAGCCCTCAATTGAAGAGCTGTTCGTACCCGGAAACGGAGGCAGATGATGAAAAGCCGCTGGGTTTATGTTATACTGGCGATTTCGCTGGCAATCAACCTTGCCGCCTTCGGCAGTCTCGCCTGGCTGCGGCTGCGCCGGCTCAACCGGTGGGTCCGGGCCTTGCGCCAGATCCGTCAGCTCGCACCGCAGCGGATCGAACCGCTCCTTGAAGCCTACCGCCTGCAGATGGACTCACTCCGTCTGGAATACTGGCGCGCCCGGCACCGGCTTGCCCGGTTGGCGCTGGAGGAAAACCCGGAAACTGCCGAGGTGGAGCGCACCCTGAAAACAATCGGTGACATCCACCAGCAGATGAACCGGCTGGTCTATGAAACCGGCAGACAGACCGGAATGGTCCTGCCGCCTGAACACCGGGAACGGCTACGCCGCGGCTGGTGCCGGATGATGGAAGGCCCGATACCGCCACCGCCGGGACCGCGCCCGGACAGACTGGGGCCAAAATTCTGGAGAGAAAAAATTCGCCGAAGATAAACAAAAATGGAGGAAAATATGAAAAGAAATCACAAGATGAAAATCAGCCTGCTCATTGCCGGGCTGATACTGACCATCGGACCGATTTCTGCCCAGGAGCAGAATGCACCCCAGCAGCCGATGCCGATGATGGCATCGGAAATGCCCCAACTCACCGATGCCCAGCGGGAACAAATTCGGAACCTGCGCATCAAACACCTAAAGGAGATCCTGCCGCTGCAAACCGAACTCCGCATCAAGGAACTGGAACTGCAGATCCTCTGGGAGGCGGATAAGCTGGACTCAAAGGCGATCATTGCCAAATTTAAGGAAATCAGCGAACTGCGCAACAAACTGGAACTGGCACGCGTCAACCACCGGCTGGAAATCGCCCAGATTCTCACCCCGCAGCAGCGCAAGCATATGCACCCCATGTCCGGGATCGGAATGGGACCGGGCATGGGCAGAAGGATGATGCGCCGGCACCGCTGGATGGAGCAGAACCAATTCGGACCTTTGGAGCCGAACTGCTGCCCGCAGAAATAAGGCGCCTCCTTTTCGGCTCGGTCAGGAACCGTCCCCTGCGGGGCGGTTCTTTTTTACCGCCACAACGCTGACCTTACCCTCAGCCCCTGATGTAATTGGCCACCAGATACCCCCGCCTCAGAGACCGAAATGGCGCACCAGCACAGCAAACTCCAGCACCTGCTCTGCCAGCTCCTCCTCATCACGGTAAAAACCGCCCCGGCACACCGCACCAGCAGCCTGACAGTCACCCGCGCCCCCCCTGCCTGGCTTCGGCTCAACCACCTTCCGCTCCACGACCACCTCCGCCCTGGCAACCCCGGCCCAGAGCGGATTGAGCATCAGATCCACCCTGCCCTCAGAAACCTTGTAACTCTTATAAAGGATCTTGAAATTCCGCTGCCGCTCATAGGCGATCCCGCGCAACCGCAGCTCATGCGTCAGCGCCTCCTCATAAATTGCCTCCCGATAGCCCGAATCCAGCACCGAAAAAACCTCACCGGCCGCCGACTTCAACTGATTGAACCAGCTCACAACCGACCTCCTCTCCTTTTTCCGGCGCCAACTCTCGCCGGCAAAAACTCATACCGCAAAAATTAGCCGACAGAACGCCCCGGTCAATCCCCCGGACCAGCCCCACAACCATCCCAGTATCAAAACGAAAAGCCGCAACTCCCCCCCAATCGGGCAACACGCCTACATTTTTAACCAGAAACCACCCCCCAACCGCACCAGCCACCGTAATTCACAAAATCCACAACACTTAACCTCCAACCACCCATCATTGCCACCACGGTCGGGGGAACTGCCCCCGGTACAGGGCTTTTCGGGGTGTAAGATTGTATCTCATTGAAAGATATTATCTTATCAAACAAGCACCTGTTAAAAAGAGTTTAATTCATTGACTCAATAAAATTCGTGGCTATTATCAGATTCTGTTAATGGTTCTCTATGTTGCAGTAAAGTCTTAGGCTTCTCAGCATTACCTCGCTCCTCTTTCCGCCAAAGTACGAGCTTTTGGCCAAGTAAATGCGCACCGGCTTGGGGTTAACAACCAGCCGCATTTTCATGGCATTATATACTTGATTCCCGCATAACCAATAAAGCTTGGTCCGATCGGTCTGCCCAGCAGATAGCCGCGGGTTTTGCTGCCGACGCTCAAAAGCAGTTGCCAGTTGTGTCCGAGCCGGAAACCAAGTTCCGCACTCAGGCCGGCGCCAGTACCGGAAAACCGCTGGTGCCAGACATCCGCTCCGAATCCGAGCGTCAGTCTGCCCGTGGTAAAAATTTCCGGCGCCCTGATACCGGCACCGAACCCGTAGAGTGGAAGGCTGAAACGGAAGCTGGTGGTGTAGAATCTACCTTTGTGCCGTAAATAGTTGAACAGATAAATTTCCGGACCAAGCGGGGAGGGGTTGAAGAGCGTGCCGTAAGCCCAGCCGTTCTGCTCATCACCGAACAGAAACCGCGCCGCTCTACCTCCCAGCTCCGGACCGAAGAAGGCGCCAGCTGATTGATAAAAGTTGATGTCCGCAAGGTTGGAGAGGATTGAAATAATTATCGTTCCGTAGTGCAGTTTGAGCAGTTGGGGATTGACCGAGCTGTCGGGCAGAAGCACCGGCTCTGCGGTCCGCTCCCAGATCAGCTTGACAAATGTTGCTGGATCACCGCCCATATTCTCCCAGTAATCCGGGTTTTGGGGGTTTGCCGGCAGGGTCAGAAGCGCATAGAGCGGATACATCAGCCGATGGCCGAATACCAGCCCGAACTCATCGTTGTAAAGACCGTTGCGCTGATAAAACTCCTGCTGGATGAGCTTTGCGGTCAAGACGTCCACCTCCAGTCCGCCGATGAGGGCCAGAATATGGCTTTCCAGCGGTGCCGATTCGGGCAGTCTCATCCAACCGATGATGCCCGGAAAGGCAAGCCGCTCAAACCCGAACTCACCACCGACCTGCCGGGCGCGCAGCCAGTGTCCGAACTCGTGAGGGAAAAGCAGCGCTGACCAGCGGGTGAGAATTATCCCGGTGGTGCTGATGCCGGTCCATAGGGCACCGTTTTTTACCTTCGGCGCCAGCGCCCGGAACCAGGCATCATAAAGCAGTTTGCCCGCACTGTTGAGGTTGACCGCAGAGTTGAGAAGGTCATAGTGATTAGCATAAATAAGGGTGTAGTCCCGGTGAAAATTGCTGCTTTCTGCCGGTGTGCCTGCCAGAGTGGCAACTACCAGCCGCCAGAAAAAAGTCGCCATCGACGAAGATACCGGTTCAGTGCCGGCTTGTCAAATGGTAACCACAAGGTGAAAATGGGAGTCTAATAATTGATTTATGAACATTGATAAGTTTACCGAAAAGGCGCAGGGTGCGCTTTATGAGGCACAGTCGCTGGCACAGCGGTTGGGCCATCAGGAGCTGGATGCGGAGCATATCCTTTTGGCACTGGTGAATCAGGATGAAGGACTGGTGCCCCAGATTCTCGAGCGGTTGGGCACGAGGCCCGAACACATCCGCCAGCATACCGAGACCGCACTACGCGACCGGCCCCGAGTTTCGGGTGGCGGTCAGGTGTATCTCTCATCCCGCGCCCAGCAGGTTTTAACTGCAGCTGAGGAGGAGGCGCAGCGGTTTAAAGATGAGTTCATCTCCACTGAGCATCTCCTGCTCGGACTTTTGGCTTTGCGCGACGGCGCGGTTGCCCGGATCTTCCAGAACTTCGGGGTGGAAAAAAACCGGGTGCTGGCGGTACTACGCGAGCTGCGCGGGACACAAAGGGTGACCGACCCGGGTGCTGAGGACCGCTATCAGCCATTGGAGAAGTTCGGCCGGGACCTGACCCGGCTTGCCCGAGAAGGAAAGCTCGACCCGGTGATCGGCCGCGATGATGAGATCCGCCGGGTGATGCAGGTCCTTTCCCGGCGCACCAAGAACAACCCGGTTTTGATCGGCGAAGCGGGCGTGGGCAAAACCGCCATCGTTGAAGGGCTGGCACAGCGGATTGTCAAGGGTGATGTCCCGGAGAGTCTGAAGGACCGGCGACTGATTGCGCTGGATCTCGGGGCTTTGATCGCCGGCGCCAAGTACCGGGGTGAGTTTGAAAGCCGGCTCAAGGCGGTGCTGAAGGAGGTTGCCGCTTCGGATGGCAAGATTATCCTCTTCATTGATGAGCTGCATCTGATTGTGGGCGCGGGCAAGGCGGAAGGTGCAATTGATGCCGGAAATCTCTTAAAGCCAATGCTGGCGCGGGGTGAACTGCGCTGTATCGGCGCCACCACCCTCGATGAGTACCGGGAGTACATTGAGAAGGACAAGGCGCTCGAGCGCCGGTTCCAGCCGGTCTATGTTGACCAGCCGAGCGTTGAGGAGACAATCTCAATTCTGCGCGGGCTGAAGGAGCGGTATGAGGTCCATCACGGGGTGCGGATCGCCGATGCGGCGCTGGTTGCTGCCGCGGTGCTGTCCAACCGGTATATTTCAGACCGGTATCTGCCAGACAAGGCGATTGACCTGGTGGATGAGGCGGCAGCGAAGCTGAAAATGGAGATCACCTCCAAGCCGGTGGAGCTTGACGACCTGGACCGCAGAATCCTCCAGCTGGAGATGGAGAAGCTTTCCCTCAAACGGGAGGTGGATGAAATATCAAGACAGCGGCTGGAGGAGATTGAAAAGGAGATTGCCAATCTGAAGGAGGAACAGGCACGGCTGACCGCCCAGTGGGAGTCGGAGCGCAAAGTAGTTGAGCAACGCCGCCAGCTCAAGGAGGAGATTGAGCGCGTCCAGCATGAGATTGAGACCGCCAAGCGGAAGTATGACCTAAACCGGGCTGCCGAGCTGGAATACGGCAAACTGCTTCAGCTTAAGAAGGAGCTGGGAGAGCTGGACAAGCAGAACAGAAACCACCGGCTGCTGCGCGAAGAGGTGACTGAGGAGGACATCGCCGAGGTGGTATCCAAGTGGACCGGCATTCCGGTGAAGAATCTGCTCGAGTCGGAGCGGGAGAAGCTTCTGCGCCTGGAGGATGAGATTCACCAGCGGGTGGTAAACCAGAACCGGGCGGTGGAGGCGGTTGCCAATGCGATCCGGCGTGCCCGTGCCGGCATTGCCGAGCGCAAAAAGCCGATCGGCTCCTTCATCTTCCTGGGACCGACCGGCGTCGGCAAAACCGAACTGGCACGCACCCTGGCCCAGGTCCTGTTTGACAGCGAAGAGGCGATGGTCCGACTGGACATGTCCGAGTATATGGAGAAGCACACCGTCTCCCGGCTCATCGGCGCACCACCAGGCTATGTTGGCTATGAGGAGGGCGGACAGCTGACCGAGGCGGTTCGGCGCCGGCCTTACCGGGTGATCCTGCTTGATGAAATTGAGAAGGCGCATCCGGATGTGTTCAACATCCTGCTCCAGATTCTGGATGATGGCAGACTGACCGACGGCCATGGCCGGGTGGTGGACTTCCGGAACACGGTGGTGATTATGACCTCCAACCTCGGCACCGAGATGGCGCGGGCGGGCAGGTTTGACCAGGATGAGCTGGTTGCGCTCTTGCGCCGGCACTTCCGACCCGAGTTCCTGAACCGGATTGATGAGATCATCATCTTTGAACCGCTGAGCCAGGGGCACATCCGTCAGATTGTTGACCTTCAGCTCGCCCGGCTGAAAAATCAGTTGACAGAACAGGGAATTGAGGTTATAATTAATCCGGGCGTCGAGGATTTGCTCGCGCGGGAAGGCTATGACCCGGAATTTGGGGCAAGGCCGTTGAAACGGGTAATCCAGAAACGCATTGAGAATCAGCTGGCAAGGCTGATTCTTGAGAAGAGACCGGAAAAAATTACAATCGGGGTGGAAAACGATGAGCTGATGCTCATCCCGGAATAATTTACAATCAGGAGTTTTGTCGGGAGCAGGTATCCCTCCTTCCCAACCCACCAAAAATACCCCCTTGTTTCCCTGCTCCCGACGCCATTTTTATGCGGTAAGATCCCTTGCTGCAGCAGGAATTTTAAACGAGTTAAACGGTGGGGTTAGCTATTTCTTTGGCTCGGGCTCAACCTTGGCAAGATAGGCAAGCGCTGCCTGACGGGCAATTCTCCGGACCCGGGCGATGTAGTTCTGGCGCTCGGTGACGCTGATCGCACCCCGGGCTTCGAGGATGTTGAAGAAGTGGGAACACTTGATCACACAGTCATAGCCGGGATAGACCAGCCCGAGCTTCAGGAGCCGCTGTGCCTCCTGCTCATACCGGTCAAATAGATACCGGTGCAGCTCCACATCCGCCTCTTCAAAGTTGTAGCAGGAGAACTCCTCCTCGTTCTGCCGGTAGACATCACCCCAGGTCAGGCTCTCATTCCAGCGAACATCGAAGATTGAGTTGACATTCTGAATGAACATCGCAATCCGCTCCAGCCCATAGGTCAGCTCCACCGGAATCACCTTCAGGTCAACTGAACCGCACTGCTGAAAATACGTGAACTGGGTGATCTCGATCCCGTTCAGTTCCACCTGCCAGCCCAGACCCCAGGCACCGAGCGTCGGCGACTCCCAGTCATCCTCGGTGAACCGGATGTCATTCTTCTTCAGGTCAATCCCGATCGCCGCCAGGCTCTGCAGATACCGGTCCTGGACATCGGCCGGCGCCGGCTTCAGAATCACCTGCAGCTGCCAGAACTGCTGGACCCGGAGCGGATTCTGGGCATACCTGCCATCCCGTGGTCTTTTGGACGGCTCGCAGTAGACCACATTCCAGGGCCTGGAGTCCAGAACCCGCAGGAAGGTTGCGGGATTAAAGGTGCCGGCACCGACCTCGGAATTGTAGGGCGCAAGGACCGCACAGCCCTGGTCGGCCCAGTATTGCTGAAGTTTGAGGATCAGCTCCTGAAAAGTAAGCGGATTACCAGACATAACTTACAGCCCGAGCTGACCGGCGATGCACTGCATCGCCCCAAGACAGATGGTAATAAACTCTTCAAGAGACAGCCCCAGTTCGGAGCAGCGCTGAATCTGCTCCCGGTTCGCACCGGCAGCAAACCGCTTGTCCTTGAACCGGCGCAGGACAAATTCGGTGTCCACATTCGCCAGTTTCTTGGTCGGGTGCATCAGCGCCGCCGCGACAATCAGACCGGTTACTGGATCAGTGGCAACGATCGCCTTATCCAGCAGTGAAACCGGCTCCACATTGCCCGAATGCGCCTTGACCGCCTGCACCACCTCGGGGTCAACATTGTGACTGACAAGAATCTGGGCGGCGACCATGGCATGGCTTGCCGGATCATCCTTGGTCTGTTCATAATCCAGGTCATGAACCAGACCGGCAAGTCCCCACTTCTCCTCATCCTGACCCAGCCGCCGCGCCAGCGCCCGCAGACAGGCTTCGGTTGCCAGCATGTGCTTGATTAGATTCTGGTTCTTCACCGAACTGTTTATCAGCTTCCAGGCTGTTTCCCGGTCCAAATTTGCCTCCAGTTTGCTTCAGTCAATTATATTGTGCATCGGCCGGCAGTCAAACAAACCTTGTTAAACCTATTTGACAATCAGGGGCAAATTTATTATCATTAATCATCGGGCCCGTAGTGTAGCCTGGTTAACACGTCGCCCTGTCACGGCGAAGATCGCCAGTTCAAATCTGGTCGGGCCCGTTGCTGAAAATCTATCCTCTTTTTCTGGTCGCGCTGGCATTCGCAACCGAACCGAAACCTAAATATCAGCTCCATCTGAAAACCCAGCAGGTAAGTAACGCGCTGGTCAATGGTGATACCCGTGCCATTTATGAACTGTTCGTGCCTGCATTCCGTCAGGACATACCATTTTCCCGATTTGATTCCGCAGTCCGTGCCTGGCATCAGAACCGGCGCATCAGCCGGATCCAGTCGCAGGTGGTTGATACCCGAGGTCGGGGTGCCCATGTGTCCACCTATCTGCTCTTCACCGGTGAGCAGAATTATGACTACATCTATCAGAACTGGTTGTTTACCGACTCCGGCTGGCAGCTCGCCTGGATTTCCAATATCCTGGACCAGACATTTCAGTTCGGGACCCGGGACACCGCGGCACTGCGTCAGCTGGCACTGACGGCTCTTGACTTTGCCCTCAGCTACGAAAGCCTGAAGAAAATCCGCGCCCAGCGTCTCAATCTGCCGGATACGGTCTTTATCCTGCAGTCTTTCTTTGCATCGGAATCACTCTCCTTCCTCCGCTCCCGACCGGTCCGCTGGCTGAGCGCCGAGCTTGACCCCAGAACCCGCCTGCCCCGCACCATTCCCTACTTCCTCCAGCTGGGTCAGCTGCGGATCTTCGGCACGCTGGCACTGGCGGTGGTGGACTTCCATCCGGTTTCCCCAGCAGGGAAATCGGCGCTCAGGCGCTACCGCAGTCTGGAGCTCTATCTCCGGCAGGATGCAGGAACTTGGGTTTTTGACTCTTTCGGCAAGATATGGTAAGGCGGGTCTGGCTCCTTACTGCCGGACTGTTGCTTGCCGGCTGTCCGCAACCAGACATAACCCCACCGCGGATCCGGATTGTCTTTCCGCAGCAAGGCGACACGCTCGCCGGTGCCGATACCATTCTGGTTGTGGCAAAAGATAACCAGCAGGTTTGGCTGGTACAGCTGATCGTTGACGACTCACTGGTAGCGGCCGATTCATCGGGCAGGGACACCCTGTTTAAATTTGTGTTTGACGGCGGCAGTTATCTGGCAGGAACAGTGCACACGCTGCTGGCGATCGCCTACGACCGTGCCGGTAACTGCGACAGCTCCCAGCCGGTGGAATTCCTCAGCTTTCCCCTGCCAGGCAGTTATCATTCCGGAACGATGGGTGAGGATGAGCTATGGCGGGCTGATGCCAGCCCCCATTATGTACTGGGAACTTTGCGGGTTGAGGCCCAGCTCACAATTGAGGCAGGCGCCGAAATCAGACTCGCACCGGGCGCCACCATATCCGTCGGCAGGTTTACCCCGGCCGGACTGAGGGCAGAAGGTACCCCGGCCCTGCCAGTCCGGTTCACTGCCAGCGATACGCTGAACCCCTGGAGCATGATTGAATTCAACCGCTATGCCGAAGCCAGGAGCAGTATTCTGAATAACTGTATATTGGAATTTGGCGGCAGAGATGGTGCCTTACTCGTGGTTAACAGCGCCCGAATCAGTATGGAAAACACCACCCTGCGCCGCAGTGCCAGCAACGGGGTCGTTATCTCCGGAACCGGGTTCAGCAGCTTCCGGAATAATACCGTGACCGGCTGTGATGGTGCACCGCTGGTGCTCAGCCCGCAGGCAGCAGGCACGCTCGGCACCGGCAACCGTTTTACCGGTAACCGGCTGGACCGGATAATTATCACGCCGGGTGTGATCGAACGCACCATCAACCTGCTCAATCCGGATATCCCTTATCTTGTCACGGGCACCATCACCGTCGCCGGCGACTCTGCTCCAGTGGTTTTTATCAGCCCGGGATGCTCTCTGCTGTTTGCCGATTCTGCCCGGATCCGGATCGGAGTCGGCAAACCCGGCGGTCTGGTAGCGGACGGCAGTAACGGTGAAATTGTCCTTGCCGGAATTGACCGCAATTTCTGGTCCGGAATTGAATTCTGGGACTGGAGCATAGCCGGGCAGTGCCGATTCAAAGACTGCCGAGTTGAAAATGCGGGAGGCAATGGCGTTGCGGCAATAATCTGTTATGCCCCGGTCAGGATGGTAGGAACCAAACTGGTTTCCAGCGCCAGCGCCGGAATCTACTGCATCGGCACCGGATTTGAGCAGTTTGAGAACAATATCATCAGCAACTGCGCCTCATTTCCAGCCCATATTGAAGCCCAGTTTGTCAGCACCATGGGTGCAGGCAACCGGCTGAACGGGAATGGCAGAAATTACATTGAGGTTGTCGGAGGTGTAATCGCTCAGGATGCGGTCTGGCAGAATCACCAGACGCCATACCGGCTGACCGGCAGTGTTGATGTCGGTTCTCCGTTCGCACCTACGCTGTTTCTCAACCCGGGCGTCGAACTGCAGTTCACCCGCAACTGTGGCCTGCGGATTGGTGAACTGGGCCCGGGCAAGCTGATTGCAATCGGGGTGCCAGATTCAATCCGGTTTACCGGTGATACAACCACACCCGGCTCCTGGCGGGCGCTGGAGTTTGCACCTCTGACCGGCTCAGGTACAACCATTGACCACTGTCAGCTGTTTTTCGGTGGGGGCGGCGGTGCAACTGCCGAACTGGTGGTAAGGACCTCAAGCCCGACGATCCGAAATAACGAGATCGCCTGGTCGGGAAAATACTGCATTGCTCTGTTCAACAGCCCCCTGGACCCGGAACTGCTGCGCCAGCAGAACTGGCTTCACGACTGGGCAGAGGGCTACGACGATATCTATGAGGAGGGACCCTGATCAGAGCTCGCCAATCAGCTCCTCATAAAGCCCGAGCAGGTCGTTCTCAATCTCCTGAATTTCAGCGATAACCCGGGCCGCCTTCTGCTGATTTGCTGGCGAATCCAGCCGCAGGTTTGCTGCCATCACCCCTTCCAGTTTACCGATGATCGCCCGGTTTCTTCCCAGGACCTCCTCAATCAGATCCGCCTGTTTGGGCAGAACCTGTTTCATCTCGTTGAGAAAACGGTTGGCACCCTCTTTTTTCGCAATCAGGCGCCAGACCAGACGGTAAAAGCAATCATTACCGGCATCAATTCCTTCCGGCACGACGGGAAACCGCTCCAGCTGTTTCAGCACAATATCATACGCCTCCAGTCCGGAATGCCACCCGCGGTCGCTGGAACGCAATCCCAACTCCAGCGCCTGCTCAAGCACACTGGAAAGCATATCTGCTGGCTCCGGCGTTACCGGACCCCGAAAACCGACCTCATAAATCGAGATAATATCTCCGGTCAATGTCTGCTCGGTGCCGTAGTCGAGAGTCCAGCCCTGAACCGTTGAATCCGCTGGATTAATCCAGACCGGAATGCCCCAGAAGAGCACTGGCTGATCTCCCCATTTCCCCAAGACAACCAGGTCCCGGTCCTGAGCCAGCAGTTTCCGGATCACCTGTAACCCCGGATCCGGAACCGCAGAAGCAGCGGAATCTCCCTCACTTTCCCGGCTGTAGCGGAGCCGTAGTGAAAGACCAGTGAACTGCTCAACTGTGATAAAACAATTTTCCGCCAGACCGTCCGTTCCCCAGGAATAAGGGTTATTCTCCTCCAGCATTACGGCAAACGACTCTCCGGTCAGCGCTGCCAGCCAGTCATACATGCCGGGCTGCCCGTAATGCTGAACAATATCATCCAGCGCCTTTGCCAGACTGGCACCATACATTCTTGACTTCGGGAGAAAACCGAGGGGTATCCGCCGGGCTTCAAAGCTGAGCTCCTGGTCATCCCGGAGCACGGTCAGCCGGACCTTTTCACCAGAACCCGCGGTAATCGCCTCCCTTTCCAGATGAAAATACTCATTGACATCCCGAACCGGCTCATCATTGTAGCCGATGATCACATCTCCTACCTTCAAACCAACCGCCTGAGCCTCACTCCTTGCCGGTATTTTCCAGATCTCAGCCTTGCCCAGCTCCGCATAGGTCGCACCTAACGGCTTGCCCGGCGGTGCTGTTTTGCAAGCTGAAACTGCCAGGCTAATCAGACCCCACCCGGCTACTGCATACCGGTACCAGACCGCTGCCCTGATTCTCATTACTTACCCCCTTTCGGGTTTTACCGCCACCACCGGTTCACCAGAGGCGGACGGAGCGTTAATTTCTGCACTCACTACCGCCAGCCCCTGACAGACCGCCTGCAGCTGGACTGGCGACAGCCCCTGTTCAGCAATCTGCGGCTGGAAGCGCCGGGCAAGTGTGCCGGCAGAATATACAATCCGGACATCGGTAAAACCTGCCTCCTCAACAGTATCGCGCATCGTCTCGCTCGTAAAATGTTCAATCTCATACCAGGTCCCGCCTTTGATGCTACTCCGGTTGCGCGTCAGAAATTCCAAGCCGAGCTCGGGTACCTGCGCCGGCACCGCACCAAGCCGGTCGATCAGCTCGTGCAGACGCCGGAACTCCTCCTTCATTTCCGGGGTTGGGGTAAACTCAATCAGATAGTTCCGCTCCCAGGGGGGGCGGTGATGTCGCAGGACATAATGGTAGCCGAGCGAGATATCGGTTTCGGTAAGAAAAACCCGTTCCGTGGTCCCTTTCTCCGTATTGTTAACCGCCTCGAAGTAAATTCTGAGCCTGCCGCCGGGCTTGAGCACCCGGTAAATCTCCCGCAGCACCTGATAGGGTTCTGGTGTCTGTTCCACGACATTGACCGCCACCACACCGTCAAAAGTATTATCTCCGAAAGCCAGCTCGGCAGCGGACATCTGCTTCAGGGTAACATTCTTCACTCCCAGGCGCCGGGCATTTTCGGTGGCGACTGCGATCCGGCGTGTGGAAGCATCTATACCGTTGACCTGGGGCAGGTGGTCTGCCAGCCGCAGCACGGGCCAGCCATCACCACACCCGACATCCAGCACCCGCTCACACCCCCGAAAATAGAGCGCCAGCTCTCGGACGACCGCCTCCTCGCTGAAATCCTCCTCCCGATTCAAATCCTGAGGCACATCAATCACCGGCATCCGCTCCCGGATCCGCA
This sequence comes from Caldifarciminota bacterium, assembly GCA_965649165.1. Taxonomy (GTDB): domain Bacteria; phylum Hydrothermota; class Tepidihabitantia; order Tepidihabitantales; family Tepidihabitantaceae; genus JAOABP01. The sequence continues at coordinate 26,210 of CBFGJT010000005.1, read as the reverse complement.
CCAGCCGTTCAAAGGTCTGGTCAACACTGTTGGAAAGAACTGGATTCACCTCAGCAAGAATCCAGTTTTCAATCTCACTATATGTTTTTGGCATAGCAGGTTATCATAACTGGAGATTTAAGCAAAGTCAAGAGGAAAACCGGAATTTTCAGCGCCCGGTCCGCAGGGGGGCACCGGTATCGGGCAGAACCCAAACCGGTACCAGCCGTTCAACCGCCGAGCCGAAAACGCCGAGACCGCCACTCAACCGGCTGGGTTTAAACGGATTCATTCTAGCTCTCCCGAACACCCAATCGTAGTAACCGGTGTCCAGCGCCCAGACCCGCAGGGTGCACAGTGCCGGCGGGGAATCAGGGGGCGGTGCAACCAGTATCAGAAACAGCATATTCGGAACTCGAACAAAAAGTGAATCATAGCTGACATCAAAGGAGTCATTGGGAATCAAGGCATCAATATAAAATGTATCCTGCTCCCCAATCTTTCGGAAAGAGAGATAATACCCCTTACTGCCCCGGCTCCGGCTCCAGACCATCGAGTCCCGGACCGTAACCGTATCACCAGCCCGGGGAAAAACGATTTCAAACCCGGCCGGCACTATCGTCCTGCCGCGCACCGTGTCAAAACCGGATTTTGCCACCTCAAGAAACCAAGTGTCCTGCTCTGCTACCCGCACCGGTCCCCGCGTCTGATAGGAGTCTCCGGCAACATATTCAAAATCCATCGTATCCTCACGATGGAATATCCGCACCATGGCACCGGTAAATTCAGGATTGTAACTTTCTTCCAACCGGTAGGAACGGTTGACAAGAACCCGGACAACATCATTATCGCTCTGCAGCCGGGCATGAACAACAAGTTGCGGTGTAAACGGCTGTTCCGGTGTCAGCTCACACCCGGTAATCAGAGCGGCCAGGAGAATAGTTATAGTCCGGCTCATCAGAATTTCACCCTGATGCCTAAGGTCGGCAGTATTGGCAACATTGTCACCTGATGGCGCACCGGTCTGCCATCCGCAGCGGTGTCCCAGTAATATAGCAGAACATTCTGGGCATTATAAAGATTAATGATATCCAGAAATACCGAAGCTTCAACAAACCTGCCCAGCCTGCCGGTCCGGCTCAGGCTGATATCCAGACGATGATATGCCGGATACCGGAAGGCATCGCGGTCACTGTAAATCAGCTCCAACTGTCTTTCTGCCGGGCCACCGGGCCGCTCAATATTAAGGTAATAAAAACCGGCAACCCCAGCATAGGGCAGCCCGGTACCCAGTGTCCAGCGCAGGCTGAGATCATACCCCAAAATAACTGCTGGAAAGTTAAGCACCAGGTTCAGACTGTGACGACGGTCATAATGAGGATAATAGGTCTCACCGCCCGCCTCTCTCCTGGTCCACATCCAAGAATAGGCAAGCCAGCCATTGAGCCTGCCACCGGTCTTTCTGATCAGCAGTTCTGCGCCCAGCGAATAACCATGGGCATCAAGCAGTGAGTCCGGCGGTGTGAACACCTCCCCGTAGCGTCCCTCCAGCAGATGCCGGTAATCCTTGTAATACACCTCAACCTGCAGCGTCCAATCATCCCTGAGCCAGTGTTCGATTCCGGTGATGTAATGCCAGGCAGCAGGGAGCTTGCGGTTCGCACGCACCGGTACCCAGACATCATAGATGGAAAAAATCGCTTCAGTGGAATTGAGAGTCACCAGCGGCTGGGTGTATCTGCCCACCGCCGTATTCCAGGCAGTATTTTTTCTCAGAAACAGTTTTGTCCCCAGGCGGGGTTCGGGCTCAAACCGTTTGCCCTTGGAATACCAAGCAAACCGCAGCCCGGGCCGGACCAGAAGCCGTCGGGAAATCAATTCCCACTGGTCTTCAAGATAAACTGCCAGAGGCACCAGCGTATCCCGGGGAGCAAAACGGATCGTATCAAACTGAACCTTGAGCCCGACATCATTTTTCTGCAGATCAGCACCAAAACCCAGGGTATGCCGGTCATGAAGGTAACAGGTGAAATCGACTTTCAACTGATAGGTGGTGAGATCGCCCTTCATGCTCACATCACCCTCAGCCTGAAACTTGACCGAAAAATCCGAAAAGAAACTGCTCCAGGCAGCCAGCAAATCACCGTAAACCACCGGCGTCCAGATGCTGGTCAGCCTCAGCGCCGCACCCCGGTTACCCCAGCTGAGCCGGGATTTGAACGTCTCGGGATTAGCCGGATCCCAGAAGGAAAGCACATCCTCGGCACCCAGTCCGGTAAGGGTCAAACGGTGATCCGGATTCAGATGATAATTAACCTTCCCCATCAGATCATAAAAGTAATAGTTCAGCCCGGGCACACCGAAAGCCTTTAGAAGCAGATCCGGCAGATAGGTCCGCCTGCCGGCAAAAAGAAATGAACCTCGAGGGATCGGTCCCTCAATAATCCCCTTTGCCGCAATCATTGAAATTGAACCCTCACCACTGTAGGAGCGGGAGTTTCCTTCCCGGGTAGTTACATCAAGCACCGAACTTAACCGGGAGCCGTATTTCGCTGGAAAACCACCCGCCAGCAGTTGCACATCGCTCACCGCCTCCGGCACGAACGGAGAGAAAACCCCGAAAAGGTGGGACGGATTGTAGACAGTAATTCCGTCCAAAAGAATCAGATTCTGATCTGGTGACCCGCCGCGGATGTAAAGCTTGTTGGAAAAGTCGGAGACGGTGATCACACCCGGCAGGAGCTGAACACTCCGGATGATATCTCCTTCCCCGCCCAGCTTCGGCAGCAGCACCAGCTGCCGTGTGTCCAATCGCTGAGTTGAAACCACCACCTCCCGTTCAAATCGTGACCGGGCGGCGGTTACCTTGACTTCACCCAGTTTTACCGGCTCCGGCGTCAGCTCGGCATTCACCGTGATCACCTGCCCCTCCCGGACCGCAACCTGCCGACGGAAGGACTGAAAACCGATATAGGAGATTACCAGTCGATAAGAACCCGGCTCGACCCCGCTCAGGTAGTAATATCCACTGGCGTTGGTAACTGTCCCCAACCCGGTTCCCTGCAGTTCGACATTGGCATAGACAAGCGGTTCGCCAGTTTTGGCGTCGCGGACCACCCCATTGACCGCGCCGGGGTGCACTGTTTCCAGCGATAGGAAAAGAACCGTCAGCAGCAACGCCGATACCTTCAGCCGACTATATGACTGCGCAGTTCCCGGCCAAAGCGCCGGGCAGACTCAATAACCTCCTGCCGTCTTTTCAACACCCCGGGCTCGGAACAGCTGGGAATAACCAGCTGCCCTAAATAGTTCGCCCTGCCGAATTCAGCCAGCCGTCTGAACATCTCAACCACCAGATCGGCACCGTCATAGTGATCGCCGCCCGCGGTCAGAATCAGCGCCCATTTCGAACCCCTGATCAGACTTTCCCCATTGAGCAGAGCAAAACAGCGATCCACTACCGCCTTGAGCTGACTTGTTACCCCCCAGCAGAAGATCGGGCTCGTCCAGATTACCAAGTCGGCATCGACGATCAGATCATAAAGCTCCAGCATGTCATCATCCTGCTCACAGCCGGCAGCCTTCTGCTCTGCCCGGCACCCGAAGCACTCCTGACAGCCGGCGATATTCAGCTCACAGACCCGCACCCGCCGGACCTCAACCCCTTTTTTACCCAACCCTGCCAGCACCCAGTCGGTCACGAGTGCCGTATTTCCCCGACGCGGACTGCCCTCCAGTACCAGCACCTTTTTTTTCATATCACCCATGGCTTCCCTTTTTTAACTTGCGGTCACTCTGGCGCCCGGTTGAAAAAGACGATCTCCTCGAGCCGTTTGCGCCGCGGAATGCGCTCCTGATTTTCATCTGCTGGATACCCGACCGCAAACAGCGCCACCGCCCGATAACCCCGTCTCAGCCCCAGGTGACGGAGCAGGGCCCGGGAGTCAAACCAGCCGATCCAGCAGGTCCCGAGCCCCTGCTCGGCACAAGCAAGGACAAAATGCTCTCCCGCAATCCCGGCATCAATGAGCTGAAACTGATTGCCGGCGATACCGCCCGCCACCCGGTTGACAACTACATTCTCCTTGATCAGCAGCACCACCAGCACCGGCGCGCGGGCAAAGCGGCTGGAGGCGGCAAAGACACCTTTGAACACCGCATTAGCCAGTGCCTGCTTTTGCTTTGGTTCGTCAAATACGATAAATCGCCAAGGCTGAAAATTGTCTGCTGAAGGTGCGAGCCGTGCCGCCTCCAGTGCCCAAAGCAGTTTCTCCCGCTCCACCGGTCTGTCGGCAAACCGGCGCACCGACCGCCGCTGCCGGCAGAGCCGAAGAAATCCTGATTCATTCATAACCATCAAAGCTTAGCACAAACCGGACCTAAAATCAAGAAATGGAACAATTCAAATTGACTATTTCACCAGACCGCTTATACTGTTCCTGAAAGAAAATTGTTTCAATAACGAAAATGAAATCACTCCGTGTTATCGAGGTCACGCGTGAAAACATCGATGATTTGTGCCTTGTCTGTATTCCCCAAAATAAACGAGACGACCCGGACTGGAAAACAGGGTTTAACGAGAAGAAAACCTGGGCATTGCAGATGCTGGAGCGATTCGGTACCTTTGCTAAGTTAGCTTATATTGACAAAATCCCGGCCGGCATGATTCAATATCATCCGATCGGCAACGAAGCTGTTGTGAAAATTGACTGCATTTATGTCCCCGAACCGCAATTCTGGCACAGGGGAGCCGGCACCGCCCTGCTGTCCAGCCTAATTGAAGACCTCAAAAAACCAGAGCACCGGTCCGGAAACATGAGGTTCAACGGACTGATTGTTCACACATTTCCAGGGGAATCTGAAGGTCAAATTTCTGCCCGTGAATTCTTTGTCCGCCGGGGATTTAAATCGGTGGGCGCCGACCCGAACTTGCTCGTCTATCCTCTGAACGCTGAATTTGCCTATCAGCCGATGCCGAAACCGGAGCGCAGTTTCCGACATTTTAACGAGGACAAAGGCAAAGTCCTTTTGTTCTGTGGCCCGAACCGATGTCCTGCCGCCTATCCATTTTTTCTCAAAAGAATGGAGCACTACATCCGAGAAATTGACCGAAATATTTCGATTATCTATGTGGACATTTCCCAAGAGCCGGAATTTGCCAGAATCCGCAATGCCGAATATGGTGACTGCGTGGTTAATGGCATCCTCATTAAAGCCTTTGTCCTGGATAAACCGGCATTTCAGCACGAAATCAAATCCGCACTTGCACTTGCTGGCAACTGCCAAGCTGCATCCTGACCCGATACCAGGCTTAGGCCCCCAAGCTTATAACTACCTGCAATTACCACTGATGCCATCATTCTGAGCGTTGACAAAATCTTTCCGATCACCCAAGATCGCCACCCTGACTGCGATCATTAATAATACCTGAACCACCCAATCAGTAATACCATCCCCTATACTACACCCGGGATATAGAAACCGCTAACCAAAAATCTTGTAACTATTTAATAAATATTAATTTATCAAAATGAGCGTTTTAACCGGCTGTTAAATTTCCCCAATTTCTGGGCTTTAATTTAATAAGTAACATTATGGGACGACTGTGACCGGCGTTAGAATTTTGCTGCGCCCCGATGTCCTTACGGCGCCATCACCCCCCGGTGATCCACACCCGCATCAGTGCGCACCCGTGGGGCAAAACCCAAACATCATTGGCAGCAATCTTCAGCTCCAGTATCTGCCGCCGGTGATATCCACCAGCACCTACACCGCAGGGTCAAAAACCGAATTCATAAACTACGCCCACAGCCAAACAAATTAAGACTGGGGGCGTAACAATAAAAGGGGAGTGCTTACCACTCCCCTTCGCGCTCCTTTAAAGACTTACTATCCTATCTTCGTCCCGCCCCACCTCGGCTACGAATTTCAAACACCGGACTTAAACCATAGGCATTGCTGTTATTGGCGTTGGCGATTCTAATCCGGCAGTTCGAGCTTGATACATTGGGCACGGTCCAGAGACAATAACCGTAATTCCCGGTGCTGGCAGCGATCTGATTCCAGGTGGCACCGCCGTCGGTTGAATAATCAATCCGGGCGTTGGAGAAATCCCCGGTCCAGTCCCAGGTGATATAATAACTCCGTCCTGCATACCAGATATCTCCATCGAAAGGCGAAGTAACCCTTATTGTCTGGGGTGCAATGGTAAATTTCCCACTCACACCGTAGTTGGCGGTGCCGGCAACCCCTACCCGGACGCGGCAGTCACTCCCCGTAATAGCATCTGACAAGGACCAAAGATAATAGCCGTCATTTTGGGTCGCGGATGTAATTGGATTCCAGGAAGAACCATTATCTGTTGAGTAATCGATCAGGGCAGTTGAAAAGTTACCGGTCCAGTTCCAGGTAATGTAATAGTCCTTGCCGCTCTGCCAGTTATCATTCGCCCTTGGTGCGGTAACTGTGATTGTCTGACGGCTGATGGTAAAAGTTTCGCTTTCGTCATAGATCGCGGGATTGGCTGTGCTGGTAATCTTTATCTTGCAGTTACTGCTGGAGAAATCGCCGGTAATCGACCATAAATAATAACCGCCGCTGGTGCTGGAGGTAATGGGATTCCAGGAAGCTCCGCCATCGGTGGAATAGTCAATGCGCACCGTTCCGGAAAATGTTCCAGTCCAGGTGATATAATAATCCCGGCCGAGTATCCAGTTGTCGTTAAGGGCTGGTGATGTAACCTGAATCGTATCGGAAACCTGGGTGGTGGTAATTGTAAAGTCATTATCACTCATATCATAGGCATCGGGATCCTCGGAACTTACTACCCTAATCCGGCAGTTTGCCGAATTCACATTCGGTACTGTCCAGTTATACGAACCGTCATTGGTTGCTCCGGTTACAATATTGGTCCAGGTTGTGCCCCCGTCGGTCGAGTAGGCAATAGTTACTGTGCTAACATTACCGGTCCAGTCCCAGTGAATTGGAAAATGTTTGCCGCCCCGGTATGTTTCACCACCGTTGGGCCTGGTAATTCTGAACGCCGGTCGGGCAATTGTGAAGTTGGCATTACTCTCGTCATTGAGATCCGCATCACTCTGATTCCTTACCCGGATTAGAGCAGTAGCAACGGGTGTATTGTCAACATGCCAGGCGTAAGCACCGTCATTGGTCGTTGAAGTGATTACCGAACTCCAAGAGCTCCCGTTATCAGTTGAATAGTCAATGCTTACATTAGCGAAGTTCCCGGTCCAGTCCCATAAGACCGGATAGTATTCACCGACATAATAATTTTCACCGCCATTGGGCATAACCACAGAAATGGTGTCACGGGCAATGGTAAAGTTCGCATCACTGATATCGTAGATGTTTAAATTTGTCGGATGGCTTACCCGGACCCGACAACTGGAAAATGTTGAACTTGTGTAGGGGACACGCCAGTGATAACAGCCGTCGTTGTCAGTGTTGGAAACAATCGTTGTCCAAGAGGAACCGCCATCGGTAGAATATTCAATCTTTACTGTGGGAAAACCTCCATACCAGTTCCAGTGAATAGGGTAGTATTCATCCGCCAGATAAACCTCGCTACCATTGGGTCGGGTAATCACTATTCCTTCGGTGATGTTGATGGACTGCGGACTTGACCAACCTGATGTCGCGCCCTGAATATCCCGTGCCTGTGCCCGGACTGAGAATGTTCCGGTAGTGGCATAAGTATGGGTATCCCGGACTGTACCGCCACTGGCAACATACTGGCTCCAGTCTGATGTATCGCCATCGCCCCAAGCGAATCGGATCGAGATATTCTGCCCTTCGGGATCGGTAGTGGTTGCGGAAAATGTCTGGGCGAGAGTAACATAACCGCTCCCCGGACCGGTCAGAATCGGCGTATTGGGCGGATTATTGGCACCACCGGTATAAATCAAAACCTGATGTGGGGCAGACCACGATGACCTCAGACCGTGGATATCCCTTGCCTGAGCCGTGATATTGTAGGAACCGGTGCCGGAATAAGCGTGCGCCATTGTTATTGGTGATCCGCTTGACACATAATTGCTCCAGTTCGAGGTATCGCCATCGCCCCAGGCAAATCTGATTGAAACCGGCTCATTATCAGGATCGGTTGCGTTTGCATCAAAATTATAGGAAACATCAGGGTTGCCAGTTGCCGGTCCGCTGACCGTCGGCGCATAGGGCGCCTGACTTGAACCTGCGGTAACGGTAATTTGATGCGCCCCGGACCACCCCGATATTGCACCATTCACATCCTTTGCCTGGGCAGTGACACTGAAAGTTCCGGTCGATAAATAAGAATGGGTCATGGCGATCGTATCCCCGCTGACCTGATAAGAGCTCCAAGCTGAGGTGTCGCCATCACCCCAGGAAAATCTCACCGCTACACCCTGTCCCCCCGGATCAGCAGCACAGGTATAAAACTCATAAGTATACTGAGAACCCGGGTAACCACTCGCCGGACCCCAAGGAGTAGCGGGAGTCTCGGGCGGATTAAGCACAACAACGGTGATCACTGCCGATGTCCCCTGATTGTTTGCCCGGTCAAATGCCCGGGCATAAATATTGTGCTGGGAGTTATCCTGTAATGCCGCTGTATTCCAATCGTGCGAATAAGGGGAAGATGGATCGGTTCCGACAAGAATATTATCAACATAAAATTCCACTTTTGTTACTCCCTTATTATCCGTTGCTTCAGCTGTAATTGCGACTGTCCCACTAACAGTATCACCACTCACCGGCTGGATCAGGGAAACTTCCGGGGGTTCTTTATCCCCACAGCCAATAAAAAAAATAAACACAAGCATGCTGGCAGCAATCAGTTTTTTCATTTAGCCTCCTTTTTGTTACAAAACTTGCACTCAGTAGCCAGCAATCAATTTTTAATTCGCTTAATTTCAAAGTCAAGACAAGAATTTCACACTGTAACTCACCTATTATAAAAGCAGCAGATGCTGCAGAAGTTTTTTAATCCTCTTTTTTTCCCCCTTCCGGCTCAATATGAACAACAATATTGGAGACATCCGGATTGGTTCGCCGGATTTCCTGTTCCACCTGACTGGCGATTTCGTGTCCCTGCTGGACCGAAATTGAAGGATCCACCTGAATGTGAACATCCATTTCTATCCTGTTGCCCGCACCGGCATGCCGGGCACGGAAGGCATGAAATCCCCTGACCCCCGGAATCGCCCGAATCGCATTCTTCATCTGCTGCTGGGTATCAGACCGTGGTGCCTGATCGCAGAGCCGGTACCAGGCATCACGGACGATTCTCACCCCGACATAGACCAGAAAAGATGCCAGCAGGACCGCAGTCAGGTGGTCAAGAAATGACCAGCGCTCGCCTCCGATGAGCGCACCGGCAATACCTGCAGCGGCAGCAATGGAAGAAAAGGCATCGGAACGGTGATGCCAAGCGTTAGCAATGACCGCCGGGTTGTTGAATTTTCTGCCGACCGCCCGCGTCCACCAGTAGAGCAGTTCCTTGGTAACAATGGAACTGATCGCCATATAAAACGGCAACCAGTTACGCACCCCGCCGTGCCGCTGGCTGATGGTGTAAATCGCCTCGCCGGCGATAAACAGGGCAGCACCGCAAAGCAGTACCCCTACCAGCAGCGCGGTTACCGCCTCATACCGGAAATGACCATAGTGGTGATCCTCGTCCGGCGGCATCTTTGCCGCCCGGATACCCCACAGCACCATGATATCACTTGCCAGATCCGAAAGGCTGTGCAGCCCGTCAGCAATGATTGCACTGGAGCTGGCAACAATGCCCGCCAGGACCTTGCCACCGCTCAGCAGGATGTTTAGCACCATGCCGGCAACCGTGACCCGGCGCTCAATCTGCAGTTGCTCCATACAGTATTTTAACCCGGATATCAAATCTGGCAACTATTGACCTTTGTGACAATTGCCTTTTGCCGAAGCAGAGTTATTATTTATTTACCAATGGAATCAGAACTAACCCGACGCATCGCCCGCATCAACCACCGCACGATTTTCGTCACCACCGCTGCCCTCCTGGGTGTTACGACCGGGACAGCAGCGATACTGCTCATCCTGATCAGCAGATTCTTCCTTTCCGCCTGGCTGCTGATGCTGGTTTTATTCCCGGTTCTGTTTCTGGGCTGGCGCTGGCTGCGCCGGGCTGACATCCGGAGCATCGGTTATCAGCTGGAACAGCGCTTCCCGGAATTAAGGAACCGACTGGTTGCCGCAATTGAACTCACCCGTTATCAGCCCGGAGCCGAAAACTACTCCCTCGAACTCCGGGATGCAGCGGTTGAACAGATCCGGGTACAGACCGCACATCTCAGACTGGAATCGGTCGTACCCGCGTACCGGTTGAAACGGTCGGCAATCTTTGCCCTTGCGGGCGTAAGCCTGTTTGTTATCTACATTTTCACATTTTCTGCCCCGGCACGGTTCGGTCTCATCAATGCCTTCACCCCGGCGGGAAACCGCCTACAGCTGCAGGTGACCCCAGGGGATACGACAGTAACTCTTAATACCGCGGTAACCATTGGCTGTTCGGTTAAACCTGAAGGCATCTTCCGGGCCATCACACTGGAGCTGATGCAGCAAGATGCACCGGTTCAGCGTCTGAACCTGAAACTGGTCTCAGACCGGTGCACACTGCCAGTTACTGTCCGGGGCAGAATTAATTACCGGTTCCGGCTGCTGGGAAGAACACGCGGATGGTATACAATCCGGACCCCGGAACCGGTAGTGCTGAAAAATGTCATCTTTACCGGCTATCCGCCCGAATATACCGGACTGCCACCGGTCCGGCTCCCCGGTCCCGAACTCACCCTGCTTGCTGGCACTCAAGTGGAACTGACCGGGGTTGCAAGTACTCCGATCTGCCGGGCACGGCTTCTCATTGGTGCTGAAACCCTGCCGGTATCAATAAACCCTACTGAACCGCAGCAAATCTGTGCCCGCTTCACCGTCCTCCAGGACGCCGCCGGTATTCTTGAACTTGCCACCGTATCAGAACCATTTCTACCCGCCCTGCAGTTTCATATCCGAAAACTCAGTGACGGACCACCGCTGGTCAACATCTTCCTCCCGGGGAGAGATATCGACCTGCCGCTGAAGATGCAGGTACCGCTGGGCGTTAATTCTCTTGACGATTTTGGGCTCACTACCATCTGGCTCCATTACGGCAAGGACACGCTCAACCGGACACTTCTGCTCAAACGACCTCAAGGCGCACGTGAGGATACCGTCTTTTATCTCTGGGACTTGTCCGGCGCCAACCTCCTGCCCGGCGATGTCCTGCGTTACTATGTCCGGGCGATTGACAATGACTTAGTTTCCGGTCCCAAGTCCGGCACCAGCGCCATCTTCACCATCCGCTTCCCAACCATGACCGAAATCTTTACCCAGGCGGTAGAACAGACTTCAGCGACGATTAATGAACTTGAACCGCTCCAGACCGAACAGGCAAAACTCGGCGCCGAACTGATGCGTCTGACTGAAGATCTGAAAAGACGCCGGGAACTCTCCTGGGAGGAAAAAAAGCAGCTGGACCGAATCGCCCAGGAACAGAATGCACTACTCTCAGAAATTGACCGGTTGCAAGAGGAAATCACTCGCACCAGCACCGATCTTTTGGAAGGGATGAGCTGGGACCGGGAAACGCTCGAAAAGCTGACCCAGCTGCAGGAACTTCTCTCCCGACTGATTCCGGAAAATCTGCAGCAGGCGCTGCACGAACTCAGCCGAAAACTCCAGCAGGAACCTAGCTCTCTGCGTCCGGTGCTCGAGCAGTTGCTGTCCGAACAGCAACGCCTGAAAGCCGGAATTGAACGGACCCTTGAACTGCTCAGACGGATGATGGAGGAAATTAAACTGGAAGCGCTCGCGCGCCAGGCTGAAGAACTTGCCCACCGGCAGCATCAACTCACCCATAATTTGCCGGCTCAGCCCGCGGAATCGCTTGGCCGGGATCAGGAGCAAATCCGTGCCGGCATTGACAGCGTGATTAACGGCCTTGAAGAACTGAGCCGGAATTTCTCCGAGCCAGCGGTTGCTGAATCGCTTCATCGACTGAATGAACAGCTGGCACAGAAAAATCTTTCTGGGCTTGCCCGCAGTCTTGCCCACCAGCTGAATGCCGGCGCAAAAGCGGACGCGGCGAAAAAGAGCGAACAGCTTAACCGGAGTCTGAAGGAACTGGCTGAGGAATTGAACCGGCTGAGCTCCAGCTTGAAAAAATCAAGGTCCGAGGCAATTGCCCGCCAAATTTTCACCTACACCACCGGTCTTCTGACTATCTCCGCGGAACAGGAGCGGCTAGAACAGACACTCCAGCACGGCATATCACCGAACGAAATTGCGCCGGCCGAACAGGCACTGCTGGAAGCGGTGAAAATAGTTGCGGAGAGCATCGCCGGTCTAACAGGCCAAACTCTGAGTATCCCCCCCACGGTCAGCCAGGAACTGGCACGGGCACTCAACAGCCTGCGCATCGCGGGCGAGCAGGCAGCTGGTGGCACGAGTTACGGTCTGGCAGCCTCGATGCGGCAGGCACGGCAGAGCCTGAACCGGGCAATTGCCCAGCTGCTTCAGGCAGGAAGCGCCGCCCAGCAGGGTGGAGGCTTGGCAGGTGGACTACAGAACCTACTGGAACAGCTTTCCCAAATGACCGCCGAACAGCTGGCAATCAATGCGGGAATGTCCGGATTACCGATACCGATTCCGGCAGCCGGACTCACCCCTCAGCAACAGGAACAGCTGATGCAACTCCTTTACCGGCAGCAGGCGCTGCGTCAGCAGCTTGAGGGACTGCTCGGGTCGCTGGGTGGAGAAAAACCCGGGCTGACCGGTATGCTGGAAAGTCTGGTTGAAGAGATGAAGGGAATCGAACGTTCGCTGGCGGAACTGCAGGTGGACCGCAGACTGATTGAACGGCAGCAGGGTGTAGTCACCAGATTACTTGATGTCCAGCGCAGCCTGCGCCAGCAGGGTTTCAAACAGGAACGGGAGGCACAACGTGCTCAGCCTTACCAGCCGGCACCTCCTTTCCGCCTGCCTGAAGACCTGGGTGAACGGAACCGGCGCCTGCGGGAAGAGCTCCTCCGGGCACTGAAGCAGGGCTGTCCGGCAGAATATGAGCCACTAATCCGCTCATATTTTGAAATGCTACTTCAGGCGACCCCATGAATACAATTATCCGGATCCTGTTCCTTTTGCCGCTATCATTAAGTGCAGTTACACCACAGGAGCTTTTTCAAGCCCAGCAGCTGGAACAGGCAGGTCAGATCGAAACCGCTTTTAAGCTTTATCTGCAGGCACTGGAGAAAAATCCGGAACAAGGGATAGCACTTGCCGGGCTGGTCCGCACTGGCGTCAGCCTGAAAAAATTTGATACCCTGCTGGCAGTGCTCGAAAGATTAAAACCGGTTGCCCGCAATTGGCTGGATATTGAAATGGGGATTATCGAAGCCCTTTTCGGACTCCGGCGTCGCTCTGAAGCCATAAGCCGGCTCGAACGGCTTCTGCGTTCGGCACCCGACCAGGTGACAGCAGCAGCGGATCTCTTAATTCGCGTTCACGAATACGCACTTGCCACCCGCTATCTCGAACCACAGGTAACAAGCCGGTTCAATCCCCAGCTTACCGACCGGCTGCTCACTCTCTACGAAAAAATGGGCAAATTCAACACTGCTGCTACTCTGATCGTTAAGCTTGTTAATGCCGATACCAGCCTGCAGTCGGATGTTGCCCGGTATCTTCTCCAAAACCTCGATCGACTGCGCATCTGGAGTAGAAAAGCTGGACATCAAAATCTGCTGGCAGAGTTGGACAAAATCCGCAATCCGGTGCTGCGCGTCCGTACCCGGACACAGCTACTTCTAGGTGCCAACAGAGAAAACGATGCTGCCCGAGAACTATTGAAGGCATATCAGGCCCAGATTTTAACCAGTACAGAGCTGCATCAATTGGCCCGCGAATGGGAACAAGCTGGTCAGTATCAGGCGGCGCTCATTATCTACCAGCACCTTGGCTGGCTGGTCGATGCCGCCCGCACGCTCCGATTGCAGGGTAACACTGAAAATGCACTCAAACTGCTCCAGTCGGACACGACCCCAGATGGACTTTTTGAATATGCCGAACTGTTGCGTCAGGGGAAAAACGACTTCAGGACCGCCGCCGCCGTTTACCGTCGCCTGCTCCGTCTGCGTCCGAATGACCGGAACGCCCGACTCGGTCTGGTGGCTGCATTCATCGGTAGCGGTCAGCTGGACAGCGCTCGCAATTTTGCTGAACAGCTTAATCCACCTGATGATCGCGTCCTTTTTCTGCGAGCCAAAATTCTGCTCTATCAGGAGAAGTTCGATTCACTCGCACCCGCAATCGATGAATTCAGCCGCCGGTATAGCGACAGCCCGCTCTTCAACGATTTGCTGGAACTGAACATCCTGACCCTGAGCAGTTCCAAAAGGGAACTGGCAGCGATTATGTTCACACTTGAAACCGGTAACTACCAGGAGGCATATCGGCAGGCAGCCCGGCTCCGGTCAGGAGATGAACTTACAGTCCAGCAGACGCTGATCATCACCAGCGAAATTTTTTCCCGCCAGCACCAGTATCAATCTGCAATTGCAGTGCTTGATACGCTGATAAAAACTTTCCCTAAAGGTGAGTTGGCACCAGCTGCCTTGTACCGGCAGCTGGAGATTTTTCAGACTGGGCTTAATGATACTGACCGGGCGCAGCGTGTCGCCGAACAACTGATTCAGGAATACCCGAATTCACTTTATGCCCCGCTTGCCCGCCAGCGGATCAATCGTGAATCCTCCACTCCATCCGGAACACTGCACTAAAACGCTAACTGTTGACGCCGCCTGATTTTATGATATGATTGAACCATGGCGCGAGCGCTAACACTGGCTGATCTGCTTGCTCAGCGTCGGGTGCTGCCGCCCAGAGAACTGATTCCGCTGTTCAGTTCGGTACTGGAGGATCTGGAGAAAGCACACAGCCAGGGACATCTCCATGGAGATATAAAACCGAAAAAAATCGTCCAAGTGGAGGAACGCGTATGGCGGCTGATTGACTACGGAGTATCAAAAATTGGCACCGCCCGCTACATTTCCCCGGAAAAGGCACAGAAACAGTCGGTGGATGCCCGTGCCGATCTCTACTCTCTGGGCGTCGTACTTTATGAAGCTGCTACCGGCAGGCCGCCGTTTGACGCCGAACTGGGCGCAGAACTGATTCAGGCTCACATCAGTAAAACTCCACCACCGCCCAGTACGGTTAAACCGGATCTACCACCGGACTTGGAGAAAATCATTCTCCGCGCTCTGGAAAAAGACCCGACACGCCGGTTTCAGTCAGCCCGTGAATTTCGAAATGCACTCAACGCTTTGACGCCCAGAGAGGCTGAACGTCCGACACCTCCGCCCCCTGCGTCGGCTCCAGAAACCTCTGGCCCGGTTAAAACCAGATTAGCACCTCAGAGCCCATCTGCTTCACAGCCCGAGCACACCGCACCTTCCCGCACAATGGCCCCACCGCGTCCGGCACCGACCGCACCCCCAACACAACACGTGCATCCGGTTTATAAAGAAAAAGGCAAAATTCCTATGCCCATCGTCTCTCTCATTTTCGTGATTGCCGCTGGTGCGGCACTTTTCTTTGTGTTGAGTAGCGGTGGAAAAATTTCTGTTCCCGACGTTATCGGTCAGACCCAGTCGGACGCCCGCGAAAAACTCGAGTCAGCCGGCTTACGTTTCGTACTGGGACCGGACAAAGATGGACCACTGCCAATTGGCCTTGTTGCCGGGCAGAACCCTAAGCCCGGTTCCAGAGTACGAAAGGGCACGGTGGTTCAAATCCGACTGAGTACCGGCATGATTGAAATCCCTTCGGTCACCGGACTGGACCGTGCTGATGTTGAGAAACTGTTGCGTGCCGCCGGACTGGATAGTATAATTGTTGCAAGTGAGTACAGCGATGAAGTTGAAGCCGGCCGGGTTATCGGTGTGGAACCGAAATCAGGCACAAAGGTTCGGGCAAAGACCCCTGTCCGCCTCAGAATTGCTGCCGGCCGAGCCACATGTCCGCAGTGTGGTGCGCGCCGCGAGCTCGGTGCTCAATTCTGTACCCGCTGCGGCTACCGCTTCCCGGAGTAAGGAATCATGAACAGAAAAGTAGTAAAAGTACTGCTCTGCATTCTGCTGGTGCTTTCTGTTGCGTGGGCTGAGAAGATCTGTCCGAACTGCGGGACCGCCAATCGGGATGATGCCCGTTTCTGTAAAAAATGCGGCGCCCGTCTGCCCGAAGTGGAAACCCGTCGCTCACTTCCCAGTCTCCGGGTTACTGCGTCGGTTGAAGGCAACTCAGTAATCATCACCTCCGAACCATCAGGTGCCATGGTCCGGATCAACGATGTTGAACGAGGGAAAACACCCCTCACTATAACTGGACTTGCACCCGGCAGGCATGAACTGGAAGTGCGGCTTGCCGGTTACCAGACTTATTATTCCAGTTTCAACATTACCGCACGGCTGGCAACGCTCGTGGTCACCTCGGATCCAATAGGTGCCGACATTTACCTTGACGGTGTTCACAAAGGAAAAACTACCGAAACCGGCTTGACCATTTCCCGCGTACCCTTCGGCTCCCACTCGATCTCTGCCCGGCTCACCGGCTATCAGGAAGCGACAAAACTGGTGGAAGTCCGGGAGTCCGGACCAATCGGCATCCTGATCAAACTTGGTACCAGCCGGGGATTTCTCAGTGTTACCACCCGACCGGCAGGAGCTGATGTCATTGCCAATGGCAGAAAACTGGGCACTGCACCGCTTGTAACCGCACTCGCTCCGGACCGGTATGCTCTTACTCTTTCCAAACCCGGCTACGAAGACTGGCTCGGGTATGTCGACATCGGTTATGGTGAAACGACAGCGGTCAATCAGACTCTCTCCCGTCTTCCCCAGCGCCAACTGTCCATACTTTTAACCGGAATTGCGCTTACTGCCGGCGGTGCCCTATCGGCGCTGATGGGAGAGAAAAGCTACGCCGCTTATCAGCAGGCAACAACAACCCAGGAGGCGATCCGGCTCCATCAGGAAACCGAACGCTGGGATATGCTCCGTAATATCGGGTTTGGTGCCGGTGCCGGCTGTATCGGACTTTACTTTGTAATCCGATGGTAAAAAAACACTTTTCGTTCTTAAAATTCAGCCTGCTGTTAACCCTCTCCCTGTTCGTCTGCCGGAAGTGGACTAATCCCCACGATCCGGCTGCTAACCACCCTCCCTACCCGCCTCGACTGCTGTTTCCCGACAGTGCTGCCCGGGATATTGATACCAATGTTGTTCTGCGCTGGACCTGTACTGATCCGGACAGCCTGGATACTCTTAAATATCTCCTTTACCTGGGTATTAGCCCGCCACCCCCACTTTTCGATTCCGGTATCAGCGACACCTTCTACCATCCCCTGAACCTCAATGTCCTTGCGACCTACTACTGGCGTGTTGTTGTCCGCGACCGGTTCGGCGAAACCGCTTCCAGTCCGGTCTGGCGCTTCTCAACCGCAAAAGCAAATAATTTCCCGCTTATTCCCTCAAGTCCGACACCTGATTCCGGTGCAATCGGACAGTTCGTCCGTCTCACATTATCCTGGTCCGGCGGTGACCCGGATCCTGGTGATACGGTATTTTATGACATTTATTTAGGAACAACTACTCCCCCCCCCCTGCTGGTGCAGAATCACACTCAGACCAGTTACACCACACCTCGGCTGAAATACGATTCTACCTACTACTGGCGGATTGTCGCTCGCGACCAGCGCGGCGCCACTGTCAGTGGGCCGATTTGGGAATTCCGCACCTTTCCGCCAATTATTGTAATTCAGCCCAATGATACGACCCGCTGGCGTGTATCCTCCCAGCAGACCATCCGCTGGACAGGCGGACCGACGGTTACGGACAGCAAGAAATCGGGTAAAACTGCACACCGGCTGAATACTTTGAACACACTGGGTGCCGACTCCACGATTATCTACTACTCCACCAATGGCGGCACCACCTGGTTGCGACATGGTCGGGCAACCCAGTCCGGTAGCTATACCTGGACTGTACCCAGTCCGCCCAGCACCAACGCCCGTGTTCAAGTGCGAATGTTCCTCTCTGGTGACACCTCTCTTGGCAATTCACCCCGATATGAAGTGTACGACCGTAACAAACCCTCGCCTATTACCGTGACCTCTCCTGATTCGACTTCAGAATGGCGCATCGGCAACAGTTATGACATCATCTGGACTGGCGGCACTCTTCTCGGCATGGACTCAACCGTCCTTTCCTACTCCACCAATAACGGCACAACCTGGCAGCGGATTGGTGTTACTACCCGCTCTGGTAGCTACCGCTGGACTGTACCAGAACCTGCCACCCAGCAGGCAAAAATCAGAGTACGGGCGTTCTGTCTTGACTCAACCACTACCGGCTACAGCGCAACTTTCAAAATTGTTGAAGGGCTGCCGCCGATTACCATCACTCAGCCCAACTCCACCACCCGCTGGCGTGAAGGCTCAGCCCAGTCCATTATCTGGACCGGTGGTCCGTCAACCGCCGATTCAGTTGTGGTTTTCTACTCCACCAACGATGGTGGTACCTGGGCAAGACACGGCCGGGCAACCACTCCGGGCAGTTACAGTTGGAATGTTCCCGGTCCTGCTACTGATCTTGCACGAGTAGCGGTCCGTGCTCATGTTGCCGGCGAATCTACCGTTGCGATCAGCGCCCGTTATGTTATTTACGATTCCCTGCCGCCATCACCAATAACTGTTACCTCACCAGCCGCCGGCGTGCGCTGGATCGTAGGCACAACACACGAAATTACCTGGACTGGTGGCACTTTTGCCGGCATGGAATCAACGGTAATTTATTACTCCACTGATGGTGGAACAAACTGGAACCGCCAGGGAGTGACAACTCAACCAGGCAGTTACACTTGGACCGTGCCCAGTCCACCCACCGCCAGTGCCCAGATTGCAGTTCGTGCTTGGTGTGGAAACCATATGACAGAGGGCCGGAGCGGTATATTCACGGTCACCGGTGCAGGGGGAACACCCGATACAGTTCTTGCGACAATTACCGTTGGCTCAAAACCCCGGGCACTGCTCTGGGACAGCCTGCATAACAAAGTTTTCGTTGCCAATTACAACGATTCCAGCGTTACTATCATTGATGGCAGCACCAATCAGATACAGACCACTCTCCGGGTCGGCGGATTTCCTTACGCCCTGTGTCTTAACACATTAAACGGCCGGGTTTATGTTGCCAATCAGATCAACGGCACCGTGACAGTGATTGACGGTGCCAACAATCAGGTTCAGACTACGGTCAGCGTCGGCAGCTATCCGCAGGCGATGTGTTTCAATTCGCACGATAACCGGCTCTATGTCAGTAACTACCGCTCGGCAACCGTAACTGTAATTGACGGTAATACCAGCGAAGTTATCACCACAGTACCGGTGGACTCAAATCCGATCGCACTGGTTTACAATCCGGCGCACAACAAAATTTACTGTGCCAATTTCGCCCGTAATAATGTCACAGTAATTGACGGAGCCAACAACAATGTGATCGCCACCGTTCCGGTTGACTACCAGCCATGTGCCTTGGTGGTGGATAGCAGAAACAATGTGGCAGTTGCCAATCGCTATTTTGGTAAAGTCACGATTATCAATGGCGAAAATCAGTCAGTCATCACCACCCTGGATGTCGGCAGTGAACCCTACGCCCTCGCTTTCAACGCCACCGACAACCGGATTTATTGTGCCAACTCCGGTGCCAATAATATTTCAGTCATCAATGTCAGCAACTATACGATCATGACCGAAATCTCAGTCGGAGTCCACCCCCGTAGTCTGGGCTGGGCAGGTTGGGTGGACAAACTGTTTGCTGTCAATTACGATGGTGCTAGCGTCTCACTGATCGATGGCGCCACTAATGCCGTTCAAAAGACGATCGCGGTCGGCAGTAATCCGATCGCCATCTGCATTAACTCCTGGGACAGCAAAGTATATATCGCCAATTACAACTCCAATACCGTAACCATTATCGGACCTCGCAGCGCTAGCCATTAATCCCGTCCCCGTTATCACAGGCAGTATTGAGATTCAACCTTGACCCTTATTTTACCCATTGTTATTCTCAAATATGATATCTGAAATCCACGCGCGGCTGCAGAACCTGGGGCGAACATATGACCGGCTGATCGAACTGCAGGTAGATCGGCAGCTTTATCTCGTCGGTGGTGCAATTCGGGACATTCTGCTCAACCGTCAACCTCAAGACTTTGACTTTGCGGTCACCGGCTCAGCAATTGGATTTGCTCGCCAGTTTGCCTCCAGAATCCGGGGCAAACTTGTGATTCTTTCCGAAGAAGATGATGAGGCGCGAGTTGTGTACCGTAGAAAAATTACCTTTGATTTCAACGGACTGAGCACAAGGTCAATTGAGACAGACCTTTTGCGCCGTGATTTTACCATCAATGCCTTGGCACTGAAACTACCGGCAGGGGAACACATTATTGACCCATACGGTGGACAGGGGGACATAAAAAGAAAACTCATCCGCCCGGTAACTGATAATTCTTTGGCTCGCGACCCACTCCGGCTGTTGCGTGCATTCCGGCTGGCATTGGAACTGGGGTTTTCAATTGATCCAGCGGTCGAACACCAAGGAGCGACAGTCTCTCTTACCCGGACTGCACCGGAGCGCATCGGCATGGAATTTATGAGAATCCTTAGCGCTCCGGGTTCCACAGACTGTATAAAAATCCTGATCGCGCTTGGAAGATTGACGGAGATAATGCCGGAAATGTCTGCTTTGCTTGAAGAACCGGAACTGCGGGAACATACCCTGCGTACCTTTATTAAAATTGAGGAAGTGCTGCGCACACCCGGATTCTTCTCCAGATTCCAGTCAGAATGGAATAGTTACCTGACTCAGCCCCCCCCGCGCGCCCCGTTATTGAAACTTGCCGGCCTGCTCCACGACATCGCCAAACCGCATACGAGATTTGTCAACGCATCTGGAGAAACCCACTTTTACGGCCACGACAGCCTCGGTGCCCGGCTAGCAGTGAAAATTGGCTATGAACGACTCCGCCTCTCGCGCCTCCAGGTTCGCATCCTGCGGACCCTAGTGAAAGAACATATGCGGCTCCATCTCCTCGCCACTGCACCTGAACTGACGGACCGGGCAATTCGGCGTTTTTTCCGGGACTTGGGTTCCGAAGCGCTAGGGCTGATGATCCTATGTTACGCTGACGGTTGGGCAACTGCAGGCAGAACGATCCACCTCGAAGACACCATCACTCGGATGCTCAATCAGCAGCAAACGGAAAACGCCAAACGCCGCATTAAGAGACTTGTTACCGGCGACGATCTGATCGCTCTGGGAATGAAACCAGGACCGGTGTTTAAGGTAATCCTTCAGGAACTGGAAGACCTGCAGGTTGAGGGGAAAATCACCACTAAGGAAGAGGGTATTGAATATCTAAAAAGCTACTTAAAAACCGGCCGCAATGACCATCTTCTTGCGTGATATATGCTGATTTTACCCGTCATCATATTGATATATCCTTCAGTCTGCACCCTGGATTTTGAATTTAACTTCAACGACTTTCAGTTAATCTCCAGTCACAGTACGACCATTTTTACCATCAATGATGGTGAGTTCAATTCAATACCCGGAACCCCTCTGTTGCCAGAAATAAGCCGAGTCATTCCCCTGCCTTCGGGCACCGTAATCAACCGACTGCTGATCCTGAAGGCAGAATTTGAAACCCTGCCCGGAACCTATCAGCTGGCAACTGCCCAGCCGCCTGTCCCCCTTTCCCTGTCCTCACCACTATCATCGCTGGACCTCAAACCGGAAATTGCCCGTTTGTACTCATTCTACCCGGAAACACTCGGTATGGTCACCGGATATGGGTACCGGTGCGGGCAGAAACTTGCCTCCCTTGTCATTACTCCCATTCAGTATCAACCGGTAACTCACAAAATTCGCCGGCTGCGCCGGCTGCAAATTGCTTTTAAAGTGATAAAATCAGAAGAACCACACCATCCTACCCCTACTGTTGCTCCTGAGAGCTGCCGCTTTGAATATCTGATCGTTACCCGGGAAGATCTGGATTCCGTATTTCAGGACCTGCGCTATTGGCGAACCCTGACCGGCACTCCGGCACAAATTAGACATATTGAATGGATATTAAATCGATACCCCGGCCAGGACGATGCCGAAAAACTGCGCACTTACCTTCAGCAGTGTGCCCGCGACTCCGGACTCAAATATTTACTGCTGGGCGGCGACACTGACATTCTGCCGTATCGTAAAGCCATCGCTCTGGTCAGCGGTGCTGGACTTCATTCCCGCGAAGACTCCCTGCCCTGTGACCTATACTTTTCGGCACTGGATGGCAATTGGGATAGTAACAATAATGGCATCTTCGGAGAGCCTGACGACGAGGTCGACTTATTCCCGGAAATCTACGTCGGTAGGGCGCCGGTCAGCACCCCCTCAACTGCTCGTACTTTTGTAGACAAAATCCTTGCCTACGAGCGCAACCTGCTAAATGATTATCAGCGGCGCGCCGTGCTTGCCGGTGCGGTTCTCTGGGAAAACCCCTGGACCGATGAAATGATCGCCAAGGAGCGCATCCGCCGAGAGTACTTTCCATCAAATTTTCAGATGCAGACTTTGTATGAGTCAATGATGTCGGTAACCCCTGATACCGTGACATCAATGCTCAACTCCGGATTCGGGATTTTCAACCACTGTGGTCATGGCTGGATCAACGCGCTCGCCATCAGCCGTCAGTGCGTTCTGCGCAATCCTGATATTGACCAATTGACTAACAGCACTAGGACGGGGATCGTTTATTCAATCGGCTGCTGGACAACTGCCTTTGACTTTGACTGCATTGCCGAACATTTTCTTCTCAACCCCGCCGGCGGTGCGGTAGCATTCATCGGCAACTCATCATATGGCTGGGGTGCACCCGGCAACCCCGGATTCGGCTACTCTGATCGTTTTGATTCTCGCTTCTTTCAAGAACTGTTTTCAGACCCGGCTCCCCGGCTCGGGGAGGTTTTTGCCCGTACTAAAATTCATTTCATTCCCTACAGCTATTCCCCTAATGTCTACCGCTGGCATCAGTTTGCCCTTAACCTGCTCGGGGATCCGGCAATGCCGGTGCACACTGACACCCTCGGTCAACTCATGGTCAGAAAACCGCTCAGAATTCGTACTGGTAGTGACCTTGCCCATTTCATTGTCCTTGACCACAACGGTCCCGTCCCCGATGCCACCGTTGCAATTTATGAAGACAGCACTTCAGTTTACACCGGGGCTACCGGAACTGACGGATCTGCTACGATTCTAACCGGATTCACACAGGCGGGGATCGTCCGACTGACCGTCACAGCTCAAAATCACCGCCCTTTGCGCGATTCTATTGTTGTCGCCTTGGGGCACAGCATTACGCTCCTTAACTACGCCTTTCTTGACTCCACCGGTGACGGTAATGGCTGCATCTCAGCCGGAGAGGTTTTCACCATCCGGCTATGGCTTAAAAACAACTCCCATATGCCTCTTTATAACATCCTCTGCCGGCTTACAACCGACTCCCCCCTGCTCACGGTTGAACAGGATGCTGGTCATATATCAGCTCTGCCGCCGGACACAGCGGTCTCTGTGCGACTTTTTATTATTCGGTCTGCTAGTAGCGCTCGGGACCGGAACTATGCGCTCTGCACTCTGACCATTACCGAATCCGATGGCAGCTTCTCGCAGTTTCCGATTATCATTCAGTTCCGCCAGCCGTTCCTAAAATTTGTCACTTGCTATGTTTGTCCAGATACTGCCGGTTCGTATTCAGCATTTTTAAGGGTAGTCAATACCGGTGCAGCACCAGCACCCGTTCCAACCGGCACTCTGTTCAATCCGGACCTGACTCAACCGTTGGCATTGCTAACTCCGGGTATCGTCTTCCCAAGTATCCTGCCCGGGGAAACTCTGTGGTCATCCGTGCCTGCCCGGTTTAAAGCTGAATCCGGACCTGTTCGAATTGGTCTAAATCTGATCACCGGCAGATTCATTTTCAGCGATACCTTCAAAATCCATCTGCCGCCGGCAGGCATTTATACCAACTTTGATTCTGGCTTGAGCAATTGGACCGCTACTGGAGCCAACGGCTCTTGGTTTCTAACCCAAAGTCAATTTATTTCGCCCCCTTATTCAATTCATGCCGGTTATCCGGCCGACTCCTACCCACCCAACTGCACCTGCGAACTTCTTTCTCCCAAATTCTCAATTCCTCCATCCCCAAGATTAAAATTCAGCTGTTATTATGAACTTCCTCTTTATGGCAGCGACGGGCTATACTGCATAATCTGCCATACCGGCCAGGAAGAAACTTTGGACTTTATTGGTGCTGGTGGTGCGCTCCGCTCTGAGGATCAATCTGAAGCTCAAACTTTGAACCAGGGAAGCCGATGGTTCAATTATTCATATGAACTCTCTGCTCCTGCCCCGGGGGAAACGGCGCAACTGAAATTTGTCTTCGTTTCAGATCCGGACCCCCAATCCGCTGCCGGATTCTTTCTTGATGACATCTCAGTAGCATCTGCTGATCTACCCACATCGACCATCCCGGAAAGCACCCGGTTCCTAACTCTCTTCCCCTGTCCTTTCCGGACTCGCACAACCATCTTCCTTACCATCAACCGTCCCACCCGGCTCAATCTTGCTATATTCAACACCGCGGGCAGCAGAGTGCGCACGCTGATTTCCGGTAACATTACTGCGGGCTGGCATTCAGTCGGCTGGGATGGTACCGATGATAATAACCACCCGGTGCCGGCAGGCATCTATTTTCTGCGCATGCAATTTAATTCTGAACCGAATCACACGGTCACCCCCCCGGCACACATCCGCCTCAAAATTATCAAATTATAATTATGGCGCTTATCAATCTCCCGAGGTAAAATGTCTGCCCGACAGGACATTCATCTCAGAAGAACAGAACCGGCACTCGTCTATGGACCGGTCCCTTCGCGTCGACTTGGACTTTCGCTGGGTATCAACCTTGTTATGCCCAAAACCTGTACCTTCAACTGCGTATACTGCCAGTGTGGCAGAACCACTTGCCTAACTGCTTCCCGTAAATCCTTCTTCCCGGTAGAAAAGATTGTTACCGCGGTGAATTTGGCGTTAATGAAAAACAAAGTTGACTATCTGACACTGTCCGGCAGTGGTGAACCCACACTGAACCGGGACATCGGCGAACTCATTTCCATCCTAAAAAAGCGCTTCCAGATTCCGGTGGCAGTAATTACTAACAGTTCACTCCTTTCCAGCCCGGTTGTCCGGGATGCCCTCTTTCAGGCAGACCTTGTCATCCCCACCCTTGCTTGCGCCGACGAGAAAACCTTCCGCCGGGTCCACCGTCCCCACCCTAAGATCCGGCTCAAAAATATCATCCGGGGACTCAAAACCTTCCGGCACCGCTATCATGGCAGCCTCTGGCTCGAAGTTATGCTCATCAAAGACTTCAATGACCAGCCTGAGCATCTTTCCCGTCTGCGCCAGATTGTTCATCACATCCAGCCTGACCGGATCCAACTTAATACCGTTGTCCGGCCGCCTGCTGAAACATCTGCCCTCCCCGTGCCCTATGATCACCTGTTCCAGCTCCAGATGCTCTTTGGTCCAGAAACCGATATCATCCCGTCATCCGTTAGAAAACATCAAAAACAATTTCAGGGTAACCCGAAACGGGCGATTCTGGCGGTTATTGCCAACCGACCGGTAACCGGCGCCGACCTTGCTCAGGCACTCGGATTGCCGGCAAAGACTGTAGCTGATACCCTCGAACATCTGACCTCTGAAGGCGCAGTCAGGAAATTTAAATTCAAGGGCAAAACCTTTTTCACCATACACCGGGAATAACTAAAAAACCCGCCCGACTCAATCGGGCGGGTCACTGCTTTCCAGCCGTGCCTAATTCATCGGTGGCGCCGGCTGCGGCGGTGGGAGAATCGGGATAATCGGACCGTCCATTTTGCCTCCTTTATTTTTTGAGTTTACTGATTTCTGTCATCATCAATAATTCATAGCAATTATGATGCCAGCATAAGATGCTTTGCATAAGTTATTAAAAATCAGATTATTAACAAAAACAAA
>CBFGJT010000004.1:3288-113589 GCA_965649165.1 Caldifarciminota bacterium | reverse complement strand
ACGCCAGAAAAGCAATGTTCCGATTACCATGGCGAGAAAGAGAGTGATTGTCAATTGTTGCCGTAAGATCCACACCGGCTCATTAAAACGTAAATAACCCAGTTCCTGATAGATACCGGTAGCTGGTAGACGAATATGCGAAAGGATCCTTCCTGCCCCGATGAATATTAGTGCAATTAATCCGAAAAATAAGATGAGCCGACGATTGCGCCTGAGAAAATTCTGATGGGGGGGGGTGGCAATAATGCGCGAAGCTGATGCTGCGTCCTTAGCTGCAAGTGCAGCTGTACGTAATTGCGGGGTATTTAGACTGCGGGCGATCTCGGCCAAGAGGGAAAGATAAAGGTTTCGTTCTTTTTCTGGGGCTACTAAACATACTATCAGTTTTACCGGTTCATTGTCGATTGAATTCCAGTGAACTGGTTGTTTAAGCCGCACTACGAGAGCGGCTGGCTGATTGATGTTATCCCCAATGAAATGCGGGAGTGCAATACCATAACCGACACTGGTTGAGCCGAGATTTTCCCTTTCCCGGAGCTGATTGACTAAAAATGTTTCATCAGTGGCCACTCCAGCATCTATAAGTTGACGGGCAATGCGATGAAAAATTTCATCTTGGTTTAATTTCTCGTTAATATCCAATGCCCGATCGCTAAGAATAAACTTTTTGGGATCAATCATTAATTCGCTGCCTAATTACGAATTTCAAGATAAATCAAATTTTTGCGAAGTCAAAATGTCCCACTTTTAATACTGCTCAATGGAGTTCAATGAACTTAGGTTTTGCGAACAATACCTGACCGACATCGGTGTCAATACCGCCTTGTATTATAACATCAAGTTCCTGCCCTACGGCATTCCCGCCATTTTCGACGACGACTTTAATTCCCCCATCGAGATAACCGATGCCTTCATTACGTTCTTTTCCTCTTTTGGAAATTTTAACTCTCAAAGTCGTACCGGGTAGATAAACTGGACGGAAAAGCTCAAAAAGCTCGGCAGTAGTGATTACCGGAAAGCCGTTTGCGGCATGCTTCAGTTCTGATCGGATAGTTATGAGGGTTGCGTGGTATTTTCGGGCAGTATTCATCAATTCCTCTGTTGACTTGATCGGTAGAATTTTTAACTTAAGCGTAGGGATGCGTTTCAGTTGTTCAATATGTTCTTTTGCTCTTTGAAGTAAATATTCGGATTCGTCCGGTTGTATGCCGGGTCGCGGTAGG
The DNA here is from genome assembly GCA_965649165.1 of Caldifarciminota bacterium. Taxonomy (GTDB): domain Bacteria; phylum Hydrothermota; class Tepidihabitantia; order Tepidihabitantales; family Tepidihabitantaceae; genus JAOABP01. Next base: position 112,366 of record CBFGJT010000004.1, on the reverse strand, counting down.
AAAAGCCTGCCTGTGAGGAGTCCCAGTTGCAGAAATTGCACGATTCTGGGGTCAGCAAGAGTATTGGAATCGATAATAAAGGCTTTGGTTTTTCGGAACAACATAAAAACCTCCAAATTTTAAAAATTTAAAGTTCATTTTTTCACTTCCAGGTATTTCAAAGCAGAGTTGATTGTTTCCACCGGTACAAGTTCGATATTTAATTTTTTAAATTTAGTAGAATACGGGGGCAACAGTGCGCGTTTAAACCCCAGTCTTTGTGCTTCATTCAATCGTGTTTCAATCCGGCTGACGGTTCTGATTTCTCCTGCCAATCCAACTTCGCCGATGACTACTGTATCCTCAGATAGAGGTGCATTGCGCAAGGCCGATGCCAATGTACAGATAACACCCAAATCGACAGCCGGTTCAGTTAGTTTTAACCCTCCGGCAACATTAAGAAAAATATCACGGTTACCTGTGCTGATACCGGCGCGGCGTTCAAGTATTCCCAGTAGAAGCGATAGTCGACGCAGGTCAAAACCTGTAGCTATTCGCTGAGGTAACGGAAACGGTGTGGGGGCAGCCAGAGCCTGAATTTCGACTAACAGAGGTCTTGTTCCTTCCAGTGTCGCCACTACAACCGAACCGGAAACATTGCGACGCCGGTCAGAAAGAAAAAGTTCCGACGGATTGGAAACTTCCTTCAGACCAATATCGGTCATTTCAAAGACGCCGATTTCGTTCGTGGGACCATAGCGATTTTTGACTGTGCGGATCATACGGTAGTTGTAAGTTGTTTCCCCTTCAAAATAAAGCACCGTATCTACCATATGTTCTAGTGTTTTCGGTCCGGCAATTACGCCGAATTTAGTGACATGACCGATAATGAAAGTAGTGATGCACTGTGTTTTAGCCAGTTTTAATAATTCAGCAGTACAATCACGAACCTGGGCAACACTTCCTGGTGTACTGTTAAGTTCGGGGTTTGTCAATGTTTGAATTGAGTCAATAACCAGTATCTTGGGATTTACATGATTAACACCATGGACAACATCCTCAAGTGATATCGTACAAAGGACGAATATATCAAGCAGTGATGAATTGAGGCGTTCAGCCCGCAGGCGAACCTGTTCAGCCGATTCTTCTCCTGTGACATATAACACTGGAATTTTATTTCGGGCGAGATTTCTGCAAACTTGCAAAAGCAGTGTTGATTTACCGATACCGGGTTCGCCTCCGAGTAGAAGCAGAGATCCGGGTACAATCCCTCCGCCCAGCACACGATCCAATTCACCAATTCCAGTTTTTAACCGTTGGACCGGAGTCAGAGACAGTTCTGCTAGCCTTTTAGGATATGCACAGGTGTCTGATGAGTGTTTTGATCTTGGTAATTTTTTAAGTATAACTTCCTCTTCGGTGAGTGTATTCCAAAATTCGCAGTTGGGGCAACGGCCCAGCCAGCGGGGTGATTCGTAACCGCAGTTCTGGCATACAAAGTGAGTTTTTTTCATTTAAGTTTCCGGACTCATAGTTGTGTCTTCCGGTGCGGTTACGTAGTCATAGCGCGTTTCTAAATTTTCAAAGCGCATGAACTGGTAGAGGTAGACCAGCTTGATATTTCCGGTTGGTCCGTTACGGTGTTTGGCGACAATCAAGTCCGTATCCCTTTTCTCCTCTTCGGGCAGATTATCCCATTCTTTTTTCTTGTACTCGGCAATCCGATACAGAAAGAGTACGACATCGGCATCCTGTTCAAGGGCACCTGATTCCCGAAGGTCGGACAAGAGCGGTTTTTTGTCTTCTCGACGATCTGGTGCCCGTGACAGCTGAGAAAGGGCAATTACGGGAATATTCAGTTCTTTTGCCATTGCTTTGAGTGCCCGAGAGATTTCCGTGATTTCCTGCTGGCGACTGGATTCGCGTCGTCCCCCGATATGAGGTTCAATCAATTGCAAATAGTCGATGATTATCAATCCAAGATCAGGGTGATCGCCCTTGAGACGCCGGGCACGGGCACGAATTTCTAAAGCGTTTAATGCTGCAGAGTCATCGATATAAAGTTTCGCTTCCGACAGCCGTCCAACAGCAGCCGCAATCCGGGCATATTCGGGATTGTTGAGCATTCCCCGGCGCAGTTGATTGATTGTAACCCGTGCCTCTGCACAAATCAGGCGTTGAATAAGACTGTCAGTCGACATCTCAAGACTGAAGATTGCAACCGGGACCGGCTTCTTTACGCGGGTCGTGGTATTGAGAGCAATGTTAAGAGCAAAGGCAGTTTTCCCCATTCCCGGACGTCCGGCTATAATAATGAAATCTCCGGGCTGAAAACCACTGGTAAGATCGTCAAGTTCCAGAAAGCCCGTTCCCACCCCAGTGATATACTGTTTTTTGGTTCTGGCTTGTTCTATCCGGTCCATTTCCTGAAGGAGCCGTTCGCGAACAAGTGTGAATCCACGTCGCTCGCCTGCCTGACGCAGTTGAAATATTTTACTCTCTGCCTTTTCCAGTAATTCTTCGGCTGAAAACTCTTCATTGTAGGCGTCCTGAACGATTTCGGTAGCGGTCTGAATTAACTGTCGCTGTAACGCCTTTGCGAGTACCAGTCGGGCGTGCTCTTCACAATTAGCTGAGGTCAATACTGTGTCCTGCAGTGCGGAGAGAAACGGTTGCCCTCCGATGCTGTCGAGTTCTTTCATGCGCCGCAGCTCATCGGCAACCGTGATGATGTCATAAGGTTTCTTGGCATCGAAAAGATTCAGCATCGCCTCATAAACGCGCCGATGAGCAAGTGAATAAAAGTGATCCGGTTTTAGAAATTGCATTACTCGCGGTAATGCTTCCTGATCAATTAGAATGGCACCGAGAACCGCAGCCTCTGCTTCAAGCGCTTGGGGTGGTTTTTTTTCTCCTCTTTCAAAGTGGGGGGGCATGATTAGTATTACCTTTCTTGCTTCTGTGATAAATTGTTCCGACTATTTTTACAAGCTCCCGGGCAAAATCTGTTTTACTCATTTCCTGGAGACAGCGGGTTTTGCCTGAACGATAGATAATGACTGGACGGATAGTGGGCGAGCCGGCAGTCTGTACTGGATTGGCAACGATTAACGCTGGCTGTTTTTCCCGGAGTTTTTTACGGGCCATTTCCACTGAATCGTCTTGAGAAAATGCCACGGTGAGCGGTCGATATTTTGATGCGCTTACCATTTTGAGTATATCGGGTGTCCGTTTGAATGCGACCGTCAGATTCGGTACGTGAAGTTTAGCGGGTGTTGTTTTCACTGGCTGATAATCTGCCACTGCAGCGCACATGACAAGAATATCAGTTTCCGGCAACTTATTCTCAACTGCAGTTGCCATCTCGGCAGCGGTCCGGACCCGGATGGCATCTTGAGGCAGCTGGACGGTAACTTCTCCAGCAATGAGTGTTACTGTACTTCCGGCGGCTTTGAATGCTCTGGCAATTTCCAGTCCCATTATTCCGGAGGAACGGTTGGTTATAACACGTACCGGATCCAACGGTTCTTCAGTTCTTCCGGTAGTTACTAAAACACGAACACCTGTAAAATCTGGCAATTGGGTTAAACAGGCACAGCATGCTTCAAAAATTGATTCCGGTGATGCCATTCTCCCAGTACCCACCGTTCCACAAGCCAATTCACCAGTTTCGGGGTTGATAAAACGATAACCAAACGCAGCAAGTCGCCTGATATTCTCCCGGACGATCGGATTTAACCACATATTGGAGTTCATCGCCGGTGCAACAAGAACTCTACCGGAACTCACTTTTTCGGATGGTATTGCAAGCAGAATCGTGGAGAGCAGGTCATCCGCAATTCCATGGGCAAGTTTGCCGATAATATTAGCAGTTGCTGGTGCAATTACTACCAGGTCTGGTTGCACAGCAAGATTGATGTGATGGATAGAATCATGGTGTATTCGATACTTTGGGAAGAGATCCAGCCCCACTTCCCGCCCGCTTAAAGCACGAAAGGTGTCAATACCGGTTAATTTGGCGGCGGCGCGGGTGAGAACGACGGTTACGTTCCAGCCTTTTTTACGGAATAAGCGCAGCAGTTCAAGTGATTTATAGGCAGCAATACTTCCAGTAACTCCCAGCAGTATTTCAACAGGTTTTGCCAAAGCCGCCTCCGGAGCGAGGTTCGTGAGTTACTTATGAACGCGTGCGGCTGGTTACGGGTTTGCCGCCGGATTCGATTTTGGGGATGCCAACTTCGGATAGTATGTTCAAATCGGCTTTTCTGCTCTCGGTTGTGAGACGGTTAGAATTCAGCGCCTCGAGCTCTGCTTCGGTAAGTGGGGCGTATTTCAATTCACCATGCAACAAGCGATGCAGAGCATATTCATACGGATTAGTGGGCAATTGTATTTCATCCCGGCTGATTGCGTCGATCAGTCGGCGCGTTTCCAGCGCCGCAATGTTTAAAGCCAGATATTTGTTTGGATACACATGCCACAGCTGCTCAATTGACACAAACTTCATTCAATCCTCCTTTTTTCATGGTGAATTTTACGGCCGGTCCGGAGCCGTTCACTGCGAATAATTCCCAATACGTCCCGGATCGCCTGTTCCAGTTTATCATTAATTACAAGATAGTCAAATTCATGAATACAGGCCAGTTCTTTCTCTAATGCCTCTCGACGCTGTTTCAATTCTTCATCCTTTTCGGTTCCCCGGCGGGCAAGTCGGCGCTGCAGTTCTTTTATGTTCGGGGGCAGGATGAAGATGCTAACCGTTCCGGGCAATTTCTGCTTGCAGGAGCGCATTCCCTGAATATCCAGATCGGCAATAACATCCTTACCGGCGCGGAAAGCTTTAATTACCGGTGTTTTGGGTGTTCCGTAAAGATGGCTGTAAACCTTGGCATACTCCAGCAGTTCGTTCCGGTTGATCATCTGTCGGAATTGTGTTTCTGATACAAACAGGTAACTTTTTCCATTGATTTCTCCTTTCCGGGGTGGGCGAGTAGTGGCGGAGACAGAATAGAAAATTTTTTTATCCCGTTTGGCAACTTCTCGGCAGATGGTGGTTTTCCCCGCACCGGATGGGGAAGAGAGGATGATCATGAAAGGTTGGTGAGATCTATTCAACATTGCGCACCTGTTCCTTAAGTTTTTCAATTTCGCCTTTAATTTCAATTGCTCGCCGCGAGATTACTACATCCCGAGCTTTGGCTGCGAGTGTGTCGGTTTCGCGGAGCATCTCTTGAGCAATGAAATCAAGTTTTTTCCCTGAAGTGCTGCTGCTTCTCAGTGCCCGCAGAAACATGCTGCAATGGCTTCGAAGACGCACACATTCTTCATGAATATCAAGCCGCTCAGTGATATAGGCGACCTCTTCCAGAACCCGCTTGGAATTTGCCTGGATATTCAAGTTAGCCAGCTGTTCAATCAAATTCTCGCGTCGCTCAGCAACCCGTTTGGGAACTCTTTCCCGGATGTAATGAAGCGCTCGACGGATTTTATTTATGCGCCGGCGAAGATCTTTCACTAATGCAGTTCCTTCGGCTTCTCTCATACGAATCAGTTGATGAATTGCTTCGCCAATAATTTTCCGGCTGGCACGCCAGAGGCGGTTCTGTCCTGGAGTGACTTTGCTCGTGGTAATGACGCCCGGGAGCGTCAGCAATGCGTTCAAATCAACTTCTCCCGATAAATTAAACCGCCGTTTCAGTTGCCGGATGAGAGTTAAGTACCTTCTTGCCGCTTCCCAGTCGATTCTGATACAGGTGGCAGTACCGGGTTCCTCGATTGTCAACTGAAGTTGAATATAACCGCGTCGGATTTTCCTTCGGACAATTTCGTAAATGTTTCGTTCGTAGCTGACAAGCTGAGGTGGTAGTTTTGACACCAATTCAAAGTATTTATGATTTACCGAGCGGATATCAACGGCAATTCGGGTTCCGGATTCAGCTACAACTCCTTCTGCACGGCCAACGCCGGTCATGCTTCTAATCATTGTTCCTCCAACAGAATGGTAACTGGTCCGCTGTTAATTAGATCTACATCCATGCGAGCGCCGAATTTACCAGTCTGGACTGTGACACCGAGATAGCGTAATTCATCGACAAATCGTTGATACATAGTTTCAGCACGCGATGGTTCACAGGCCTGAGAAAATGACGGTCTAAGTCCGTGTTGGGTATCGGCATACAAAGTGAATTGCGAAACGACCAGAGCTGAGCCAGCGACATCCAGAAGGGAGCGGTTCATCTTTCCTTGTTCATCGTCAAAAATTCGCAACCGGGCAATCTTGGAAGCCAGCTTTCGAACGGTTATTTCGTCATCCAGTTTTCCAATGCCAATAAATATTACGAGTCCCGGTCCGATTTCGCCGATGGTATTGCCATCAACAATTACCCGCGCTCGGCTCACGCGCTGTAACAATGCCCTCATCGTTTTACCGTTCTAAGTATTGCTGCCAGTCTTCTAATTGCTTTACCGGTATAATCAGCCTTGGAAGTGGTAATGATGTTCTTGTCCTGAATGATGTCAGCAAAATAGTGGCGGGCGCCATTTTGTTTCAGAATGCCGATGGAATATAAGTCAGGGTATACAGTGGCTTGTCGGCCTTTTAATAACCCGGCCTTAGCCAAAATAATTGGTGCCAGTTCTATGGCAACAATAATACGTTCTGCATTGTCAAACTCCCGGCATTGCTGCCAGATAGTAGTGTCATTCCAATATGGCGCAATTCCCGAACCGTTGATCAGCACTAAAGCAGAAAACTGTTTGGCTTTAACTTCACTTATCAGTCGCTGGGGTTTGACAATCAGTCCATCCATACCTTGCGCAGCAGTTGTATCGGTGGATATGAGGAGCAGGGGTATTTCATACTTTTCTAAGAGCCGTATTGTCGTGTTTAACTCATCGTCGCGAAACAGATTCGAGGGAACAAAAATGGCAACAGTTTCTGATTCTGCTGGGTTCAATTCCACAGAACGGTTGCTGCTTCCCAACAGCGCTAACAAGATGCCCATCAATGACAATAGATAGTACACTGTAATTATTAAAATAGCCTTTTAGTAATGAATGTCAAGAAAAAGCAGTTCTGTTTTTTGTAAGTATCTGATTTACAATCGGTTAAACGATAGATCCCATGGTTCTTGTTTTTTGTCGATGCCGAATGAAAGAATTAATTTAGAGTGTTGAGTGTAAAGGTTTTGCAGATGCCGGTTTTCCTTACCCGGAAGGCAGAAATGACCGGGGAGAAATTCGTGGAATCCCTGCTGTATCAGTTTGGATCGAGTGACAGTGTTTGGGGGGAGAATGTAGATGTGGTCCGGGGAGAGAGAGGATAGTTGGTGAAGAAGGTTTTCGGAGAGTTGTTCATTGGGAGGAGGCTGGTATTCAAACCCCACAGAATTGAAGCCGGCGTTTCGCAAGATCATAAAATCCTCGTTGGGAATTGATGAACCGTTAATTCTGATAGTGATTTGATCAAAGCCAGACTCGCGTAGAATTTTCGCTTTGTCGGCATGGACGGTTCTGGGGATTATGAGCATCGTCTGTTCCAGGGGGGTTATGGTCAGGGAGTCATACAGCGCTTGCAGGATACGGTAAAGTTGATCAAGTGTAAGTAGAGACGGTCCACAACCGCCGAAGAAAATCGTACTAAAGGCCACTCCGCGATAGCGCCGGGCGCATGATTTAATATCATTGACCAGTTGCACCACCAGCCTTTCAGCCTTTTGAAATGTGTAAGGTTCTGGTTTTATTTTGAACCGGAGGTCAATTTTCTCTCCGAAGGGGATGATAATATTTATTCCGTTATTCACCACAAGATGTTTTTACCGGACGATTCTGCCGATGCGATTGAATCGTATCGCCCACGGCGAGAGGAGGATACGGGCGATATTGGGAGCGGCGCCGGAAGAGAAATAGAGGATCAGAGGTTTCCCGCGGATATGCCGGAGCGCCAATGGTCCCCAAAATCGCGAATCTTCGGAGTTGTCGCGATTGTCCCCCATCGCAAAGATATGCCCTGGTGGGACAACGACCGGACCGAAGTTGTCCCGAACATAGGGGGAGAGTTCTGAGCGGTAGAAGCTACGGTTAAGCCACAGACGCTGAAACTCCGATTTCATTTCCTTGGGCAGCGGAGGTAGAGTATAAGGAAACTTGTGAACCGCATAAGGCGAGACCTCTCTTCTTCCGTTAATATACAGTTCTTTATTTCTGATTTCTACGGTATCACCTGCAACGGCAACGCAGCGTTTGATGAAATTACGGGGAACATACCAGGTAAAAAAATGGCGCTGGGTATCCCAGAACAACGGCAGGAGTGGAAGCCAGGAGGGGAATATTCGCCTGTATCTGCCAGAATTTGCGGAATCCTCAGGAACGTCTCCGTCCAGAGGAAAACGGAATACGACAATGTCCCCCCGTTTGGGCTGAGAAAATCCAACCAATGTGTGATCGGTAAAGGGAAGTTTTATTCCGTAGACAAACTTGTTCACGAGCATAAAATCACCAATGGCAATGGTATCTTCCATTGAGCCGGTCGGGACGAGAAATGCTTCAACGAGAAACGAGCGGATGAGGAGAACGGCAATAATTACTGGCACCCACTCCCGAAGGAATCGCTTAAGACCTTTACTGAATTTCCCGAGCATGGATTTTCAGTTTAGGGGTATTGGTGCATAAGTCAAGGAGATTACCTTATTTCTGAAAGATAATTCCGAGCAGCAATACAAAGAGCAGTGCAGGAAGTAAGTTCAGCACCTTTAACCGTTTGATTTCAAGAAGGTTAATCCCCAGTCCGATGAGAATAAGCCCGCCGACTGCTGTGAGCTCGTTTGTAATTTTCGGCGTGAGCAGCGTAGTTAGTCCTCGGGCAAGCAGCGTGAGTCCTGCCTGATAAACAAACAGCGGCAGGGATGCAAACATTACCCCGATGCCCAAGCCGGCAGTGAGGGCGATGGCAGCAAAACCATCAAGAAGGGATTTGGCAAAAAAGAGACTTGGTGTTTTACCCAGTCCCTCCTCAATAGCACCCAACACGGTCATTGATCCCATGCAGAATATCAGAAAGGCGGTTACAAGACCTTCGGTAAAGCGTTCGGCACTGAGCCGGAGGCGGGATTTCAGCCATTCACTCAAGCGGTTTAGTTGGTAATCCAGGTCGAACAGTTCTCCAAGAATGGAGCCGGAGACAATAGAGAAAATCATAATCAGAATTTTCTCAGTACGAAGTGCCATTGAGAAGCCGAGAAACAGAGTAAAGATACCGATTGCCTGAAACGCCACGCGCGTCAGGCGGGCAGGCAGACGGGTATGAAATAACAGCCCCAGCAGACTGCCGGCGATTACCGCAATGGTATTAACGATTGTCCCCAGCATTAGTTAATATTACCAATCAGCCTGGCGCCGGCAAATTTTATCCACTGGCAGATGGAAAAGAGCTCAGCGGTGCTTGACTTTGTATTCAATAACCATATAGTTTAGAAGTATTTCATCATCTGTAATCTTAAATTCTAAGGAGGATATGGAATGGCGTTAATTGATGAAGTAAAAGCAATAATTGCTGAGAAGCTGCCGGATGCGGCAGGAAAACTCACCCCGGATGCCCGCTTCCAGGAAGACTTGGGAGCGGATTCGCTGGATATCGTGGAACTAGTGTTGGCATTTGAGGATAAATTCGGGATCAAAATCCCCGATGAAGATTCCCAGCAACTAACGACCGTCGGGAAGGCGGTCGAATATTTGGAGAGGAAGCTGGCAGAGAAGAAGGCGGCTGAAGGCAGTCCGCAGGAATAGTCTTCCCCTGAAATTGTAGGGGTACGGTGATGACCAAGCGCAGAGTTGTAGTTACTGGTTTAGGTGCAGTTACTCCGCTCGGCAACGATGTGAAGACCTATTGGCAGAATCTCCTTGCCGGTGTGAGTGGTATAAAAAGAATCAGTGCTTTTGATCCTTCAGAGCTGGCAGTGCAGATTGCTGGTGAAGTAAAGAATTTTAATCCGCTGGAGCGGCTGGATACCAAGTTGGTGAAGCGAGCGGACCGGTTTACCCAGTTTGCTCTGTGGGCGGCAGTGGAGGCGTTGGAGGATGCAGGTATCGATTTAAATCATGAGGACTGCAATAGGATCGGTGTTATCGTCGGCTCCGGGATGGGAGGCATTGCCACGTGGGAGCAGCAGCATGAAATTTTTATTACTCGGGGTCCGAGACCTGTTTCTCCGTTGCTGATTCCGATGATGATTCCAGATATGGCGTCCGGACAGATATCAATTGTCTATGGGTTAAGGGGTCCGAATTACTGCTCGGTTTCAGCATGTGCTTCTGGGGCCCATGCTACCGGCGTCGCCTTGCGTCACATTCAGAATGGGGATGCGGATGTGATGATTACCGGCGGGAGTGAGGCACCGATTACCAGGTTTACCGTTGCGGCATTCGCTAATATGGGCGCGTTGTCCAAGCGTAATGACCAGCCCGAAAAGGCGTCACGGCCGTTCGATCGTCAACGGGACGGGTTCGTGATTGCCGAAGGGTGTGGAATTTACATCTTGGAGGAGTTGGAGCACGCGCTGAAGCGTGGGGCAAAAATCTACTGCGAGCTGTCTGGTTACGGTGCCAGCGCTGATGGTTACCATATCACTGCCCCAGATCCGGATGCACTGGGCGCGGCACTGGCGATGAGGCGGGCGCTGGAGGATGCGGGATTGAAGCCCGAAGACATCGATTACATCAATGCCCATGGAACCTCGACCCCGTTGAATGATGCGGCCGAAGTGAAGGCCATCACTATGGTATTTGGCGAGCATAGTCGGCAGCTGGCAGTGAATTCCACCAAGTCGATGATCGGTCATGGACTGGGAGCGGCTGGAGCAATGGAGTTTGTGGCAACTGTTTTGTCAGTGAGCGATGGCAAGCTGCACCGCACGGCAAATCTTGAGGAACCGGATGAGGGGGTTGAACTGGATTTTGTCAGGGAGGGATCAAGGGCGAGAAGGGTGCGTGCTGCACTGTCAAATTCATTTGGATTTGGAGGTCATAACTGTTGTCTTTGTGTTAAAGCATGGGAGAGTAGGGTATGAATGTAATTTGCAGTCTTAAACAGGTACCGTCGACCGAGACCAAGATTAGAATAAATTCCCAGACAGGGCTGGTGGATACAAGTGAAGTTGAGTGGGTAATCAACCCGTATGACGAGTATGCACTGGAGATGGCCTTGCGGATCCGGGAGGCGCTCGGCAGGGGCAAAATTACCGTAATCAGCCTTGGACCCGAAAGAGTGAAAATGGCGCTGCGCACTGCATTGGCGATGGGGGTTGATGAGGGGGTTCAATTATGGGACAGCGAGTTTGAAGGACTGGACGGGCTGAGTATCGGACGGGTACTGGCTGCGGCAGTGAAAAAACTGGGGTTTGATCTGGTTTTGACCGGTAAGCAGGCAATTGACGATGATCTTGCCTGTGTGCCACAGGCAATCGCCCATTTTTTGAATATTCCCCACTGCGCGGTCGTCCCGGAGGTGGAACTCAACCGGTTGGACCAGGGAGAGCTCGTGTGTCATCGGGAGATTGAAGGGGCAACGGAGATTGTTGAAGTAAAGCTTCCCTGTTTAGTGACGGTACAGAAGGGGAAATTTCAGCCCCGGTATCCGACACTGAAGTTGATGATGGCTGCGAAAAAGAAGGAAATTCCGGTGTGGGACAGGAATACGCTGGGGGTTGATTCTTCTCAGCTGACGCGGCGCGTCGAGTGTCTTGCTCACCGGTTACCGCCCGAGCGCAAGCCCGGAAAGATCCTTGAAGGGGATGTGAATCAGGTTGTGCCGGAGCTGGTGCGGTTGCTGCGTGATGAGGCGAAGGTTGTCTGATGTTTGACCGGCAACTGGCTCAGGAGCGGCTGCTGATCGGAATCGGCGGAAACTTAGGATCGGGTAAGACAACAGTTGCCAATGAACTCAGGCGTTACGGGGCAAAGGTGATTGATGCGGATAGCATCGGCCGGAGTCTGCTGCGTAAGGGTACGGCGGAATATGAGAAACTGGTTCGTGCATTTGGCCGGGAGATTCTGAAACGTTCAGGGGAAATTGACCGTAAAACTCTGGCAAAAAAAGCGTTTTCCTCACCAGCAGCGCTGAAAAAGCTTAACGGGATCATGCATCCCCCGCTGCTGAAAAAAATCAAGGAAGTAATTGCCAACTGTCGGGAGGGGCTGGTGGTGGTGGATGCAGCGCTTTTGTTTGCCTGGAAATTGCACCGGCAGATGGATATTTCAATTCTGGTCACCGCCCCGAATGAGCTGCGGCTCGCCCGGCTGAAAAAGAGTGGTCTGAGTCTAGAAGATGCCCGACAGCGTCTGAAGATGCAGGGTTCAGATACGAAATTCTGGTCCGAAGCCGATTTTGTACTCGAGAACTGCGGTTCGCTGGCAGAACTTAAACGGAAAATTCGGGCACTTTGGAATTATTTCTATTCCGACCGGCTGGAACGCCTGAAAGCGAAAAGAAGTAGTTTTTTTGCTCACGGAGCCTGAACCGGTGAGGTGGAGTCAGGTTCCGCTTCGGGAATTAGAGCTTGAGGACCGACTGGTCCGAGCGGTAACCCCTTACATACTTGAGTTTCGAGAAGTGCATGAAATGGTCGTAGATTTTTTCGGGATTTATCAACAGCTAGTGAATCCGGAGGCGACTGGAGTTGGGTCTCAGGAACGGGAGGCTAATGCGGAGAGTTATTGCATTTCCGGACCCCAGGGGGAAGTTGGACGTTTTCATGTAATCTATGATCTGGAAGAGACCCGGCTGGCAATCGAGCTGCCGGCTAATGAGGCAAGCAAGGTTTACCGGTTGTTGCGGGAGCAGAGGATTGTTGTCCCGGATCTGGAACTAGTCCGGAAGGTTATGTCCGGTAACCTGGCGGAGACGGTGGCTGCGATCTTCTGGCAGATAGGCGCGATAAAGGTAAGCCTCGGCGATCTGCGACCACTGTTTAAGGTGGATGAGAACCGGAATTACAGCCCGATTTACATTGATGTCAAGGGGATTTCCTACTATCCCGCGGTCCTAGATTTTGTGTTATCGGCAAGCGCCCTTTTAGTTCGCAATCTCAATTTTGATGTCATCTGCGGCATTGAAGCCGGTAGTATTGCACTAGCTGCCTTACTGGCGCAGAAACTTAGTAAGCCGATGTTTTTTGCCCGGCGCCATTTGCGTTACCCGGAGGCAAGTCCGTTTGAGGGGGTAAAGCAGCATGAACTGTTCCGGAAGCGGGTGCTTCTCGTGGACGATACACTGGTGCATGGCTGGACCAAGACGCGGGTTGTGGAGTTGATTCGTAAGTGGGGTGCGCAGATTGATGCCTGTTTTGTGATCTTTGACCGCCAGCAGGGTGGGGAGGAGGAGCTGGCGCATGCCGGGGTCAGGCTGTATTCGCTAACCAATCGGGAGGCGGCGCTCTCCGAAAAGATACCACGCGAGATTAGCTGTCTTACTGACGGGGAGTATGCCGAAGTCTGTTCCTACTTTGCCGATCCCCGGGAGTGGCACCGACGCCGGGGGTTGAATTTTACCCCGGTGATGAAAAACTTGACATAGAGTTTTCAGTTTATAACAATTTATCTGAGGCTTAATTCCCATTCAAAGGAGGTAAGATGCTGTGGTATTACCATTGTCCAGATTGCGGTCAGCCATTGGAGGTGGAGTGGGCGCGACACAAGGAAGAGACAGTATGCCGGAAGTGCCGTTCGCGGCATTATCCTCCGACTCCGGATGAGGATCACTTTGCCTACATTGCCGGTACCAAGTGGCCGCCAGAACTGGAACAGATTGTCATTGCCCACAAAGGAGCGGTGTGCTCTGCACCGGGCTGTTTCCGGAGTTACAATACGCTGACCCTCAAGAAGCCGATTTCCCAAGGTGGCAAGATTTCAGTTGATAATCTGATCCCGGTCTGTACGCATCACGCCCGTGACAAGGGAGAGCAGGATTATGAGGAGTGGATTCAGAACCTGAAGGAGCGGGAGTTGACTGAGCAGTTGGCAGCTGTTCCACCGCCGATGGTTCAACCAGGAGCACCGCCCGCGGAATCGGCTGAGACAGTTCCCCTTGCTGGTTATGTTCAGCTGATTTCCCGGGAGAGCAATACTAGGCTGATGCCTTTACCTGAGAACCGGCCGGTGGTAATGGCGCCGTTTTTGCGTGGGGCAGTCCGGCGTCTGATTTTTGACTACGATTGGGAAGCAAGAGGTGGAGGAGAGGTGAAGGTATATCTGGTTGCCTGGCCAAGAGGCGAAGAGCCGCGTCTGGATTTTCTGGAAAGCGGAGAGTTTGCGGGACTGAAGGCGGTAAAGGAGCACTGGGTAGAGCGGGATGCGCGCGGTGAGGGTTGCGTTACACTGGAACTTCCTCCGGCACCAATGGGACGCTGGACAGCTGCAGTCGTGATGGAAGGAAATGGTGCGTTTGCAATTAAGGAGTTCGTGCTGGCAGGTTGTGATTAAACAGCGAGCTGGGGTTTAAGCTTCGAGATCAGTTCAGGAGCCGCAATTTCGATCTGTTCCCCGGTAGTAAGGTTTTTGAGTCCATAGACGCCCCGTTTCAGTTCTTCCTCGCCGACAATGACAGCAAAGGCGGCGTCTGCAAGGTCGGCAAGGTGCAGTTGGCGTTTGAGTTTCGGGCTGTCAAAGCTGAGCTGCGCAGGTATGCCAGCTTCGCGAAGCCGGTCAACAAGTTCGACCGCCGTCTGGAGTTCGTTTTCTGATGTCCAGATGACAAATACCAGTTGCCGTCTGACGATCGGTGCCTCCGGCTGAGACATTGCAAGCATGGTCCGTTCCAGCCCGATTGCCAGTCCGCTCGCGGGAGTGATGGGACCGCCGAGTTCTTCAATCAGGTAGTCGTAGCGTCCGCCGCCACCAAGGCTGTTCTGGCTACCAAGTTTGTCGGAAACAAACTCAAAGATCGTGCGGTTGTAGTAGTCCAAGCCGCGGACCAGATGGTCGTCAATCCTACAGGGGAGCTGGCGGGCGGTGAGTTCGTTGATTAGAATGGTAAAATGTGTCTGGCAGTCGGAACAGAGATACTCCCGGGGGGGCGGAGCTTTCTGGAGCAGGGTCTGGCAGTGGTCATTCTTGCAGTCGAGGACCCGCAGGGGATTTACTTCAATCCGCTGCTGACAGTCCGGGCACAGCGCCTCCCGGTTATGACGCAGAAAGGTAAGCAGTTTTTCGCGATAATCCTGCCGGCAGGTGCGACAGCCGATTGAGTTTACCATTACTGTGAGACCGGTGATATTCAACCGGGAAAAGAAGCGGACGCCGAAATGGATGAGTTCGGCATCGGTGCGGGCACTGGCTTCACCGAGTGCTTCGATGCCCAACTGGTAGAACTCCCGGTATCTGCCTTTCTGCGGCCGGCTGTAGCGGAAACAGGGGGTGATATAATAAAGCCGGCAGGGAAGAGTAAGGTGGTTTTCCAGAACCGCACGGATTACGCCGGGTGTGCCTTCAGGTTTAAGAGTGAGGCTGCGCTGGGAACGGTCCTGAAATGAGTACATCTCCTTGATTACGATGTCGGAACCGGTGCCCGAGGATTTGACGAACAGTTCAGTATGTTCGAACGTAGGGGTTATGATTTCCTGAAAGCCGTAGATTACGGCAAGATGGCGGAATGTGTTTTCCACCAGCAGCTTCTGCTGACTGAGGGGTGGGATGAAATCCTGAGTGCCTTTGGGGCGGGTATGACGGAGCACGGTTACTTCAATCGCGATGAGAGTTCATATGAAACCAGACCAAGTCCAAGTCCGATGAGATTGGAGAGTAAGTCGACCAAATTGTATTCTCGGCCGGTGGGAAGTAAGCGTTGAAGGTATTCGACACCGGCAGCAAGCGGCAGTGTGAGCAGGAACGAAGTCCAGGGCATTGCCGCTTGGCCGAGAACCCCCATAATCGTAAACAGCGCAGTATGAATAGTTTTGTCCAAGCCGCGCTGGATCAGTCGTGGCGGTCTACCAGTGGGTAGCAGCAGGGCGATGACGGTAATGATAATCCAGAGGACAAAGAGAATCTTGGCGGAGCGGTGCTTAGCCACGGGTTTCCTCGCCGCGGACAATTTCCTTGATCCGCATTAACCGCGTGAGTTCCTGACGTTCAGCTTCCGCCAGCCGGAAGGTGATAACCCGGACCGCATCTTCCAGAGCGGGTATAAGGACGAATTCGAGGGCGTTGACACGGCGCCGGGTGCGTTCCAGTTCGGTTGCCAGAATTTCAACTGCCTTTTCCTTTTCGGCGAGGACGAGCAAGGAATCGAGGAGCTGTTCCATCTGGAGCAGGGCGATGTCCAGTTCGCCCGAGGTGGAGGCAAAGCCGTAGCAGCGGAGCGCGCCACTAACCTTCTTGGTGAAAACCGGCACCCGGATGTTCATGACTGTCTGGGTGGAGACCGCAATTTTCACCTGGCGGGTCGGTTTCATTACCGCTTCCCAGAGAAACTCTACGGGGTAGGAGTTACGGGCAAGTACAAAGCGGGCAAGGACACTGCGCGTTTTCTCCTGCACCCGCTGGCGATGCTCCCGGATTTCCTCCACCAGTTTCAGCAGCCGCCTCATGAGTTCCTGTTGTTTATCCTTGAGGAGTTTGTGGCCGCGCCGGGCAATTGCCAGCCGGCGGCGCAGTCGCATTAACTCCATTCGCGTGGCGTTGACTGCCAGTCGCATCAGATGAATTTTATAAAATCAGACGCCAATGTCAAAGTTCTGGCATTCCGATTTCTGATTGAGGGGTCGGATTGCTGAACAAGATGGGCATAGTGCTGTCAATGTTTAGCCTGCCAGTCCAGTTGGAGGATCGCAATATCTCTTGTCTTCCGGACCACATCGGCTGCAACCAGCAGTTTACCATTGGTTGTAATTGAGATTCCCTTTGTCTGAGTGTCGAGTTTTAACTGGCGTTCCCAGATTGAGTTGGCATTGGGTAGATATTCAAATACCAGAAGCTGCTGTTGTTTTGGGCTGAGCAGAGTCCCGCAGATGATAATTGTGCCGTCGGGGCTGATGCCGATATCGTTGCCTTCAGCCTGGGCGTTTTCCCCGTAGGCAACTTTGCGCACTGCACCGCCATCAGCCGTGTATTCAAAAATTACGCAACGGGTGGAATCACCAATTCGGGCAGTGCCGACAGCAATGATGTTACCGAATTGATCAATCGCGATATTTCCCGGCTCATCATTTCCGCCGGAGTCATAGCGCCTGGTCCAGAGCGTATCTCCCTCGGGTTTCAGCCGCATGAGGAAAATATCCGGGCCGGAACAGAATCTGCCGAGCACAGTCAGGTTACCATGGGGGTCTGCCTTAATCTTCCAGCCCTCTGCCGGTTCAGCAAAAGGATAGGTGCGGGTCCAGCGGGTGGTGCCAGAGGAATCCAGGATTGCGATAAATAGCTGGTTCCCATCTGCAGTGTTGATGCCACCGGTGATCGCAATTCCCTCTTTCAATGAGCAGACGCCGTTTGCCCAAGATGCTTCTGCCAGTGACAGTCCTTTTTTCCACCGGATTCTGCCATCATTCCCTACACGGATCACGAGGCAGATTGTAGTATCATAGAGCCGGGCATAACCACAGATATAGAGGTTTTTTTGATGGTCAAGGACAGCATCCTTTAGGATATTGTAACTGCCCTCGGCAAAGTTCAGTTTTCTTTTAAACTTACCATGCTGGTCAAGAAACTGGACCAGTCCGACCGACCTGCTCGTGGTCTCCCGTCCTTGATTGGCAATAAGAATTAGGTTTTCATCAACAGTGAGCAGTTTCACGCACCGTTCATCGGTTCCGGTGTCAATCCAGGTCTGCCAGATCACCGGTGGTCTTCCGCAGAAGGTAAGTAATAACCAGGACAGTAACAGGACAAGGCGCTTCATTTCTGACTCCTTGCTGGTTAACAGATAACAATAGCCCCGGATGCGATGTTGTCAACTCAGACGTTCTCACGATGTTTCTTACTGATTCAACATCTACTTTACCGGTCTGATGGTTAATGCCCCCGCAATAACCTCAGGATATACCCCCCTACTTAAGTGTGGATAAGGGGTTGTTTGCTGTGTTCCGCTTAGCAAATTTGACTTTTATGCGCTGGGTTAATATACTACTGACAATGAGATGTGCGGCATTTGTGGTAAGTTTTGCGGTCGGTATTTTACGGTTGAGTGCGCAGGAACCTGAAGCCTGGCTGATGCCGTTCGGGTGTGCATTTGAGCATGATATCCAGGGATTCAATCAGGTGTTTGTCCGGAATAATCTTCCTGAGTTCAGCAGGAGAGTTTACGGCTGGGGTGTGGAACTGCGTTCCCTTGCTGGAGGTAACATTCTTATTGGTCCAATGTATTTCCGAGTGCAGGAGCAGGTGAGAAATGACTCTTTCCAGCTGCGAACCGAAACTTGGGGTATTATTGGGGAAGTCGGTTTGAAACTGCCGATCTTTGGTTTCATGACGGTAACGCCGATGATCGGGTTGGGCGGTGTCCAGCCTGCCTTTCAGGTAAAGCAGTTAAAAGGCGATGTTGAGCTGGACAGTTTGCTCAGAGCACCGGGAAGGATGGCGAGTGTTTCTCCGGGAATCAAGCCTGCCGGGCTGGTGGCACTGGAACTCAGTCTGAATCTGTCGACCAAAGCCGGGAAATATGGGATAGCGCTGAGAGGTGGATATCTTTATTCGCCATTTGCATTGAAGTGGTGCCTGCCTGACGGGAGCGAGGTGCTGGGGACACCAGATTCAAAAATTCGCGGGTTTTGGGTTTCAGCAGGGTTCACAATCATTCCTGCGCCTGATGTGGAGACCGAATGAGAAACCGGATCGGTCTGATTGCAGGCGCCGGGCTACTGGCACTTCTTGCCTGTCTTTATACCTACAAGGCGGATGCTACCGATACATTTTCCCGGGCGGTTGATAGCTTCCGGGAGGTAGATGTCGAGACTAAAAATGGTGCGGTAGTGGTCAGTCCGAGTGCCGAAAGTGTTGCTCAGATTCAGATTGTCCGATATGCCTATGGCAAGGACCGGGAGGATGCCCAGCGTCGTCTGGGGCGGATTGCGGTTATGGAGAGTGTTACTGGAGAGGTGTGGCATTTACGGGTGGATTTTCCGGCAAGTTCGGTGCCGCAGGGTGCAAATGTTACTGCCAGTCTTCCTGAGAATGCGGGAGTGAATATCACCACCAGCAATGGAAGGGTTTTCGTTGCGGGTATTAATGGTGGGGTTACGGTAATTACGAGTAACGGGTCGGTGGAATTTACCGGCACTGGTGGGGACGGCTACATCTTAACGACCAATGCGGATGTGCATGTGCGGGTTCATGAGGGGGGGATGACCGTTAATACATCAAATGGTGAAGTTGAATGTGATCTGAGTGATCTGCCGGCAGTCAAGAGCGTAAGTCTGAATACGAGCAACGGCAAAGTGGTGCTGAGTCTGCCACCGGATGTCTCTTGCCGGATCACTGCCAGCACCAATAACGGCACGGTGGTGATTACCGGTTTTCATGCGGAATATGAAGAGCAGAGCCAGAGCCGCGTTCGAGCCAGGATCGGTTCCGGTGCCGCCAGTGTGACCGTTACCACGACTAATGGTGATATTTTGATTCAGAACCGGAATCACACCACCGGTGGTCTAATTAATTAAATGGAGGATATATGGCTGACGATCAGAATGTTTTGCAGCTAACCGATAATAATTTTGAGACCGAAATCTCCGGTGCTACCGTGCCGATGCTGGTTGACTTCTGGGCACCGTGGTGCGGACCGTGCCGGATGATTGCACCTTTGATTGACAAGCTGGCAAAAAAGTATGCCCCGAGACTGAAGGTGGGAAAGGTGAACGTGGATGAGAATCCTCAGACTGCCGGCAAGTTCGGCATCATGAGTATTCCGACGTTGGTGTTTTTCAAAGAAGGCAAGGAGGTTGATCGGATTATAGGGGCGTTGCCAGAAGCGGTGCTGAGTGCCAAAATCGAGGAGTTACTACGATAAGATCCGGTCATATATTATTGATAATTTTAAGGGTAACAGGCTGAAACCTGACTCAGTTAACCGGCTTTTACACATCATTCCCGCTGATCGGCTGATCACTGAAACCGACCGGCTGATGGACTATAGCCACGATGAAAGTCCGCATCCTCCATGTCTCCCGGTTGCGGTGGTTAAGCCGGTAAATGTCGAGGAGGTTGTCCAGATTGTTCAATTTGCCCGCGGTGAGAGGGTCTCGTTAACACCGCGCGGGCTCGGTACCGGTCTGGCAGGCGGTTCGGTACCGGTTCAGGGCGGGCTGGTGGTCAGCATGGAGCTGATGAACCGGATTCTGGAGATTGATACCGGAAATCTCATGGTCCGGACCGAACCGGGAGTTGTTACCGCCAGGTTACAGGAGGCATGCGCTGCTCATGGTCTCTATTATCCCGTTGACCCGGCTTCACTAGATGACTGTTCAATCGGCGGTAATGTGGCGACGAATGCCGGTGGAGCCCGGGCGTTCAAGTATGGTGTTACCGGTGATTATGTTACCGGCATTCAGGCGGTGCTTGCCGATGGTTCGGTGATCAATTATGGCGGCAAGCTGCGCAAGAATGCCACTGGCTATGATCTGAACCGGCTACTGGTAGGTTCCGAGGGAACTCTGGGAATTGTAACTGAGATTACTTTCCGGCTTGTGCCCAAGCCGGCTTATCAGGTGGATCTCCTCGTTCCCTGTCGAAGTATGAAACACGCGGTGGAGCTGGTAATCCGGCTGGTGCAGGAATGGCGCGTGATGCCTGCAGTAGTGGAGTTTTTTGAGAAGAAGGGGACTGATGCCAGCATCAAAGTGCTGGGAGAAAATCTGCCATTTCCTGATGCGCCAGTTCAGATACTGATTGAACTGGATGGTAACGACCGGGAGGCGGTAACCGAGGATGCACTGAGGCTGGGAGAGATGGCAATGACGCTGGGTATGGACGAACCGCTGGTTGCTGAGGATGCATCAAGCCAGGCACGGCTGTGGAAGACACGCCGTTCGCTGGCAAAGACATTAAAACAGCTTTATCCGGAGGTGATTGCTGAGGATATTGTTGTTCCGGTTAGCCGGCTGGCAGAGACGGTTGATTTTATCAGTCAGCTGGAATCACGGTTTGGACTGGTAATTGTGCCTTTCGGCCATATCGGTGATGGTAATATCCATACCGACTTCTGCCGGAATGAATCTGATCGGGCGGGCTGGCAGGAGCGGGTTAACCGGGCGGTTGACGAATTGATTGATTTTGTGGTGCGGGTTGGTGGTCAGATTACCGCCGAGCACGGAATAGGTGCTCTGAAAAAAAGATTACTGAAGAAGGGGCTGGGGGAGGCAGAGATCAGTGTTATGCGTCATTTGAAGCAGACACTGGATCCGGATAATATCCTGAATCCGGGCAAGGTTCTGCCGGATGATTAGTCAATGCAGGCGGACTTTGGCAATCATGCCGGTTTTCCTGAAGTTTTTCCCCTGAACGACTACGATGTAGACACCATCGGCAACTTCTTGGTTCTGTTCATTGGTGCCGTTCCACGGAATTTCACGGGTTTGAACCCCGGGAAATTTTTTAACTAGAGTGCCGGAGAGGGTGTAGATGAAGACATCCGGGATCTCCTCCGGCGGAAAATCAATGATCAACCGGCAGGGACCGGTAAATGGGGCCGGCAGGGTATAGGGTTCAGCCCAGTTGGTGATTTTGACAGGGTAGTACTGGCTGACATAGGAGCAGTTGCCGAATGAGTCAATCGCAATTACCAGAAAGTAATAGCCTGAGGTGTCGCAGGCGAGGTTAAAGAGATAGGCGGTTGTATCACTGGTGGTCAATGCCCGGCGCAGACTGGCAAACCGCTCGATTCTGATATCATCGATAAAGACACCGAGCCGGTTGATTTCGGCGTCAGTCTGATATCGGAATCTCAGATAGAGTTGCGGGGTGGGGGGTAGAAGATAGCGGAATTCCTGCCATTTTTCACTATCTCCATAGAATGAGTCCAGAGGCTGCCAGTCGGTTTTGTCAGTTGACCATTCAACATAACAGACATCACGGCGGATATTGCCGGTTGAATCTTCGGTCTCCTGAGTGGAGTAGAATGCGTAGAATGAAATTAGCCCTCCCTGGGGCATATGGAGAGGTTCTTTCAGTTCCAGTCGGCAGTTCAGATTGCTGGCTGAGCCCGAGAAGAATGCTTGGGTCGGTGATCGTAAGTAACGGGTAGACAGACTCCAGCCGTCACTTTCCCAGTTATTCAGGCTGTCTCCATGGTCAAGGAGTATGATTTCCGGTTCAGTTATCTGATATAGTTCGTAAGTTACCGATGCCAGATCCCAGCTTTTACGCCACCAGAGCCGGATGTCTCCTCGTCCACCGATTCGGTGGCGGATGATTTCTGGGGTCTCGGGTTTGACATCATCACAGCCGAAGTAGCTGTTGAGAAATTTCAGCCACGGTATGGACTCGGCAAAGGTCAGCGGGCGGTATTCGCTGATTTTGGATTTAAAATCAAGATAGCTGAAAGGAAACCAGACGGCAATGCCTTCAGCATTGCCCAAGCTGCCACCAGTGGCATTGGCGACAACCAGCGGATTGAGTGTTGAGCGCAGGTATGTCAGACCGGTACCGGGTGTCAGTTTCCAGAAGTGGATAAAGTCAATCTGTTCGTCCCTGACAGAAGGAGGATGGACTGCATCAGCAGGGAAGGTCTGAACACTGGTTCGTGCCAGCCGGTAGCCGGTTGTTTGCGGATCCAGGCTGTCCTGCAGGACCGGACCCAGAATTTTCAGCACCCGTTCGAGCTGGTGAAGGTCAAGTGCGGAAAGGCAGACATTCTCCCCCGGGAAGGAGCTGACATAGTCGGTACAGAATTCCGGGAGAAACTCTTCCGGGGTTGAGGTCGGTCGGGCAGTCAGATGTCCGAGGAAAAGATCGTAAGGGAAACCATCCCACTCAACCACCGCCTCAGATGCCAGTAGATAATCGACAAACGGCATCAGTTCAGCTGCGATTTCGATCGAACCCATGAGGCAGGCGTCAAATCCGATGATGGTGAGTTTCCGGCCAAGCCGTTCAACACCTTTTTTAACCGCCTTCCGGAGTTCCCCCCCAGCAACACCCATCATGTGGCCATGGGATTCGTCAATGAATACCGCCCTTTGCGGTCCGTAACCGGCACGCCAGCCATTACCATGGTCCCAGAGGATTAACAGATAGTTTGAGGCAGGATAGCGGGTACCGAGGAATTCGATAAACTCTGCCAGTACTGCGGTGTCTGCCATGTCGACTTCCCCCAGGTCCGCAAGCAGGTCCAGCACCGACTTCCGCACATAATAACGACGGCAACCCGGGTTGGTATCCCGGGCGGCGTTGTCAACCTGAACGATGATGTTGACCTCGCTGGTCGAACCAATTGTAAGCATTTCCCGGAGATCTTCGTATGCCTGTTCACTCATGCCATTGTCGGCACACATGTAGATGCCAACGGTCCATTGAGTACCGTAAACAGGACAAAGAAGTAAAAGCAGGGGGATGGCTAACCACCCCCCTGCCTCTCGGATCGCCATTGCGGCGATTGCGTTTTAGAATCCGACCGTCAGCATCAGCCGGTGTGCCGGCTTGATATACTGATAATACCGAAAGGAGTAGTCAAGACTCAGCTCCAGCCCTTCCGCCGGCTTACCCTTGATGCCGACGCCGGCACAAAGACCGGTGAGCATTCCCAGTTTCTGCTGATAGTTCTGGTCGACATTCAGAATATAGCCGCCGCGCAGAAAGAGCATTTCTGAGAGCCCGTATTCGAGACCGAAGTTAACTGTTTCGTTGATATCGGATGGATGAACAATGTCAATTGCCGCTGTCAGCCGGTGCGGACTGATCTGAACCAGATCCATTGCTACGCCGAAGCGGAAAGCAGTGGGAAGGGGAGCGGGTGTGGTTTTGTAGGAACCCTGCAGCTGGCTCGGTCCGGAGTCAGGCCAGTAGAAGTTGTAATCGAGATGGGGACCGGAAAATGCCAGCTGGGTGCCGAAGTTGGTTACTGCGGCACCAAGCCGGAGCGATTTGAAGCCGGTGTTGTAGAACAGTCCGAGGTCGAGCCCGATTGCTGAGGCACCCATATCCCAGATGGTCTGCTGGACACCTTTGACCGTGAGCCCGAAGGAGAGCTTGTCAGTGATAATGCGGGCGTAGCTGATTCCGAAGGCGATGTCATTGGCGCTGATCGTGAGCCCGGTACCCTCGTCTTCCCGAACCGGTGTCTTCGGGTCATCAACGGTCGTCTGTTCAATTTCACCCATCGTCAGCGCATTCGCCCAGATACCTATGGTGCCGAAGTTGGTTACTGGCAGGACGACTGTCAGATAGTCGTGGTTGAGATCGGCAAACCAGTTTGCATGATTTGCCTGTGCCTGGCGCTTTATGTGCGCCAGACCGGCGGGGTTGAACCAGGTAGCAGAAGCGTCGTCCGCAAGTGCGGTAAAGGCATCGCCCATCCCGGAAGCCCGGCCGACACTGATTTTCAGAAAGTTAGCGCCGGTGGTTGCCACTTTGCTGAAGGCAGCCTGGGCGACCGAAAAGGCGCCCACCGATACAAACAGCAGGCTGATAATGGCGATTTTTAATTCTGTTTTCATTTCTGCCTCCCTTTAATGGATGAACATGAACTTGCCCGTATATTCTCCAGCAGGGGAATCAACATGGAAGATGTAGACACCAGAGGCGATCAGTTGTCCATAGTCATTGACTAGATCCCAGGTGGCGGTGCCACCTTCATCCAGCGGCTGTTTATTCGTATCACAGTGTTCAATCACCTTTACCAGGTCGCCGGAGGTGGTATAGATTCTGATTGTGCAGCGGTTTGGCAGATGGGTAAACTTGATCACCCGCTGGTCGGATGTTTTCTCCCAGCCGTTAAATACGATGTAGGGATTGGGGACAACTTTGACCTGGAGTTTGCGTTTAGTGGTTGTATCGGCGTAACCGGTGGTGGAGACCAGACGCAGGATGTTGTAGAATGGAGCTGAACCTTCAGTCCGATGGCCGGTCAGGAGCCAGACATCGCCATCCTGAATCGAGTTCAGCAAACTACGCAGACTGTCGCCCGAGGGTTTCAGCCCGAGGTAACCACCACCAATATAGATGCTGGCGATCGTGCCTTTCAGAGTGTCGGTTGGCGAGCGGAACAGTCGGTCAACAAAGCACCAGCCATTGGCGTTCTGAGGACCGGTGCCGGCGGTAGTGAATTTAGAGAAGGGAACTTCAATATTGCCGTTGGTGAGGTCATAAACCTGGGCGGTGAGATAGCCGTCGCGGTTTTTCCACTCAATCCGGTAATCAGAACCTCTGAATGCCCAATATGCTTGTGCCGGTGCACTGCCAATTTTCAGGGATTCCGCGGGATAGCTGCCGCTGAGAACACTCACCGCATCAAAAGGTGTGGCAGGAATTTTCATGTTTATTACCATTTTCAGTCCGATACCGTTGATTACCGGCAGGTTGATTACCATCTTTTTTGCCGGCGAGGCAATTTCATAGACGAAGTAGGTGGTGTCGACCACGAGTGAATCGTTACGCCTGGTATTAACCACATAGTAGGGGTATATCGGTTTTGAAGTTGAACCGGACCATTGAGGACCGAGGAACCGGATTTCGTAGACATCGCTAGTAACCAAGAACGGAACCGCAACCGTAGTTGTGCAGGATAGGGCGCTGTTTAATGTGTCGCCTGCAACTTTGACAATCCGGACTTCGGGAAAGACATAGTTAGGGGCATCCCAGCGGGGTACGGTGGAGAAGTTAGAGACAATTCCGGACCGGAGTATCAGCGTATCCCAAGCGATCGGTTCGCCCTGGGCGTTGGTATCAGTAGTAACGTAGTTCCAGTCATAGGCGGTGACACAGTAGTAATAGGTGAAGCCGTTGATCACATTTTTATCCAGCAGTGTGTAGTAGATACCGGAGTCGGTTGCCTTGATCCAGAGGCTGTCGGGAAGCGTAGAGTCACCACCTGGCGGATAAGTGAAAGTGATGGAATCAGCCAAGTCGCACTGTCCGATAATTTGCCAGTTTGCACCATCGCGCGATTTGTAAATTATGTAGCCCTGGAAGTCGTAACCGCGGTACATCGGGTCGTAACCGGGCTCACCACGACGGCTTGCCACCTTTTCCCAGTAGCGATCCGGAGTTCTTTCCGGCAGGTCATCCCACACGATCCGCACCTGCTTGTCCCCGGGAACCAGAATGATATTGGGAGCAACCGGCGGTCCGGGTAGGAGCCACCCCTGGTCAAAGATGAACTGGGCTGAGTTTGCTATCTTAGCGAGATGAACCAGTGAGTCCTTAGGTCGGTCTGCCCAGGGCTGGTTCGGTCCACCAAATGGAGCACCGATTGCAGCAATAACGAGCCTTTCTGCCTGTCCAGGTGCAAGGTTGAACGGACCAGAGCACATGATGAAGCGTTTGTCTGCCGGTGAGACATCAACTGAATCGTATGCGGAGTAGACACCAGTGCGATAGTCGTAGCCGGCCATGGTCAGATACTGGGCAGGGTCGGTAACCGGGTCGATGTCAATCGTGAATTTCTTGAATGCGGTCATGCCCAGCGGTACTTTTATTGTGTCTCCTTCCGGAGTGATTGAGTCACGTTTGGGGCTGTCGAGGAATTTGTAGGCGAAGACACCGGGCGTGCCCGATTCCCAAGTCGTGCTCGGAGTTTCATTATTATCATAGTCACCAGCATATCCGACATTGCGTACCCAGCCAGCGCCCGGGATGGAGTCGTAGAGAATGAAGCCAACCATGTCGTCAGTGGCGTTGCCAATGTCCGGATCCATGACCGCACCGATGAAGCACCGTTTGAGTGTGTCGGTCCCGGCGTTGCGGACGTTGTAGATTATAAAGAAGATGTCCTGATTAGACGGGTAGTTCCAGGCATAGACCACCTGATAGACATCAATGTTCTGAGGTTTGCCCGGCGCGATGTGGTTTTCCGGAGCACCGTCCGAGTAGACGCACCACATGTCCTGGAGTGAGAACGCCTCATAAGGAATAAGCACGCTGTCCAGTTTCGGATCGCCGGTCTGCCAGCGCTCACGGGGAGCCGGGGGCCAGTCGTTCGGATAGACGAAAATCCGGTCTTCAGCAGCACCTGCTCCTTCAGGAGCATGGGCAACTGTGGTTGGCGTCATTTCCGTGCCCCCGGAGTTAGGGTTGTAGCCAAACGAGACGAGCGTGTCAATTTTTTCATCCGCCCGGGGTTTTAATGAGCCAAACCACATACCCGCGCCAAAGATGTAGCAGTTGTGGAGCGGCTGGGGCCAGGAACCGCCCGCCTGACCGGTGCCGACCGTAACATCAATTCCGTAGCGTCCGTCGTTGTAGAACGGACACTTCCAGCGGTTGATGTTCAGCCATTTCATATCATAAATCCGCTTGCCTGATTTTACCGGGGTAGCGGATTTGGCGAGCACCGGCGTAAGCAAAGCCAGCAATACTAGGCTGGCGATGGATAACTTAAGCAGTTTCTTCACCTTTCCTCCCTTAGAACGACAGGCTGACACCGAAGCGAATCTTGCGTGAGGGACCAAAATAGGTCGGTGCCTTCACATAGTCCTCTCTTGCCCGCATGTAGGACTCATAGAGTTCCATCTGCGACAGGTAGCCATCATGATTGAAATCCCGCGCCGGATGATAGTAAAGGTCGCCGAAGCGGATTCCGGGTGAGAACTCCTGAGGTGTGTAAACCCTGCCATCGTAATCTGGTTTGCCGGTGGCAGAATAGACGCTGGTGACGACCCGGGTATTGAGGAGGTTGGTGATGTCACAGGAAAGTGCGAGGTTGAGACCACCCAGCTTTATGTCCTTGCCGAAGCGCATATCAATAGTAAAACTTGACGGCATGCGTGCCGAGTTTTCCGCTCCGGTTCGATTGCCCCGGATGTCGGTCGGAGTGTATGGCAGTCCGGAACCGTAGTTTGCCACCGCTGAGGTGTTGAAGTCACGCAGGGGGATAAAGATGAAGTCTGAAGGGAAGGAAAGTCCGATGCTGCCGTGAAGCGAGTGGCGCTGGTCCTGATCAAGATAGTAGTCGACCTGGAGCGGTTTTTCGCGCTGATACTGATCAGTTGCGGTAGAAGCGGTGCCCTTGGCGATCTGGAAGGTGTAGCCGAGCTGGGCGTTCCAGTAGTTGGAAAGTGCCTTGGTCATCGTTGCTTCAAACCCCTGGATCCGGGCGTATTCAACATTATAATACATCGTATAAGGCTGAGGCAGGGCGGAGACGACGCGGACACCGGAAAGATCAAATACATCCTTATAAAAGGCGGTGAGGTCAAAGGCAAAGACATCTGTAAGCTGGGCATCAAACCCGATTTCATAGGCAATGGTTTTTTCTGCGCTCATGTTCGGATTGCCAACGATGATATTTCCCCGCCCGCGAAGTTCTGCCGCCGGACGCTCGGCATACTCATAGAGGTTGGCAAATACCGGGTTCTTGAAGAAATGGCCGTAAGAGAAGCGGAATTTGATCCGTTCAGTAATCGGATAGGAAATACCAAGCCGGGGGGAGAGTCGGAACTTCGGCGGTACCGGCAGGAAGCTGTCAGATATCTCCGGTGTGGAGCCGAGTGATTCGGGAAATGCCCGGACCTTTGCTTTCGCATCCAGATAGTCAAACCGAACACCGGCGCGCACTACGAGGTCTTCGAAATCAGCCCGATCCTGAACATAAGCGGCTGCCACGAGCGGTTTGTAATTATAGGCATCCCAGAAGGGGTTGGCATCCCAGGGGAGTGAATTGTCATACATCGAGACCGAGTACTGAGTAATGTCAACGCCGGTCTTAATTTCGTGAACTTTGGATATGGTTCTGGTTAGATCAAACTTTAACAGGGCATGATTTGTCGCCCGGTAATGCCAGACCCGGTTGTCGCCCTCGGTCACGAACAGTCCGGGTACACCAAGTGGGTAATCAAGCAGAGCATAAGCCTGCATAAAATTTTTCTTCTGTGCCTTGTGGGCATAAACTGTGTCCCCATTCGGCGCCAGCCAGTAAGAACGGTAGAGCTGAAGTACCGCTTCCTTCTTGTTCAACCCTTCGGGATTGTTGAATACCCAGTCTTCTGCCCGGAAGAAATACCGGTCCCAGATACCGGTCTTGCGCAGAAACCCCCAAAACCCGGTGGTATCTGCTGCCTCGGCGTCGAAGTTGCGCACCGTCCGGATGAGCGAGGTCTGGAAGATGCCGAATTTTGCCTCGTAGACGGTGGTCGGGGAAAGCATATGGTTCAGGGTGATGTTGGATTTGTAGCTGCGCACTCGGTTGGCATACATCGCCTGCAGGTAATACTTGTAAGTGTTGGACCAGGTCTGCCACTGATAATTGGAGTGATAGCCATCGATCGTCAATTTCATACCTTCCCGGGTGAGGAAAAATTCTTTCGGAAATTGCAGGGTGAGTTTACCCTCGACCGCATATTCGCCCCGAGGGGCATTCACTTTGAAAAGGCAGTTCCGGTCGTCGTCAGTTTTGAAGTATTCAGTGGAAATGAAGTAGCGGAGCCGGTTCCAGAAGGTCGGACCGCCGATGGAGAATGTAATCCGGTTATAGCCGAAGTTCAGGTCGGGATTGGGGAAAACCTCGTCAGTCAGATAGCCGAGTTTACCCGAGGTTCTGGTACCACCTTCCTTCGTAACCGCCTTGATGATGCCCGACATTGCCGAGCCGTATTCAGCATCAAAACCCCCGGTGACTACGACTACTGAAGCCAGAGCATCGCTTGTGGGTTTGGGGCTGGACCAGAGCGTACCGACTACCGCATCCTGGGCAGCAACACCATCAACGAGATATGCGACATCGTCGTATCTACCACCACGGATGTGGGTCCAGCCGCGGCCCGCGGTCTGGGTTACACCTGCCTGCAGGCCGACCAGTTCGGAGAGCTGGACTACCGGGAGTCGCTTGAATTCTTCATCCGTGATGACCCTTTCTACGGTAACCGTACCGCGGTTCACCATCGGGCGCTCCGCCTTTACTTCCACCGTCCCCACTTCAATTGCGGTAGGTGTCAGCTGGAAATCAATCACCGTTACCTGATCCTGGACTACCAGTACATCGGTGACCGTCATTTCATTATAGGAGATATAGGAGGCACTCAGCTTGTATCGGCCTGGGGGAACGTTGTTGATTTCATATTCACCATTGGCGTCGGTTGCAGCACCCAGTTCGGTTCCGACAACAATCACATTAGCACCGATTAATGGTTCCCGAGTTCGTTTATCAATAACCTTCCCCCTGATTCTGCCGACCACACCGGCGAAGGCGGTCGGCACGGTCAGCAGGAGGATCAGGAAAAGTGTCAATTTCTTCATTGTTCGCCTCCTTTGATATTAATTGGAATTCCCCAGATGGTGGCGGTCAGTTCTCCACCGGCATCGTAAAGCACGGGGAACGGAATCTGCTCAATATAGAGCCACTGTACCCCGGTCTGATTCAGCTTTAGCCGGCTGCCAGACCAGAGCCGGTAGCGGATGTTATTGTAAAAGAGGAAGTTCTGAGCGTCACTAACCGCAGTATAGAGCCCAGTTACCCAGACGCTATCATTGACTGAATAGGAAAGTAGTCCATCCGGATAATCGTAGAATCGCTGACAGCCGAAATGTAGGGTGTCCGGACGCAAAAAGAAAGTATCTACCCGAATGCCGTTGGTCAGATAGGCTTGAATAAAATAGGGCGCATCATCAGGGTTGGGAGCGTAGAACCTCGGACCGCCAGTAATCTTCCAGAAACGCCACTGGCCATTTTCCTTCTTCAGAACACAGCCATTGATGACGACACCATTGATCGGTTTCTCCACAATCATTGAAGTGTCGGTGAACAGAGTGTCATGAAATTTCAGCCGGATGGTTTCCGAAGGGGTGATGATAATGGAATCCCGGAGAAAGCGGGTGTACTTCCGGGCATGTAGCCTCAGGATGCCCGGTATGGTTTCCACTACGGTTACGGTGGCGGTTGTTTCTTTGGTTATGGTGTCGGCAACGGCGATGAATTTATACGCCCATTTCCGGTTGGCGCTGTCAAACCAGTGCTGCATTGAATCGCAGATGTAGCGCTGTTTGAATGCGTTGTCCTTGATCGCCTTTTTTAGAATTGAGTCGGAGATTAGCCACTCGAAGTACTGGAGGGAAGGTTCGTTGAAGTTGACGGTAAGCAAATCCCGATTTTCCTGAAGCACCGCGGCGATTGCGGCGCTGTCAGCTGCGCTTGGCTGCCAGATCGCCGGCGGGGGCATACGCCCGCAGCCGGTGAGGGCAATCGTAAATAGCAGAAAACCGGCGCTTAGGAGTAACAACCAGTTTCTGCCCGATGCCGGAGGCGCAGCCGGATGGCTTTTACCAACTAAGATCCGCACAGTATGCCTCCTTGTTATTATCTCTGATTTATGATCTCTGCTGCCTGTTCTCATCGGCATTAAACCAAAATCAAACCCCGATTTTGCATAATATTAACGGAATGATTGAGCCTGTCAAAAGGCAGAGCCTGACGGTCCGCAGACACAAATTCGGGTTGATTATTAATCACCAAGATGAATAAAATTAGCCAAAGGAAGGTCTGTGTCAAGTAAATTAGACTTTTATCCCGAAAAGGCAAGGGTTCTTTAGCATTGACAAAATTAAAATAGGTTATTAATATTAGATAATATTGAATAGCCCAAAGGAGGTTTTATGAGAAGCTTTGTGCTCGTGGGGATCCTCCCGGCACTTGCCTTCGGTATTTATGATGTGGCATGGTGGGATCTTAATAGCTGGTGGTGCCCGTTTTATAATGATGGCCGCTGGGGAATTGATCTCGGCACTTCGGGGCCGGGGGGTTCTTGGCCTCAGCCGCTGCGGAATTTCTATATCTTCGGTTCCGGGGTCTGGGTTGGCGCTGTTGTCGATAATGACACTCTTACCACTTGCGGTTATAATCCTAACTCCGCCGGAAGCGAGCTATTTCCGGCACTCTGTCGTTACTGGCGGCAGACACCCCTGGATTCTGCCGACCGGATTTATAAATATCCGGGTGACTGGCCACCGCCGGCAGAAAGATTTCCGATGGCACCACAGTTGGTGCGTTCGGAGAACGACCTCTGGATGTGTTATGGCGATTCTGCGCCCAGTTGTCATATTCCCCCGGGAAGGCCTTTGGGGGTTGATGTCTATCTAACCGTTTACGGGTTCTCGGATTCATTTTCACGAGACATATTCATTCTGAAGTATGAACTTGCCAACGCCTCAGGCAGCCGTCGGGACGAAGTTTATTTCGGACTGGTGGTTGATGCTGATATCGGCAATTCAGGTGATGACATGGCCGGACTGATACTCAATCGGCAATTTGTAGTCGGCACCGACACAATCCGGATAAAGAATACCGGTTTCTTCTATGATTACAATAATATTGAGACACCCAGTTCGGTCTGGGATTCGGGAACTCCGGGCGCAGTAGCGGTCCGGCTATTAATGGCGCCCAATGGCCTTAACTTGAGCGCATTCAAGCGGTTTTCAATTGAGATTGATCCGGTGCGGGATGCGGATCAGTATCTGACGCTTAAAGGCTATAATTACCGAACGGGCGAGTATGAGCCTTATGATTCCCTTGATTCTGAGCCGGGAGATAAACGGGCATTGCTGGCAGTCGGACCTATAGATCTTCCGGCAGGCGGCGAGGTAACTTTTTACTTTGCGGTAATCGCCTCACCCTACGGTGCTCAGGGGCAGGGTCCACAGGGCAGAGATACAACCGAGCTGGCACTGCGGTGTTGGTGGGCGGAACGGCTGCTTGCCAGAATTCTGGGCATTCAGGAGGCACAGGGGGTCGGGTTTAAGCGAGGGTTGGCGGTTTATCCCAATCCCTGCCGACTGGGAACTGTGATGACCGTTACAGGTGCTGATGGCGTCCGGATTTATGACCTTCAAGGCAGACTGGTGCGGGAGCTGAGGGGTAGTGATTCCCGCTGGGACGGAAGAGACCGGCAGGGCAGACTGGTGTCAGCTGGGGTTTATTTCGTCAGACCGGTTAATAATCGGGTGGAAGTTAGCAAGGTGCTGCTAGTCCAAGATTAGCACGAGCCTCAGACTGTCTCATTGACGCCGCTCAAGATAAAAATCCTGCTGAATAAGTTGTCCGGGCGGTAAGTCAAGGGTACAGGACTGGGGGATATAAGGTGCTGGTGCCCGGACTGATATTATGTACCTGCCGCTGGGGAGATTTTTGATTGTATACATTCCGAGATCAGGGTCGGTCTCCTGCTCTCCATACACTGCACCTTTATAGATGACAGTTCCGGACACAGGTTTTTTCGCTATCGCATCATAGATAGTGCCGGTAACCGTAGAGTAGCGAACCGGCTGGAGGGCAATAACCGCTGATTGCTCTCGGTCAC
Source organism: Caldifarciminota bacterium (assembly GCA_965649165.1). Classification (GTDB taxonomy): domain Bacteria; phylum Hydrothermota; class Tepidihabitantia; order Tepidihabitantales; family Tepidihabitantaceae; genus JAOABP01. The sequence goes on along the minus strand of CBFGJT010000004.1, from coordinate 78,971 downwards.
CGAGAATGAACATTGTATCGGTGCGGGGCAGGTAGCCTTCGCTGAAGGTGTGAATGATTAGGCGTCCGGGCACAAGTCCGGTGATCAACAGTTCTCCGGCTCGGTTAGTTTCGCCAATGAATTCCCGGACACCCAAAAGTTTGATACTGGACCAGATACGTTCACGGGTCATGGCGTCAATTACCCGGATGCGCAGAGCGCCATGACCGTAGTGCGGAAGGTTAAGTCGAATACCAAGTCGGTGAACTGTGCCCAGTTTACTATAGCCTGAGAGTGAATAGTCAAGCGCAAGGTTTGCAAGATTGATACCGATGCCCATGGTCAGCCCGCTGAATGCCCCGAGCTCATTGAGGTCCTGAGGACCGGTCCGGTAGCCGGCACGCAGGCTCATTTCAGCAATCGGCTGATACTCGATCCCCATCCGGAGATGGAACTGCCGGTCATAAGGGTAAACGCCGTCAAGAAGCAGTCGTAATCTGCGGGTAGTCCAGGCAAGTCCGAGGACGAGCTCGGCAGGCAGGGTTTCCAGTTGGCTGTACTTCATTAAGCCCAGATTGCGCAACGCCAGCCCAGTTTTGAGGAACTCAAAAGGTTCGGCAGCGAAGCCGATATCGAAAGCGGTGCCATAGCCGTAACCAGTATAAAGATGTTCATAACATCCCTTCAGTGCGGCACCGAGATAATATTTTTCTGCGACCGGCACTCCGTAGCCGAGCGCAAGGATACCGTTCCAGGTACTAAAGGTGTCTCCGGGCTGGTTCTGTTCGTTCCAGAATTCGATCCCGGGCGTCGCGGAATAGATCAGACTGAATCCGAAGACACCCCGATTTGCCGGTAGGGCAAAATGCAAAAGTTCATCGTTGGTGCCATTATACCAGATCTGATGAGAAAAAGACAGGGCATAATCTCTGATTTTCCCCAGCCGGCCGCAGTTCCAGTAAAGAGCGGTGGCATCATCGACAGTTGCGGTCAGCGCTTCTCCCAGCGCGGCACCACGCGGGCCTTCTGCCAGTTTGAGCAGCGGTAAGACCGAAGTTCCGGGGCCTGCATCGGTAAAGAGGGAGAGTGCCACTAACAGCAATATGCTCATCGGCGGTTGACCACCAGTTTTTTCTTTATCCGGTGAATCCTTTCTCCCTGTTTCCATTCTAAAAGGTAATCATAAGTTCCGGAAGCAACCGGCTGGTTGCGGTCATTCCGTGTGTTCCAGCTGACCGGATGGACACCGGCAGTAAGGGGTTCGTGCTGCAGAATAGTAGCGATGCGTTCGCCAGCGCGATTGAAGATGAACAGACTAACTTCGCCATTATCCGGGATACCGATGACAAATGTGGTCCGGTTGTCAAGAGGATTGGGGAAGTTGTGAATCAGTAATCCCGGAATAAGTCTGATATTCAACCGGGCACTGTCCCGGACAAGGCTGTCGTTATCAAGAAATGCGGTAATGACTACTACGGCGCTATCCAGGTTTCCGGTGTCGCCGATCAAGTCAGTCGGAGTTCCAATCTGGAGCGTGAAATAGTGCGGTCGGTCCGGACTGACAAACCCGAGTTCGGGGATGCCGTCCCGGTCATCGTCAGTCAGTAGCAAGGCGTTTGCCGAATCGTATAACTGGCCGGTCCAGCCGGCAGGCAAAAAAGGCGGCAGAATTTCAACAATTGAACCGGAATCCCCCGACAGATTAACAAAGAAGCGGTAGTTCTTTTTTTCGCCGGTTTGCAGCTGGTCGTTCTGATCCGGAGCAATTTCCAGCCGAAGAAGCGGGCGGTCGGTGATGTTCTGCCTGAGGTTCAGCTGCGATCGGCCTGGGGTTAATATGATAAGCAGAACCCCGAGCACGCTCCACCTACAGCTGCGGATCACAGTAAAATTTTAGCAATACAGCGGTGATTGTCAAAAAACTGGTTTCCCGTTTATATATAACTGAGGCAAGATTAATCCGGACGCCGGTAATGGGTTTTTAATATCACCACGCCAATCGGTTTGGCAAGCTCGTTAAGTCCCTTCAGTTTGATTGGGAAATGGCGGGAAGGGAGGCTCCAGTTGTAATCAATCAATTCCATTTTCCTTGGGAAGAGGCCCTGCAGCCGTTCCCAGTCCTGCGGATAAAGGCTGGTCAGTCGCTGATAGTAATAGTACTTGAGCAGAATGGTCCCAATTGTGCTGTCATCCAGTATTCCGGAATGGAGCCGGTAGGTGCCGGGTTCAAACAGTTCCCGAACTTGAAGTTGCGTGCCGGAACGGTGGGCGAGGTATTCTACCAGCGTGGAGTGCGAGGTGGCGATGGTGGTATTAGGTTCAAGCTGTTTTACAGCTTCCTCAAATGAGGCGTGGGTGCCGCGGTTGCAATAGAGAAAGTAATCGGAATAGAGATTAACGATAGCGAGCAGAGTCAGGAGGCACACCCCGGTACGGCGCAGGGTCCGTCCAGTGTCGGATGCTAGCACCGTCAGCCCGATGTTAAAAAGCACCAGCAGGGCAGCGGGCAGGAGATAATAGTCGAACTTCCGCGAGAAAAGAAAGAAAAAGGGCAGATGAACGATTAAATAGATCAGTACCAGCCGGGTGAACGGGTTTTTGTCCTTTACCCCTTTTATGAGTGTAGTCAGCAGAAGGATGAATGCTGCCGGTACCAGGAAAATGAAAATTATTATCTCCCAGGGGTAAAACAGGCGGGGGACAAGGTTATAGCCCAGATTGGCGCCCAGGGCGATGAGGTTGCCGAGCGGGTCCAGCTGCAGCATATTGATGTCATAACCGCGACTTGCCATGATCTCAAAAAGCAGATTCCGGCCGGTGCAGATGCTGAGGATGGAAAGGAGCAGTGCTGGTGGCGCAAGTCCGAGCAGAAATTTGCCCAGCATCTGCCAACGTGACTGGTATGATGTGAGCATGAAGATCACCGACACCGCTGTGGCGCCGAGGGATGTCTCCTTAGTCCAGAGCCCCAGTCCGAGTGTCAGTCCGGCGCTGATGACGTCGAAGCCTTTACCGCTGCGCAGCGCACGGAGCAAAAAAAGGATGCTGAGGATGATGAAGAACAGCATCGTTATTTCCACCTGACCCAGCCGGCTGTAGAGGCGGAGGCTGAACAGGGGCAGGGTTAGAAGTAATGTCGGCAGTGCGGTTGCCGGAGGATAAAAAAGCCGAGCGGTGAGATACAGGACCGGCAGAATTGCCGCTCCGGTGAGGGCGGAGATCAGCCGGACCGAGGTCAGCAGTTCCGTTCCCAGCAACTGAAGCAGAGCAGACAGGTAAACAAATAGCGGGGGAAAGAACATGATATCACTGCTGATGATGGTCCTGTTCTCAATCAGCGAGCGGGCGCAGCGGGCATAGTTGATTTCATCCGGAAGCGGACTCCAGTAATTCAGTCGGATGAGATTGGCGGTCAGTATCAGTGCAAAGAAGAGCAGGGCGAGCTGATAATCACGACGGGTAGGAGGAAGGGTATTCAGTTCAGTCACTGGTGGGTGTTGCCTTTTTCCGGTGTGCTATAACGGAGATGCCACCGATCACAACGAGCAACATCATGGAGACGATGGTCAGAAGGAAGCCCAGTCTGAAATAACGCGGAGTGTGGGTAAGTTCAATCTGGTGCTTACCTTGGGAAAGCGGGATAGCACGCAGGGTGTGAAACGCCGGCAGCAGGGTTGCGGGGTTGCCGTCAACGCGGACCCGCCAGTCAGGATGGTAGTTTTCGCTCAAAATCAGGAGTCCGGGCTGGCTGAGCTGCGCCTGAAGGCGGATGATATTCGGATCGTAGAAGGTGATGGTGCAGCGGGCGGCGGTGTCGGAACTGGTTACCGGTGGCAGACCCGGGTCAGTATAGAGTAGCGCGGTGTGCGCCGGATCAAATTCCGAATCCATCAGCCGGGCAAGGAGTCCCTCCTTGTTATTTACCAATTCATAATTAAAGGCAATAAATGCCCGGGGCAGACAGTGGAGGTTCTGGTAGACCGCATAGCGGGTCCCGGTAAAGACCGGCTGGAACCAGGACTGACTGAAATAGGTTTTCAGCTGGCTGATAATCTGCCGGGTCTGGGTATCATAGCGGGACAGGTCTTCGGGCAGGTTGAGGGTAATCACATATTTGACATTAAGCAGGTTCATGAAGTTGGGGTTGAGGAGGTTGTTAGCCTGAAACATAACACTTTTGCCTGCACCGATGAAGTCCTGATAGCTCTGAAGCGGATTGGGCATCTGTCCGCCCGTAGAATGGATATTATGGAGCCAGAGTTCGCCTTCATCAGAACGTTCGTAATTCAAAGGCAGAACCCGGAAGTAGGAGGAGTCACGACTCAAAAAGCGGACCACCTCATCCGGGGTAAAGTATTCCTGCGGTGGCGGCATGGCGCGGATGTAGCCACGGTTGTTGTCCCAAAGCCGGAGTGCGATTCCGATGTCTATGGTCATTACAAGCGCAGTGAGCAGGGTAAACAGTTGGGGTTGGAGCCGGTTCCGGGTGAACAGAACGACCAGTCCGGTGCCGACGAGCCAGACCAGAAGTGCCAGGACCAGTCCGGTGAGGAGTGCCGGATAGTTGGTTTCAAACTGAGCAAGCCGGGTACCGGGGTTGAGGAGGGCAGTAGCAGCATTCCGACCGACCAGGAAGAAGAGCAGGAGTAAAAGCAAAGCGGCAGCAGCATAAATGAGCAGGCGAAGGTCCTTTTTTCTTTCCTTAGAATGCTCACGGTCAATTAGCCAGTCAATTCCGAGGCCGGCAAGGACACAGATGGAAAAGCCGGCGAGAAAGAAGATCATGCCCGGACCGCGGAATTTGCTCAACCCGGGCAGGAGATGGTAGGGCAGACGGTAAAATGGGGTGTTGCCTCCCCATGCCATAAGCAGGGCGATGGTGAAGGTGAAAAAGAAGAAGCGGGTGCGGGGATTTTTCCAGGTGCGGACCAGTCCGAGCAGGGCAAAAAGCAGAGGCAGGATGCCCAGATATTCACTGTGCAGTTTGAACGGGTTTTTGCCCCAGTAGTTTTCCAGTCCACCCGAGAAGCGGGGGGTGAGCAGGTCAAAAATCTCGGTAATCGGCATTGACCAGGAGGTGGCAAATTCATAACCCCGTTCGGCACCCCGGGCACCATAAGGCAGGTTGCCGTAGATCGGCAGATACTGAATTGCTGCCAGCCCGAAGGCAAAGAGAAGTGACAGGATAAAGTAGCCTGCGAGGCGGATGCCGGTTTTAGCCTCGCGTTCCTTGTGCAGGGTGTGGAGGAGACAGAAGAGAAACCAGGCGAAAAGGATCAGGCCGGTGTAGTAGACTTTCTGGATATGACCGGAAAGGAGCTGCAGGCCGAGGGTTGTGCCAGTGAGGGTGAACCAAATAAGCTGGCGCCGGTCGATGCCCCGGGTGATGAAAAAGAGCGCCAGCGGCATTAGTGAGGAGCCGATCAGTCTCCCGTCATGACCGGCAAAGGCAAGGGTGAGCAGTGAACCGGAGAACATATAGGCAACACCGGCAAGGAAGGCGGCAAGGGTGTGCAGTTTCAATTCCCTCAGAAACAGGTAGGTGCCAAGTCCGGCAATGAAGGTCTGGAGAAAGAAGGTCCAAGCCCAGACCACATGGACTGGCAGAAAGAGCCGCAGCAGCATCGTGGGATAGAACAGGTCTCCGAAAAAGGCGGCAACGGTGGGTTGGCCCGAGAGAATCTGGGGCTGCCAGAAGGCTACGGTTAGATGTTTCCGGATGTAATCGGCCATAAACTGGTGAGCGGCATAGCCACCACCGCCAATGAAATCGGTGCCAAACATCATCACCGTGCCGAAGAGAAATCTGCCGAAAAAGACCAGCGGCAGCATAAAAAGGAGGACGACCGCATAACGGTGCAGCCGGTTTTCCGGGACCAGCCCAGAGCGGTTCCGGTCCGCACCTCCCGCGGGTGTTTTCTTAGACGGTGAAACTTTCTGTGGATGGTACTTCTTTGCCATTTTATTACCTCCGGAGTTTATCCGTTTTTATCATCCTTCAGTCTGCGGCTCAGAACCGGCAGACAGAGAAGTGCCATTGTCAGTTCGGCGGTGCTCATCCAGACTCTAGTGATCAACGCTGATATGATAGCAACTGTTTCCGGCATTATCAGTTTAAGTATGTAAGTATAGATGCCTTCGCGGATACCGAGTCCGGCCGGGGCAATCAGGATGATAAACCCAAGAATCCAAGAGATGGCGTACCCGCCGAGCAGAATCGGCAGCCGGGAAATGGGCAGGGGATAAAAGGAGTTGAAGAGTACAAAACAGCCCAGCCCCTGAACCAGCCAGTCCAGGACATAGACGCCAAGAATAAGCAGTAACCCGGGGTAGGAAAGTCGTAGTTCAAAGAGTGGCTGTTGGAACAGTCGGAGCAGTGGTTTGAGAATGCGGTTGAGAATCGGGGGATAGGTGACCAGCAGAGTAAGAGGAGCGAGGAGAAATGAGTAATAAATGGTGTGGGGGACGATGGTGCGGGGAAGAAGCAGGATGGCAAAGGCAAACAGGAATACTGCCGCGAGCAGCAGAAAACCGGTTTCAATGACCACGCTGGCGAGGCTTCTGGCTTCCGGAACACCTTCCCGGCGGGCAAAGGACATTCTGCCGAGTGTAAACCAGACCTTGCCGGGTGCATATTTCCCCAGCTGAGTGACAGTAATAATTGCGAGTGCCCGTCCAAATGGGAGCCGGGCGCCCAGACCGGCAAGGAGCAGCTGCCAGCCCCAGGCACCGAGCGGGAAATGAAACAGCAGTAGTATGAGATAGGAGAGGATCAGGAGTCCGGGCTGAAACCGGATGCGGTCAAATGGAATCTGGTGCCAGTCGCGGATGAGCCGACTGAGGAGAAAATAGAATGATATAACGACGATGAGCGTGCCCAGCGTATATCGGAGCCAATTGAGCTTTTTCTTTGGACGGTCTGGGCCGGTGTTCATTTTCCAAGGCCGGCGGGCTGAAGCTGGTGATAAAGGTTGAGCAGTCGGTCAATGATCGCAGGCCAGGAGTAGTTGCGCTGGATGTGTTTGTAGCCGCCCTCTGCCAGGTTACGGGCAAGTTCGGGATCCTCCAGCAGGTGGGTAATTGCCCGGACAAGCGCCTCCGGGTCCGCGGGCGGCACCGTCAATCCGGTTTTGCCGTCAATTACCAGATCGGTGATCCCGCCCACTGCCGAGGCAACTACCGGTTTTTTACAGGTCATTGCTTCAATGAGCACAACCCCCAGCCCTTCAGTGTCGCCCTTAGCATCAATTACTGCCGGCAGAACAAACAGATCACAGCGGGCATACAGTTCTTCCAGTTTTGCCTGCGGTACTGAGCCGTGAAACCGGACCGTTCCCTCCAGTCCGAGTTCGGCGGTCAGTTTCTGGAGCGCGGCAAGCTCCGGACCCGAACCGACAATATCAACGATCACCGGCTGCTTTTGCCGGAGTAGTGCTGCCGCCTGAATCAGATACCTAACACCCTTGCGCTCCACCAGCCTGCCGACAAAAAGAATATGTCTTTCACCTTTGACACTGGGTTCAGGTGGGCGTGCCGGTTCGCCCACCGTGGCGCCGAACGGGATGATATCCACCTGCCGGTTAAAGATTTTCTGGATTGCCCGGACCGTATGAGTCGAGTTGGCGGTTACCCGGTCTGCCCGGCTGATCGCCCAGCGGAGAAATGGACGCAGGATTCTGAATTTGTGCCGGACCGCCATCAGCTCCGCACCGTGAAAGCTGATGACGATCGGCGCACCGCAGGCTTTTGCCCCTGCCCAGCCGAAAAGAAAATGAGGCAGGGGCCAGTGGACATGGATGATATCAAATTTCTCCTTCCGGCAGAGCCGCCAGCAGGCAATCGTGCCGGACAAAAGATATAAGATCGCGAGCAGTTTGTTCAGGATGCCTTTCTGCACCCGGTCAATTGCGGTCTCGTCGTGAGTCAATCTTTCCCAGCGGGCAAAAAAGTAACGGAAACGTTTGACCGGTGTGCCGAAGATGATCTGATCACCCAGACCGGCGTAGGCCGAGGTGAACATCGTGATCTGCAGACCGGCAGCCTGCAGGCGCCGGACCGTTTCCACGAGCCAAGGTGTTATGATATCCTGTTCCGAGCGCGGGTAGGCGGTGGCGATGTATAATATCTTCATCTGCCATCCCTGCCGCAAGCCGGAGTGCGGACGCCTGTGAGTCCGTTAACGGAGATATGAGATCGCCTTCATCAGGCGCGACTTGAGCCGGCTGGCGGTATTCGGGTGAATGATGCGGTTCTTGGCAGAACGGTCAATTACCGACTGAGCGGTGATGAACGCCTTCAGCGCCTCCTCTTTCGTCTTGGCAGAACGCACCGCTTTGATCGCCTTCTTCATTACCAGACGGCGGGTGCGGTTGCGTTGCCGGCGCCGCTCATTTTTCCTCGCCTGTCTCAGAACCGAAATGCTTCTTTTTGCCAAACAGCCTCCATTTGTGTTAAACAAAACTAATGCCGGGACACAGAATCGAACTGTGGACACCAGGATTTTCAGTCCTGTGCTCTACCAACTGAGCTATCCCGGCACGCACTTAATTTTAAGCATCAGAAATTGTTTGTCAATTTCGGAGCCCAGACTCAGGACTGAGCAAGCGGCGTTCGCTGACACCTCATTTGTCGGTGGCAGACCGTAGGTTACAGCAAACGCTACGGTAGTGGGAACTGCCCGGGGAGTGGATAAAATAAGGATTAAAAATTTTATAACCGCATGACAAATTTAAGCTTAGGATGTGTAAGCCTGAAAACGGGTGTGAATTTGCCCATTTTTTATAACTCTAACTAAAAGATTGAGTTCCGGTCGGCGCTCCTGATGCTTGACTCCAGCCGGCAATGTTTTATTTTAAACCGATGGACAGCAGACAGCGCCGGACCTTAATTATTGTCATATGCGGGCTGGTGCTGGTGGTTGCGATTCTGGTGCTGGTGGTGAGGCGCTGGGGTTATATTTTCAGCAGTCCGGGAAAGCTGCGCCAGCTGGTTCACTCCTGGGGTGTCTTGGCACCGCTGGGCACGATTCTGCTCCAGCTGTTGCAGATTGTGCTTGCGCCTCTGCCGGGAAATCTTCTGACATTTGCTGCCGGTTATGCTCTTGGTTTCTGGCCCACGATTGTCTGGCTGATGATCGGGGTGCTGGGCGGTGCGACCCTTGCCTTTCTGCTCAGCCGGGCGCTGGGCAGAAGGCTGCTCAGGGTTTTTGTGCCCGGACCGGCTTTGGAACGGTTTGATCGCCGGGTGATTGAACGTGGCACATTTTACCTGTTTCTCCTTCTGCTGGTGCCGAATCCGATCGGCGACTGGGTTTACTATCTTGCCGGGCTGACCCGTATCCCCCTGCCCTTTTTTCTCCTGCTGGTTTTGCTTGCCCGGCTGCCAAGTAACATCATTGAGTGCGGGATTGGTGCCAGCGCGATCCGGTTCGGGCTGCGGGAGTGGCTGATTTTTGGTCTGTTGGTCGTTCTGCTTACCGCCGGCTACCTGCTTAATCAGCACCGAATTGAACAGCTGCTTCTGCGCCTTGTCCGGTTTCGGGATGGTAATTGACAGTGGTTTCAAAGCCGTTATTCTGAATGAATAATGCTGAAAAAGGTGCTGGTTGCCAACCGGGGTGAGATTGCCCTGAGGATCATCCGTGCGTGTCGGGATCTGGGAATCAGTTCGGTGATTGCCTATTCGGAGACGGACCAGGATTCGCTGCCGGTAAAACTGGCGGACGAGCGGGTATGCATCGGTCCCGCGCCTGCCCAGCTTTCCTATCTAAATGTCTCGCGGGTGATCGCGGCCGCTCTGGTGAAAGGATGTGATGCGGTTCATCCCGGCTACGGATTTCTCTCCGAGAATGCCGATTTTGCCGAGGCAGTAACTGAATCAGGATTGATATTCATCGGTCCGAAGCCGGAGACGATCCGGCTCTTAGGTGACAAGGTGACAGCCCGGGCGCGGATGCGGGCTGCTGGTGTGCCGGTGGTACCCGGGTCGGAAGGGGCACTTGATAATGTCAGAGACGCGGCAAGAGTTGCCCGGGAGATTGGTTATCCGGTGATTCTCAAGGCGGCCGGCGGCGGTGGCGGCAAGGGGATGCGGGTGATAAGGGAGGAGGCGGAGTTGGAAACCGGCTGGAATTTGTGTCAGGCTGAGGCGCACCGCTCCTTTGATGACAGCCGGCTCTATCTGGAAAAGTATCTCGCCGATGCTCGGCACATTGAGGTCCAGATTCTGTCAGATTCAAAAGGTAACTGTATCAGTTTGGGCGAGCGGGACTGCTCAGCCCAGCGTCGGCACCAGAAACTTTTGGAAGAGAGTCCGGCACCCGGAATAACCGCTGAGCTCCGTGTCCGACTTTCGGAGTGGGCAAAGGCGGCAGCCCGGGCAGCCGGTTATCTCAATGCCGGGACTGTGGAGTTCATCTGTGACCGGAATGGCAACTGCTACTTTATGGAGATGAACGCTCGGCTGCAGGTTGAGCATCCGGTTACCGAACTGGTTACTGGTGTGGACATAGTCTGCGAACAGCTGAAGATCGCTGGTGGCGACCCGCTGATGGTTAATGAAAATCCGAACTGGCCCTGGGGCCATGCGCTCGAATGCCGGATTTATGCGGAGGACCCGGAGAATGATTTTCAGCCCTCACCAGGTGTGATTACCGATCTTTTTTTACCCGCTGGCGCCTGGGTCCGGATTGATAGCTATATTTATTCTGGATATCAGGTTCCGTCCAATTACGATCCGTTGATCGCCAAGTTTATCACGTGGGGGAACGACAGGGAAGAGGCGATTCGAAGAATGGAGCGAGCGCTCTATGAAACCATGATTTCAGGAATTGCCACTACTGTTGAGTTTCATCGGAGACTTATCTGCAGTCCCAAGTTTCGCCGGGGAGATCTTACCACTACTCTCTTAGACCATATCTGGTAAATTGCACAAATTTAAAAATAAAAGGCAGACCGGATGACCTATACCGGTCTGCCTTACTATGCCCCTAGTCAGCGGTGCTTAATTTCGTTTATTAATATGGTGCACTTCGGTTTTCACTTCTAAGTTTCGTTTCATTTGCTCAAATCGTACTCTGCCAGCATTGGTCCGGAAATCAAGACCTTGGGCTTTACCCTCACGCTCCAATTGCAGCATCACGCCTGACAGGAACTCATCGTCCAGCATCCTGCTCCTCAGTTTACCGTTCTTGGGCTGTTCAAATGAGATCAATCTCCGTATTGCCTCAGCAGAGACATCCTGCCGCTCACCGGTGACCTGCCAGTAGACTTTGGTGTTGGGTTTGCCGCCGATAACGAATCGGTTGTCCTTCACATCCTCAAGTACATAGACTTCCATAGGTTCCTACCCCGGTCAGCAGGATGTGCGGGTTGCGGTTTAAAGCCGAGAAGTAGGCCGGCAGTGGCACCTCGGCTCGGCCGGTGACGTCAAGGATAACAGTTCCTTCGTAAATGTTTCTCATCTCCGGGCCCTCAATGAAATAGTGATTTATAATCTTGCCATACGGGTCAAGCGGATGGTCAATGGTGAATGAGCCACCGGCTTTAGAAAGCGTTCCGCACCGTAATTGGTTGGATGAAGTTACGGTTTAACCGTTGAAAGCGGCAGAGTTGGAACAGGAGAAGCGGACTATCGAACGGTAATTGGTGGTGGAAACTGTAATCAGCTGCCGAGGTGTCTCCCTCGCCGCCGGCAACTGTAGCAGCATAATTGCTTGCTTTGTTGAGTGCCCCTTCGGCAACTGTGCTTGATTCGTTTTTTGCAATGTTGCCGTAGCCGCCCGCAATGGTAGCATACTGATAGTTGTTTTCTGAAGTTTTAGTGGTGCAGGCGATACCCAAGTTGGTGTGGGTGTAGCGTTTATTGCCATATAGTATGTTATTTGCTCCCCCGGGGCGATTCCCAGTTAATTGATGGTTTAAAGCACCGAATCCGGAGTTCCTCTGACCCAGGCATTGTCTGGTGTCCCTACTTCATCTGCTGCTGGTGCCCAATGGGTGCCGTTCCATTTTATCACCTGGCCCGTAGTGGCAACGGCACGCGGGAGTTGGGGCATGGTGACATTAGTGTCTGCAATCTTTGCAGAGGTCACGGTATTGTTGGCAAGGTCGGCACTGGTAACCTGTCCGTCCTGAATTTTGGCCGAGTTTACCGCGTTATTGGCAATTGTCGGGTTGGGATAGGTGCCAGTTAGGTCACCACCGGCAGTTCCTGATGGGGTAGCGCTTGTCGCGTAGAGGGCGCTGTCGGCTTTGCGGGCAAGAAAGGTGTAGGGGCTGGTGACCAGTCTGATTCTGGGACTGAGCGGTCCTGCGGGGTTGACCTGCATCTCCAGGTAGCAGTTACCATTAGCTGGAATGTAGGGGATAGGGGTTGCTTCGCCAAGGAGACAGGTAAAAAGTCCGGATTGAGTCATGATGGTCCGGGCTTCCGTCCAGTAGGGAGTGCCGCCTGAGGGCACAGTGTAAAGGCGGAAGGTTATAGAGTAGTTTGAGTCCGGTACCGGGTTTCCGCTGTTGTCAAGCAACTTACCTTGATAAGAGATTATGCCCGGAATCGTTATCTGGTCGGTCTCAAGGGTAGGGGCTAAAGCTTGTTTCTGTGGGGCAACCTGAGCCACATTTGAATTCGGCCCTACCTGCCCCCCAAAAGTGATTGTACATAAAACCAAGAGTGATAAAATGTTGCGACTCATTTTTTTCTCCTCCTTTCTTTAGCATCTTTATTGTCTCTTGGTTTAGGTTGTTTTGTGTTTGAGGACTCTACCTCCTTTCGTTTAATCGCACATTATAATATAAACCAATCTGTTGCTGTCAAGCAAATTTCAAATTTGGGTATGTGATCATCCCAGTAGCGGTTTTAGAATTGTTGTTGACCATTTTAGGAAATTTTTTATAATGCATAAACGTATAATATGGTACCTGAGATTTCGTGCGACTTTCCTCCCCGATATAACCCCAAGCCGGTTGAGGAGAAGTGGTACCGGTTCTGGGAGGAGAAGGGGTATCATATTGCCAACCCCGATTCGCCCAAGCCGAAGTTTTCAATTGTCATTCCGCCACCCAATGTCACCGGTTCACTTCATATGGGTCATGCACTGGACAATACCTTGCCCGATATCATCATTCGGAGAAAGAAGATGCAAGGTTATGAGACGCTCTGGCTGCCTGGGACCGACCATGCCGGAATTGGCACGCAGGTTAAGGTGGAGCAGATGCTCGCTCGGGAGGGTAAGACCCGGTTTGACCTGGGGCGGGAGGGGTTTCTCCGGCGGGCCTGGGAATGGAAAGAGAAATACGGGAATCAGATTGTGAGCCAGCTGCGACGGCTTGGCTGTCTCTTGGACTGGACCCGGTTTCGGTTTACGCTGGACGAGGTGTGTGCGCGGGCGGTGCGGGAGGCGTTTGTCCGTTATTACGAAGCCGGGCTGATCTATCGCGGACTGCGGATTGTCAACTGGTGCCCCCGCTGTCGGACCGCACTTTCCGATCTGGAGGTGAAGGATGTGCCGGAGCGGTCCCATCTCTGGTACATCCGGTATCCGTTTGCGGATGACTCGGAACGATTTTTAGTGGTGGCGACCACCAGGCCGGAGACGATGCTCGGTGACACCGCAGTGGCGGTTAACCCCGACGATGAGCGTTATCAGGCGCTTGTGGGCAGGATGCTGGAGCTGCCTCTGACCGACCGGCGGATTCCGCTCATTGCCGATGCAGCGGTGGAGATGGATTTCGGCACCGGAGCGGTGAAGGTGACGCCGGCCCATGACCCGGCAGACTTTGAGATCGGCGAGCGGCACGGCCTGGAGCGGATCAAGGTGATCGGTGAGGATGGCAGAATGACTGGTGCGGTGCCGGAGAAATACCGCGGTCTGACCGTTGCCGAGTGCCGGCAGGCGGTGGTTGAAGATCTGAAGGCGCAGGGGCTGCTTGAGAAGATTGAGGATTATGAGCATGCGGTCGGGACCTGTGACCGGTGCGGGACGGTGATTGAGCCGCTGGCAAGTGAGCAGTGGTTTGTCCGTATGAAGCCGCTCGCAGAGCCGGCGATACGGGTAGTGGAGCAGGGCAAGGTGCGGTTTTATCCCGAGCGCTGGAACAAGGTCTATCTGGAATGGATGCGGGGGGTCCGGGACTGGTGCATCTCCCGCCAACTCTGGTGGGGGCATCGGATTCCGGTCTGGTACTGCGCCTGCGGTGAAATTATCGTCAGCCGCCAGGACCCGGACCGCTGTCCGAAGTGCGGCTCGAGCAATCTCCGTCAGGATGAAGATGTGCTCGACACCTGGTTTTCTTCCGCCCTCTGGCCCTTTGCCACCATGGGTTGGCCTGAGGAGACAATTGATTACCGGACATTTTTCCCGACCAACTTTCTGACGACCGATCCGGATATCATTTTCCGGTGGGAGGCGCGGATGATTTTCTCCAGCATCTTCTTCACCGGCAGGATTCCGTTCCGGGATGTTTACATCCATTCAACCGTGCTGGACAAGACCGGTGCCCGGATGAGCCGGTCCAAGGGGATCGGAGTCGATCCACTGGAGATCATTGAACAGTACGGAACCGATGCCTGTCGGTTTACGATCGCCTATCTGGAAAGCCAATCGCAGAGCTACCGGCTCTGGAATGAGCGGTTTGAGCTGGGGAGAAATTTCTGCAATAAGCTCTGGAACGCCTGCCGGCTGGTGGCACCGCACATCGCCAGGGCTGAGGGGGAACTGACAGCAGCCGGTCTGACACCAGTTGACCACTGGATTGTCGCCCGGTTCAATCAGGCGCTGGAGCGGGTGAATCGTGGCATTGACGGCTACAATTTTGCTGCCGCGGCACAGGCGGTCTATGATTTCTTCTGGCATGATCTGTGCGACTGGTATCTCGAGTTCGCCAAACCGCGGCTGAGGACCGGTGAGCCGGGGGTGAGGGCGGTGCTTTACTATCTGTTCCGCGGCACCCTGCAACTGCTGCATCCGTTCATGCCCTTTATCACTGAGGAACTCTGGCACCGGTTAGGACTGGGTACCGGCTCAATTCTGGAGTCAAGCTGGCCCGGACCGCTGCCCGGAGATGAGGCAGAGGCGGCGCTGGTGGAGCGGTTGCAGGAGCTGATAACCGGAATCCGGCAGGTGCGGGCAGAGATGCGGGTGCCGGCAAAAAGCCAGGTGGAATGTGTGGTCAATACCGGTGATGAGCAGTTTAGGCAATTTCTGACTGAAAATGCGGGGCTGGTTGCTGAGCTGGCAAAGGTTTCCCAGCTTAGCTTCAGTCCGGTCCGGCCTGCAGCTTCATCAGTGGTGGTGCTCAGGGAGGGCGAGGCATTTATTCCCCTGGCGGGAATTGTTGATGTTCAGAAGGAGCTGAGACGACTGAAGAAGGAGGCAGCGGAATTGGAACGGCTGATTGATGAGATTGATCGGCGTCTGAACAGCCCTGATTTTCTTGAGCGGGCGAAGCTGGAGGTGATTGAGCAGGAGCAGGGGCGACGGCAGGAGTTTCAATCACGGCGGGAACGGATTCTGCGCCAGCTCGAGGCATATCAGGAATGAAGGGGTTTATAAGCAGTTCCGGCTGGATACTTTTTCTCCTGGCGGTTGGTGCCGGGCTGGTGTTTTATAATTTTTCCTATCTGCCACTTGCTTCCCGGGCGTTCAGACTGGAAAGAGAAGTCGGAATGTGGACCGCACGGGTGGATGAGCTGGCGGACAGTCTGAAACTGTTTAAGAATCAGGATACGCTTTTTTGTGTGAGTTACCGGTTTGACGAGCTGTTTGTAACACCGGAAAGTCTGCGGCTTTCGACTGCCGGTGAAAACATCCTGCGTACAATTCTGCCCCAGCTGAGCTCCGGTCCGGTGGTGGAGGTGATTGCGAGCTGCGACCGCCAGGTACCGAAAGGCGCTTGGCAGAATCCTTGGGAGTATTCAGCACTGGCAGGTGCTGCGGTCGCCCGCAGGCTTGTCAGTCTGGGGGTATCGGCAGAGAAGGTCCGGGTTGTGGCGTTGGGTGATACCCGTGCGCCCCAGCGGCGCGAAACCGAGGTGGCGCTGCTGAACCGCCGGATTCAGATTGCGGTCCGGCCCCGATAATGGGCACTTTTCTGCTGCTTGTCGCCCTGATGGTTAATCCGGCCGGAGGTGATTCCGCCGTGAAGAAGTTGCCAGTAAAATCTCCCGGCAGAGCGGTGCTTTTCTCGCTGCTTTTTCCCGGTGGCGGTCAGCTGTATACCAGCCGTTACTGGAAGGCAGCGGTGATTGCGCCCACAGAGCTGGGGCTCGGTTATCTCAGCTATCAGGAGCATCTTCGGGCGGAGCAGGCGCGGGCAGAGGCAGATACCGCCAAATACCGTTATTACCGAGACCGGCGCACAACCTTCCTCTGGTGGACCGCAGCCACAGTGGTTTTTTCCATGGCAGACGCTTATGTCTCGGCGCAGATGTTCGGGTTCGAACAGGAACTCCGGCTGGAGTTAGGACCGGACCGGCTCGGAGTCAGGGTAGCAATCAGATAGCATCGGATGAGCAGATTTTTTGCTGTTGCCGGCAGGTTCAAGATGGAATGGCTTCTGGCGGCAGCGTTCGGAGACGGGACAAGGCTGGTTGAGGACCAGCAGCTTAGTGGTGAGTGGGGGCTGGGTTACTGTCATGGCAACCGGCTGGAACTGGTGCGCTCCTCCGGGAGGAAAAGCGAGCCCGGTTTGCTCAAGGCGCTGCTGGAACTGAAGACTGATATGGCGGTTCTGTATCAGCATGAGCTGTTATCGGAGTCCACTCCAGCAGGGCGTACTCCACCCTATATCCGCTATGAACAGGGGCGACACTGGATGTTCTGTCATGCTGGCGGAGTTATCCGGTCCGAGGCACTTTTTGGCAGCTGGCAGCGCACCTCCGGCGGGCTGACCACAGGTGAGCTGCTGTTTGCCTATGTTTTTGACCGGTTCAATCCGGAGCAGCCGCAGGAATCTTTGAATGGACTCCTTACTCAGTTCGCCGGTGAACCGGAGCTGGCATTCTGTCTAATGTCGGCAGATGTTTTGGCGTTTGTCTGCCGGACCGATGGCCGGAAGGACAATCCTGCGCGGCTCTGGCTGGGTAGAGGCGAGTTGATCCGAGTAATCTGTTCCGGAAAGGTAATTAATCTGTCCGGGATCAGCTGGGAACCGATTCCTGACGAACAGGTGATTTTTATCCGGCGTCAGCGCTGGGCAGTAGTTTAACAGTCCGGGAAAAAAATTATCTTTCAGTAAAATCTGAGCGTAACCCGAACCTCTGACTTAACCCGCGGCGTTTAATGCCGCCGGACCTTACTGCCGAACTCTACCAGTTCGCGGAAGCCCTTCGGATCAAATGCGGAGGCGATCGCCGTTTCGTAGGTGACCTTGCCCGCCCGATACAGCTCTGCCAGATAGGCATCAAATGTCATACTGCCTTCTGAGGAGCCGGTCTGAATTGCGGAGTACAGATGTTCAATTTTGCGTTCGCGGATCAGGTTGCGCACTGCAGGAGTGGCGATCATAATTTCGTAACAACCGATTCTGCCCTTGCCCTCGGCTCGCAAAAGCAGCCGCTGGGAGAAGACCGCCAGAAGCGAGATTGAGAACTGGATCCGGATCTGGTCACGAATTTCCGGCGGGAAGATATCGATGAAGCGGGTAACCGTTTCCGGGGCATTGGTCGTGTGCAGAGTGCCGATCACCAGGTGCCCGGATTCCGCAGCCCAGATGGTGGCTTCAGCGGTTGCCAGATCCCGGATCTCGGCAACGAGAATGACATTCGGGTTGGAACGCAACCCTTTCATAATCGCTTCACGGAAACTGGATACATCAACGCCAACTTCGCGCTGGGTTACCAAACCTTTCTTGTGGTCGTGGACGAACTCAATCGGGTCTTCAATTGTGAGCACATGGCGCGGGCTTTCCAGGATATAGTCAACAAAGGTCGCCTGGGTAGTGGTTTTGCCCATTCCGGTCGGACCGGTAACGAGAATCAGTCCATGGGGCCGGTCAAGGAGCGATTTGATCCTGGGGATGAGATGGGTCGGGACAAAGAGTTCCTCAAAGGAGAGGATGCGGCGGGGAATGAGTCGCAGGGCCAGTCCGAAATAGCCTTTCTGCTTGTAGACCGCAACCCGGAAGCGCGCCATGTTCTTGAAGTTTAGGGCGAAGTCGCCGCCACCACCGTTGTCAATCTGGGCACGGAGGTGGCGCAAATCCTTGGTGGCGATGTTCTTGAAACTTTCGGTTTTGTCCGGGGTTAGGACCGGGCAGTGTTCAATCGGCTGGAGTAACCCGTCAATGCGCAGGGTTGGCGGACGTCCGACTGTTAAATGAAGGTCAGAGGCGTTGCGACGAATACACTCGGCTAAGAGTGACTCAAAATATTCTTCGTCAGACATCAGTTGTTATTATAACCCTCGGTTTTATGCTGTCAAGCGGTTCAGGGTCGTTATGCTGGGTATTTAGATACCGGAAATCGGTCCGGTCAGTTTGAAGCCCAGTGACCAGCGGAAGGCAAGATGGTTTTCTCCGGGTTCCGGGGCGCTTTTCCAGAAGGGTAAGTCAGCATAGAGCGGGCCGAATTTCAGTCTGATGCCGGCATCAAAGACCGGTTTTAGCGCCCGCAGCTGGAATGTGTCGGCGACATTGCCGAAATCCACAAAGGGCTGGATTACACAGATGGGAAAACGCCAGGCGGTCCGGGGGAGCAGGTGGATGTTCACACCCCACCCAAATCTGCCAGAACGGTAAAGTCCATAGTAACCGCGGCAGTTGGCATCGCCGTCATAGTGCCAGTGCTCCTGACTGGATGCCCTACCTTCATAAGCCCAGGAGACCGGTTCTTCTGGGGTGTAACTCAGTCCGCCGGAGAGATAGAATCTTTCCTGCAGCGGGACCGAGCCGGCAATAGCACCCGCAAAGATGCGGATTGAAACGGGCAGAAGGTTTACCGGGGTAATGTTAATATTTTCCACCAGGCTGACTCGGGTGTAGGTGTATTGAGATAGAAAAGGTTTTAAACCCTGAGCGCAGATCAGTTCGTGTTGAACCGCAAGCACCGGAGTTTTGTAGGCACGATAGAGCCGTGATCTGATTTCGGCAATCCGCGCCCGGTTCCAGGCACGAGGGTCTCTGCCGGTGGTATCCAGGAGTTCATAGAGGCGATAGCCAACCTGGATTTCAGTGCGGGGCAGGCGAAAGGGTTTGTTTAATTCCGAGGTCAAATAGAGCTTGACACCCCGATCACGAAAGGAGTTGTCGCCCGCGAGGTAGAGCCGGAGCCGAACCGGATAAAATAAAAGCGGTGTCTGGTAGCTGATGCCGGTGTGCCAGTCCGATTTTTTTGAGGCATAATTCTGAATCAGGGTCCAGTTATGCGCGCCCCGCACCGGACCGGCGTCAATAAATTTTCGGCCCTGGAGCCAGATGCCCGGCTGGAATCCCCGGTAGTTGTCATACCAGAACCACGGTCCATAAAAAATCTGGTAGGATTCAAACTCAGGCGGGGCGAAGAGGAAACGGGTGCTGAGCTGACGAGGATAGATGTTGTTCCACCGGTCCGGCTCCAGAACTGAAGTGTCCGGATCCAGAATCATCCGGCGGACTTTTTTTACAGCGGGAATCGAAAGGGTCACCGAGGGGTTCAGCAGGACAGTGTCAATTCGGACCGTCCGGTCGGTAAATTCGGTTTTTATCCGGACTGGCAGGTTCAGCGGATAACGGACAGAAAGGTCAATAAGCAGATTCTGACCCTGGCGGCGCGGGCGAGTGATTTTTAGATCGTTTTTCCCATCCTGGTTGAAGAGCGTATTGATCAGAACCTCCTGTTCGGGTCCGGCGACTGCGGTCAGACAGGCAAGAAAGACTGGAAATCCGGCAGAACCGGTATTATTCAAGTAACGCCGACGGAACTGGCGGATGGCAGAATCTACCAGAGCGGTGCCCAACCTTTTTTCCAGTGCCCTTAAAAGCAGGACGGTCTGAGCCCGGAGGACCGCATCGGTAAGAAACGGTCCGGGATCGGAGTTGGGCTCGGTCACGGGAAAGGTGAGGTTGTTGGTGGCGGCAATGTAGTAATAAATTCGGTGGAGGTAGTTTTCTGATATACCGGAAAGGAAAACGGAGGCGCCGGGGATGTCGAGCAGGTTGCAGGTTCCATAAACCGCTTCCAGATAACGGGCGGTGGCATAGGCAGGGAGCCCATACATTATCAGAGGTTCGGATGATCTTTCGGCAGTAAACCAGTAACGGGCAATCCCCAGTGCCAGTTCACGTTCCAGGAGTCGGGCAAAGGGGATGGGAAAGAATTTAACCGGAATCAAGCGTCCTGCAGAACTGAAAGAGTCTTCCGGAGTATCGGTAATTGTGAGCAAACCCACAGAATCAGGCGGGGGTCCGAACCAGTGGGAAAATAGCCTGCAGATGTTTTGCGCTTCACTTACGATGCGGGTTTCACTTGATTTAAGCTGGCGGGAAAGAATGATTCTGATTTGCGGATTGTCAATTGCTGAGGAAAACAACCGGTTGAGGTTCGTTCCGCTCAGAAAAATTATAATGAGCACCCGAAACGGGGATGTAATTTTCATTTGCCGGGTTCAAATACCTCCAGGCAGATATTCAACATGCGGTGCAGGATCTCTGGCTCCACACCCTGGCGGGCAGTGAGTTCAATCAGATGTTCAAACCGGGAGTGCAGCGATTCTCTCGGGGAGTAGGCAATCAGGCGGCAAGCCGAACGGATGAAGGTGAATATGGTGCGCCAGGTAACAGGTGAAGGGTTGGAAATGAGCAGCTGAGTGCGTGCGCGGTCAAAGGCCTGATGCACCAGCCCCCAGAATTTTTCCCGGGCAGGCTTCGGAGTGGAAGGCAGAGTGGATTGGGCATTAGCAGGCAGGGGAGTAGATTCAGAAGATAGGGGTGTTGCTGCCAATGGCTTTTCTCTTTGCTGTTCCTCATGACCGCCGGCTGCAAGCCTGATTTTTGTGATAATATCGGCGATATCCTGCCAGCCGGCATTGCAGGCATGGAGATATCCGGTTATCGTGCGGAGTGTGGGGTTGGGCACAAGGCCCTTTTCCAGCCTGAGAATGTACTTATACCCATGAGTTGGGTTGAGCCCGAGGATTTCAGCCAGTTTCATCTGCGAAATACCCGCAGTAAGGCGCAGTTCTCTGAGCTTTGAGCCCAACTCAATAAGACCTTCAAGACGCGGTTTTCTTTTAGCCATTATTAATATCTATCTAAGAATAGATATAAACGGTATCGGGTCAAGAAAAAAGGGGTGCCAACGACACCCCTTTACAATTCAATGCGGTTTTATCTCAGTTTTAACAGTTTGATTGCGGTTGCGGGTGAGTTGTTGAGTCGGCAGATATAGATACCTGCAGCACATTTTCTGCCATTCCGGTCGGTGCCATCCCAGTTAACTCCGCTGTGGGCATTAATGATTTCGGTGACCGGTCTGCCGCTCGCATCGTGAATGGTGATATCGGCGGGTGTTTCTGCTGGCACCCAGAAAAATCGGGTAGCGCTGATAAATGTGCCCGGAATGGCGGTCAGATTGCCGGTTCTGGAGACCGGAGGCTCTTCGGTAACGGCGGTGAGTCGGACCGGTATCAGCGTGTCATAGGGATAAAGGTTGTGCCCGGTAACTACCAGCCGGAGACTGCCGGTGTCGGGCGGGTTGATGTTGAATACCACCAGTCCGGAGTTATCGGTGTAGCCATATTCATATACCGTTGTGTCCATTGAGACGCAGACCAGGGCGTTAGGAACTGGCTGGCTGTTGAGGTAAACAAAAACCGGGAATTCCTGTTGTCCGGGCGGAATTTCTGCCGGATGCTCCACATCCGGATGTCTTGGGGTGTCGGTCCAGATGTCCAGTGCCGGATCGCCCAGCAGATTGAACCCGCGGTATTCAGCCACATCGGCAAATGCACGGTAGAGTGAGTCCTTTGCCCGAATCATCGCCTTGCCGAGGATGTGTTTATTTTCCTGAAAAACCGCTTTAAAAAATGCCCGGGCGACCGCACTCCGTTTGCGTACGGTGAGGTTGCTGGAGGCAAGGGAGTGGGTGTTGCCGAAGAAGGCGACCGCCCCTTTAAGGCTTGTTGGTGTTCCCGCCTTAATCCACGCATCACCGACCATCGATTCACCCGGTGCCAGAGTCATAGTTTCGCAGGTGATAGAAAGGATGATCGGCAGTTTTTTGCCATTGCCGGTTAATGCCGGGTTAACAACAAATGGCTCATACCAGTTACTCACTGCAGTGCCGCGGTAAAGTACCATGGCGGTGCCGTTGGTTACGGAGTTGACAACATCATTGGCGTCATCACCACGCAACCTGGAGAGTGAGTCGCAGCTGACAAAGTTATTGTTTCCAGCCAAGGTTGCAGCAATGCGGATATCATTCCAGTAAATCGTATCATCTGAATCCTGGTTTTCTCTGATAACG
This sequence comes from Caldifarciminota bacterium, assembly GCA_965649165.1. Lineage (GTDB taxonomy): Bacteria > Hydrothermota > Tepidihabitantia > Tepidihabitantales > Tepidihabitantaceae > JAOABP01. The sequence continues at coordinate 56,552 of CBFGJT010000004.1, read as the reverse complement.
GTAGTAAGTCTGCGCATCCAGAGGCTGTCGGTTAGGTCCGGGTTTTTTTCGTAGGCAAGGGTTTTAAAGACCATGACACTGCACTGCCGGGCAGACTTGGCCGGGAATCTTCCGACCGGAATGTCCATGTAAAGGTCACCATTGATATCGCCGTAAATATTGTCGGAATAATAACCGTATTGCTGCTGAACACGGTAAAACCGCGCCGGCAGGGCGCTGGGTGAACCGACCAGTAGAACATATTCCGGCCGGACCGGCCAGTTGTTATAGGCGTTGCGGATATAGTTTTTAATTGCGTTCGTATCTGCGCCACCAATTTCCGACAGCTTTGCCACCCTGCACTGCATTCCGGAATAGTGCTTCCATTCAGCCAGCGGTTGAACGATTGGGGCGAGGGCGTCAGTGCTGATTATCAGATATCTTGCTCCTTCCTCGGAGAAAATCGGAGCCAGCATCACCAGACACGATAACAATAGATATTTTTTCATTTCGGAGCTCCTTTCAACCGAGCCATTACCATAATAATTATACTTTCTTGCAAATTGGAAGTCAAATCGGTATTATCAGAAGAAGATGGAGCAAAAGATTCCAAAACATAAATGGCAAGCGATCGGATTTATCGGTGTTGGCCGGGTCGGGGGCGCACTTCTGTTTTACTGTCGGCGCGCCGGTTATCGCATTAGCTGTATTTATGACACTAATAACCATCGGTTGTGCTCAGTTGCCCGAAGACTAAAGGTCCGAGCGGCCCGTAAGCCCCAAGAGGTGGCACAGCTGAGCGAGGTGTTGTTTTTTACCGTTCCGGACCGGGGGATTACCCGGGTTTACCGGCAGGTGAGGAGTAAAATCAGACCGGGTACAATTCTGGTACACTGTGCCGGTGCCTTCGGCAGGGAGCTGTTTGCCGGTGCCCAGGAGCTGGGTCTGGAAACTCTTGCCCTTCATCCGGTTCAGACCTTTGCCAGTGATGAGCAGGCGGTCCGGAGCCTGCCGGGCAGTTTTTTTGCCCTGGATGGCAGCAGGAAAGGATTAAGTTTCGGCCGGAGTCTGGTGCGTGCGCTGCAGGGTAAATGGTTCATTGTTGAGGGCGAGCACCGGCCGCTTTATCATGTAATGTGCGTGTTCAGCTCAAATTTTCTCAATGCCCTTTTTTATGTTGTTGAACAGATCGGAAAGTGGATTGACCTTACGCCCGCGGAGACGCGCCGAATCCTGAAGCCGCTTGCGCAACTTACGGTGGATAATATTTTTACTCGAGGTGCTTATCCCAGTCTGACTGGACCGGTGCGTCGGGGTGATGAGCGTACGATCCGGACCCATATTCGGATGCTGAAACAGCACCTGCCTGAAGTTGCACCGCTCTACCGTGCGTTGACCGCTCGGCTCTGGCAGATGGTTAAGGAAAATGAAGAAAGAGGCATGGTGGAGCAAGGTCAGGAGGAGAGGAGGTAAAAGTGCGGGTTTTTCTGATTTCGGTACTGCTGGTTGTTTTAACCTTAAGCTGCGCCAAGAAGATGCTGCCCCCGAGTCCGGACCGGTTTCCGCCCCGGCTGGTGGAGGTGGACGCCCGGAGCCGGGTGCAGGTGGAGCTGGTTTTCGATGAGGATATTGATCCGGTACGGTTTCAGGCGGAAAGCATCGAAATTCCCGGGCTGCAGGTCAGAGGTGTGTCTGCTGGCAGACAGCGGTCCAGCGTGCTGGTCTGGACCGAACCGCAGCGTTCAGAAAGTTATTTTATCAGGGGTGTTGTCTGGGATGGAGTGGGCAACGCGGGTCGGTTCCGTGTTAGGTTCAGAGGTTCAAGCCGGACTGATACCATTGCGCCGCAGGTGGTTGCGGTACAGCCGACACCCGAATCAAAGGGGATGTTTCGCTCGGTCCGAATTGCGGTCCGGTTCAGTGAACCGGTGGATACTACCGCACCGGTAAATTATCTGATTGTGCCTCGGGTTGCGGAAACCCTTTTTGTCAAGTCATGGGAGCCCAGCTGGCAGGAGTTCCGACTGGTCTGCCGGGAGTCGCTCCCCGGCGCTGAGTTTTATTTTCTGCTTTTACCCGGGATTCCGGATCTTGAGGCCAACCGCTGCCGGATGGCCGCCTGGACAAGCTGGACTGCGGAAACGGTGTTTACCGGCGTCAGGGTTCGGGGACGGGCAGTTTATAACGGTCAACCGCTCCGTTCCGGCGTGGTGTTTTTTAACCAGGCGGAGACGCGGGCACTGGCACCGATTCTCGCCGATGGTTCTTTCGCGGTGAAGCTCCGAGCAGGAATTTATTCGGTATTTGCTGCCGGTGATACCGATTATAATGGCAGGGCAGAGCTTGTTTCCCCTGAAGTTCAGTTTAATACTGAAGACGAGAGTCTGGAGCTGACGCTGGTGCTGGATAGTCTGCCCCGGATGATCAATGGGTATTGCCGTTAGTATCATACTTCTGGTTCTCGTGCTGTTTGCCTATCGGAGGTTGCTGCATCCGATAGGTGCGCCCGGACTTTTTGTTTTACGGCTGGTGGTGCTGGTGATGTTTGTTGCGATGGTCACCGGTCAAATTGTTAGTTTCAGCTGGCAAGAGTGGCCGCGCCGCGTCGCAATTCTGGTTGATCGTTCCAAGAGTATGCAGGCGGTCAGGGCACACAGCCAGGTGCTGGCGCTTGCCGATCAGATTGGTTCATTTCTGCCCCGGGGTCTGAAGCCGCAGTTCTGGAGCTTTGGCGACAGTGTCGATGCCGGGATCGATCCCAGTCGGATATATGAGCAGACCAGGCTGGGGCGGGCGCTGGAACTGGTTATGAAGTCCAGACCGGCGGCAGTGCTGTTGCTGAGTGACGGTCAGGACAACGGCAACCTGAGTCCGGTGGCGGTAGTGCAACAGGCGCGGGTGCCGGTTTATGTGGTGGGTTTCGGTCAACATGCCGGTTGTAATCTCAGTGTGCGGGATTTGGAGTTGCCGGGTCTTGTTTATGCCGGGGATACGGTACAAATCCGTATGTATCTGGTCAGTTCCGGACTGCTGGAAAACCTGCCGGTGCGGGTGGCGGTTGCGGGGCAGGAGCGGACGGTGATCGCCGGTGCCGGTTTCTCAGCGCAGGAGTTGGAGTTTCCAGTTGTTTTCACTCAGCCCGGGGAAAAGGTGGTTTCGGTCCAGGTGGAGAGCCTGCCTGGAGAGATAACCTTTGTGGATAACCGGGCGCAGGCGCTGGTTCAGGTACAGCCGGCAAGGGTCCGGATAGTTTACTTTACAAATAACCCGGGACCCAATACCAGATTTGTCCTTGCTCTGCTCCGGCAGAATCCCAGGGTAACTCTGGAGCCGGTGGTTTCCTTTACCGGCAGTCTTAATGCCAGAGAGGAGCCGGCAGGCGATGTTTATTTGCTTGACGGAGTCAGCGAAAAGGAGCCGGACCGGCTCTGGTGGCAGTGGCTGGAAGCACAGATAAGAGGTGGTGCAGGTCTTTTTTTTATCGCCGGGGGAGATAATGCTTTCGGACCGGTGCTGAGTCGGATGTTACCGCTGTCGCAATGGACGGTGTTGAAGGGCAGTTTCACACCGGTGCCCACTAGTGATGCCGAGATTGCCGGGATTTTTGGACCCGGCGGGATTGATTTCAATCTTCTGCCACCGTTCAACACGCTGATCACCGGAGTTCCAGATGCTGACGCTGCAGTCTGGCTTCAGGCAGGGGAAAACGGCAAGCCGGTGGTTGTCGCCGGCAAAAGGGGCAAGGGCAGAGTGGTTTATTTTGGTGGTTATCCGCTCTGGCGCTGGGGTTTTCTGCCGGAAATTTCCTTTGGCCGTGATTCACCGCTCGCGGTATTGCTTGACCGATTGAGCCGTTATCTGGCAGAACGGGATACGAGCCGGTTTGTGATGGAGGCCGACCGTTTGAACTATCTGGCGGGCGAACCGGTGCGGTTGCAACTACGGGCGCGGCGTCCGGGAGGGGGCTGCTGGGAGGGACTGGATGTGCGTGTCCGGGTTGATACTGGTGGCATCTGGGTCCCGATGGTAGAACGGGGAGCAGGGATATATCAGGCAACGATCCAGGGTTCTGCTCCGGGTAGTCGCCATGCGGTTGCTGAGGTGCGTCAGGAGGGGGTGGTTCTGGGCACTGCCAGGGTTGACTGGTTTGTTGATGAGCAGGGTGTAGAGCTGGTCCGGCTGGGCCTGAACCGCGGTTTGCTGGAGCGGATCGCTCAGGCAGGGAACGGCTGGTTTGTCCCAGCGGAAAGTCTGGCTCCCGAGCTGATAAAAGGGATCAGGACCCGGGGTTATCAGCGCCGGCTGGTTCTGGACCCGAGAGGTGTGCCCTGGTGGTTCGGACTGATGGCGGTGCTGTTCGGGGTTGAGCTTTTATTAAGACGCAGAAAGGGGTTGTATTAGATGAGCGTAGTTCAGGGGTTGGGGAGTGGACCAAATCGAAAGCAAAATTGGAGGAGACTGCTGTGGGTTCTGTTGCTGGTGGCTGTTCCAGCGCTGGTTTATGCCGGCAGCGGCGAGCGGATTGCCGAATGGCTGCACCTGCGGGGTATGAGTCCGCAATTGATCGTATTTCTGGTTTCAACGGTGCCGGTTGTTGAGTTGCGCGGTGCGGTGCCGATCGGTAACAACCTTTTCGAGCTGCCATTATGGCAGACGCTTTTATTCTCAATTACCGGTAATATGGTGCCAATTCTTCTGGTGCTTCTGCTGCTGGAGAAGGCGGTGGAGTGGCTCGGGCATATTTCTGTTTTCCGGCGGTTCTTTGGCTGGCTGTTTCAGCGGACAAGAAAAAGGAGCGGAGTGATTGAGCGGTTTGAGTTCTGGGGGCTGGTGATCTTTGTGGGTATACCGTTACCGATGACCGGTGCCTGGACCGGTTCGGTTGCAGCGGTGCTGCTTGGAATGTCCTATTTCCGGGCACTGCTGGGTATCTTTCTTGGGGTGCTGATGGCAGCGGTCATTGTCACTGCGCTGTCTTTGCTCAGGTGGTGGGGTGCGGCGATTGCGGCGGTGTTGATTTTAATGATTGCACTCCAGCAGTTTTTTTCTGCACGTCGGCGGTCAGCAAAATTCAGGACCAAAGATCAGTAGCTGCCGAGCCGGCCAAGGATCAGTTTCACCTTTTCTCTTTCCGGCGAGTTCGGTTCCAGCTCGAGAAAAAGGCAGAGATAGTGCCGGGCGCTGTCCGGTTGGCCCTCAAAGGCAAATACCAGACCCTTGTTCTCAATTGCTGCAGGATAATCCGGATAATACTGAAGACTCCAGTTGAAATCGGCAACGGCACCGCCAGCATCTCCTCGGGCATATTTCAGCATACCCCGGCGGTTGACTGTGGCGGCAAAGCGTCGGCAGAGATCAACGGTTAACGGGTCGTAAAACCGGAGGGTCTGATACCGCTCCGGGCCGGGCAGGTGCAACGATTCCGGCGGTGCGGGCAGAGTGTCGTTTGCGGGCAGGAGTTCATAGGTCAAACCGTTAAATTTAACTCGCCAGCCCTGCCAGTTTTCCAGGAGGGTGGTGAAGTTATGAGGGAAGAAAAACACCCTTTTCCCCTTAAGACCCGAGACGAGGTTCGCCATGATCTCCTCTGCGGTACGGCGGGCAGTCTCACCAAACCGGATGTCACTCGTTCGGACCGGATTGGTCCAGAGGTCTTCAGCGGTTGTAAGCACTGCCTCCGGGACAGGCAGATTCCGCATAAGCTGTCTGAGATACCAGGGGAGGGTCAGGTGATACTGGCTGACGATCAAAATTCGGTCTTCAGGTCCGGAGTGGAGGTTGAGCCAGTTGATGCCGTGAAAAAGACTGTAGTCATCAGTGAATAGTATTGCATTCTCTGGCATTTCCGCATTAACCGCTTGTGCCAGGTCGGCGAGGCTGGTCAGGTGCGAGCGGTCTTGGCGCGGGTAAAAGTAAACCGTCTGGGCAGCGATCAGGATTGCAATGGTAATGGCGACCGGCGTCGGTTTTACGCGCGAAAAAAGATAGTGGAGGCCGTAACCGATGAGCAGAGCACAGACAAACCAGACCGGCAGAAAGTAACCCTCTTTGTCCGGAATGTTGTAAAGCAGGACCGCAGGTCCGGCAGTCAGAACCCCTGTAAAAAAGCCCCAGAACAGTCGCCGGTGGGATTTGAGCATGCCGATGATACCGGGGATGAGCAAAAGCCAGAAGACGGTGAACTGCCGGAAGAGCATTCCCGGCAGATCGCCCAACTGAGTGGCAAGGTAATCTGTACCACCGGCAAGAAACCGGTAGCGGTAAATCCGGGCGGTGATATAAGCCAGCAGGTCGCTGATGTTGTAGACCCCTGCCCACCCAGGTGGGTCTTGAGAGCGAAAAAGCAGGCTGAAATAGAGGAGCGGGCCGAGCAGCAGGAGTGCGATACCCGCAGGAAGGGTGCGGAGGATGGAGCGTCTGGCACTGGTAATGGCGATGACCATCAGGCCCGGAATCCAGAAGATGATGAAGAGGTGGTGGGCGATGCCAACTCCGAGAAGGAAAAAGATTAAAAGCAGACTTCGGATTGAACCGGTTTGAGCACGGACAGTTGCCAGGAGCAGCAGCAGGGCGACGAGCAGGGTGTGGAGACTGTAGACCTCAATTGCGGTTGCCTGCTGCCACAGCTCATAGGATGCCGCCCAGAGTAGTGCACCCAGCAGGGAGGCGACAGGATTACGGGTGAGCCGGTGCAGAGACAGAAAAAGGACAAGGCAGGAAGCGGCAGCAAACAGGCTGGAGATCAGGTTGAGGCGGAATGGTAGGGATAGAACCGGTATGAGGGAAGCAGCTTTTAATATCCACAAAAGTAATGGATACCCGGGTGGATGTGCCAGACCGTTATTTGCGGTTACGACCACAAACTCGGCTGAATCAAGCCAGAAGATGTCCCGGGCAGTGGTGGCAAAATACAGCGCAAAGGGCAGCAGGAAGGCAAAAAGGGGCAGAAGATAACGGCGAAGCAGGATGCCGGTCTTCAGCACAAGGAAGTTTATCCGGGTGACGCCTGATGTCAACGGGAAAGCCATATGAACAGTTGGCTTCTGATTTAAAGACAAACCGGGCGGAAATCCCGACACCGGTTAAGACCTGACAACAATACTCACCCCTGCCCGGGGCTAGCCCCCTTTGACCGGGTTTATTGCATAACTGATTGATAATTAAAAAGATGTGAAATTGACTCATCAGGAATCGATAAAATGGAAGCGGTTGGAACGGCGCTGCCGGTTTGATGGTATTATCCTTGACATCGGCGGGAAACCGGATATAAGGTGATATATATTGAAGGTTAATCCCGAAATCAGGCTTCTGTTTTTGATTACGGGTGCAGCTCTGCTCATCCGGTTGCTTGTGGGTCTGGGGTATAAAAACCGGATGACGCCGGGAGAACCGGTGCAAAAGGCAAGGTCCGAAGTGGAGTATCTCCGGGAGCCGTATCTGGAGCTGGGTGATTCCCAGCAGTACCTGCTGCTGGCAGAAAATCTCCGGGCGCGTGGCAGGTTCAGCTGGAACGGGGGGCCGGTGACATTCCGGCTGCCGGGCTATCCGCTGCTGCTCGCATTAATTAATAATAATTTTATTGTGATGGCGGTCCTGCAGGCAGTGTTTTCGGCGATAAGTGTGCTGTTTGCTGGTCGGGCAGGAATGAGGATCTTCGGTTCGGTTGCCGGGCTGGTGGGTGCCGGGTTGCTGGCGGTTGACATCCCCAACATCACCCATTGCGGAATGGTGATGAGTGAACCGCTGTTTGTCTTTCTGGTTACCGGCGCACTGCTGGCGTTGAGTTATAGTCAGGAGTGGCTCTGTGGAATGATGCTGGGAATGGCGGCGATGACCAGGCCGGTCGGGGGTTTTCTCTTTCTGCCGGTTGCAGTTTTTCTGGTCCTGAAAAGGGTACGGTGGCAACGGGTGATGCTGTTTCTCGTGTGTTTCGGTGTTTTGCCTGGGTGCTGGGTAATTCGGAACTGGTGGGTTTGGGGCAGGCCCGGGTTCAGTTCCAACGGTGGCTACAATCTGTTTTATGCCGGTGCGGCTGAGGTGGTGGCGGATAAACTTCAGGTGCCGCTTAATTACGCCCGGGTTTTTCTGGTGGAGCGGTATCGGCAGGAGCTCGAGGATGATAATCCCCTTGAGCTCGGCAAACGGCTGGGCAGAATCGGGATGAGGGTTATCGTTCAGGAGCCGGTGCGATTTCTGAAGATCTATCTGCGGAGCGTGGGGCGGATTATGTTCGGGACCAAGGCGGATGACCTGGTGCTGCGGGTAGTGGCACCTGAGCTGCGGCTGGCAAGGCTGGGCGCACTGCCGGATGTGCTGCCGGTTGGGGTTAGAATGTTGATTTTTCTCCTGAGTGGGCTGGAGCTGGTGCTCACATGCGGAACCATTTTCTTTCTTTTCCGGGCGCTGCTTCAGGCGCAGCCCCGGTCATGGGTCTGGCTGTTGCTGGCACTGGGAGTTTATTTTGTCCTAGTTGCGGCACCGCTCGGCGATGGCCGGTTCCGGGTGCCGGCGATGCCTTTCTTTACCGCACTGGCAGGTGCCGGCTGCTCAGGACTGCTGACGAAGTGCAGGACGGGTTAATGGGAGAGCCGGAGCTGGCACTGGTGTTTGTCAATTACGATTCTGCCCGGTGGCTGAGAGCCGCACTGGCAAGTGCGAAGCAGGCAACAGGAAATCTGAATGTGGAGCTTTTAGTCGTGGATAACTTCAGCCCGGGTGAAAAGGAGCGGGAGTGGTTGCAAAAGGTTGGCGAGGAATTTGGTGCCCGTGTTCTGCTTCTTAAGAAAAATCTCGGTTATGGAGCGGCTGCCAATCGGGGGGTTGCGCATACCCGGGCTGAGCAGGTGGCGGTGTGCAATCCGGATGTCCAGTTTACTGCCCTGAGTCTGCGCCGGCTGGTGGAGTTTATCAGGTCCCAGCCAGCTGCCGGGGTGGTTTCCCCTCAGCTTTACTACCCGGACGGAACTCCCCAGCCCTCCTGTCGGCGGTTGCCAAGAGTGCGCTATCTTTTCTGGGGCAGGCGCTCACCGCTTGTCCGGATGTTTCCCGGGCACGCACCGGCACGGGAATTTCTCTATCTGGATGCATGGCGAAGTACGGAACCGGTGGAGGTGGAGGCGGTGATCGGTACGGTGATGGTATTCCGGCGCAGCGCCTTTGCCGCTGTCGGCGGTTTTGATGAAGGGTATTTCATGTTCGCTGAGGATCTGGATATCTGCGATCGGCTCCGGCGGCAGGGTTGGCGGGTGTTTCTTGAACCGCGGGCAAGGGTGATTCATTATTATGGTGCTGTGCGCCGCCGCTGGCGCCGCCGGACCGAGTATCATCGGGTGCGGGGGCTGCGCCGGTACTTTATTCAACGCAGCGGATTGCCGGGTTCACCGCTTCTTTCAGCACTGTTTGCCGGCTATTACTTCGGCCTGGAGGCACTGGCGGTTGCGGGGCTGGGGGAGTTTGAGTATTCCTGGCAAAGGAGGGGAGCGAAGACAGGAGGCAGGATTGCACCGGCTTAAGGGGCTGTTAGTTATCGCGTTGCTGGTTGTAGGGGATCTCGCAGGGGTGCTCTTAAGCTTTATTCTGGGCTATTTTGTCCGTTCGTGGTGGTCTGGAGGCGCAACCTTCATCGCCAGCCTGCTGAGCCGGGCATATCTGCTGCTCATTTTCCCGTTTGTGTTTGCCTATGAGGGGTTGTATACGAAAAGGCTCACCGAATGGGAGGAAAGACGCCGGTGTGTGCGCGGGGTAGTAATCGGCAGTGCACTTTTGACTATTCTGCTGTTCATGGTGCGGTTGTGGATTGTGTCGCGGCTGGTGGTTGTGCTGAGTGCGCTGTTCAGTGCTGTGCTCGTGCCTTCCATTCGCACATTGCTGAAGCGGTTGCTGGTGCGGTTACAACTGCTGGATCAGCCGCTAGTGATTTTTGGCTTCGGCAGTGCCGCCCAGCTTTTTGAGGCCGAGCTGAATAAGCACCGGACCATGGGTTACCGGATCATAGCACGGATTGAGCGGCCGGTAGACAATGAGCCGCTGCGGGCACTGGTTTCCCGGACAGAAATCCCTTCCGGGTCGCTGGTGGTGGTCCTGGCAGACTGTTTCAGCGAACAGGAGCTGAAGCAGATCTTTGAGGATGCGGAGCAGAGTTTTGCCGAGATGATGATTCTGCCCAATCTCAGCCTGCTGACCACCTCTACCGCTGCAGTAGAGCAGATCGGAAGTCTACTGGTTCTGAAATACCGTTATAATCTGCTCCGGCCGATTAACCTCTGGACAAAACAGGTGCTGGAGTTTGTGCTGAGTCTGGTGTTGACGATTGTACTGCTGCCGGTGTTTGGGGTTCTGGCGCTGCTGGTGAAGCTGTCTTCGCCCGGAACGGTTTTCTTCCGGCAGCCGCGCATCGGCCGGGGCGGGAGGGTGTTTACCTGTCTGAAGTTCCGGACGATGTACCAGGACGCAGAGGCCCGGCTTGAGGAGATTCTGAGGCGGGATCCGGCGGTGCGGGCAGAGTGGGAAAGGTATGCTCGGATTACCGGAGATCCGCGGGTAACCCGGATCGGCCGGTGGCTGCGCCGGTTCAGTCTTGATGAACTGCCCCAGCTGTTAAATGTGCTCAAGGGCGATATGGCACTGGTGGGTCCCAGGCCTTATCTGGTAAGCGAACTGGAGCGGGTGGGAGAATATCTGAAGACAATTGTGCGCGTCCGTCCCGGACTTACCGGTCTGTGGCAGGTTTCCGGTCGTGCGGAGCTGCCGTTTGAGGAGCGGATGCTGCTGGATGAGTATTATATCCGGAACTGGTCGCTGTGGCTGGATTTTTCCATTCTTGTGCGCACAATCAGGGCGGTGCTGACCGGTCGCGGCGCTTATTGAGTCCCGAGAGGCAGGGTTGATTTTCGCTTCATTTTCTTTATTATCAGCATGATGAGTTTGGCAATTATGTTGCTCCTGTCCGCTGCACCTGGTGGCTGGCAGACATTTACCAACAGTAATTTTGTCGCTGATCTGTGCGGTGATGATTCGATACTGAATGCGGCAACCCTGGGCGGGGTGGTAATTTTGGAGACAAAACCGGAGATCAGGGTCTGGCACCATTTCTACCATACAGACGGACTGGGGGTGAATCGTTGTCTCTGTATTGCCCGGGATCGGGAGCGTAATCTCTGGGTTGGAACCGATGGTGCCGGACTGGCGGTTATCCCCGCCGATTCGGTCCGTGCCCGGCTGTATCGCGCCGGTGAACTGCCACTGCGGATCCGGGCGGTGGTGGTTGATTCTGAGCGGGTGTTGCTCGGCACTGAGCAGGGCTTGTATGTTGTTGAGATGCGGGGTTCACCGTTGAATTTTGAGGATGACCGGGTTGAGCATTACAATTTTGCCCGGGTGCGGGAGCTTTTGAGTGACCGGGTGCTGGCGATTGCGGTCAGCTCTGACGGTTACTGGATCGGAACTAATCAGGGATTGACGCAGGTTGATCAGGAGTTCAGCCGCTGGCGCGCCTTTCGCCGACCGCTGGGGGATTCAGTGAGTGCCATCGCCCTGCTGTCCGATGGCCGGATTGTTGCCGGTACTGAGCAGGGGCTAGTGGTTGGAGATACCGGCAGGCTGGTGCCGATAGTGACATTCGCGCAGGCAAAGGCGGTCCGGGATCTGGCAGTTACGGGCAACAGTATCTATCTTGCAACCGCGGATACGCTGTTTCAGGTTGACAGCGCCGGGATGATGGTACCGCTGCTGCTGGGTGACATTCGTTGTCTGTGTGCCGGTGCGGTTTTGTGGGCCGGGCTGGGAGGAAATGATGAGTGGGGGCTGGGCTTGCGGTATCTGCGGAGCGGTCAGTCCTGGGAAAGTTACTATTTTAACGGCGTTGCCTCGGGAATGGTGAGCGACTGTGCCTTGGGGAAAGACGGGAGTATTTATGTCGGGCACCACAGTTCCTACATCTCCCGGATTAAGCCGGACAGTTCAGTGCAGATTATTCTTTCTCCCCTGAGCTGGGCGGTGCAGGCGCGATGCGATTCGCGGGGAAGGATTTGGTTCAGCCATTTCTATCCGGGCGGGTTGAGTGTTTATGATCCAGAGGCTGATACCTGGGGGAGTCGACAGCTGGGGTCCGGGGATCGGAATGTGGTTCAGGCGTTCGGGTTGGACCGTAATGATACCAAATGGGTGTTTAACAAAAGCGGTTCGGTTATCGCAATCGATTCGTTGGGCAGGGAGGCGGAGTTTTATCTGCCAGAGCTGGTGCCACCACCAGGGGGCAATTATGAGTTTGCCTTTGATTCCCGGAATCGGGTGTGGGTCGGGTTGACCAACGGGCTTGAGGAGTTCGACTATAATGGAACGCTGTTTTATCCCGGAGATGACCGGCATGCTCTGCACAGCGAAGGGCTGCCGGCAAGTGAGGTGCGATCAGTTGCGGTTGATCCTCAGGACCGGGTATGGGTGGCAACACCGCAGGGGGGGGCAATGTGGGACGGAAGCAGGTTTCAGGTTTATACTACAAGTAACAGCCGGTTGTTGTCCAATAACCTTTACCGGGTGCGGGTTGACGGCGGGGGGCGGGTGTGGTTTCTATCTGACCAGGGGCTGTCAATTTTTGATGATGCAACCGGGAGCTGGACGAATTATACTGCCCAGAACAGCGGACTGCTACCCAACTCCCAGAGTCTGACCGGTTTTTATACCGCACTCGCCCTTGATGATGAACAGGGGGTTGCGGTGATCGGGACCGCCCGGGGTGTCTCAGTTTTTTCTTATGCACCGGAGCCGGATTCGGTTGCCCAGGGGTTGAAGATTTTTCCGAATCCGTTTGTTTTTGGGGTTCACAGGGGAGTGGTAGTTGCCGGTCTACCCAGCGATGCCCGGGTAAGGGTTTACACTTTGAGCGGAATGCCGGTTGCAGAACTGCCGGTGAGTCCGGGGCTGGGCAGGGCATACTGGGTCCCGGATAAGACCGGGAGTGGTATTTATCTGGTAGTTGCAAACAGTGGGCAGGGGATTATTACCGAGCGGCTGGCACTGGTGAACCGTGGACAGTAGTGCGCCGGCTATTTTGCAGAGCGACGGCTTGCCGGACGACGCTGACGGCTGTCACCCTGGTCGGGTTCTTCCATACAGGAGTCAAAATACTGGCACTGGGGACAGCAGTCGTCATCCTTTATCCTGCCTCGGGTACGGCAGATTTCATAGCCGGCACAGGCACGACAGCACATAAGGGTTAGCCTCCTTAGCGGTTTTTACACCTTGGTTTCAATGCTGAGCAGCAGAATAAGTTCGCGAATCAGTTCGGCGACAGTGGAAGCGGCAGCGGTAGCGGTGTAGTTCCGCGGGCAGAACTCCACCAGGTCGGCACCGATGATGTTGAGATCCTGGAGTCCGGCAAGGGCGCGCACCAGTTCCCCATAGGAGCAGCCGCCAGGCTGGGGGGTCTGGACTTCAGGCATGACTCCGGTGTCTAGGACATCGATATCCAGGGTGATGTAAAGGGGGCGTGCGCCGATTTTTTTTCGCACTGTGGCAAGCGGTGCCAGAACTTCAAACGGAAAGAGGTTGGGGAGTTCCAGTTCATCCGGGTGGAAGAAGGAGCGGATTCCGAGCTGAAACAGGTTTTCCCGGGGAATGTAATCCAGGACCCGTTTCATAGCGGTTGCATGGCTGTTCGGTTCGCCAAGAAATTCATCTCTGAGATCGGAATGAGCATCAAATTGTAGGACGCATAGCTCCGGAAACCGCTGAGACATTTCGGCGATGATGAACGGAGTGATGGAATGTTCACCGCCGATTGCCAGCTGTTTCTTTCCTGCCAGGTAGGTCGCCGCAGTGGTTTTCCGGATGAGCGTCTCCGGGGTGGTGGGTTCTTCAAATGTGAACTCCAGGTCTCCCGCATCAAACACGCGGACCGCGCTGACATCCCGGCGCAGATAAGGACTGAAGGATTCAATGTTGGCAGTGCCGAGACGGGCGACTGCAGGACCAAAACGGGTGCCGGGGATGTAGGAACTGGTGCGGTCAAGCGGCATACCGATGACCACCACCTGAGCATCCGGAAGTGAAGAGCCGGCAAAAAAGTTTGCCATCAGCGGTTATTAGCATAAGGATTAGATATTTGCTGTCAATAATTGCGCAAGCCGTCACCAGGACGATTTCTACCACTATCGGGGAAACAGCTGAGTGCAGATTGAAAAATTGAGTTTTGACTTGACATCGATGCATTGGTGATTAAACTCAAACTGTCGGGCAGAAGAGATTGAATGTTGACGTTTAAAAAACAAAGAAGGAGGTAATTATGAGGCTGTTGTCGGTCGTAGCTGGTCTGACAGTGGTTATTGCACTTGCCTGGGGTGCGCTGCCGGTGACGCAGGCCGGGCCGGCTCCACTTTTGAGCCGATCTGAGGAAATGCTGACCCCAGCAGTGAGTAACAACGAATCGCCAGCGGTCGATTTCTTTGCTGATGAAACTCTCCATTTTGATGGTGTACCTTATACTGGTGTAGGGCTAACCAGTGGCGGCACCTTCTATTCAGCGGCGCGTTTTACCCCGACGAGTGCCTGCACGCTTAAGGCGATTCTCTTCTATCAGTGGCACAACTCCAGCAACGATTATGCATATATTTTTGCGGAAGGTAATGATACTACCCCTGGGGCGGTGCTGGAATCGGTTCCCTACAGTGGTGCGGACTCGATGCGCTGGAAGCGGATTGATCTCAATCCGCCGCTGGTATTGCCGGCGGGAAGCGATTTCTGGGCCTGTGTGCGGTTGACACATACTGCAGGGAGATATCCGATCGGGTGCGATGCCGGACCGATGGTGCGCAACCGGGGTGGGTTCCTCTCCAATAACCGCACATCTTGGCGCCAGCTGGCAGACCAGGGGTTAAATTACAACTGGAATATCAGAGCCGTTATCAGCCGGATTCCAGGGCTGGCACATGATGTGGGCGTGTCAAGAATTCTGGTGCCGGAGCCGAATGTTGGTCCGGGTAGTTATCAGCCCGTTGCCCGGGTGGTCAATTATGGCACGAATGCGGAGAGTAACTTTCAGGTTTACTGCTGGATCGATTCCGGAGCGGTGAGGGTATATAATGAGATTGTGACCGTAACGAGTGCAATTCAGCCTGGTTCTCGGACCGATGTAACTTTTCCGGTATGGCATACCGGTCCAGGAGGTGCAAGTTATACTGTCACGATGTTTACCGACCTGAGTGGTGACCTTAACCGGGCGAATGACACCTCATGGCAGACGACGAGTATTGCCAATGTGTTTGCGTTGATGGATCATGATACCGGTTACTGCCGGCTGACGGTCTCCTGTTTTGGTCCGGTGGGGTATGATGCTCCGGCGGATGCCGGTTCCGGGTTCCGCTATCCGAAGACAGCCGCCAGCGCCCTCTATTACGGCTCATTTGTGATGGGGACCGATACCGGTTATGTTGCAGACCGGTATTATGGCCGGCCGGCAAGCCAGATCAATTCGGATCTAGTGGCGGTGGAGTCGCTGCGGGCGACTGTGCCGCCGGGTGTCGGTGATGAGCATTTTTACGCCAGCTTCTCTGACGCGGCTCATCCCCGTCCCAAGAGCCTGCGGGTGGTTCAGCATAGTTATATGAGTGCCGACCCCTCGTTTGATGACTTTATCGTCATTGTCTATGACATCCAGAATCAGGGCTCCAGTGCGGTTAACGGTTTGTATGCCGGTCTGTTTATGGATTTTGACATCGGTTCCTCGCCCACAACCAATCAAGGTGCCGCCGACACCGTGCGCCGACTGGTGTATATGCGGCAGGCGTCGGGCGCCAATCCGACAGTGGGGGTGAGAATTCTGGAGCCTGCCAGTTTCCGGAATCTGAGCCTGGTGGATCATGCGATTTATGTCTATCCGGATACCGCAATGACCGAAAATATGAAGTGGCGCTTTTTGAACGGCACAATCGTCCAGCGGAGCTCCAACCGGCCCTATGACTGGTCAATCGTTACCTCTGCCGGACCGTTTGATATCAATCCGGGAGGAAGTGCCCGGCTAGCGGTGGCGGTGGTAGGTGGCAGTGATGAGAACGGGTTGCGGGCAAATGCGGATGCGGCGCAGGTGTGGTATAATGCCAATGTGGGATTGGCGGAGGTACCGGCGGTAGTAGAGCCGTTGAAGTTCCGGGTTTCTCCTAATCCGTTTGGACGCCGGACCCGGATATATTATCATGCGGGAATTGCAGGCAGGATGAGGTTTGAAGCTTTTGATGCATCAGGCCGACGGGTTGAGCAGGTGGAGTTTGATGTTGCACCGGGAAGCGGCAGTTATTTGTGGCAGCCCCAAGGTTTGAATCGTGGTGTGTATTTTCTGAAGGTTTCTACTCCGGATGGCATGGTTGAGACTAAGGTTCTGCGGCTGAATTAGGAGCGGGAGTTAATGGTCGGGGCGTCCGGTTTTACGGGCGCCCTTTTTTTATGAGGATAGGTGTTCCTGTTGACAGGCAGGCGGTTTTGAGTAGAAGTATTATTAAGATTAAAGGAGGTCAGGTTTATGCCTGTTTATGAGTTCTGTTGTGATGAGTGCGAGAAGAAGTTTGATATTGTCGCAACACTGCAGGAGAAGGAGGCCGGGTTGAAGCCGGTATGTCCGCACTGCGGCAGCAAAAGTGTGCATCAGGTGTTCGGTCGGTTTACAGTGATTGGCGGTTCCAAGGACGATACCGATATTGACCTGCCGGATGTGGATGAGGATTATGGTGCGGGTGCAGATGAGGCGTTCGGGGATGAGGGAATGGAAGGGATGGATGACCTGGATGAGGGGCTGGATGAGGATGAGGACCTGGATTAGCAGGAGGGAAGATGTTCTGGTTTGACTGGATGAGTCTGGGGATTGTAGTGGGGGTGGCGATCATTCAGACCGTCCGGACAAGCAAAGCCGGAGGGATGGGGTTGACACTTTTTGAGGCGGCGGGGCTGGTGGCAGCAGCGGCGGGTGCCAACAGTTTGGCAAGCAGTGTTGCTCAGACAATCGGTGTGCAGCCGGTGGTGACGCTGATCGTGATTTTTCTCATTTTTGCGGTTCTTGCTTTTATCTTCGCCCACTGGCTCTTCGGTGTGACCGGCTGGTCGTTCGAATCGCTGGACGGGCTTCTCGGATTTTTCTGGGGGGTGGTTGCGGGCTGGGTGATCGCCCATATCGTACTGCGGATTATCATCATGTCGCAGGGGGAGAACGGGGCGGTTGCCGAATTAATGGCAAATGCCCCAATTGCCCGTGAGGTTTATTCCTTCCGGACCTGGAATGCGCTGATGGCGCTGCTGTTTAAAGCCCGACTGGGACCGGAGTTCAATCCGGATATAAATTAGCGATGCTACAGGTTTATACGGGCGATGGCAAGGGAAAGACAACCGCGGCATTCGGTCTGGCAATGCGTGCCCTTGGTCATGGCTGGCGGGTGCTGGTGGTGCAGTTCATGAAGGGTGACAATCAGTATGGTGAGGTCCGCACTGCGCGGTTGCTCGAAAATTTGGAAGTAAGGCAGTTTGGTCTGAAGACCTTTGTCCAGCGGGGTAATCCGGGTGCGGATGATGTCCGGTTTGCCCGGGAGGGGTTAGAGTTTGCCCGGAAGGCGATCCAGTCTGGAAACTACCAGCTGGTGATTTTGGATGAGCTCAACTGTGCGGTGGATTACGGGCTAGTGCCATTGATCGAGGTGATCAGGTTGGTTCAGGAGTGTCCAGCCGGGGTAGAACTGGTGATTACCGGCAGGAATGCCAAGCCGGAGCTGATTAAACTGGCAGATCTGGTGAGCGAAATTAAAGAGATCAAACACCCGTATCAGAGAGGTATTGTCAATCGTGTCGGAATTGACCGTTGATGAATTGCTGAGGCGGTTCGCCCAGGGTGACCGGCGAGCCTGCGGTCAGATAATTTCTCTGGTCGAGGATGAGTCTGCACAGGCAAAGCTGATTCTGAATAAACTTTATCCGCTGATGGGCAGGGCGTATCGGGTGGGGGTTACCGGTCCGCCCGGAGCCGGGAAGAGCACATTGGTGGAGAAGCTTGCCGGACAGTTACGGGAGTATAATTTTCGGGTGGGAATTGTTGCAGTTGATCCGAGTTCCCCATTTTCCGGCGGTGCGGTCCTGGGAGATCGGGTGCGGATGGCGGCACTTTTTACCGATCCCGGAGTTTATATCCGTTCAATGGCAACCCGTGGCAGTCTGGGCGGACTGGCTCGACGCACGCGGGAGGTGTGCGATATTCTGGATGCGTTCGGCTGCGACTATATTCTGATTGAGACCGTGGGGGTAGGGCAGATGGAGCTGGATATTGCGGAAGCTGCTGATTCTACGGTTGTGGTGCTGGTGCCGGAATCCGGGGATTCAATTCAGGCGCTGAAGGCGGGGTTGATGGAGATCGGGGAGATTTTCTGCGTTAATAAGTGTGATCGGGAGGGGGCGGACCGGATGGTGCTGGAGATTCAGACAATGCTGGAGCTGCGAACGAAAAATGATTCCTGGATACCACCGGTAGTGAAGATTACTGCCATTTCGGGTTTGGGGATTGAGGAACTTTATGAAAGAATATCTGCTCACCGCCGGTATCTGGAAGCCAACAGCATTCTTGAGGAGCGCCGGCGCCGGGCGGTGAGAGCGGAGATTGAACGTCGGCTCAGCGAGAAGCTACAGAGCTGGCTCTGGCACCGGGACGGTTTTAAGGAGCGGTTGGAGGAGCTGGTTGAGGCGGTGATGAGCCGCCGATTTTCGCCCTATGAGGCGGTGGACCTGCTGTTTAAGGAAAGGGGGTTTCATGAATGAACTGGAACGGATCCAGAGGGAACGGGAAAGGTGGGAAGGGTGTGTGAACAAGGGTGA
The DNA here is from genome assembly GCA_965649165.1 of Caldifarciminota bacterium. Classification (GTDB taxonomy): domain Bacteria; phylum Hydrothermota; class Tepidihabitantia; order Tepidihabitantales; family Tepidihabitantaceae; genus JAOABP01. The sequence continues at coordinate 37,736 of CBFGJT010000004.1, read as the reverse complement.
ACCGGAGCGGTTCGTGACCGTTTCCGGCCTGCCCGTGGATATCATCTATACACCAGCCGACGTGCCGGGGTTTGATTATCTGCGGGATTTGGGTTTCCCCGGTGAGTATCCGTTTACCCGTGGCATCCGGCATAACATGTACCGGGGCAGGCTCTGGACGATGCGTCAGTTTTCCGGGTTCGGCACCGCCCGGGACACCAATGCCCGCTACAAGTTTCTGCTTGCCCATGGTGAGACCGGGCTTTCAGTAGCGTTTGATTTTCCCACGCTCTACGGACGGGATTCGGATGATCCGATGGCGCGGGGTGAAGTAGGAAAATGCGGAGTGGCGGTGTCTTCGCTTGAGGATATGGAGACGCTGTTTGACGGTATTCCGCTGGGCGAGGTATCAACATCAATGACGATCAACGGTCCGGCAGCGGTGCTGTGGGCATTCTATATTGTTACCGCGGAGAAGCAGGGGGTATCAAGCGAGAAACTGCGGGGGACGATTCAGAACGACATTTTAAAGGAGTATATTGCCCAGAAGTCCTGGCTGTTTCCGCCCGAGCCGTCGATGCGGATTATTACCGATATCATGGCGTTCGGTGCCCGGCATGTGCCGAAATGGAACACAATTTCCATCTCCGGATATCACATCCGGGAGGCCGGTTCCACTGCAGCCCAGGAGCTGGCGTTCACCCTGAAGGATGGGATGACCTATGTTGAAGCGGGAATCAGGGCCGGGCTGGATGTGGATGAGTTCGCACCCCGACTTTCATTTTTCTTTAATTCCCATCTGGATTTTTTTGAGGAGATTGCCAAATTCCGGGCGGCAAGGCGAATCTGGGCACGGGAGATGCGGGAGACATTCAAGGCGAAAAAACCGGAGTCATGGCTTTTGCGCTTTCATACTCAGACTGCGGGCTGTACCCTGACCGCCCAGCAGCCCGAGAATAATATCGTCCGAACCGCATTTCAGGCACTGGCAGCAGTACTGGGTGGCACTCAGAGTCTGCATACCAATTCGATGGATGAAACCTGGGCACTGCCGACCGAGAAGGCGGTTCTGATTGCACTGCGCACCCAGCAGCTGATTGCCGAGGAGACAGGAGTAATAAATGTTATTGACCCCCTGGGAGGTTCCTATTATGTAGAGGCGCTGACCAATCGGTTGGAAGAGCAGGCATACGAATATTTTGCAAAAATCGACGCCTTAGGCGGTATGATCAAGGCGATTGAGTACGGTTATCCCCAGCGCGAGATTGCGGAGGCAGCTTATCGTTATCAGAAGGCGGTTGACGAAGGGAGGAGAACGGTTGTCGGGGTGAATAAGTATGTGCTAGAAGGTGAGCGGCTAGAAATTCCGATACTTAAAATTGATCCGCGGGTGGAAGTGGAACAGTGTGAAAGGCTGAGGCGGTTGCGACAGCGCCGGGATAATGCGAAGGTGCGTCGCACCCTTGATGATCTGAAAGCCGCCTGTGCGGGCCGGGATAATGTAATGTATCCGATTCTGGAAGCGGTACGCGCCTATGCCACACTTGGGGAAATCTGTGGAGCAATGAAGGAGGTCTTCGGCACTTATGCCGAACCACCGATGTTTTAGGAGGTGAAGATGAAGAAACTGAGAATTCTCATCGCCAAGCCCGGGCTGGATGGTCATGACCGGGGCGCAAAGGTGGTTGCCCGGGCGCTGCGGGATGCCGGGTTTGAGGTGATCTATACCGGATTGCACCAGACACCGGAGATGATTGCGGAGACGGCAATTCAGGAGGATGTGGATGCGGTCGGGCTTTCAATTCTCTCCGGTGCCCATATGACGCTAATTCCGGAGGTAATGCGGTTGCTGAAGGAAAGGGGTGCGGGCGATATCCTGGTTTTCGGCGGCGGCATAATTCCCAAAGAGGACATGGAGGAGCTCTACCGGATGGGCTGTGGCCGACTGTTCGGGCCCGGGACACCGACCCAGGAGATTGTTGATTATCTGAAGGAGAAATTTCCGGACCGGGTTTAACCAGCTGTGTTTGACAATAGCCAGCTGAAGGTTATTTTATAAACCTTGGACGAAATCCGCCTGCGCTACGGAACCAATCCTCATCAGAAGAACGCCCGGGTTTATGTGCCGGAAGGCAGACTGCCAATCGAGGTGCTTAACGGAATTCCCGGATATATCAACCTGGTTGATGCATTGAACTCTTGGCAGCTGGTGAAGGAGTTGCGCGCGCTTACCCGGATGCCGGCCGCTGCCAGTTTTAAACATACCAGCCCGGCGGGGGCAGCGATTGGTCGGGAGCTGGATGATAAGCTGAAAAAGTCACTGTTTGTGCCCGAGGGCGAGCTTTCTCCGCTTGCCTGTGCCTATGCTCGTGCCCGGGGTGCAGATCGGATGGCAACCTTCGGGGACTGGGCGGCATTTTCTGATCCGGTGGACGAAGCCACGGCACGTCTTCTGTCCCGGGAGATCTCTGACGGCTGTATTGCTCCGGGATATGAGCCCGCGGCGCTGGAAATTCTTAAAACCAAGAAGAATGGCACCTATCCGATTCTCCGAATTGACCCAGCATGGACCCCGCCGCCGGTAGAGGTCCGGCAGCTGTTCGGTCTTTTTCTTGAGCAGGAGCGTAACGATGCCCGGATTGACGATAAGCTGCTGGAGAATGTGGTTACGGTTAAGAAGGTGATCCCTGATAGTGCAAAGTTGGATCTTCTGCTTGCCTTTCTGACATTGAAATACACTCAGTCCAATTCGGTCTGTCTGGCGTATGACGGACAGGTGATCGGAGTGGGAGCAGGTCAGCAGTCAAGGATTCACTGCACCAGGCTTGCCTGTGCAAAGGCAGACAAGTGGTTCCTGCGTCTGCATCCGAAGGTTTTGGGGTTGAAGTTCAGAAAGGGTGTCAGCCGGGGGGAGAAGGCAACTGCAATTGATATTTTTCTGGAGGAGAACGCCACACCTGAGGAGATGCATACCTGGTCCAGACTGCTTGCTGAAGTGCCAGCCCCATTGACGCGGGAGGAACGATGGCAGTGGATTGCTCAGTTTAACGGTATCTGTCTGGCTTCGGATGGGTTTATTCCTTTCCGGGACAATCTTGACCGGGCAGCCAGGAGTAATGTTCAGTTTGTGATTCAGCCCGGCGGTTCAACCCGGGATGAGGGGATTATCCGTGCTGCTGATGAATATGGCATGGTGATGGTTTTTACCGGGTTGCGGTTGTTTTATCATTAAAAAGAGAAGCGGGGCGATTGACAATCGCCCCGCCCGTTTTTCTGATTATTAATCGGTGACGATCAGTTTGCCTTTGAACTCAGTCCCATTAATCTTAAGCCGATAGAGGTAGATGCCGCGGGAAAGTCGGCTGTTGACAGCAATTCTGCAGTCACCTGATATTGTGCCATTTTGAGCATGGGATATGCGGCCGTCAAACGTGTAGATGTAAAGCTGATACTGCGCTCCGGTGTTGGCGGTCACGGCAAAAACGGGCCGGGCTGAAGTCGGATTGACAAGAGGCAGTGCATGTGCTGCCATGCCTTCAGCCGGTACACCTTCACGGACGCCGACGAGGTCAAGGATTGCAATTTCTGCTCCTTGGTAGGCAGGATAGGATGAGTCGGATGGTACCATTGTTGTACTCTGGGCATAAACCACAATTTTACAGCGTTGTTCATTCCAGGTGCTGGCGATCGTAAAGGGTTGAATTACCGAATCAATACTACCGGCAGGAACGGTAATTACCGTGCCGTACTGATTAGGAATGTAATCACGGCAGACATGATTATGCCACTGGTCACCATTGGGTGCGGAGTAGTAAATTGAGTCTTCAGTTACTACAACCGAAACACGCATTGTCAGCTCGTCGGTCGAATCATTCTGAATAAGCGCTTTGATTGTGCCCTCGCGGGTGGTCTGGTTGTAATTGCCGGTCAGGGTGATCTGAACCGGAGTCGGAATGCCGATCTGGGCCGCAACATAGCTTGCCCAGAGGTTGTAGTTGTAACCGCGCTGCCGGCCGTCAACCCAGAGCCAGGGGGTTGCATAGGATCCATTGTAGGGCCCGGGATACATGAACCATTTACCGCGGCCTTCGGCAGAGTACAGGGGATATGAGGATGATACATGCCACTCGACGGCAACAACATAACCGGCATAATCGTAGGTGATCTGATCAACTGCCCGACTGGCAGGTGCGCAGCTGGCTCAGCCTTCAGAATAGGCTTCCTCCAGGACGACGATTCGCTGGTAACCCACTGCCAGAGTAGCGGTGAGCACCAGGGAAAGGACGAACAGTTGCTTCAGCACGTTTGCCTCCTTTATTCAATTATAACTATTACCCTTAAGATGTCAATCCTGATTTTTGATTCCCAGTGCCTGCAGCAGGACATCCTTACCGGCATTCAGGCGCCACAGTGCCAGATTGGTTAGTTCTTGAATTGTGTGCCGCACCGGCTTACTGCCCGGCTCCCGGACCTTCAGCAGTAGCGGCAGACAGGTAAACCGGGCGACGCCGGCAGCAAGGAACATAACGTCGTAATTATAAAAATCGATGCCCAGGATTTTCAAATGGAAGCTGGAGATCAGCTGGGCGATGGTGCCGGCAATAATGGAGGCAATAAAGGCACCGAGACCGGTGACGACACTGTAGATTGCAAAGTAGCTCTCTTTGCGGGCAGGATTATCGGCAAGGTCAAGCAGCAGGTTCCAGAGGCCGAGGCTGGCGCCGGTCCAGACCGCACCATTGAGGACGCCATCAATCCAGATTGGCAGGCGGAAGCGGGGGGTGGCGAAGAGCCAGAGAAAAGGCATTATTCCCACGAGGGCAAAGTTGAGCACAGTAACCGGTCGGGAGCCGAATCGATCGATCGCTCGGCCCCAGAACAGTTGGAACAGGACGCCGATTACTCCACCAATCATGGAATAAATTGCCACTTCGGTAAAGCTGAAACGGAGATTTTTCAAGAGATGGACGAGGTAAAAGGGTGATGCGAGCGTGCCGGTGAGGAACCAGATTGCGAGGAAGATTGTCAGCCGCCGGAACTGCGGTTCCTGGAGTGGGCCAAAAAAAATTTCCCGGAACGAGGGTCCTGGCAGGAGTCTCGGTTCGGGTTCGGGCTGCCGGCGCAGGAGCAGCGTTGAGACCATGCCGAACAGCACTGCGAGTGTAAATGCCAGCAGGTAGCCGGTGGTTTCGTGCCCCCGGGCTTTAAGATAGTCCATACTCCGGCCCGCACCAAATGCAACCAGCACACCGCTGAAATTGAGAATTGCATTCCGGACACCAAAGAAACGACCGCGGTGTTCCTCAGGCACGAGGTCACTGATCCAGGATGTCCAGACCGTGCCGGCGATTGCCAACAGCACGGCGGAGATGCCGACAATCAGCAGGAAAAGTTCAATCCGCAGCCGGAAGCGGAGTAGCAAAGCGAGGACAATCAGTACATAGACTGATCGGCCGACACCTGCGGTCCAGAGAACCAGCGGTTTTCGAGCACCGACCCAGCGCACCAGGTAGCCGGCAAGAAAACTGAAACCACTGACCAGCGCCGGGATGGCAGATAGAAGTGCAATCTGAAATGAATTTGCCCCGAGGTGCAGAGCTAGTCCGGCAAGAAACATACCGCCGGCAAGGGTTGTATAGAGAGTGGCAAAGGTGCCTTCAATGATCGAAATTTTCAACCCTTTTTCGATTTCGCAGGTGGAGAGACGGTTCAAATCTGTGTAGGGGTAGGGTTGATATCTGTCCTGAGTAGTTCCTCAGCCAGATAGGAGCTTCGGACCAGCGGGGCAGCAATGGTTTGCGGGATGCCGATGGTGCGGGCATACGCTGACAGTTTCTGAAGCTCCTCTCGGGTGTAGTAACGAGCAACTGGCAGGCAGCGTCGGTCCGGCTGGAGATACTGGCCAATGGTCACAATATCACATCCTGCTGATTTTAGGTCAGCGAGCGTCTGGATGACTTCCTCTTCGGTTTCGCCCAGTCCGACCATTAGACCGCTTTTGGTTTTGATTGTCGGTGTCAGCCTTTTTGCCAACTGGAGGACCGAAAGCGACTGGCGGTAATCTGCCCGCGGGTCGCGGACAGCAGGGGTCAACCGCTCCACGGTCTCAAGGTTGTGGGCAAACACATCCGGACCGGCAGCAAGCACCTGCTGAATCAACTCCTTTTTCCCCTGGAAATCAGGAACCAGCACCTCAACCGCGATTCCCGGGTTTGACTTTTTCAGCAGCTGCACGGTGCGGGTAAAGATACCGGCACCAAGGTCAGGCAGGTCATCACGATCGACCGAAGTCAGGACGACATATTTAAGGCCCAGCTCCAGGACTGCGCCTTTCACCCGTTCGGGTTCAGAATTATCTACCTGACCATGAGGGTTACTGGTGGTAACGGCGCAGAAACGACAATGCCGGGTGCAGGTGTTGCCGAGAAGCAAAACTGTTGCTGTCCCCCGGTTCCAGCATTCAGCCAGATTTGGACAGCGGGCAGAACTGCAGACAGTATTCAAGTTATATTTCCTAAGGACTTCATTTACCCGGATAAATTCCGGGCCGGCGGGCAGCCGGAATCTGAGCCATTCGGGTTTGCGCACTTCAGAAAGTAATTTTCAACGATTTTCGCGAACAGATCCAGACACACTCAAAACACCGGATGCATTCTGCCTGATTCGGATCCTGGAACGGCTCGATGTCCATGGGACAGACCCGGCGGCAGGCTCCGCATTTACTGCAATTTTGTCCGTTCAGCTCCATCCGCATCATACTGGCTTTGTTGAACAGGGCATAAATCGCACCGATCGGGCAGACCATGCGGCAGAAGGGGCGTTTGACGGTAATTGATGCCCAGAAGACAAATAAAAGAATGGCAATTTTCAGATAAAAGAGCCAGCCGACAAGTGCCCGCAGACCCTGGACCGGGTCCCACAGCACAAGCGGGAGACCCGCTTCGAGGGTGCCCTGAGGACACAGTTTGCAGAACCAAGGTTCGGCAGTGAAGTAGGCGGCGATGCCGGCAACGATGACGAGAAAGGCATATTTGAGGGCAGTTGCCGGGAGGAATAGTTTAAATTTTTCTTCAAAGAGCAGAATGGTTAAAACCGCAATCAGGATAAAAAGCAAGCCGATTTCCCCTCCGGCAAAAGGGCCGAGTATTACCGATTTACCGGTAAGGCTGATGATAAAACCGGCTGGAGCGGCGATGAGCAGTGACCGTTTCCCACCGAGCAGGCTGAAGACGGCCATGTTGACTACGCCAGTTGCGATGCCGGTGTTAACTCCATGCTTGAATATGATTAAGAGACCGAGAAGGATTCCCAGCAGCATGCTGGCAACCGAGAAACGCTGGGGAGGCGAGAGTTTTCCCTTGATTGTACTGTAGAGCAGCAACGCCATAAACGGCAGCCACCCGAGTAGCAGTCCTTTCCAGAATGAGATTTTGATGAAGGTGGCAAGCAGAGTTAAAGTCAGTATGCCGATCCCGGCAATAGTCAAGAAGGTAACCCATCGGCTCAGTTTTGCCCGCGGTCCGATTTTAATCTTGTAAAGCAGGTCCTGCCACAATCCGAACGGGCATATCCAGCCGCAAGCCGCCCGACCGACAGATGCGCCGATTATTATGAACAGCCCCAGAATCACCCAGGGTATATTCTGCCACCAGGTAACCCCTTTCATACCGATGATTTGTTGAAAAGAGCCAAGCGGGCAGGCAAATACTGAAAGGGGGCCGCCGTAACAGTTGAGCACGGGTTCAGGTACCGATTTGAGTATTCCGGAATAAAGGACTTTATTCTGAAGATAGGCAAGGATATAACCGTTCAGGAGCACGGTGCCGATTATCTGACCGATGCGATGCGGGGCGATGCGTCGTTTCACCATTTTAGAGGTCTACCCGAGACCCATACAGCCAAGTCATATCTGGGAAGCAAAGCCGTGAATGATTGAGAGCATGCCCATTCCGATGCCCAGCACTACAAGTGCGGCCCCGCAGATTGCCAGCAGAACAAAGACCAGTTTCCGCCTCATATCCGGCTGATCAGTTGCAGTTTCATACCCCGGAACGGCGCCTCATAGCGGCACACACCACCTGAGCAGGTATAACCACCTTTTTCTGCTCCGATACGCAGCCGCAGAACATTCCGTTCATTAAGATTATAGACAGTTTCAAACACAGGCCAGGAGGTCTGGTTGTCGTAACGCTTGAGTGAATCTCTGTCCACGCCCTGCCAGCCGATGGTAAAAAGCCATTTTTCTCCCAGCCCGTAACTGACAGAAACCAGGGGTTCGTGATACTGCCAGCGGCTGCCATGAGTGGTATCAGTGGGCAGTTCGGTTACCCAGCCCAGTTCCACCTCGAGAGTAAAGGTGTGGGGTCCGGTGAGGTAGTTCACAAGGATTGTCGGACGGTCGGTAGTCCGTTCGTAAGTTCCCAGTTCGATGTTTCGCTGGAGCATATGGTTGAATTTGAGTTCAAATGTCCAGTTTGTTCCCAGTGATTGCCGTGTTTTAAATTCCCCCTCAAACACACCGGCGCTGGTGTCATCATGGACAAAAAGACGACCCACATCAGCTTCAAGGTAGAGCCCGTTAGGTATCGTTCCTGAGATCTGAACTCCGAACCCCTGTTCATCCACGCCCCGGTTAATTGAGACGCCGGATTTAATCGGAGTGGGGGGGTCGTTGTAGTGATAAGTGCCTGGAGGAAAACCTAGCCGGAGGTAGTTTACATACTGTGCGAGGATGGAAAAACCGGCAAGTGCGGTGCCCAGATTCAGAATGTAGCCCGTGCCGGTTTCCCGGCCGCCGATTCCCGGTTTTGTCCCCAGCCGCCAGGCAAATTCCGCTCCAGCAGAGACAGGTCCGATATCCAGCCGGCAGTCACCACCAAAGAGTTCGGTGAATGCCCGTGCGGTCGGATCGACCTCCCGGTTAATGCGGACATAACGGGTGCCCAGACCGAAAAGTTGGATCGGTCGAATGGTCAGCTCAGCACCAAGTACCTGGTCAGTAGTGTCCAGTTCGTTCATTATTTTGTAGGTTTTTTCCTGAAAAAAGACATCCCGGAGCCTGCCACCAAGTAGCGTTAGCTCACTGCGCAGTGGCAGTTTAAGTTTGCCGAACAGACCGTGTAGACTCTTGTAATGCCGGAAATCATCATCAGCACCGCTGCTTAGTGTAAGCCCCTGGCCGAATGTAACGTAGAATCTGCCGAGCCGGACTTCAAGTTCTTCCGGGTTATAACCGATTGAGTAGTCAAGCAGATGGAGCGGTTTGCGCACTGAGGGTTCGTGTTTGGACGGTTCAAACCACAGCACGCCCAGTTCGGCATCGAAATCGCTGTAATGGGCATTGAGCTCCAGCTTGTCCTCATAATGGGTTGCCCAGTCCTGCTGGTAAGCCCAGAATTCTGCCCGGTTGACCCCCTGGATTGTCAGATTGGCACCGAAGACCGAGCTCAGAACTAAGAAACTGCCTATGCCCACTTTTGCGTGCCTATTTTCCCTGAGGCGGTTGCTCAGGCGGAACCGAGTCTTGGGGCGGCAGCCATTTTACCATTTCCTGGGCAATCCGTTTTTCGTCGCCCTTCTTATAGCCGATATGGGTGTAGACGATTTCGCCGTTCATGTTGATGAGATAGGCGGTGGGTTTGATGATAATGTTGTATGCCTTTTTTACTCTCTGCTGCTGATCAAGCAGGACGATATAGGGCCATTTCTTGGCGCGAACAAATGCCCGGACCCGGTTCTCGTCCGCCGGCTTATCCACTGAGAGGGCGACAATCTGCAGTCCTCGGTCTTTCAGTGAATCGTATACCGGCAGCAGGGCATCAAGTTCGGCAATGCAGTTGACGCAGGACAGATCCCAACATTCGAGATAAACCGGACCGTGTTTCAGGAGTTCGTGGAGTGTTACTTCATTGCCGTTGATATCTCTGAGGGTAAAATCCGGTGCCGGTTCGTACTTTTTTTCGGTACCGAAGACAGTAAAGAACAGAAAGACAACTGCAAAAGGAAGGACTTTTTTCATCAATCCTCCTGTTTTATCCGCCATTTGGCAGCGGTTTGTAGCACAGCCCGGCTGGCAAGATTCTGGACCGTTACCGCTATGCCGATGCGGTTCGGGTTCCATTCCGGAACCGGTGTGCTGATAACAGTATCAAAATCCTGTCCGAACCGGACACGGAGCGGGATCCCGAAGCTGTCACCAATGACCGTGCGCACGGTCATTGGTGAATAGAAGGTATCGCCTCTCAGGACTGAATAATAGGGTATGCTGTCTTCAAAGACGATTGCCACCAGGCTCAGGGTGGTAATCGTGTCGGCAGAAGAATCGGTAGGAGTAATCACGACTCGCACGGTGAGCCAGGAGGAGTCGATGACAGCGCTATCAATTTTCATTTCCATCATCGTTTTTCTGGCCCGGGCGGCGTCAATCATGTCCCGATAAACCGGATAAAAGGAGTCAGGCAGCGTAATCTGAGGTGAGCGGATGGTGCCGTCAAAGAATGCCAGTGGTCGTTCCCCACCCGCGCCGTACCAATCAGCCCGCACCTTGCCTGCCGGTGAGGAAAGTTCAGGCAGAAGTTCCGAATCGTAGTAGATCACAAAAGCCATTGAATCACCATAGCTTCCCCTCAGGCTGTCCAGCGCCCGCACCGCGGACGCACAGTAGGCTCATTCATCGATAGGAGTAGAGAACAGTTCCACGAGCACAATCCGGTTTGCCGCACGTTCAATCAGGGGCGCATCAGAGCAGGATAAAAGCAGACCGCCGGCAGCCAGCACGGTAACTATCCCAAGCGTATCTTTCATCATAATATCAATTTTAGAAAGGAGATACTGCCAGTCAATTTTTTACTTTACTTTAGAGATTCGGAGCAGTTTGAAGGGCATAAAGGTCATGGGTGCCCGTTTTCTCCACCAGACAGCGGTAGAACCTGCCTGGTACAAGCGGAGTGGAAAATTTGACCACACCGTCAATTTCCGGTGCGTCCCATTCGGTTCTGCCCTGCCGGGGAAAATCGGCAATGATGGTCAGCTCCCGATTCGCGAGCCGGCGCAGTTTGCGCCGGGAGATTGCCGCCTGAATCCGCATGATGGTTTTTAGCCGTTGGTGGGCGGTTGCGGGGCGGACCAGCGGTTTCATGGACGCTGCCGGCGTGCCGGGTTCAGGCGAGAAGACATAACCTGCCAGCCGGTCAAATTCAGCAGACCGGATGAAGTTCACCAGTTCCTGAAATTCATTTTGGGTTTCCCCCGGAAAGCCGGTAATGATGGTGGTTCTGATTCTCATCTCCGGAATCTGCTTCAGCTTTTCCAGCAACACCATAACATCATTCCGGGAATAGTGGCGGTTCATCAGCCGGAGTATCCGGTCGCTCGCATGCTGAACCGGCAGGTCAATATAGCGACAGACCTTCGGATTGGTGCCGAACTGCTCAATGACATCTTCCGACAGGTGTGCTGGATGGGCATACATCAGTCGTAACCAGGTGATCTCTTTTATCTGGCTCAGCCGGTCAAGGAGCTGGGCAAGTGCCGGTTTAGCATAGAGGTCAGTTCCATAGGCGGTGGTGTCCTGGGCAATGAGAATCAGTTCCCGGACGCCCAGATCTGCCAGCCGTTCTGCTTCCTGGACAATTTCTTTCAGCGGGCGGGAACGCAACGGGCCACGGATTTGCGGAATCAGACAGTAGCTGCAGTGGTTGTCGCAGCCGTCGGCGATTTTAAGATAGGCATAATGGGACGGGGTGGAAATCAGCCGGCAGGCAGGTCTGGGTTTTCTGCCGAGCAGTTTGGGGATGGAGGTCAGCTGGTCGATTTTTACCCAGTAATCAACCGCAGGGAATTTCCATTTAAGAGTACGGCCAAACCGTTGAACCAGACAGCCGGCAACAAGTAGTTTCATGCCTGGGCGCCGGTATTTAAGCCGGCTGAGTCTTTGGATTAGCGCAAATGATTCTTCGACCGCCGGTCTGATAAAGGCACAAGTGGTCAGGATGACAGTATCCGCTGCTTCCGGTTCTGCGGTCAGCTCATATCCGGCTTTAACCAGTGCACCGAGAAGGTATTCGGAGTCTACCCGGTTTTTCGGACAGCCGAGCGCAATGACCGCTGCCCGTTCGGGTTTGACTTTCAATGCCGTTCTGAGATTTTCCAGAGTTTGCCGGTCGCCTCGGCAAGAACTGTGCCTGTGGGGTCGGTCAGCCGGCTGGCAGCGAGCACCAGTCTGCTCTGTTCGGCGGTGATCCAGCCCTGTCCGTAAATCTTCTGCCCAACCGGCACCGGTTTGCGGAACCGGACATTCATCTCAGCTGTGACTGTGCTGTAGCCGCGAGTTTTTGTTGACCATGCCATCAGCTCGTCAAGCAGTGTGGCAACAATACCGCCATGGGCGATGCCCTGCCAGCCCTGATAATGTTCAGGAATAACATATTCAAAATGGGCGCCCTGGTCGTCAGTAACGATTGGCAGCCTGAGTCCGTATGGGTTGGATCTGCCGCAGACAAAACAGGTGTCCTTGTCCTGCAGTTTGAGCTCATTACTGGAACTCAACGGTTACCCCCTTCGGCGGAATGAACCGGAAACTTTTCCGGCTGACCGGTGGGTTCCAGCGCTGACGGGCGAGCAGAAACCGGCACTGGTTGCCCAGTTCGTCGGTAAAGGAAAGTCCGGCGACGGTTGTGCCATTGGGGTCCAATTCCAAAAGCAGAGGGGAGAGGAAACTGTTTTCATTTTCAATCATAATTATTCCGGTTCCCTTCTCGGTGATCCGGCTGTTGGTGTCCAGCAGCGGTTCAACAAATGCAAGTAAAGGCACAGGCTGATTTCGCTGCTGGCGCACTGCCCGTTGTTCGTCGGGGAAATAGAACCAGACTATCGAATCGTTGCCGACAATTGTCTGACGCACCGGTTCCTGTACTTCAAGCCGGAAGTTGTAAGGAAGCTGAAAAAGAAAACTGCCCTTGAAGATCAGAGGTTTTTGTCCGGTGTTCTCAGCCGGTTTGATCGTCTCGGTAAAACTGCCGGCAAGCGACCTGAGCCCCAGATACCGGTTACGCAGCGCATGCCACCGGTCCGCTGGTGCGCTAAAACCGAGCGCAGCAGCAAGGATAATCGGCAGAACAGTCTGTCGAAAATGTCCTGTATGCTTCATTTAATATAATCAAGTTTAGCAACTTTCGCGATGCTGTCAAACGAACATAATAACGCACCGCTGTTCTTGGGCACGCTTGTGATGGCATAGTGAAAATAGCAAGGATGAAAAACTAATTCAGACCGAATCGGTTCACGATACCTTCAATTTGTTTCGGGTATCTCGGCGTCAAGTTAAATGGCATACGGTGTCCTCTTCAGTTAGAGTCCTTATTCAGGAGGGAATTTAACATCAGACTGCGGTGAAATTAGAAGGTTATTTTGTTAAGTTACATACAAGCAATCAGTTACAGATCTGACGACGGGGGGAGAATAAATTAAAGGGGTTCACCCTGGGGTAAGTATCAGGATCAGGTAATGCTCGGTGTGAGGGTTCGATTCTAAACTTGCAAAGTGTTAAAATATGATTAACATTTTGCACCCGGTGTCTGAGGAAATTTTTCGAGTAATCATCCTTCTGTGTTCATTTCTATTTCTGTTGCCCGGCTGCCGGAGTAGTAGCAAGAAAGCGCTCGTGCTTGCCGGTTCTACCTCAGTCCAGCCGTTTATCGAACTACTGGCAGAACTTTATCAGCAACGGCATCCCGGAGTTGAAATCAATGTTCAGGGGGGCGGATCAACCGCCGGAGTCAGAGCGGTCCAGAACCGGATCTGTAATATCGGGATGTGTTCCCGGCATCTCAATGCTGGTGAATCCGGATTGACCGCAATTCCGATTGCGGTTGATGGTATTGTGCTGGTGGTCCATCCAACAAATCCAGTAGTGAGTCTGACCCGTGAGCAGGTACGGGCGATTTTTTCCGGTGCGGTCCGGAACTGGCGGGAGTTTGGGGGTGCAAATCTGAGGATTACAGTAATTACCAGAGAGGAGGGCTCGGGGACAAGAACAAGTTTTGAGGAGAAGGTGATGGAGGGGGAGCATTTTGCCCCGGATGCACTGGTGCAGGATTCCAATGGTGCAGTGCGGGAGGTCGTTGCTAATGATCCAGCCGCAATCGGGTACATTTCGTTCGGGCTGGTGGATGAACGGGTGAAGACCTTGGCAATTGATGGTGTCCAGCCGAGCGAGGAAACCATCCGGAGCCATCAGTATCCGCTGGCACGGGATTTTCTGTTTGTCGTCGCTGGTGACAGTAATCCGCTCGTCCGGTCATTTATCGATTTCGTGCTGAGTCTGGAGGGTCAGGCGGCGCTGGCTGAAGAGGGATTAATCCGGGTGCGCTGATGAAAGAAAAGCTGATTGAGAAGGGACTGCTGATAGTTGCCCTGTCCGCGCTTGGTTCGCTACTATTGATTGCGCTGTTCATCTTCATTGAGGGCATGCCACTGATTGTCAAGGTTGGTCTGAAGAATTTCATTGCCTCGACGCGCTGGGCACCAACCCGGGGTAGTTTCGGGATTTTGCCTATGATTCTCGGTTCGCTGGCAGTGACTTTGCTGGCACTGGTTTTTGGTGGCGGGCTCGGGCTCGCGGGCACAATGTTCCTTGCGGAGTTTGCTCCGCGGTGGAGTGTCAGAATCCTGAAGCCGCTGATTGAACTGCTTGCCGGGATTCCTTCGGTGGTTTACGGTTTCATGGGTGTGGTGGTGCTTGTGCCCTGGATTCGCCAGACATTTGGCGGCCCCGGTTTCTCGGTGCTTGCTGCCGGGATTATTCTGGGGATTATGATTCTGCCTACAGTGATTGCCATTTCACTCGATGCACTGAATGCGGTCCCTCTGAGTTACAAGGAGGGTTCGCTCGCACTCGGCGCGACCCGGTGGCAGACGCTTTACCGGGTGCAGTTCCGGGCAGCAAGGAGCGGCATTATCGCCAGTTTGATTCTGGCAATGGGCCGGGCGGTTGGCGAAACGATGGCGGTGATTATGGTTGCGGGCAATGCGCTGTTGATCCCGACTTCACCACTGGTGCCGGTGCGAACACTGACCTCAAACATCGCGCTGGAGATGGGTTATGCAGCCGGAGACCACCAGCGGGCGCTGTTTGCAACGGGCGTGGTGCTGTTTGTGATCATAGCGGTGTTGAATACGATCGCACTACTGACGATGAGGGAGCAGAAGTGATTTTTCGGCCATTAATGACCCAGCGACTGGTTTGGCTGGTGTTAGCACTTCTGACGCTGGTTACCCTGCTGATTCTTTTCTTCATTATCGGCTATATCACCGCCAAGGGCGCACCGGTTATTACACCGGAATTTCTTTTTTCCATGCCCGAACGGATGGGGAAGGAGGGCGGAATCCTGCCGACGCTGATTGCGACAATTTATGTTGCGGTCGTGGCAATAGTGGTAGCAACTCCGTTTGGAGTGGGTACGGCGGTTTATCTGACCGAATATACCCGGGAGTCCGTTCTGACCCGAATTATCCGGTTCGGAGCAGATGCGCTGGCAGGTGTGCCATCAATTATCTTCGGGCTGTTCGGTTTTATTCTGTTTGTCATCCGGTTAAAACTGGGTTGGTCAATTCTTGCCGGCGGGTTGACGCTGGCGGTGATGATCCTGCCGACGATTATCCGGACGAGCGAGGAGGCGATCCGGGCAATTCCTTATCAGCTGCGGGAGGTGAGTTATTCGCTGGGGGGAACCAAATCGCAGACAATCATGCGTGTGGTGCTCCCCAACGCCCTGCCCGGAATTTTCACGGGTGTGATTCTTGGACTGGGCAGAAGTGTTGCAGAGACTGCTGCGGTTATTTTCACTGCCGGATCATCGCTCAGGATACCTCGGACGATACTGGATCCGGGGCGCACAATGGCGGTGCATTTTTACATTCTGGCGCGGGAAGGGTTGTCAATGAAACGGGCATACGGGACGGCGTTTCTGCTGATTGTGGTCATTCTGCTGATTAACACTATTGCCTATCTTTTAATGTTCCGAGTGACGAGGAGGTTAAAGTAATGCCGGAGAAAATCACCACGCGGGGTCTGAATGTGGTGGTTCATGGCAGTCCGGTGCTGCGCGACATCAGTCTGAGCGTGATGGCAAATGAAATTCTGGCGATTATCGGTCCGGCACATTCCGGCAAGACTACCTTTCTTCGCTGTATTAATCGGCTGATTGAAAATCAACCTGGTTTTGTTCGCACCGGTGAACTGCTCTTGGACAACCGGGACGTCCGGTATTGGGATATTGATACTCTGAGGCGCCGGGTCGGGATGATTTTTGCTACGCCGATACCACTGCCCGGGACGATCTTTGACAATGTGGCATACGGTCCGCGCCTGAAGGGAATCCGGAATATGCGCCGACTCGCAGAAATTGTGGAGAAGAGTCTGCGCGCCGCCTTTCTCTGGGATGAGGTGAAAGACCGGCTGTTCAGTTCGGCACTGCGCCTTTCTGGAGGACAGCAGCAGCGGCTCTGCATTGCCCGGACGCTGGCGGTAGAACCGGAGGTGGTGATGATGGATGAGCCCTGTTCTGGGCTGGATCCAATTTCCACCGCTCAGATTGAACAGGCAATGCGCGAATTGAAGCAGAGTTATACATTTATTCTGGTGACCAACAATGTGAAACAGGCGGCGCGAGTCTCGGACCGGACCGCATTCTTTCTGAGTGGAGAACTGGTTGAACTGGGACCGACCGCCCAGATCTTCACCGCTCCCCGGGACAAAAGGACTGATGACTATGTCTCTGGCAGGATCGGTTAACCCTCCGGTGAAGCTGGCAACGAAAAATCTCAGTGTATTTTATGGCAGTTTTCAGGCAGTCATTGATGTCAGTATCGAATTTCCTGTCCGCGCAATTACGGCGATCATCGGTCCTTCCGGGTGTGGTAAATCCACTCTGCTGCGGAGTTTCAATCGGATGAATGAGTTGATCGAGGGAGCAAAAATCCGAGGGGAGATTATTCTTGACGGTAAAAACATTTATCAGCTGAATGTGCTGGAGTTGCGCAAGCGGGTGGGAATGGTCTTTCAACGGCCGAATGCGTTTCCCCTTTCAGTATTTGACAATATTGCCTATGGGCCCAGGGTGCACGGAGTCAACCAGCGGCAGAAGCTGACCGAGATTGTGGAACGGAGTTTGCAGGCGGTCCGGCTCTGGGACGAACTGAAGGACCGGCTTGACCAGAATGCGCTCGGGCTCACTGACGAACAGCGCCAGCGACTGTGTATTGCCCGCATGCTGGCGGTGGAGCCGGAGGTACTGCTACTTGACGAACCCTGTTCGGCACTGGATCCGATTGCCACACTACATATTGAAGACCTGCTCCGGCAGCTCAAAGAAAAATACACGATTGTAATCGTCACTCATAACATGCAGCAGGCGGCCCGGGTTTCTGATTTTACTGGTTTCATGCTTCTGGGGAAAATGATTGAATTTGGCACTACATCCCGGATTTTTACCCGTCCCCACCGTCCGGAAACCGAGAACTATATCACGGGTCGATTCGGTTAATTCCTTTAAAAACATACAGTTAAAACAACAACTTAATCTTCAGCTCTGTTAACCAGAATTTAACAATTAATTTATTAGGCATTTATTTTAGTTACTTAAGATTTTTACGCGTGTTTAAGCAAAAGCAAAAGAAAGGAGTTGTCTTGAGTCGCAAAAAGTTAGTTACGATGTTGGCGTTAATCGCCGTCGTCGGTTTCGCACTGGAGCCGGGCGAGACCGAATTTGAGCATAATGGCTGGTTCCGTTATACTAATCAGTCAAGTAGTTTTAACATAACCGCTCCTACGGTTAGCCGATTGTCACTGGAGCGGGGCTATATCCGGGTCTCTCATCAGTGGGCGCCGCCTTTCTTCACCAAGATGACAGTGGATATTTTCTCCTTGGACAAGTATCCGGATGGGGCAACGGTACGGTTGAAGGAGGCTTATGCCGATCTGGCGGTACCTTTTATCAAGGATTTTAATCTCACTGCCGGTCTCCAGAAGCACTACTTTGGTCTGATTTACTCTTGGGACTATACCCATCCGGAAAAGGCTCTTGAGGATGATCAGGGGGTTTGCGCCTCCGCCGATTACGGGGTAACACTCAACGGCTTTCTGCCTGACGGACTGGGTGAATTCCAGTTGGGGGTTTACAACGGCGAAGGTTACAAATATGCCGGCAAGTATGTTAATACTTCACCGGAATTAGCAGGAAATCTGCGGCTGACACCGTTTCCGGGATTGATGCTTGGTGGATCAGTATTTACTAATCGTTCCGATATCTCTCACTATAAGAACGATCGTAAGGGCCGGGTTACTGAAGGTGGTGTTACATACTTTATGAATGCCGATACCGCGAATGTCAACCGTCTGGCATATGCCCCGATGTTCAAGTTGGCGTTCGGACCGTTTTCTCTTCTGGGTGAATATCTTGGTTACAGCTATACAAGGAAGTTCAGCTACTATCAGATTAATCGGGATACGCTCGGCAACATCGTTGATTCAACTCTGGTGGAGAAAAAGAAGGATTACCGGATGAGCGGAGTGGATCTGGTTCCGGTGGTGACACTGCCAGGTAGAACTGTGGAAATTTTTGGCCGGTTTTCAATCTGGGACCGGCGGGAGCAGAGTGGCGATTCAATGCCGCTGAACCGGGATAAGAGCTTTATCCGGTATGGTGCCGGATTTAATTATCATTTCATCCGCCGGGAGAAAGGCAAGCCGGGACTTGAGTTTCAGTTTGCCTGGACTCGGACTCAACCGAAAAACAGTGCGCTGAAGCCAACCGATGTGCTTCTGGCGCAGGTGCGGTTTGAGTGGAGTGCACTTGTTTCCAAACCGCAGATGTAAGATAAACGTTGAAGAACAAAGGAGGATAGAATGAAGAAGTTGTTTACGCTTGCAACCCTGGTCAGCACCATGCTCTTTGGTGCTGAGATTATTGTCAAGGGTTCAGATACGATGCTGAATCTGACTCAGCGTCTGGCTGAAGCTTTTTCCGCAGTCCGACCGGATGCGACCGTTTCCATCACCGGTGGTGGTTCAGGAGTGGGAATCAATGCGATCACCAACCGCGAGGTTGATATCGCCAATGCCTCCAGAAAGATCAAGTCCAAGGAGATATCCTCCGCACGCGCCAATGGCGTCAATCCGGTTGAGATCGTGATTGCGCTGGACGGTCTTTCGGTAATTGTGAACGCCAGGAATCCGGTGAATCAACTGACCATTGAGCAGATCGGTGCCATCTACCGGGGTGAGATTACTAATTGGAAACAGGTGGGCGGGCCAAACAAGAAGATTGTGCTTTACGGCCGTCAGCCCAATTCCGGTACTTTTGTCTTCTTCCGCGAAGAGGTAGTGAAGGGTGAATACACTCCAGCGATGCGGCAGATGAATGGCAATGCCCAGATCGTAGAAGGTGTTAAGGCGGACGAGGGCGGTATCGGCTATGTCGGCCTTGGTTACATCAAGGGGATAGAGGGGATCAAGCCACTGGCAGTGGCTAAAAAGTCAGGGGAGACATATGTCTCTCCAACCGATGAAGCCAAGGTGCGCAGCGGTGCCTATCCTTTGACCCGGCCGCTTTATCAGTACACCAACGGTCGACCGAAAGGGCTTGTCCGCGATTTCATCCTGTTTGAGCTGAGTCCTCAGGGGCAGAAGATCGTTGAGGAAGAGGGTTTTGTGCCGGTCACTCAGAATTACAGTGAACGCAATAGTCAGATTCTGCAATAGAGTAATGTAGTGTAAAAGAGCAGACTGACTATGAAGCGGCGCAGAATTGCCGACAATGGCGTCCGGGTTCTGTTCTCGGCCAACGTGGTGCTGGCAGCGGCGGTGCTGCTCGGGATTTTGATTTTTCTGCTCGCTTACGGCATTCGGGCCTTCATCCCGGCCGGTGGGGTTGACCCTGAGGACCCGACTACGCAGCCATTAACACTGGGCGGTTTTCTCTTCGGCACCTCCTGGAATCCGGACGCCTATGGTCAGCCTAAATACGGCATCTTACCGCTGTTTCTCGGTAGTTTGATTACCACCGCGCTGGCACTGCTGATTGCCATTCCGTTGGGAATTGCCGGTGCCGTCTTTATTGCTGAACGACTGAAAGGCGGGGCGCGGGTGGCAGTGAAAATGGCGGTGGAGCTGTTTGCCGGATTTCCTTCAGTGGTGATCGGTTTCTTCGGGTTACTTGTTCTCGGGCCTTTTCTTGCCCGGCTTTTCAATGTTCCCTCTGGGCTTAATGTACTCAACGCCTCAGTGCTGCTGGCGCTAATGTCGCTGCCGACGATAATTTCGGTCTCAGATGATGCGCTTCGGGTTGTGCCTCACTCCTATCGTGAGGCGGCCTATGCACTCGGGGCATCACCTTGGGCCACTGCAATCCGGGTGATTCTACCCGCAGCCCGTTCCGGTATCCTCGCGGCGGTGATGCTTGGCTTCGGCCGGGCGGTCGGGGAGACGATGGCGGTACTGATGGTGGCGGGCAATGCCCCCATCATTCCCCGTTCACTTTTTGATCCAATCCGGACAATTACCACTACGATCGCAATCGAGCTGGGCGAGTCCACCTTTAACTCAATCCACTTTTTCGCTCTGTTTGCGCTGGGGTTCATTCTCTTTCTCATCGCTCTGGCTACCAATCTTATCGCCGAATCGCTGATCAGGAGAGAGAGACAAAGTTTCACGCTGTGAGCGGTTTATCCAAGAACGGGCGACACCGAAAATACTTTCTGAGTAACATTTACTTTTTTTTCCTGGCGATTCCGGTGGTGCTTTTTCTTGCTTCTATCTGTTACATGGTCTTTTATCTTTTCAAAAATGGCATCAATGTTTTATCCTGGGAGTTTATTACCCGCCCGCCTGAGCGGGGTATGACCGCCGGGGGCATCATGCCCTGTATTGTTGGTACCATTTATGTGACTTTTGTGTCCCTGATTTTCTCAATTCCGATCGGAGTGTTTGCTGCCATCTACTTGGCAGAATATGCTCCCAATAATTTGCTTACCAGGTTGCTCCGTTCCGCAGTCCGCGCACTCGCAGGCATTCCGTCAATTGTTTACGGTCTTTTCGGAGTTGCGCTGTTTGTCCGGGGCGTCCAGCTCGGGCTTTCAGTTTTGGCTTCCGGGCTGACACTTGGACTGATGAATCTGCCTTGGATTATTGCCACGGCTGAAGAGGCATTGGTTGCGATTCCGGGTTCATTCCGTGAGGGGGCACTTGCAGTTGGGGCGACCAAATGGGAGGCGATCCGGCACAACGTACTGCCGTTTGCCTTCCCGGGGATGCTTACCGGCGTTCTGCTTGCGCTCGCCCGGACGATGGGCGAAACGGCACCGATCCTTTTTACCGGTGTTACCTACTTTACGCGGGAGCTGCCGCGGACACCGCTGCAGAAGTTCATGGCTTTGCCCTATCATCTCTTTGCCCTTTCAACACAGCATGACCAGCTGATGAAAGTCCGGCCGATCGCCTTCGGTACCGCAGCAGTTCTGCTACTAATCGTGCTGATGTTTGATGCCGTTGCTTTTGTGCTTCGACTGCGCGTCGCAACTGCCAACAAGTGGCAGGTATAACCAAAGGAGGGTGTTTGGAGAAAGGTACGATTGAGATTCAGCAGCTGAACCTCTGGTTCGGAACTAATCATGTGCTCCGGGATATTTCGCTCAACATTCCGGCGAAGGCGGTAACCGCAATTATGGGCCCTTCAGGGTGCGGTAAATCGACTCTGCTGCGCTGCATTAACCGGATGAACGACCTGATCAGCGGCACCAGAATTACAGGTCGAATCCTCATAGACGGGCGTGATATCTTCAGTCCGGAAACTGATGTTATTGAACTGCGGAAGCGTGTGGGAATGGTCTTTCAGAAGCCCAATCCCTTCCCTAAGTCAATTTTTGAAAATATCGCCTTTGGTATAAGAATTCACCGGCTGGCACACGGTCATGAACTCAAAGAGCGGGTAGAAAAGGCACTCCGCCAGGCAAATCTCTGGGAAGAGGTCAAAGACCGCCTGCATGACAATGCCTTCTCCCTCTCCGGTGGTCAGCAGCAGCGGCTATGTCTTGCCCGTTGTCTGGCGGTAGAACCGGAAATCATACTGCTTGATGAACCGGCATCGGCGCTGGACCCACATTCTACCGCCCGACTTGAGGAGTTGATCATTCAATTGAAAAGTGAGTACACGATTGTTATTGTGACCCACAACATGCAGCAGGCAGCACGCGTTTCCGATTACTGCGCCTTCGTGATGCTCGGAGAGCTGGTGGAGTTTAATCGGACGGATAAGGTCTTTACTAATCCCAGTGATCCCAGAACCGAGGATTTTCTGGGAGGCAAGTTTGGTTGACGCTTGTCAATGAGATTTTTTTTGCTATCATAAACATAAGGAGTTGCCATGACGATTCTGGAACAGAAGGTTAGTGAGTTGAAGGAGAAGCTGCTGACGATGGCAGGAAGAGTTGAGGAGATGGTGGAGGCAAGTATTCAGGCACTGGTCAGAAGGGACACCACCGCTGCGGAGCGGGTGATTCAAGAACTTGAGGAACAGGTAAACTGTTCAGAGATTGAAATTGAGGATCTGGCAATTAATCTCGTTGCACTTTATCAGCCTGAAGCCTCCAATCTCCGGACGATTACCATGGTGATCAAGATTAACAACGATCTGGAACGGATCGGCGACCATGCGGTAAATATTGCCGAAGCGGCACTCTTTCTCGTTCCCCGTCCGCCGGTTAAACCCCTGATTGATCTGCCCCGCATGGCGGAGGCGGCGGTCAGCATGCTTCACGACAGTCTTGATGCCTTCACGCGCAGTGATGCCGAGCTGGCACGCGCCGTCTGTGCCCGGGATCCAATCGTGGATTCGCTTAAGGATCAGATTAACCGGGAACTGATTACTTATATGACTTCTGATGCCAGCACAATTGATCGGGCACTGAAACTGATGCTGATTTCACTCAATCTGGAACGGATCGCGGACCTCGCCACGAATATTTCAGAAGATGTTATCTATGCTGTTAAGGGCGAGGTCATCAAACATGGCAAGTGCGAGTCAGCCGGTTGATTTTCGGCAGCGGCTCATCGCTGTCGTTGATGATGAACCCGACATACTGGAACTGGTGGCGCTTCAGCTTACCCGGGCCGGATTTCAGGCTGAAACATTTGTCAACGCCGCCAGTTTTTATGAGTTTTTAAAGCGACGCATTCCGGATCTGATTATACTTGATCTGATGCTGCCCGATGTGGACGGGGTTGATGTCTGCCGTTTTCTGAAAAGTCAGTCTGATTATTCAAGAATCCCGGTCATCATGCTTACGGCACGGACCGACGAGGCGGACCGGGTGCTGGGTTTGGAGCTCGGCGCTGATGATTACATCACCAAACCTTTTTCACCGCGGGAGCTGGTAGCAAGGGTGCGTTCGGTACTTCGTCGGGGCGAGATTAGCAGCGATGAAGAACAGATCACGGTGGGAGGAATTCTCTCCATTCACCCCCGGCGTCACGAGGTGGTGGTGGAAGGGAGGAAGGTGACGCTGACGAGCACAGAATTCCGATTGCTCTGGGTACTGGCGAAAAGGCCAGGCTGGGTGTTTACCCGTGATCAGCTTCTTAACGAAATCTGGGGTGAGGAGAAGGCAGTAATTGACCGGACGATTGATGTTCACATTCGTCATCTGCGGGTAAAGCTTGGGCGGGCAGGCGAGCTGATCCAAAATGTCCGGGGCGTGGGTTACAAAATTGAGGTTTAAACAGCACTTACTTGATTTACGGCCAACCATTTACACTGCAGTTGCACGGCTATTGGTGCTGGAGATCTTGATTGCTGTTTTTACCTTTGTCCTCCTTACTGCCGTCCGGCCGCCGCGGGATTTTTCTGACCACCTACTATTGGTGTTGGTAGCCATGGTTGTCGGGCTGGTACCCACCGGACTGGCCAACTGGGCGATCTACCGGAAGCTGCGCCGTTCGTTTGAGGAGATCAATAATGCCTGCCGGCGGATTGTCAACGGCTATTACTTGCTCCAGTTTTCACCGAGCGGGTTTGATGAGTTTAACCGGATATTTGCAGGACTGCGTGAGTTAGCGGAAACCATAAGATTTAATTCCCTGGAACTTCGGCAGAAGAAGAGCTGGCTAGAAGCGGTGCTGAACTCGATTCAGGATGGTTTAATTGTGCTTGATGACCAAGGCTATGTTCTGATCGCCAACCGCAGTTTCGAGCAGTTTACCGGTGTGACCGCGGCTGAGGGGAAGTTCTACTGGCAGGTACTCCGGCACCCGGCAATGAGTGAGCTCGTTACCACAATGAAAACGCAGCGCGGTACTTTCAGTCGCAGAATGGAACTTGCGGGTCGGCATTTCCTGCTTAATGCTGCCCGTTCAGCGACCGGGGAAATAGTGATTACATTCAGTGAAATTTCGGAAATGGTTCGGGTGGAGGAGATGAAACGCGATCTCATTCAGAATGTTTCCCACGAACTGCGGACACCACTGACGGCGATTAAAGGATATCTGGAAACTTTGGAGGAGACCGTTACCAGCCAGGGACAGGAGTATCTCAAGATCATCAAGAGACATACCGAGCGACTGATCCGGATTGTCAATGACCTGCTGATCCTGACCCGACTGGAAGCGGCTCAGATAACGCGTGAAGACGAAATGGTTAGCATTCGTGAACTGATCACCGATGCCACTATTGCTTGCAAACCGCTCCTGGAAAGTAAGGGGCTGAAGCTGAAACTGGAACTGCCGGAGCCGGATATCACCATTCGTGGCGACCGGTTTTATCTGGAACAGGCGCTGGTCAATCTGGTCGATAATGCGGTTCGCTATACTGAGAAGGGACAAATTACCATCAGCGGCCGGTTAGAGGGTAATGATCTGCAGTTGATTGTCGAAGATACCGGCATCGGGATACCGCCGGAACACCTGCCGAGGATTTTTGAACGGTTCTATGTTGTGGACCGGGGGCGTTCACGGCAGAGTGGTGGGATCGGGCTGGGGCTGGCGATAGTCAAGCATATTGTCAGCCTGCATAAAGGTGAGATTAGGGTAGAAAGCACCCCGGGCATGGGGTCAAAATTCACACTGAGACTGCCGGTTGCCCGATGAAAAAGATTTTCCGGCTTGTTCACATTTCGGATCTGCATCTGGGAGGAGGTTATTTTGTTCCTGATTGGGGAAGGCGGGTTATGGAGATCAACAATTTGCTGACCCCAGATCTATTAGTCATTACCGGCGACCTGACAACGGAAGGTCATGTGCACGAATACGATCAGGCTGTTGACTATCTAAGCCAGTTTTCCTCTGACAGAAGGTTGATTGTACCCGGGAATCACGATGCCCGCAATGAGGGGTATATGATTTTTGAGGAACTGTTCGGTACCCGTTATCCGTTTTTTGAGGATGAGAAAATTACTGTTCTGGGGGTCGATTCCAGTCAGCCGGATATTGATGATGGTCATATCGGCCGGTCCAACTATCCAATGATTGCAAGCCGGTTCGGTGGGCGTGCACAGCTCAAGATACTTTGCATGCATCACCACCTTGTGCCGATTCCGGGAACTGGTCGGGAACGGCACATTCCTACTGATGCGGGCGATGTCCTCAAGCTGGTTGTTGATCTGGATATCAGAATCGTTCTCTCCGGTCACAAGCATCTGCCTTGGGTCTGGCATATTGAAAACACCTGGCTTATTACCGGCGGAACCGCAACATCCCGGCGGTTGAAAGGGAGAAGCTACCCCTCGTTCAATTTGCTGACAATCGGAGAGGGGGAGTTTGAGCTGGTGGAGGTCAATGTGGCTACTGGTGAGCATGTTCAAAAACTTGTGGCGCCGGTTTAAATCATTTTATTGTGATGATTTTATACGTCACCGGTTTCCCTTTTTTGTCTAAGCGGATGAAATAAACGCCGCAGTGGAGGCGCCGGTTCCGGACAATCCGCCCGCTTGCATCATAAATTAGCGGCTGGTCAAGTGCCTGCTTCAGTCCGTAATTTAAAGCCAGAGTTGGACTGTCGCAGCTGGTGAACTGTTTGGGAGAAACAGAAAAGGGACTGCGCCTCGGACAAATAGCAGCGGTAGTTTCGTAACACCAGAATTCTCTGGTGCCTCCGCCCTTGAAGGCATAAATCCGTCCATTGAGAAAGGCGAGCGCACCACCCGCTCCGACCCGGCGCCATCGGATGCCCAACGGGATGTCTTGAAGTCGTTCCCAGCTGTCCCGGACCGCATCATAGCGCCAGAATTCAGTGGTTTTCCCGCCCTTGAAGGCGTAAATGTAACGGTGGTTGTCACTCGTCAGAGCGGTGCCGCTGCGGCACTTTTTCAGTGTGCCGGCGGAAGTTACCGGTAGGGCAGCGCAGGTGCGCCAGCTGTCGCGTTCTGTGATGTATTCATAGAATTCGTTCGTTGTACCCTTGAGCACAAATACCCGGTTACCCAGCCCGATCATAGCACTGCCGGACTTTACCGGTTTATCGAATGGTCCCTGGGGAACGGGGCGGCGGGCGTGCCATTCCTGCTGCTTTACCCAGTAGACAAGAAATTCGTTTGTATTGCTGCCCTTCAGACAGTAAAGTTTTCCGGTATCCTGCTGTGGGACATACGTCAGACCGGAGCCGAACCGGACCCCAGGGGTGAAGTCTGGCAGGGAGGGAAGGGAAAGCCAGGTGTCGTCCGGAATGTGGTAGCACCAAAATTCGCGGGTGCTGTTACCTTTTAATGCGTAAATCCGGTTTCCACCATCCCAGCACAGTGCTGAGCCGTTTCGGACTTTCCGGCCGCTTTCCCCAGCGGGCAGCGATGCTTTTTCCATCCAAGAGCGGCTGGCCGGATCATACTCCCAGAATTCATTGCTCCCGCCCCCCTTAAAGGCAAACAGCCCTGAGCTCGTTGCCACCAGTGAGCCGCCCGCTCGTACCGGTTTGTGATGCGGTCCCGGGGGAATTGACAGCAGCTCGCGCCAGTGTCGGGTTGAGACCGAGTCGACAAAACATATTAAACCGGTGCTGTCATTGGCCGGGTTTTCATCACCTTCAAGTCTGACCCGGGCAAGCACAAGATAAGAGCCGGGTTGAGCCTGCCACTGATTGAATTCAAGCTGGGCAGAGTCGCCGCTTGCCAGCCGGACCAAAAGAGAGTCGGCATAGACCAGGGTAGTATCAGGTAAAGATACAAAGATATAGAGAGAGGATTGAAAGTCCACTGTTTCTTCTCCGGGGTTGTGAACAACAATCGCCGGTGTTACTGCCTCAGTAAGTATTGTTTCAGCCGGCGCGGTAATTCTGAGTACCGCAACATCCCTGCGGGCGACACGAAATAACTTGGTCAGGGTATCATTTGCCGGTTGCATATCGGCAGCAAGACCGGTGCGTGCCAATGCTCGGTAACTGCCACCGGTTGCCTGCCAGGGGGAAAAGCGGAGCAGTGATTCCTGTGCCGGTTCAAGCCCCCTAAGTAACAGGGAATCGGTATATATCCAGCTGCCGGCACTGTCAAAGATTGAAAGATAAACCGGTAGGTTTGAGGTTCGGTTGCCGAAGTTCCTGACCTGAATCTGAGGAACAAATTCTCGTCGGCTGTTTATTGAGTCGGGTGTCAGTATCGCCACCACACCGGCATCAAGCACCTGCACGAACAGATTGGTGCTCAGGGTGTCATTTTCTGGGTTCCGGTCACCAGTGCATGATAATGAACAGAATACTGTCTGATGGTTTCGTGTCCTTGCCCGCCAAATGTTAAACCGGGCTACTACCGAATCTCCTGATGCAACGGAAATAAACGCGCTGTCCTGATAGGTGTTACCAATAATAATTTTGGCTTTGACCGATGCGGTATCGTCACCACAATTTTTAATCAGCACCTGCGGCTGTCCAGTTGTTCCCGAGTCCACTATGCCGTTGGGCCAGATGAGTGCACCGACCCCAACGTCCCGGTTAACGACCCGGAAACAGCAGCTGGCAGTATCGTTTTCCAGATGCAGATCACCGTCCAGATTTACCCGGAAGCGCACATGGTAATTTCCGGTGTCAGTTTCCCAGACCGGGAAAGCGGTGTCGCGTCTAACTCCTCGTCCCAGTCTTAAATTCAACATACTATTATAAACCAGCTGCTGCCGGGCAAGATTAAAAATTGAACAGCAGGCGGTGAAACTGGCGTCAACATTTCCGGCATTCCAGATTCGAATCCGGGGCTGGATCATTAAATCGTAAATCCGGATCCGGGGTGCGATGATACTTTCCAGAACAATGTCTTGTACCCGGACAAAGATGTTTTTCCAGATGGAATTGTTATTACGTATCGCATCGTTGCGGAAAAAGGTTGAGCAGACCGCGGTTGCGTTTCCCCGGGTGTGCACGGGTAAGCTGTCGAATACAACAACAGTTGATTCATTGACACCGAGCTGGTCAATGAGAGAGCTACGGCTGGAATCGGCAAGGCGGAAGAATGCCCGGATCGATTCTGCCGGCAGATCCCCGGTGTTCTTTATCACCGCCAGCGGTGTGATGAGCGCAGCCGAATCAACAGTATCACCCGGCTGAATAATTTCCAGGATTGCAACATCGCTGACCTGTTCGTAGCGGAGGAGCCGGACCCCGGAGCGGTATGGTTGCGGAGTTATGATGTCGGTCCAGGCGATCTGAACCGTGCCCAGCCGGGCAGAAATGGACAGACGCTCCCGAGCCATATTTGTATTGAGCGGCGTTAAAACCTGAACCGTATCCCAGACACCGGCAGCGATGCGTTTGCGATAGTACACACCGATTTGTCCTCCAGCAGCATCAACCCAGGCACAGTGAAGATTGCCTGAATCGTCGCAGATTATTGAGGGTTCTGATTTACCACTGCCTCGCAGGTCCAACCGGCAGGTGTCACCCCAGCCGTTTTCGCCCCGGACCCGGTAAAGGATATGCTGATTGCTTTGGGTTCCACTTACCCAGATGATATAGAATGAGTCGGCACCAGCACAGACCGTCGGTGAAGAACTGGTCTGGTAACTGTACACAGTTTCAATATCTGCCCAGCCGGTGGCAAGCCGGCACCGGGCAAAAATTGTTTGTGGACTGGAAACCGGTTGAGACCAGACCGCCATCAGTCTGCCATCGGTGCTGACAGCGATTGCCGGCCTTACCTGTTCGGTAAGAGGTAGGCTTGCGACAGTTTCCGGGTCGCTCCAGCCGGTCAAATTTTGATGGATCACATAGCCGATGTATCTATTACTGCCGGAAGAGCCGATCCAGAGCAGGTGCCTGCGGGTTTGCCGGTCAATTGCCAATGAGACAATCGAGTTCAGGGCATTTATTGGAAGCGAATCAGCAGGTTCCCATTCACCGGTGCCGTGATGCCGGCGCTTCAGTTTGATCATTCCGTTTGCAATCCAAGCAACATAGATATTACCTTCAGAATCGGCGGCGACTGCCGGGTTATAAACACTGCGGGTTTCTTCTGAGATGATGGTGTCCGGGTTCCACTCCCGCAAATTACGATTCCAGTAAGAATACCAGACCTGGAATGTGTCCGGTGCCTTTCCGTGCCACACAATGTGCATATTGCCAGCCGGGTCCGACACCACCGCCCGGGCGTTGTTATGGCAGGTCTGGTCAACGCTGGGCCGATTTGTGATTGAGTCCAGAATCCAGCCGGCTTGAGTGATGCTAGTGGTCATCAGGATAAAGATCAGTAGTGATGACTGTTTACTCACAGATTACATATAGGGAACAGAGGTCGCCGGTCAATATCTCCGGCCGGCATTACCGCTGGTCATAATTTGACAGTATCGGTGTAAAATATTACACTATATTTAAATTTATTCGGAAGTCGAACCGGGCTTATGCCTTTGTTCTTTTAACGAGGGCAGAGCCCAAACCAGAAAGTTGATAATGAAGAGTAAATCTATCGAGCGACTGCTGGATGCCGGGTTCCTTGATGAA
Source organism: Caldifarciminota bacterium (assembly GCA_965649165.1). Taxonomy (GTDB): domain Bacteria; phylum Hydrothermota; class Tepidihabitantia; order Tepidihabitantales; family Tepidihabitantaceae; genus JAOABP01. Next base: position 7,800 of record CBFGJT010000004.1, on the reverse strand, counting down.
TTGCAAGAAGGCATCTGGATTGCTGACCAGGAGCACCGTTTGGCCTTTGCCAACCGGGTGCTGGTTCGGCTGCTGGCATATGAAACAGAACAGCAGCTGTTAGGGCGAAGCTGGCGGGAGCTGCTTTCTCCAGTTGATGTAATGCTCGTAATGCGAACTCTGGAAACCGGCAGTGACAGCTGCAGTCTGCCTTATACCCGTTTGCTGGGTAACAATGGCCGGACGGTTCCGGTGAGGATGGTGGTTAACCGCAGGTCAACAGAAAAGGAAAACTGGCTGATCGGGACGGTGGTAGAGTCGCCATTGGCGGGAGTTAACCGGGATGTCGATATCTGGGTAAGTGGTCAGGTGATGGAGAATGCGCCTGATGGTATCTGTATCATTGAGAACGGACAGATTATCTATGTCAATCACCGGTTTGAGGAACTGACCGGTTACAGTTCGCTCCAGCTGGGCAGAATGACGCTCGATCGGCTGCTGGCTCCGGCTTACCGGAAAAGCGTAACCCAGTTCATTGAGGACCAGCACCGGCTGCTGACGCCCACCCATCAGGAGGTAAAGATACAGCACCGGACCGGCCGGGAGGTGGACTGCGAGCTGCGGGTAGTGCCCCTGGAACACGCCAACCAGCATCTCCTGCTCTGTTATCTGCACGATATTTCAGAACTGCGGCAGGCAGAACGGATGCGGACCGAATTTGTGGCAATGGTATCTCATGATCTAAGAGCACCGCTGGCAGCGATTCGGGAGGCGGTTGCGCTCCTCGCCGATACTGCGGCGCAGCGTCTGGAGGAGAAGCAGCGCCGGTTTCTGATGATCGCTCAGGAGGAGGTGGACCGGTTGAATCGGATGATTGATAACCTGATCGAGGTTTCCCGGATGGAAGCCGGCAAGGTTGAACTCAATTTGAGGGCGGTGAACCTGATTGACATCATTAATATTTCGCTGGAAAGTCTGGCGCTGCTGATTAACAAGAAGAATCTCAAGGTGGTGCGGCGGATACCGCCGCGGCTGCCTCCGGTAGCCGGCGATCCGGACCGATTGCTCCGGGTGTTCAACAACCTGCTGGATAATGCGATCAAATATTCCCCAGACTCAGGAACAATTCAGATTGAGATTGAGTTCGTGGATCCGGAGGCGCCGGTGCTTTCTGAACCCGGAATTCTGGCAAATACTCGTTACCTGAAAGTAACAATTACTGATCAGGGACCGGGAATCCCGACTGAGTTTCTCGACCGGATATTTGGCAAGTTTGAACGGGTGGAACCGCACGGTTCCGGCAGCGGTCTTGGGCTGGCGATTGTCCATTCAATCGTGGAATTGCATCATGGCAAGGTATGGGCACGTTCCACCATCGGTGAAGGGGCAAGTTTCAGTTTTATCCTGCCGGTAAAGGAGATCTGATGAGCGGGAAAAAGAAAATTCTGATAGTTGAAGATGAGGTCAATCTCCGGGAGTTGGTGAAGGCACGGCTTGAGGAAAATAATTATGAGGTCATTACCGCCGCCGACGGTTTCAATGCAATTACTCAATCCCGAAAGGTCAAGCCGGATCTGATCATCCTTGATCTGATGATTCCCCACATCGACGGATATGCGGTCTGCCGGTTGCTAAAATCCACTCCGGAGCTGAGCAGTATTCCGGTGATCATGTTCACTGCCCGCACTTCAATCGATGACATGCGCCGGGGGATGGAGATGGGTGCTGATGCCTATCTTATGAAGCCGTTTAAGCCTGAAGAGATGCTGGCGAAGATCCGGGAACTGCTGGAACGCAATGAGTCGCCTCCGGAAGCGGCACCGGCAGCCACTCAAGGCGGGTCGTCGAGCGGAGGGGTTCCGGAGAAAGACGGGCAGGCATCGTCGGAGAACTCGGCTGGAAGCGGTACAGGTCCGACCGCAAAATGAAACTAACTTTGACAGCTGGTAGAATTGTTTTGATTTATTAGTGGCTGATTGATGGAAAATGAGGTAAATTTTGAAAGGTCACTTTAATTAACAGGAGTGTGTATATGAACCTTGAACAGCTGATAAAAGCCGCACTGGCAGAAGATATCGGTTCGGGCGACATCACCAGTCGCCTGCTGATTCCGGAAAGTCAGAAGGGCGTTGCTCATATTATTGCCAATGGCACCGGTATTCTTGCCGGAATTAAAATCTGCGGGCAGGTTTTCAAGGCGGTGGACCGGCGGATACAATATGAACCATTTTATAGGGACAGCAGCCGGTTCCGGCGCGGAGCGATTCTTGCCCGGGTTGCCGGTCCGGCACGTTCAATTCTGACCGCAGAGCGCACCGCGCTCAATTTCCTGTGCCGGCTGTCCGGAATTGCCACGCTGACCGCCAAGTTTGTCTCCCGCATCAAGGGTTCCCGGGCGGTTATCCTTGATACCCGGAAAACCACACCCGGCTGGCGGGAACTGGAGAAATATGCGGTGCGGTGTGGAGGTGGTAGAAACCACCGGATGGGGCTCTATGATATGGTAATGATTAAGGATAATCACCTGACGCTGGTCGGTTCAGTGACCGAGGCGCTCAACCGGGCTAAGGGGGCAAAGGTGCCGGTGATGATTGAGGTCAAGACGATTGATCAGCTGCGCGAGGCGCTGGCAGCCGGTGCCAAGCGGATCATGCTGGACAATATGACCGTGCCGCAGCTGCGCCGGGCGGTCCAGATCAATGCCGGTCAGGCGAAACTTGAGGCATCGGGGGGGGTCAGTCTTAAGAATGTGCAGCAGATTGCCCGTTCGGGCGTGGAGTTCATTTCCGTAGGTGAGCTGACCCATTCGGCACCCGCTGCCGATATCAGCCTGGAATTTTCTACTGAAATGTAGAGTTCAGGTCCGGACAAAGAACTTGCCGGGAAGTTGTCGGACCAGCCCTTTTACCTCCAGCTGGAAAAGTAGGGTCATAAGTTTCGGTATCGGCATACCGGTGGCGGCGCAAATTTCATCAATGTGGGCCGGCTCCGTACCGACCGCCTCCAAGACCGGTTTTTCATCGGGCAGTGGTTCAACCGACCGTGGAGTTTCAGCCGGTGCGGTCATGCCGAGTGATTCGAGAACCTCCTGGGTGCCGGTAATGAGTCGGGCACCTTGCTGAATCAGCCGGTTTGTACCCAGGCTCCTTTCATCATCAATTCTACCCGGAACCGCAAATACCGGCCGTTCCTGCTCCCATGCCCAACTGCAGGTGCTGAGCACACCCGATTTCTCGTAGGCTTCAACCGCAATCACCGCTCGGGACAGGGCAGAGATGAGCCGGTTGCGCTTGGGAAAGTTAATTGCCAGCGGCCCGGTGCCGGGAGGAAATTCAGATACAACCGCTCCGGAAGCGACAATTTGTTCTGTAAGCTGGCGGTTTTCCGGCGGATAGATGACATCGATTCCGGAACCGATCACTGCGATCGTTCTGCCGCCGACAGTCAGTGCAGCCCGATGGGCACAGGTGTCAATTCCCCTTGCCAGCCCGCTGACTACTGTCAGCCCGGCACGGGCAAGTTCGGCAGCCAGCCGTTCAGCAACCCGCTGTCCGTAATGGGACGGTCTTCTGGTGCCGATTACCGCCACCGCCTGTCGGTCACCAGGCTTGATTTCACCCCGGATAAAAAGCACTGGCGGCATGTGGGGTAAATTCCTGAGATTTTCCGGAAATTCCGGGTCAAGAAAGTCTATGATTTTGACACCCAAGGTGCGCAGGGTTTTCAGCCGGGCAGCGGTTTCGGCACTGCGCTGATAGCTGGTAATCGCCTGCACCAGTTCCGGAACGATACCGGGAACGGCGGTCAGCTCTTCCTGCTCCGCTTTGAAAATTGCTTCAGGATTCTGGAAAGCTGCCAGCAATCCCTTAAGCCGGTACTCAGTCATACCGGGAATGGAATAGAGGTCGACCAGGAGTTCCTTATCCTGCACTTTTTTCGGGAAAATGGTCCTGAATCAGCCGCTGGAGACGTTCCAGCCCGGTGCCTAGGAGTGCAGAAACCCAGATCGCTGGCATCGGGGCAGAGACTTCCGGTTTCTTGCCCTTTATTAGATCGGCTTTGTTGAGCACCAGCAATGCGGGCCGGCTCACCAGTTTCTGATCATAAAGCCGGAGCTCCTCCTGCAGAATTTTTAAATCCTCTACCGGTGTTCCGGCACCATCAACCACATAGAGGAGCATCCGGGTGCGCTCAATATGACGCAGGAACCTGAGTCCCAGCCCTTTTCCCTCGTGAGCACCGGCGATGATGCCGGGCATGTCGGCCATGGTGAAACGGAAATTCCTGCCGGTAATCACTCCTAAGTTCGGGGTCAGGGTAGTAAATGGATAGCCAGCAATCCTGGGGCGGGCAGCAGTCAGGGCGCGTAACAGAGTGGATTTGCCGGCATTGGGCAGGCCGATGATGCCGATATCGGCGAGCAGGCGCAGTACCAAGCGCAGGGTTCTCTCTTCCCCCGGCGCTCCCGGTTCAGCCTTGCGCGGCGCCTGCTCCACCGGAGTGGCAAACCGGGCATTGCCTCTACCTCCTTTT
>CBFGJT010000004.1:0-3190 GCA_965649165.1 Caldifarciminota bacterium | reverse complement strand
TCTTCACCGTTTCTGCCGTGTCGGTTCTTGCCCATGCCGTGCTGCCCCCGGCCCGCCTGATAGCGGCGCCGGTAAAGATAGTCAGCCAGGGTCTGGAGATGTTCACTGCCCCGCAGGATGACTGAGCCGCCATCACCACCATCACCACCGTCCGGACCGCCACGGGGCACATACTTTTCCCGGCGGAAGGAGATGCAGCCGTCACCCCCGTCGCCCGCCCGGACCGAGATTACCGCTTCGTCAACAAACCGCATCTAACGGGTGAACTTTCTCTTAAGTGCCTCAACCACCACTGGCGGGGCAAAACAGGACAGTTCTCCTCTGGCGCGCGCCAGCTCCCGCACAAGTGAGGAGCTGAGATAGAAATACTTTTCTGAGGGCAGAAAGAAGACCGTCTCCAGCTCACTGGCAAGCTTGCGGTTGGTCAGTGTCATCTGGAATTCATAGTCAAAGTCCATGACCGCACGCAGACCCCGGATGATGGCGCAGGCGTCTCGGCTCCGGACGAAATCCACGAGCAGTCCGTCAAAACCTTCAACCCTGACCCGTTCCATTCCGGTGGTTGCCTGTCTTGCCAGTTCAATCCGCTCCTCCCAGGAGAAAAGTGGATTTTTTTCCTCCCTCCTTGCCACTGCGACAATCACCTCATCAAACAGCCGTGATGCCCGCTCAACGATATCCAGATGACCCAGCGTAATCGGGTCAAAACTTCCCGGATAAACCGCTCTTTTCATTTTTGCCTCCTGAAAAAGGTTACTGCTGTCTCACCATAAGTTCGCTGTTTGAGTGCAATCCAGCCGTTCGGAACCCGGATCGTCTCCTGCCGGCTGTGCTCAATGACCAGCCAGCCGTTTATTTTAACCAGCCGATTTGTGGCAACAAGCTTGGCAGTCTGGTCTGCCAGCTCCTGATGATAGGGCGGGTCCGCGAGGACGATGTCAAAGCCGGCATCCTGCAGTTTCGGCACCACCCGGAGCACATCACCGCGGATTATTCGCACATTTTCCAGCCCGGTAAGGTTCGCTTTCAGACAGCCGATGATCTTCAGGCTTTTTTCCACAAACACCACTTCAGCTGCGCCCCGGGAAAGCGCCTCAATTCCCAGCGCCCCACCGCCGGCAAAGAGATCGCACACCCGGGCGTTTTTGATCGCGGTGCCCAGGACATTGAAGATTCCTTGCCGGGTGATATCCTTAGTCGGACGCAAGCCCGTTTTCGGATAAACCAGCCTTCTGCCTTTAAGCATGCCAGCACTGATGCGCACAGACCAATATAAAATGAAACGGACAGAAAATCAATCGGCGTCGGATTTTTTAACAGACTGTCCGGGGCTGGTTATTTGCACAATAGGGATTTCTCCAATCCGGTCGAAATGAAGGAGGAAAAGGGTCGCAGGGGATGGTGGGGATGCCGATTTTCCCTATTCAGTTAGAGTCAGAGATGGAGCAAAATTTCACATTTTCAGGCCGGTTTTTCGAAGGGCATTGGGGTAATTTACGGTTCTGCAGAATGTTGGCAGGTTGATGCCATTTTGGGATTAAACAGGGGGCAGTTCCCCCCACCGTGCCGGTCAGGGAGGGAAAAATTAAAAGGGCTGGAGTCAGCGCTGCTGATCCAGCCCTTACTGAATAAGGCTCGGTCTAACGGATAAGTATTGCCCGCTCGGTTGCGTTCATTCCCGGTGTCTGGAGCCGGATGAAGTAGACGCCGGGAGTTAGTCCTTTGGCGGACAGGCGGAATTCATTCGTGCCTGCTGGCGCAATTCCTTCGTAGATTGAGCCTACTGTTCTGCCGGTGATATCGTGGGCCGTCAGCCGGACCGGTCCGGTGACAGGCAGGTTGAGTCTGACCGTGAGGTTGCGGGTGAAGGGGTTGGGAGTGACAGATAGTGCAGAGTTTAGTGGCGCAGGTGCAGATGCCGGTTCGGAAATTGCAACATTGCGATCAAACCAGGACTGGGCGCTGTCCGCATTGACGAGTGCAGAGGCGATGTCATTACCGCCGACAAAGGCAACCGCAAACTGGTAGGTCTGACCAGCCGGCAGATCAAACGGACCGCTGGAGACCAGCACCGACCAGTCATAAGCCCGGTTGGAGTTGCGCTGGACAATTGTGCCGTTGAGGAAGCGGAATTTCATATTGTCGGTCATTGCCGAATCTGGGTAGACATAAATCGCATGGTCAACACCGGACAGATTGGCGAAGGACTGGGGTGCGAGAATTTTGACGCCAACGGTCGGGTTGGCGGTGGTGGACTGGCGCATGTAGGTGAAGCGGCGGACCGTGTCTGAGAACAGGGTGTTGGAGGTGGGGGAGGAGCCGATGTCAAAGTCGGCGAAGATGCCGGCATAAAGACCGTTGACCGGGGTTGAGCCCTGGTTCTGGATGTCAAACACCATGACGACAAAGTCATCGTAGCCGGGCTGGGCGCTCATATAGGTGTTTTGGGTAATTTTCAGTCCTTTCGGTGTCGGGTGGCCCGCATCAGAATAGGAGCCGCGGAAGTGCTCATCACCATAAACCGGTGGTGTTACCGGACGCAGGCTGTCAACCGGCCGGAGGTCGGTGTTTGGGGTCCCAGATGCGGGATTGCCGTAGTGGTGATCAGCCACATAGGAGGGCGAGTTACCGACTGCAAAGCTGCCGTAATAAAGGGCGGTGGCTGAGGTTTTGGGGTAGCAGAAGCCGGAGCCGGAGCCGTCCGGATTGTCATAGCCAATTGAGCCCTGACAGGAGACGGTCAATTTGCAGTAGCCGGTGTCATGGGTCATGAGCAGCTGACCAGGAGTCGGCGGTTCGCCAATGACCAGGTTGATTCTGAACTTCGTTGCATAGTCGGCGCTGTCGCCAGAGACAAACAGGGTGCAGGGGATGGAGGTGCCGGGCGGGATCGTGCTCAGGGCGGACACCTCAAGTGGGTCGGTGGTGTTGGTCCGTTCCTCACCCGACGGGATGTCGCCCCAGGTGGCAAGCGAGTCGGTGACCGTCAGCCGGCTGTCATAGGCGCGCAGGATGCCTGAGGTGTTGTTGCAGGCCGCACCACCGGAGTTGCGCAGGGTGATGCGCAGCCGCGCCTGCTCACCCGGATCAACTCTGCCGTTGTTGTTGCCACCAGGCGGTGAGTCGTGAATCGCCAGTGCGCGCAGAAAGAGCATCGGCCCGCCCGAGCCGGTGATGTAGTTGACCGCAG
>CBFGJT010000003.1:96174-116891 GCA_965649165.1 Caldifarciminota bacterium | reverse complement strand
AAAGATAGAACAAGTCAAAAATTATCCCCAAAAAGAAAATCATTTAAAGCGACTGAAATTTGAATTTGAGAAACATAAAGATCTCGATAAATACACCAGAGAGGTCCAGAATTTAGAAAAAAAATTTGTTAAAGAATCAGTTTATGAATACAATACGAAGAAAATCAAAATCAAGTATTTGGCTAACCATTATTATCTTCCAGTGATTGTTTCAGAAACAGAAAAAATTGAATATATAAATCATATCATTAATGTCGACAGTGAGGTAAAATTTATCGAGCAACTTGAAGAATATATTGCTAAACCCGATAATGTTTTTGCGCATTTTGACTGGTGGATGTTTTCTAAAATAGACCAGACGCTGGATGAGGTTTTCATTCCTTACTATAACCCCAGGAAAAATGCCATTGCTAAATTTAAACCGGATTTCATCTTCTGGGCCCAGAAAGACAACCGATACCTGATTCTGTTTGTTGACCCGAAAGGGACCGAGCACACAGACGTCTACCGAAAGATTAATAATGGTTATTCAAGGATATTTGAGATGGAAAGCGGGGGGCAGAAACGGACAAGAGACTTTACCTATAATAACGGCAATGAACAGATAGTTATTAATGTGAAGCTGCTATTGAAGGCAAAAAGTATCATCGACGTGCCAGAAAATTATCGCCCATACTGGTTTGATGAGTTCGATGGGTTTAAAAGTAAAATAAACGCTATCCACAACAACCAACCGAACAACAAAAACTGAACAGATTGAGGGGGGCAATTATAAGTTGTTAAACTAAAAAGGTTTACAACATTAGCCTCGGAATCTGATTTGTAATTCTTTTGTTTTCAATGTGTTAGAAAATTGATCCCTTTTAAGTCCTATCCCCTGGGCAGTTCCCCCTACCGCTGTTTCGGTTAATGTGGGTGATTCTGGTGCGGCGGTGAAGCAAAGACCTGGGGGTGGCAGCGGATAGATGGCGTTGCACCCGGTCAGGTCAAAAGTGTTCTATTTGACTACCACAATTTTACATACCGTTCGGTCATTTGGTGCGTTAAGGAGAAAATAGATGCCTGCCGGCAGGGTTAGCATATCATTGGTCCCGGGCAGAATTTCCCTTATCCGTTCGCCGCTCACATTAAACAAACAGGTAGGTGGTTTTCCGGCTGGGATCGAATGGTGGGGGAATTTCGTCATCCGACAGGTGAGCGCTGTTGCGGCCGATGGCAGGATGCTTGCAGGCGGGTTATCTTCCCTTACTGCTACCGGATTGCCGTTCAGGTTGCGTTTGTAGTAAATCTCGCCGTAATCATTGTCCCGGAAGTCGGTCCAAATGACATGGATGCCGGAATCAAGCAATGCTAACGACGGGGTGGCGGAGGGGAAGTTGTCGTTGGTCAGTCGCGTTTCGGGTTGCCAGGTGATGCCGTGATCGGTGGAAGTTTTGTGATAAATATCGGCTGTTTGCAGCAGCGCCTCCCAGACGATGTGAACATTGGGACCGGTGGCGGCGATTGAAGGGTTGTAGGAACCGGAGGTGTCGGTGGTGATGCGCTGTTCCGGACGGTCCCAGGTCTGGCCGTTATTTGAAGAGCACCGGTAATAAAGCTCAAATGGTGTATGCCTCGTGTCAAACCATACCACATGGACAAAGGAGTCGGCAACGCAGAGGCTGGGGGAACATGATCCGGTGGTAAGATCTCCAGAAAGGCGGACGGGCAGGCTTTCCCAGCTGGCACCCGAGTCGGTGGAACGGAGATAGTAGATTTCATAACTGTGGTCACGCCAGTCCTCCCAGGCGAGATGGACATATCGTCCTGAGCTGGCGATGGAGGGGTACCAAGATTGCTGGGGATCGAAGGTCAGCCGGCGGCGATCGGTCCAGGTGGTGCCGTTGTCGGTGGAACGGATGTAGTAGATTTCTCTTCCAACCGAATCACTCGCCCAAGCAACATGCACCGTGCTGCCGGTGGCTGCAATTGCGGGGTTGCGGCTATTCCAGCTGTTGGCGTGAAGACAGATTTCTGGTAACCAGGTCCTACCGTTGTCCGTGGAACGGCGGTACATAATTGCGGCCGGATATCCCCAGCGGCGGTCACACCAGACAACATGGACCGTTTCCCCGGCAACCGCAATCGCGGGGTCGGTTTTCATACCGGCAGTATCGGTCAGATTGGCATCTGGCGACCAGGTGGTGCCGCGGTCAGGGGAATGTTTGTAGTAGATCTGGTCCACACCTGTGCGGTGGTCGTACCAGACAACATGAATTGTCCCATTCGGACCGGCGGCGATCGCACGGGCATTGGTGTAGCAGGTAATGGATGTGCTGTCATTGTAGGTAAGACGGACATCCGGTTCCCACTGGGCTAATAAAATGGCAGCAGTCGAAAAAATTATTAAACCGCTAAATTTGATAAGCCGCATTTTACCTCCCAGTTTGAGATTAATTTTAAGCGGTGGGGAATCAGTTGTCAATTTTTTGGCTTTTGTTTGAGGCCCTTTTTGACCGGAGTCGCTGCATTTCCGCTTCGAGCATCTTGGGGCTGAAATGCAGTTTTTGACGGTCGGCAGTTTGGCGGTTAGAATTTAAAACATGAAATCGGCAAGACCGAAGATCTGCGTTGTCGGCTCGCTGATGACCGATCTGGTGTTTAGAGTGGAGCGGCTGCCCAGGCCTGGTGAGTCAATGCCGGGAAAGGAGTTCGGGCTGTTTCTGGGCGGCAAGGGGTTTAACCAGGCGCTCGCCTGTCACCGCCTGGAGGCGGAGGTGACGCTAGTAGGTAGGCTGGGAAAAGACTATTTTGCCGAACTGTTTCTGAAGAAGCTGGCTGAGGAAGGGATGAAAACCGATTTCATTTTCCAGGATGGTGAGGCTGGGACTGGGGTTGCTTGTCCGATTATTGACGATTCGGGGCAGAATGCGATCATCGGCATCGGCAGAGCGAATATGCGAGTTGACCTGCGTCAGGTGGAGGCGGCACGGGAGGAGCTTGAATCGGCCGATGTGCTGATGCTGCAGTTTGAGATCCCCTTTCCAGTCTCACAGCGGGCGGCGCAGATTGCGAAGGCGGCAGGGGCGATTGTGCTGCTTGACCCGGCGCCGATTCACAATGCCGGTGGGCTGATCAACGAGGAGGTGGATTATATTGTGCCCAATGAGATTGAGGCAGGGGCGCTTGCCCAAACTCAGCCGGTAGAGGTATGGGCAGAGGCAGAGATTAGAGCCGGCAGAAGCGGGGTGATCATTTCCCTCGGCGCGGAGGGTGCGCTGGTGTTTGATCAGCAGGGCCGGCGTCATTTTCCGGCATTTCCGGTGCAGCCGGTTGATTCCACCGGTGCGGGTGATGCGTTCCGGGCCGGGCTGGCGGTTAGTCTGGCACAAGGAAAGGGAATTGATCAGGCGGTGCGGTTTGCCAACGCCTGTGGGGCGCTTGCCTGCACGGTGCTGGGTGCCGAGCCGTCAATGCCCAGACGGAATGATGTGGAAAGGTTTTTAAAAATTCAGGAGTTTGGATGATTTTCATTGACAGTGCGGTTGTCAGTGAGGTGCGGCAGGCGGTAAGTCTGGGGTTTGTCCGCGGCTGCACCACCAATCCCACGCTTTTGGCAAAGGTTCAGCAGGAACCGAAATCGGTAATCGCCGAAATCTGCCGGCTGGTACCCGGTCCGGTTTTCTATCAGCTGACCGGCAGAACCAAAAAGGAACGGAAGCAGGAGGCACGGGAGTTTCATCAGATTGCACCGGACAAGATCGTGCTCAAGATCCCGATGACGACTGAAAATATGACGCTGGTGACCGAGCTGACACCGGAAATTCCCTGTGCCGCCACCGCAGTTTTCACTGCCTATCAGACGCTCTTGGCGATTGAGGCGGGCTGCACCTATGTGATTCCGTATGTGAATCGGGCAACCAGGCTTCTGGGCGACGGATTGAAACTGGTAAAAGAGCTGCTGGAGGTGGTGCGGGCAAGCGGCAGGCCGGTGGAGATCGTGGCGGCAAGTATCAAGACACCGGAGGAGGCGGCAGCAGCATTCCTCGCCGGTGCCCATCACCTGACCCTGCCGTCAGCAGTGATTCAGGGGCTCGGAAATCATCAGTTTTCTGAAGCGGCAATTGCGGAATTTGACCGATACCGGCGTTGAAGCCTTTTGACCGGTGGCTGAGGTCGGGTTATACTGAGTTATGAGCATCCAGTGGATTCCCGGTTTTTTAATCGTTCTTCTCGGGCTTGTTATAACTTTTTTTGGCTACCGGCTGCTGAAATTCACCCTGATAGTTTCCGGCTTTGGTCTGGGTGCTTATTGGGGCTGGTTTCTGGGGACGAAAACCGGAGCGGCCGGGTGGTTAGTGATGGCTGTGGGCATTGTTTTGGGAATTGGCGGTGCGCTACTGACCGTCTGGCTTTTCCGCCTGAGCGTGTTTCTGCTGGGTGCAATTGCCGGCGCCCTCCTGGCTGCGATATTTTCCTGGGGAAGCGGCTGGCAGCATTTGCTGGTGATAATAGCGGGCGCGCTCATCGGCGGTGTGCTGGCAATCTTAATTCAGCGCCCGGTGCTTTCGTTTCTTACCGCATTTGTCGGTTCCTGGTGGGTGGTTGCCGGATTTTTCTCGCTGTTTGGCAAAACCCGGCTGCGGCTTGCCGACGGAGTGGAGATGCCACTGATAGCGATTCTGTGGCTCGGACTTGGAGTTCTGGGTTTTTTAGTTCAGCTGTTGCGGACCGGAAGACACCGAGAAAAGCGGGGAAAGGGTGATTGAGGAGCAGGGCCGGGTAATCAGGATTGAAGGCGACCGGGCAGAGGTGGCAGTAGTGCCGAGTGGCGGGTGTGACCATTGCGGTGCTGCCGGAATCTGCAACTGGACCGGTAAGCGGGAACGGGTGGTGCTCGCCCGGAATCTGGCAGGTGCCCGGATTGGTGAACTGGTGGTGCTCAGGCGCCGGCAGCAGGAGAGCCTGAGTTCAGCGCTCATAATTTTCGGTCTGCCGGCGGGGCTGATGGTCACAGGCGTTGTGCTCGGTTCGTTATTGGGAAGTGACTGGCTGGCGGTGGTATTCGCCGGTGCCGGATTGCTGGCTGGAGGGGGGATTTTAATCCTGCTTGACCGGTACCGGAGAGCAAAGCTGCCGGTGATTGTCAGCAGAATGGCAGAATCAAAACAAGGAGGACAGGATGATAAGAGCGATACTGTTATTGATAACAATAACGGGATTGACCATGGGTGCAGATCAGAATAAGCCGGAGTTCAAGAATCCAGAACACGGGACCGCAAACTTCTGGCAGGATGTCCGGTTTGTCCCCGATCCCGCTGATTCCACGGGTAAAAATGGCGTCTGGAAAGGATGGTTTCATCAGGACAATATTGATGTTTCAAAACTGACTCAGGGGCTCATCCGGGCAAAAGTTGAGGGTCGCTGGCAGGAGTTCCGGGTTGTGCAGCTTCCAGCCGATTTTGTCAAGTGGAATTTTGACCGCCGGCTTGCCCAGCTTGCCGAGATCCGGGAGATGATGAAGAACCGGAGTATGAATATGCCCGAGATTGCCGGACCGCACAACGGAATTGTTGCCAGCCACGGTATGAAGCGGCAGGATTCATATTTCACGATCAATAATGCGGTTAAGGGAATGGGCTGGCTGCCGAGGCGCGAGAAGCTGGGGGAGCTGATTCAGCTACTTAAGAACACCTGGAACGATTCCACGGAGCGGAAGCTGGCGGTGCTGGAAAGTCTGTATCAGCACGGGCAGGAGATTTTTGACCTGACGAAACAGACCTCGTTGGAACTTTATTCCCAACCCAATTTTGAAACCCATACCTTTCTTAACCAGATGACCGATCCCGGTGTGGCGATTGTGTTTCTTGATCTGCCGAAATCCTATGAACTGCGGGCAATCGCCCAGATGCTCCATCCGGATGATCCACAGCTGAGTGAGTATGAGCGGCAGGTGGTGGAGTATATCAATCTGATCCATGACTACTTTCATGGTGAATCGCCGCGGAAATCGATCGGGGTCATCTATCACATTGTGCAGGTGTTTGACAATTCGCCCGGCAGGTGGCGCGGGCAACGGATTGTGCCACCGAAGGAGAATTGAGACCGCGATTCACCGGTTGACAATTTTCAGGGCACTAATATCTTTATAGTAATGTCCGAGACCAAGGGGCTTCAGGTTGCGGTTCAGGGGTTACCGGTTTCTGATGAGGAGCTGGTGCGCCGGTTCCAGCAGGGCAATATGGAGGCATTTGAGGAGCTGGTGCGGCGCTATGAGCGCAAGGTTTACAATATCACCTACCGGCTCTTGGGAAATGAGCAGGATGCCACCGAGGCGCTGCAGGATACCTTTCTGCGTGCCTACCGGTTTATGTCCAAGTTTCAGTTCAAATCATCATTTTATACCTGGCTTTACCGGATTGCGACGAATGTGAGCCTGACCCGGTTACGCCGGCGCAGGAATGTCGAAGTTGTGTCACTGGACGCACCGGTCCCAGATACCGATGACCTGAAATTTGACCTGCCCGATACCGCAAAGACACCTGAGGAGGCGTTTGCCCAGAAACGGCTGCGCGAGAAACTGGATCAGGCGGTTCGCGAGTTACCCGAGGAATATCGTAAAGTGGTAGTGCTGCGGGATCTGCAGGGTCTGAGTAATGAGGAGGTGAGCCGGATTCTCAAACTTTCGGTGCCGGCAGTGAAGTCCAGGTTGCATCGGGCGCGTCTGGCACTTCGAGATAAGCTGGCAGGATATATTTGAACTCATGAGTGCCGAGGAAAGGGAGTTTCATGGGTAGAAGAAAGCGAGATAAAACCACAATTGAACGGGGTTGTGATTGCGCAGAACTTGAGACGCTGGCGCTTCTGTTTGTTGACGGTGAGCTTGAAGCCGAGCAGCGCCAACGGCTGCTGGTTCACATCCAGACCTGCTATCGGTGTGCCCGAATGGTGCGGAGCTTGAAGAGGACCGTTCATTACTGTCATCTCGAGACCGGACCGGAGGTTCCCGAAAACGCCCACCGGCAGCTGTGGCAGCGTCTGCGGGAGATGCTTAAATCCAGTAAGCCAAGGAAATCAGAGTAACAGGACCGGTCCATCAATGCGGGTGGTGGTTGCCCTTTCTGGTGGTGTTGATTCCGCAGTTGCCGCTGTACTGTTGAAAGAACAGGGTTATGAGGTGATCGGTGTTCACCTGTTACTGGCGGAGTGCGATTCTCTCTGCTGTGGGAGTGCCGGTGCGCTTAATGCTAAACGGGTAGCGGCGGCAATGGGTATACCTTTCTATGTGGTGAACCTGAAGGCCAAATTTCAGCAACTGGTGGTCGAGCCCTTCATTGCTGAATATGCGCGGGGGAGAACACCTAACCCCTGTATTGAGTGTAACCGGTGGATCAAGTTTGAGATTCTGCGCCACCGGGCTGCCCAGCTTGGTGCCGGTTTGATTGCCACCGGCCATTACAGCCGAATTGTCCGGGATGAAAATGGGGTTTTTCATCTGCTTAAGGGGCTTGACGGTAACAGGGATCAGTCATATTTCCTTTATACTTTGAATCAGGAGCAGCTAGCGGGTCTGCTGCTGCCGCTGGGAGAGTATGAAAAGCAGCAGGTGCGACAGCGGGCGCGGGAGCTGGGTCTGCCCAATGCGGCGCGGGAGGAGAGTCGGGAAATCTGTTTCATTCCAGACAAGAATTATGCGAACTTTCTGAGAGAAAGACAGCCGGAACTTTTCCGGCCGGGTCCGGTCTATGACACTGCAGGTAGGCTGCTGGGCGAGCACGAAGGGATTGTCAACTTTACGATTGGTCAGCGTAAGGGGCTGAGAATGGCGTTTGGTGACCGCCGGTATGTGGTGAGAATTGATGCCCGGCAGCATGCGATCTATCTCGGGAGCGAGGCAGAAGTTAACCAGACCCGGGTCTGGGCAGAAAATGTCCACTGGATTGCTGGCAGACCACCGGCAAGACCGGTCCGGGGTTGGGCGAAGGTGCGGTATCAGGGTGCTGGAGGTTATGCGCTGATTGAGCCTTTGCCGGGAGGCCGGGTTTATGTAAAATTTGACCAGCCGCAATGGGCACCGACTCCAGGCCAGGCAGTTGTTTTTTGGGATGGAGATGAGGTGCTGGGCGGCGGTACGATTGAACAGAGTAAGCCCTGACCAGGAGGTTTTATGGCACTTTTAATTTCCCTGCTCTTGGGGATGACCGTTGCATCCCGCATTGACACCGTGATTGTCTATCCGAATCAGGTGGTTGTATTCCGCAGTGCCCAGGTGGAAATCGGCGGTGCCGAGGAGCTGGTATTTGCCGGTCTGCCAGGGGCACTGGTGGACAATTCAGTCCGGGTGCGGGCACCAGGATTGCGGATCGGTGAGGTTCAGATTAAGAAGGGATATCTGGCAGAGCCGACACCTGATGTCCGCCGTCTGGAGCAGAAGGTTCGGTTACTGGAGGACAGTTTGAAGACGATGGAGGATGAAGG
The DNA here is from genome assembly GCA_965649165.1 of Caldifarciminota bacterium. GTDB lineage: Bacteria > Hydrothermota > Tepidihabitantia > Tepidihabitantales > Tepidihabitantaceae > JAOABP01. The sequence continues at coordinate 108,434 of CBFGJT010000003.1, read as the reverse complement.
AGCGGTGCTCAAGGTAAAGGAGGAGTTCCTGAATTCGGTGAAATTGGGAGCACCCGAAATTATTTCCAAAGAACTGCAGCAGGGCCGAGTGGCGCCGGAATCCTGGCGCGGGGCGCTCAGTTTTTTGGCTGATGAACTGACCCGGATCAAAACCCGGCAGCTAAGACTGCAACGAGAACAGGAGGGGGTGAAAAAGCGGCTGGAGGCGACAAGACAGGAGCTGAATTCGGCGCGGGCACTGGTTGAGAACCGCAAGGAGCTGCGATTTACGGTGGAAGGTGATCCGGGTTCTTACCGGATAGCCTTCTCCTATGCACTGCCCCGGGCAGCGGAATGGCGCCCGTACTATGAACTTCGTGCTGACCCGGGAAAGGGCATGGTTGGTATGAGTTATTACGCGCGGCTCAGTCAGCGCACCGGTGAGGACTGGGAGGATGTTAAGGTAATACTTTCCACTGCTGTGCCCTCAGCGGCAATTACCCCGCCCGAGCCCGGACCCTGGAATCTTTATTTGATTGAAGAAACCTTCAGGGCAAAGACAATGCCGGCGCCTGGTGCTCAGGGAGAGGCGGCAATGGCACAATTCGAGGATGAGGAGGTTGCGGCTAGTGCACCAATAGAGGTTTTGCCGGTGGAGACCGGTATTTCCCTTCAGTATGTGATTCCGGGCAGAGTGAGTCTGAAATCAGGGGAGGAGGCAAGAAAGTTGAGCCTGACTCAGATTTCACTGCCTGCAGAGTTTGAATACTATACCCTGCCGCGGGTAAGAGAGCAGGTATTTCTTACCGGCAAGGTGCTGAACTCCACCGATTTTGTCCTGCTGGCCGGCGAGGGTAACACCTATGTTGGTGATGAATTTACCGGATCAATCGTGATGCCGGCGGTGGCACCGCAGGAGTCGGTGGTGCTGGGCTTCGGCGTTGATGAGCGGGTGAAGGTCCGGCGGGAGCTGGTAAAGACATTTAAGTCCCGGGTCGGTCTGGGCGGCAAAACCGAGCGGGTGCAGTTTGTCTACCGAACAACTGTAGAAAACTACCACCCCAAACCGGTGAAAATCAGGATTATTGAGCAGGTGCCGGTTTCCCAGCAGCGGGAAATAAAGGTTACAGTGACGAAAATTGAGCCCCGGTATTCTGAGCAGGATGAGAGCCGGGGTCTTTATATATTTGAGCCGGAGATCAGGAGTAAAGAGCGGTTTGAGATCAACTTTGAATATCAGGTTGAATATCCGGCTGGCCGGCGGGTGGGCGGACTGTTCTGAATTATTGTGGTAACTATCATCGGTGCCGGTCTTGCCGGCTGTGAGGCGGCACTGCAGTGTGCCCGATGCGGCGTCCGGGTAAGGCTTTATGAGATGAGACCGGTCAAGATGACTCCTGCCCATGTCAGCGGTGATGTGGCAGAGCTGGTCTGCTCCAATTCGCTGAAATCTGAGGAAACGACCAATGCCCACGGACTACTGAAGGCGGAGCTGAAAATTTTGGGTTCAGTTCTTCTGGAGTGTGCGGAGCGAGCCCGGATACCGGGCGGTAAGGCGCTGGTGGTGGATCGGAAAATTTTCTCCCGGAAGGTGGCAAATGAGCTTAAAAACTTCGGAGTGGAACTGATTCGGGAGGAGATCACACGAATTCCGGAAGGGGTGACGATCATCGCCAGCGGTCCGCTGACCTCCGAAGGGATGACGCAATCCCTGATCGAACTTTTCGGTGACCACCGGCTTTACTTCTATGATGCCATCGCACCGATTGTCGCTGCTGACTCTTTGAACATGGTGAAGATTTTCTGTGCCTCGCGTTATGGCAAGGGTGATGATTACCTGAACTGTCCGTTAAGCGAAGAGGAGTACAACCGGTTTGTGCAGGAACTGGCGGCAGCGGAAGTCTATCCGGCGCACGAGTTTGAGGATGTCAGTTTTTTTGAGGGCTGTCTGCCGGTTGAGGAGTTGGCGCGGCGTGACCGGTTGGCGCTCGCATTCGGACCGATGAAGCCGGTCGGTCTGGTTGATCCCCGTACCGGCAGAATGCCTTTTGCGGTGGTGCAACTGCGGCGTGAAAATCAGGCAGGGACAATGTTTAATCTGGTTGGGTTTCAGACCCGTTTAAAAAGGTCGGAGCAGGAGCGGGTCTTCCGGATGATCCCCGGCCTGGAGCGGGCGGAATTTCTGCGTTACGGAAGCATTCACCGCAATACCTTTCTTAACAGTCCGGAAATCCTTTTGTCAACACTGCAGACCCGGGTCAGAGAGGACCTTTTTATCGCTGGCCAGCTTGTCGGGGTTGAGGGTTATGTGGAGTCAATCGGCACCGGTCTGGTTGCCGGTATTAACGCTGCCCGGCTGGTTAAGGGCAAGAATCCTGTCATTCTGCCGAAAGTGACAATGCTGGGTGCACTGCTCGAGTATATTACCAGCCCAAACCCTCATTTTCAACCGATGAATGCCAATTTCGGACTGCTGCCTACATCAGGCACAAAGAGTCGCGGATTCAGCCCGCGGCGGATCTACGCCGATCAGGCACTGAGGGCAATGCAGCGGCTGATAAACGAGATCGCCAGTTAGCTGAGCAATCGCTCCTCATGCCGGTTTGCCCAGTAGGAGCCAGGCGAGCGCCAGATAGATTGCGGTGCCGAAGATATCGGCAAGGGTGGTGATCAGGGGGGTGCTGGCGGTTGCCGGGTCCTTTTTCAGTTTGGTAAAAATGAACGGCAGACTGATACCGACGGCACTCCCGACAATGACATTGATGATCATGGCGAGTACCACAACCGGTGCAATTCTGATGCCACCGCGAATAATGCCCATGACCGAAATGCCCAGGCCCATGGTAAGTCCGAGTGCGGCAGCAAGCAGAATTTCCTTGCCCAGAAGATAAACCCAGTCGCGCATCCGAACTGTGCCGACCGCCAGCGCGCGGATGACCAGGGTTGCGGACTGGGAGCCAGCATTGCCGGCGGTATCGACAAGTACCGGCAGAAATGTTACGAGGACAACATACCTTGCCAAAAGTTCGGAAAATCCCTGGATGATACCGCCGGTGATCAAGTCCATTACCAGCAGGGCGAGCAGCCAAACCACCCGGCTGCGATACAGTAGTTTTAACGGGACCTCGCGCAGTTTGGTGATGAAGGTCAGGTCAATCTTGCCCGGGTGAATACCGGAGATTTTGGTGATGTCTTCGGTCTGTTCTTCTCGGACGATGTCGAGGATATCATCAATTGTAACAATACCCAGCAGTACTCCATCACTGTTGACTACAGGCAGGGCGAGCAGGTCGTAGCGCTGCATGATTCTTGCCGCTTCCTCCTGATCGGTGCCAGCCTCGACAGAGATGACCTGACTGTCCATTAGATTTTCAATTTTTTCTTCCGGACTGGCAAGGATCAGTTTGCGCAGGGGGATGTCATCAATGAGCCGGTTCTGGTCATCGACGACATAAACTGTATTGATGGTTTCCGCATCCACTCCGTTTTGGCGGATGTGTTCAAGTGCCTGCCGCACGGTCCAGTGCGAACGGACCGCAACATAGTCAGGTGTGAGAAGCCGACCGACGCTGTTTTCCGGGAAGCCGAGGCTTAAAAGAGTCTCGCGCCGGTCTTCAGGAGAAAGCAGGTTAAGCGCCCGTTGAATCAGCTCTGGCGGCAGGTCTTCAAACAATTCGGTCCGGTCATCGGGCGCCAGTTCAGCAATTAGAGATTTAACCTGTTCATCGGTGAGATTGCGAATCAGGGTGAGCTGGGTGTCAGGGTCAAATTCGGCAAACACCTCGGACTGAACACTCCGTGGCAGCAGCCGGAAGAGAATAACCACATCTGGGTCCTTGAGACTGGAGATCAGGTCGGCGATGTCTGGGGCGGGCCAGAAGGAAAGGACATCCTTGAGTGCATGCCAGTTCTTGTTTCGGATGAGTTCGATGATTTCCGGTTCGAGGAGCTGGCGGAGGATGTTGATGCGCTTTCTTTCCGGCATAACTGTTATAATAATTGATTATCCGGTGATTGCAAGTTTGATTACTTGACATCACAATAACAAGCGGTTATTTTTGCCTATGAGCGGTGTCCTAGTGTGCGTAATGCTGTTCTGCCGGCTCGAGGGGTTTTACAAGGATGTATTCATGGACGGTGGAACCGGGCTCACCCATCGTACCCAACTCTATGCGGCGGAAAGTCTGGGGCTGAGTCTTGAGTTTATCTCCGCCCAGGATTCGGTCCTGTTACGCCGGGTGATCATCGGCTGTTCACTCGATGATAACGGTTATCTCCTCTATCCTGATGGTGCACCCAGGTTCCGGGTGATATTCACCAACGGCGGGGATGTGGTGGGTCACAGCCGGGCGCTGGGTGATTCGGGTCGCCAGCGCATCCGGCAGTTTTTTACTGCGGGTGGCAGTTACACCGGTGCCTGTGCGGGTGCCTATCTGGCTTCATTATCAAATCAGGATTCCGGTATCTCGCCCTATTTCTACCACCTCTGGCCCGGCAGGACGCGCAATACGGGTATCACTAACGCCTGGGTTGGGAATTTTATTCCTCCAGCTTCGCCGCTGCTGGCATATGACTCACTCGGTGGCGATTTTTATATCACCGGTCTGTACCTCAATGGTGGTCCTTATGCCAATGAGTCGCTGGACTGGCCGGCGGGAACCGAGGTCCTTTTGCGTTATGATACCCTCAGCCATCCGGCACATAACCGGTGTGCCGGATGGGCATGGAAAGGGGCCGATACCAGCGGACGGGTGGTGGTGATCGGCACTCATCCTGAGGGTTTCAGTCGGGGTGAGCGGCTCCATCTGATGATGGCAATGCTCAGATATGCGCTGGATGGCATCGGGGTGCCACGCCTAAAAGCAGTTCTTCAGTCCGGGGTTTTGCGGATTATGGACCGAGGTATGGAGGCGCCGGAGTTTGCCCGGCTCGGTGACCGGCAGTATCATCATTTTGCGATTGATGTACCACTAGGTGCAGAATCGCTCTGTGTGCTGGTTCAGGGTGCGGATTCGTTTCAGCTCAACCTTTACCTTAAATGGAATGAATTTGCCTTCCGGTCCAGCTGTGATTTTGCGGATACTGCGCCCGGAGCTGGTAAATTGATGACGGTCCGGTTTCCTGCCGGAGGCAGATGGTATATTGGAGTTGAATGTGCTACTACCGTAGACTGCGTTAACGACAGTTTCCCGGTTTACTCCGGCAGACTGGAGGTGCTGAACGGTGTGCCGTACAGTGTTAATGCCTGGTGGGGAGGAATTGGAATTGCCCAAGAACGCTGGATAACGTTTAAACAGCAGGGGGTCAGTCCCAATCCGGCACGGGAGTTTTGCTATGTTTATCTACCTGCTGGTAAAGAGGAAATTGCGGTATTTGAGCGGACCGGGAGGAGGGTGCAGGATGGACTGGTTGAGATCACTTCTTGCGGTTCCGGCGTTTACTCTCTCCGTTTTGCCCGTTCATTACCAGCAGGCGTTTATCTGATTACCGGACCGAATGGATTCCGCAAACCCCTGGTGCTGCTGCGCTGAGGGTTTCGCTTGACACCTGGGTGGAAAGCGGTTAAATTAATATGTTGATGAAACTTGTTATCCGGGTTTTACCGCTCTTTGCTGCCTTCCTGCTATTTTGTCCGCCGAAGAATAAGACTGGGGTGCGGGAAACTGTTCCGGTGGAGAGTATGGCATCGATGACAGCAGTCCCGGCGCCCCAAGCGGCGAATGAGTTGTCGCCCCCGACGCCGGCTGTTTCCTTCCAGCGGGATGTACTGCCGATTCTTAAGGAGCTGGCGGGTGATTGCCATACGAAAGATGATATGGCGGGTAATTATGCGTTGGACTCCTATGAAGCGGTGATGGCGGGTGGCACCGATTCGGTTCCGAATGTAGTGCCAGGCAGGCCCGACTCCAGTCTTCTTTTTATCTATCTGCAGAAAGGACATCCGTTCGGCAGAAAACCGGCACCGGAGAAGCTTGAGGTGATTCGGCAGTGGATTCTTCAGGGGGCAAAAAACAATTAGGAGGAGTGGTGATGGAAGCAAATGTGCGCTGGACCGGTATGATGCAATTTGTAGGCGTCTCTGGTTCCAGCCATTCGGTCGTCCTTGATACCGGGCCGGATCACGGAGGTGCCGATACAGCGGCAACACCGATGGAACTGCTGCTGATTGCCCTTGCCGGATGCACAGGAATGGATGTGGTTTCACTGCTGAAAAAGATGCGGGTGGATTTTAACGGTTTGGAGATAAAAGCGAAGGGGGAGCGCAGGGATGAGCACCCGCGCATTTTCACCGGTATTGAACTGGAATATGTAGTTTACGGCACCGGCATTGACCGGGCCGCGGTCCAGCGGGCGGTTGAACTTTCGCAGGAGAAGTACTGTTCGGTCCGAGCGATGCTCCGACCTGACTGTCCGGTCAGGTTCAGAGTAGAGATTATTGAAAACGCCGGAGGTCCCAATGCTTGACAACTATCTAAAGAATCATAGAATAATTAAAATGAAAAGGAGGAGTGCCTTGCGTCGAACATTTTTTGTTCTTACGCTCAGTCTGCTGGCACTTGTGCTGCTGCCAGCCTGTCAGCGGGAAAATGCATTGCGGGTTGTTTCTGTAAAATCGCCATATTATGCCGATCTGGTCGACTACGGGATCGAGCGGGATGAGGAGGGTGAGGTCACCACAATTGAGGTGGTGCCAATTGATGTGGTGAGTGTGCAATTTCAGTATGTGGAGATCGGGCTGGGATTGCCGACCTGGACGCCCTATCAGGCACATGTGGAGAAGGTGACCATTTCCTTCAAGCGCATCGGGGGTGATGAACTTTACCAGCCGCTGCCTAATATTACCGTGCCGTGCAAGGTGGTGGTGCAGGCCGATCCGGCTGGCAAGAAGACTGCCAGCGGTTCCTTTGAGCTTTTCTCCGCCTGGTATAAGGAGGAGTATCTTTCTGGATATGATTATCTGGTTCTGGAGGCAACGCTGAAATTCTCGGGCTATGATGATGCCAGTGGCAAACCGATAGAGGCGACAAACAAGATGGAAGTTTCGGTTGGGGACTTTTACGACGATCCGACCCGAATCGGACAGTAAAAAGTTTTAACCGCAGCGGTCATTTAAAAACGAGAGGGAGGTTGTGTGCGTCCTTTATCGATAATTTTAATTCTAATTGTGGCAGCGATTCCTGCCTTTGCCTATACTGGATTTGGTGGGGGCAGAGGGCTTTTCCGAGTTCAGGATGCTCAGACCGAAGAAGCGGGTTTGAATGTTGCACTTCATCTTGTGGGTAGAAACCCGGCCTACAACGACAGCTTAAAGGGTTATATTGGGGACCTGCCGGCACCGGTGTTGCACTATACTCCGGTTGCCACCCGTTTTTTTGCTGCCGAAATCTTTGCAAACTGGGGTGGCATTTTTCAGTATGCGCCCGATCTGCCTGGCGACCGGCCCTATGATATGGGGCTCCACGATCTGAAGGTGGGTGCCAAGATTTCCATACCCTATCTGCCGGTACTGAAGCTCGGTGGTATGGCAAAGTATACATTCCTTTTCCGGGATCTCAGCCGGAACTGGATTGATCGGACGGCGTTCGCTGCTGATACTTTGAACTGGGCAGGGTTGGTGAGTCTGCGCCTACAGGATCTGGCACCCTCACTGCCCAATCTCCATCTGAACTACGGGAAGTCCGGCTCCTGGACCGAGTATGGTACCGGGTTGGAGCTGGCGGCAGAAGGGCTGGCGATCTTTGGTGAACTGACCTCCCGGCAGGGACCGAATTCGAACGGTATTTTTGATACCGATAACGGACTGGTGCGGTTGACTCCGGGAATTACCTTCGGTAGTCGCCGGGGGCTGGCACTCTCACTCGGTTATACCTTCAGTCTGAGTGAGCAGGTGCCGAATGAGGTGGTTTTCGGCCTGAATGTCGCCACACCGTTCTTCCGCAAGGCGCCGGTGGTTTACGGCGAGTTTTCCGGTAAGGTGATTGATGCGTCAACCCGTGCCCCGCTGGCAGCAATGGTGGAGTTTCCGGACAATCCGAAGCTGAAGCCGCTTGCGGTTGATGCGAGCGGTCTGTTGCTTTTGAAGAAACTCCCGACCGGCATACTCAAGGTGCGGGTGACCGCTGAAGGCTACCGGGAGCTTGAGACCTTTGTCAATGTTGAGGTAAAGCCAAAAGAGCCGGTGCTGTTTGAACTGTATCCGCTGGTGACCTATGGCACACTTGCCGGTGCGGTTACTGATGCTAAGACCGGAAAGCCGCTGGCAGCAACAGTCACATTTGCCGAGGGCGTTATTGAGTCGGTGAGCAGTAACCCGAATACCGGTGCATTCCGCAAGGACAACATTCCAGTGGGCACCTATACGATTACCGCCAGTGCGGAGGGGTACTTCCCATCTACGGTTACAATCCAGATCCGGGAAAATCAGATTACCAATCAGACATTTGCTCTGAATCCGCTGACGGTCAAGTCAGTCCTGACCGGGACAGTTACCGACCGGGGCACCGAACAGCCACTCGCCGCCAAGATCATGCTCCGTGATGCGGCAACCGGCAACACGGTTACCGAGGTGAACAGTGAACCGGGTACCGGCGTTTATGTAATTGAAGCACCGGTCGGCGCCTATTCAGCTACGGTCCATGCCGAGGGTTACATTGATCAGTCAGCAGCGGTGGTGCTCCAGGAGGGGAAACCGGCGATCCACAACTTTGCCCTGGTGAAGGTTGGGACAACCGTTACACTCAAGGGTATCTATTTCGACTTCAATAAGGCAACGATCAGATTGCCCGAGTCGCAGGAGGCGCTGCAGGCTGCCTACACCATCCTCAAGGAAAATCCGACGATCAAGGTGGAGATTCAGGGGCATACCGACAATGTCGGCTCCGATGATTACAATCAGCGACTTTCCGAACAGCGTGCCTGGGCGGTGGTCAATTATCTCGTCCAACAGATGGGTGTGGATCCGGCCCGGTTGATTGCCAAAGGTTATGGTGAGAGTATGCCCAAGGCATCTAACGATACACCAGAAGGCAGGGCGCTTAACCGACGGGTCGAGTTTGTTGTTATTGGTGAACTGGGCAAGTAATACGACCGCAATTACGATTGCGGGGGCTCACTTGAGCCCCCGTTTAATTTTATGCCGAGTTTGACAGTCAGGGGAATTTGACTATGCTGAACTAAAAGGAGGAAGATGGAAGCGAGTATCAGTCCGATCAATGTCACTGAGCGGATCAAAACCAATATCCAGGGGATGAAAGGCTGGCTCAAGCTTCTGGGGATAGTGCAGATCGTCGCCGGAATCCTGCAGGCGTTGACGCTTTTTGGTATCTTCTGGGCGTGGCTGCCGATCTGGCTGGGAATAATTCTTAACGGCGCCGCAAACAAGGCCGGTGAATATTTAGAAAAGGGCGATGAGCAGGCGCTGGGCGAGTTTACCGGTAAACTGAAACTCTATTTTATCATTAACGGCGTCATGATGATTATTTCACTGGCGGTGGTGGCGCTGGCGCTGATGATACTCGGTCTGCTGGCAATTCTGGGAGTGATCAGTCTGCCCACTCTGATGGAAAATTTCCGGGATTAGAATCCGGAAACTATCCGAACCGGAGTTATTTCGCGGTAGTGCGCTGTTCAGTAAGCCAGCGTTCCAGCGTGAGGTGCCAGGATTTTGTTTCGTCGCCGACGGCCTCACCATCCCAGCGGGCAAGAACCCGGCCGCCTTCAATCGCCACGACCAGCGGCGGACTGTCGGTCCAGTCATAGTAGGCAAAGTCGGCAAGATTCTCCACGGTCGCGTTCGGTCCATCAACATAGCGCACCTGATAGGGCAGTCCCAGCCGGGCGAGAACCTGCTGTGCCTTGGTGCACAGTTTGCAACCTTCACGGGCGAAGATTTGAAACTCCATAAATGGTTACCTCCTTTGAGGACAGATTTATCAATGTTAATTTAAACAACAGTTGTCCCAAGTCAAGGATCAGAATCAATATCAGAACCGGTGACATTCAGTCGCCGGTCTAAAAATAATATGAGCAGTATTGCAATGTTTGCCGGTGGCTGTTTCTGGTGTTTGGAGTATGTGTTTGAATCCTTACCGGGAGTAGTTCAGGTCACATCTGGTTACACCGGCGGTTCAATTCGTAACCCTAATTATGATCAGGTATGCTCGGGGAGAACCGGCCATTATGAGGCGGTGCGGATCGAATATGACCGGGAGCAGATTGGCTACGAGCGGCTGCTTGAGGTGTTCTTCAAGAATATTGATCCGACCGATACCGGAGGCCAGTTTGCTGACCGCGGTCCCCAGTACCGGACCGCCATATTCTATCAGGATTCGCTTCAGCGCCAGCTGGCAGAGGAGGCGATACGGCGTCTGGAGGCGGCGAAGATCTTCCGCAAGCAGATTGTTACCAGAATCCAGCAGGCGGGTGAATTCTACCCGGCAGAGGAGTATCATCAGGATTTCTACCGCAAATGTCCAGCAAGGTTTCACTCCTATCATCAGAGCTCGGGCAGAACAGTTTATGTCGATCGAGTCTGGGAGAAGCATCCCCATTTCCGGCTCTTCCCCGAGCGGTCCGGTTACTGGCTTGGTTACCGTAAACCGGCACCCGAAGTGCTGAAGAAAATCCTGACGCCGCTGCAGTTCTTGGTAACTCAGGAAAATGGCACCGAGCCGCCGTTTAAAAATGAATACTGGAACGAGAAACGGGCCGGCATATATGTGGATGTGGTTTCCGGTGAACCGCTCTTCTCTTCCCAGCACAAGTTCGATTCCGGCACCGGCTGGCCCAGCTTTTATCAATCCTTGGTTGCGGAAAACATCATCACCCGTGAGGACCGGTCGCACGATATGCTTCGGGTTGAGGTTCGCTCCCGGTATGCCAATTCTCACCTTGGTCATCTTTTTGATGACGGTCCGCTCCCAACCGGCAGGCGCTACTGCCTGAACTCGGCAGCGCTGCGCTTCATTCCTGAAGAGCAGCTGGCTTTACATGGCTACAGTGCCTTCAGCCAGAGAGATTCTGGCAGATAATATTAATTACTCCCGGATGTCGTAGACCGCGCCGAGATTGGTGGCGGCAACACCTTTGAGCGTGAACTTCAGCCCGCCGGCGATGAAGTGTTCGGGTTCATCCATCATTGAGAAGATCTGGAGATGTTCCCGCTCATCATTGAAGATCCAGAGCGCTAGTGCCGGCGTATAATCCCGGAGCGTTTTCCGGTGCTGGAAGATTTCCCTTGACACGGTCCGGAAGTCGGTGATCTTTTTGCCGAAGTCTGTGGTAGCCACCGGCAGCGGCAGGTCAGCAAAGGGAACGATAATGGTCTTATATTGCCGGGTAAAATCCGGATCTTCCAGCAATCGGCACAGCTGGACCATGGTCTGATGCAGGGGTGAGCCTTCATATTTCAGGCCTTTGAGCTCAATCAGGGTGTCATGTTTGGCAAAATAGCAGCGCCGGTCCGGATAGCGCAGGGTCAGGGCGGGGTTGAAGATCCCGAGGTTCTTGCAGTAAACCACCGGTCCGTCCAGGGTCAGCCGGTTGTAGGAAAAGCCGTTACCGAAATGGTCGCAGAAGACCAGCGCATTGTTCAGGCCTGCCTTTTCAATTGTTTTGTGCACGGTTGCGCTTACCCCGCCGTAGGTATGGTAAGTCTTCCAGAGCGGCGGCAGGGCGATGCCGGCAAGAAAGAGAAAACACAGCACCAGAGTGCGGGGGTAAAACCGGTTCAGCGTAATCCTTTCTGCGGGGAGGCCGAAGGTGCGGTTCAGCAGTTCGGGCAAAAGCAAAAGCCCGCGGGCGGCAAGGATGACCAGGGCAGCTGATGATTCATACAAAAACCGCGGACCGAAGCAGAGGTTGTGAAACCAGTAGAAGAAGTAGGCGATCAGCAGGGATAGAAACGTGGCAAAGAGCAGCCAGTCATTTCTGTTTTTCGTACCGCGGGCAAAGGGGATGAGAATAAGCAGTAGGGCGGGAAAGGGCAGTTCAAAAAGAAACTTGTTTAAAAGATTCAGATTGTTGCCGGTATTCATCAGCCCCCGATATGGCGTATGCGGCGGACCCCAGCCCGAATGGCCGAAACCGATCTCATGTCCCGGACCCCATTTGACCACATAACCAAAGAGCGTCGGACTGCCATTGGCAAGCCAGTTGTAGACAAACACCAGACTGGTCAGGGCAAGGGTGGAAATGAGCAGCAGGAGGAGCGGGACGAAATACCGCCGGGGTGAACGGAACAAGAGCACCAGGCTGTAAAACGCAAACGGCACACCGAGTGT
>CBFGJT010000003.1:0-96075 GCA_965649165.1 Caldifarciminota bacterium | reverse complement strand
CAAGGGTGGAAATGAGCAGCAGGAGGAGCGGGACGAAATACCGCCGGGGTGAACGGAACAAGAGCACCAGGCTGTAAAACGCAAACGGCACACCGAGTGTCAGTGCGGTATAGGGACGGATATTGGCGACCAGACCGAGGCAGCTGCCGGCAAGGAGCGGATTGACCGGCGAGGGGGCGCGGAGAGTCCGGAAATAAAAAAGCAGAAACAGACTGGCAAAAAGCAGTGCCGAGGCGTGGTTCATATATTCTGAGGACATGTTGAAGATGAAGGGTGAAAACAGAGCAAGCAGGGCGCCCAGTCTGCCAGTGCGCTCGTCATAAAGCTCCTTCCCCAAGAGATAGATTACCGGCAGGGTCAGGGTTCCGCAGAGCGGATTGAGCAGCCAGGGTGTTTTCAGAAATACAAAGAGCATCAAAAGAAAGGAGTGGAACCAGGGATACTGGGAGTACCATCGGCCGTTGTTGATGATGTGGGTGTAGTCAAAAAAGTCGGGAAAGGGTGGTGAGGGCAGATGGATCCTGCCGGTGGCAAAGATTCGCGCCTGAAACAGCTGGGAGATGGAATCCTGAATATGAGGCAGGTGTTCAAAGACGAACCAGGAGATCAGACTGGTCAGGACCAGGAAAAGTAGGCAGACAAGCAGTAGGAACCGGCGGGCAGAAAGGTTCAGCAGCCAGCGGTAAACCCGGTTGCCGGACATGTCCGCAAAGCGCAGTGCCGGATACAGGGCAAAGAGCAAGAGCACAAAGCCGGCACTGGCAAGGGAAAGGTAGAGCACCAGCTGGGCGCCGGTCTCATGCTGTTTGGCGGTATCAAAGTCAAACGGATAGAGGCTAAAAAGGAGCAGGGCAAGGGTAATGACAAACGGCAGGGCGGTCTTCAGCCGGCGGAACGGAGCGATGAGCGCCCGGCGGAAACCAGGGAACGCGAGCCCGAAGAAAAGCAGAAGTGCCAGCAGTCCGGCAACGAGCCAGAGCACCGGGAAGTAGTAAGCCTCATCCGGCTTCATTCCCGGTAGGCGGAAGAATACGCTCGGCAGTCCGGTCAGCTGCCAGTGATCACCCCAGAGCCAGCGCTTGCCGGTGTAGTTGTTCAGCCCGGCAAGAAAGATGAAAATTCCCCCCAGAATACCGGCAAAGACCCGCAGCACGACGGTCAGTGCGGGAGAAAGCCGGCTGGGCGCGGTGGGCGTTGCCGGTTCAACCTGCCTTTTTTTCTCCTGATGGCGTGCGATAAAACATTATAGCGGTCAGCCGGTCAGAATCAAATCAAGAGCCAGGGACCGGAACGGCAGCAGGAACCGAAATCAGGTTTTAAATCCGGGTGGACCAGAGTGAGCGGTTTTCTGCAATTCAGAGTTGAAAACCGTCGTGTATTCAGAATTGCGCTTTCCATAGAAAAGGATGTTAGCGCTTGGAGAACTCTTCTGCGGCGCAGTTTGTTTTGGGGGTTAGCAATCGGAATTACCGGGTGATGACTACCGTTACTTTAGGGGGAAAATATTCCTGGATGAGCCGTTCAGCTGCTATCCCGAACAGGCTGAGAAAGCCAAAGTGGTCTGCTGGCTGGCAGAGCTGAGAAATGTTTTGGAATTGGAACTGGACAGGCGAATCCGGCAGGCGCTTGCAAATCAGCCGGCCTGGGTTCTTGTCAGTTGGCCACCGTGTCCGCCTTATTTATTAAATCGGAAAATACTGGCTAAACACAAACCGGTGTTTTTCATTTTTGAAAATGTTTTGATTTTGTCAAGAATAATTTTTAGATTTGTGTTTGTTAAGTTAATTTTAATCAATATGTTATCTGATTGTACCCCATTAACCCCTATCCCCTGGGCAGTTCCCTACACGGTGGAGGTCAGGGGTGTAGGTCGGGTGGAGATAGCAGAGGGGTTTGGAATGTAAGTTGCTGTTTTTATTATTGGTTATGCTTTAGATTATATTATGCCGGGGAATGGCATCTGTTTCTGGTGCTGGTGGTTGTGTGTATTGTTAATTTTCTAATGTTTGCGGTATTTGTGATGATGATATGAGCTTTATAACCGTTTATAATAGCTTTAGTGGTGATGGTGATTCAGAATATTGGTGCCTGCGGGAGGCTGAATGTAGGAGGTGGCGTTTCGGTGGTTGCAATCTCGATCCGGAACTGTCTGCCATAAGGCTGATATCCGACCGCCCGGGCAGTGGCAATTGATGCCGGGTTGAGGTCTGATGTCAGATAGAGTGGTATTCTTCCGGAATTTATCACCGCCCTGGTGGCAAACGAGAGGCAGGATTTGCCATAGCCTTCGCGCCGTTTTGAAGGAATTGTGCCCGGTACGCACATTTCCGCAATCTGATCCTGCAGGTGCGGAACCTCCCAGGTGCCGGCAAGTGAGACCGGGCTGGCACCGTCAAATGCGGCATAGCAGGTGCCCTCGGCGATGCTTTTGTTAAGGCAGGTGTCGTAGAGGCCGGCTTTCTGCAGCGCCGGGATGTCAGCGGTGGTGATCGGCCGGCAGGGGTGAAGCTCAACCGAGCGGAAAGTTCCGCGGGTGGCAAAGAGGATTGGTCCGGAAACGGCGCTGACCCGACCAGAGGCATTGAGGGCGCGGGCAACCGTCTCCAGCATCATCCTTCGGCCTTGAGGAAGGTGGAAGATGGCCAGGGGCATGCGGGCGATGAGTTTTTTCAGTGGTGCTTCCAGTGCCGGCTGGACTGAGATGACGCAGCGGCTGCCAGTTGCAATCAGCCAGAGGGGAAATGGATTTTCGTAGTGGAGTTCCGGAATTTCGCGTCGGTTTGAAGGTATGATCCAGGCTCTACCGGGGGTAACATTGCTCAGGTCGCATTCCAGATAGACAGAGAAGAAGCGGTCCAGGATCTGCTGGACAGTGCCCGACATCAGCCGTTCTCAGTCATCGGATTTTTTACGGAAGAGGTCAAGAAAGCGGTCTTCATAGAGGTGAAAGAGACCCCATCGGTCCAGCTCCTCCTTGAGTTCCTTGGCTTTGGAGCGGTCACGCTGTGCTTCCTCAAAGAGCCGTTCGATGTGTGCCATCAATTCGTGTGGTTCGGGTTTTTCTGCCGGTTCGGGTTTTTCCGCCGTCTCCTCATCCTCCTCTTCTGCATCTCCGGTCCGGCGCAGGGCTTCAAGCGCGGTTGCGACCCGGCGTTCAAATTCGCCGAGCATCCGGTCGGTTTCGCGGATGCGTTCGTCCAGTTCGGTCATGTCAATGGTGGTATTGAGGATTTTGAGAAAGACCTCAATGATTGCCTTGGAGGCTTTGGGGTTGGGCGCCTCAATCGCATACTGGGGCATGGTGGCAAGGAAACTGGCAGCCGGAATGTCCCGCGATTTTGCCAGGCCGAGCAGGAGTCCGTTGAGGCCGGAGATTCTGCCCTCCTTGAGCGGTTCAATGCCGAGGCTGATGAAGCGCTGGCGCATCGTTTCGTCGGTGGCAACGCCGAACACCTTTGAGGGCTGGCGGTAGCTCATGGGGGTGGCAAAGGCAGCACCGGTGAAGACGGTGCCGATGCCCGCCTGCTGGGCAACATCAAGCAGTTCGCTGGCAATTTTGATTCCGGGTTCGCCGGCGATCTGGGCTTCACCTTCAAAGATCAGAAGCGGCGGTTCGGTAACATAGAAGATAGTTTGGCGCGGGGGCGGAAGAATGGTACCGATGCCGTCCCGGACTTCAATTGAGTCGGGCAGGAAGTAGGGGGTGGCGTCAATCTCAGCATAGGGTTCACCGCCGAGCTTGACCCGCAGGTAGCTGGCAGCGAGGATGCCGACATGGCCCATGCCAGGCCAGCAGGCGATGAGCAGGGGTGACCGCGCCCTTTTTCCCGAATAAAACTTTATCGGCATAGCCTTTATATTTTAACAGGAAATCACAGCTTTATCAACCAGTTTTTTTCGGTAGAGGTAAAGGGCGGTTAGCGTCAGGGGTGAAGGTGAGAACCGGATGCCGCCGAGGCCGCCGCGGAAGGCATCAATCGCCAGGTTGCGGCAGGTCCGCTCAGTGGCGGTGAATGAAGGCATTAATGGCATCCATAACCTCCTTGAGCCGGAAAAGCCGGGCGAGCAGGAAGAAGATGATGATGCCTACGGTGCCGGCAACCAGAACTTCCAGCAGCAGTTCGGTTATGCCAGCGCGGATGGAGCTGGCAAACAGACGGACGACGAGCAGGGAGGTGATGCCGGCAAAAACGGCAGCGCCCAAGCTGCGGAGAAATACGGTATAAACCCGGGGCTGAATCAAGCCGGGCTGGCGCCGGTGGAGTAGATAGAGGAGCAGGCTGAAGTTCAGAAGCTGAGTGCAGGAGGCGGCGAGCGGAAAGGAGCGGAAGCCGATGAGACGCATGAAGATGAGGTTGAAAAGGATGTTGACCGTGACGACGAGCAGGGCAATGAGCGCCGGGGTGCGGGTGTTGCCCAGCGCATAGAAGCCGGCAGCACAGTTGCGGACCGCAGCGGCCGGCCAGACGCCGAGGGCGTAAAGGGCGAGCGCCTGAGCGGTGCAGGCGGTGTCTGTAGGGGTGAACCGGCCATGCTGGTAAATGAGCCGGACGACCGGAACCGCCAGGACCAGAAGCAGAATTGAGGCGGGCAGGGTCAGAACCGAGACGAGGTTGAGACCGTGGCTGAACTGTTTTTCATCCAGGCGGCTGGTGGCGGTCTGGGAGAGCTGGGCAAGGGCAACGGTGCCGATGGCAACTCCGAATAGGCCTGCGGGCAGGTGCTGGATCCGGTAGGCGTAGCTGACCCAGGTGACCGAGCCCTGAGGAAGGAATGTCAAGAGAAAGGTGTTGACGAGAAAGTTGATCTGCCAGGTTGCCAGACCAAGGACCATCGGCACCCAGCGCCGGAAAACCTGATGCAGCGCCGGATCGCGGAAATCAAGTACCGGCTGCCAGCGGTAGCCGAGGGCATAAAGTTTCGGCATCTGAATCAGAAACTGAAACAGGGCGCCGAGCATGACGCCGTATGCCATGCCGGTGATCGGATGGACGCCGAGCCGCGTGAATAAATGCCAGGTAGCCAGTGGAATGGCGATTGAAATCAGGTTGAAGGCAGCGGGTGCAACCGCCGGAATGAAAAAGGAACCGGAGGCGTTAAGGATACCCATTGCCCAGGCAGCGAGGGTGACAAACAGCAGGAAGGGGAACATGATTCTGGTCAGGCTGATGGTCAGGTGCAGTTTCTGGGGTTCCGGTCTGAAGCCCCAAGCGATGAGTTTGACAATCTGAGGTGCCAGGATGATGCCGGCAATTACAATCAGGGTAAGTAGAATGGTGATGGCATTGAAAAGGTTGGCGGCAAGCCGGCGGGCGTGGTCTTGGCCCTGATCGCGCCTGATCTGAACCAGTGTTGGTACAAAGGCGGCGGAAAGGGCGCTTTCTGCAAACAGGTCGCGGAAGAAGTTGGGAATCCGGAAGGCGACATTGAAGGCGTCGGTTGCCAGCCCGGCACCGAAGAGCCAGGCAAATACCGATTCTCGGATAAGACCGCCGAGTCGGGAGATGAGTGTGCCGAGTGTGAATAGGCCAACGCGGCGAGTGAACCTCTGGGCACCAAAACGAGCCTGGTCCGGCATAATAGTGGAGTATAATTTGCCCGCACCGGTAATGCAAATCGGGGATGCGATGGTTGCATCAGAGAAGAAATATGTTATATTGAACCATGCCCCGTGCAAAGCCGCGAGTAATTGAAACGAGCCGGGGCCGGGTGGTGCGGATTCCGGTGAAGACCAAAGTGCTGAACCGGGGTGATGATCTGGTGGCGGAGATTCACCACTATGCCGGTCCTCTGCTTCAGCCGGGCGATATTCTGACCATTGCCGAGAGCCCGGTAGCCGCAGTTCAGGGCCGGGCGATTCCAATCACCGAAATCAGGCCCGGATTCTGGGCAAATCTGCTCTGGCGGTTTGTCAAGAAGGTACCCTATGGCATCGGTCTGCGCTCGCCCTGGTCAATGCAGTGTGCAATTGATGAGGTGGGGCTGGCAAGGATTCTGCGGGCGGCGGCTGCCGGTTTCTGGGGCAAACTGCAGGGCAGAAGCGGTGATTTCTACCGGGTGGCGGGCAGGCAGGTAGCGATGATTGATGCCGCCCATACCTCGGGCGTGCCGGAATTTTATGAGTGCGTCATACTCGGTCCCAAGGAGCCGAACCGGGTAGCACAGGAACTTGCGACGGCACTCGGCTTTCCGGTCGCAATTGTGGATGCCAATGATATCTTCGGCTGCACGGTGGTGGGCGCATCCGCCGGTCTTGATACCGGTTTGGTTGAGGAGGCGATGCGGGACAATCCGGCCGGTCAGGGCAATGAGCTCACCCCAATTGTAATTTTGCGGCCCGACGGTAAACAAAGGGAGGTAGTATGAACTTTTTTGCGAGTTTAGGGAGTTCGTCCTCCGGGGTAATGTGATTGACATGGCGGTCGGCATTATCGTCGGTGTGGCTTTCGGGAAAATAGTGTCTTCACTGGTCGGGGATGTGATTCTGCCGCCAATCGGGCTTCTGGTCGGTGGGGTGGATTTTCCTAGTTTGGCAGTTACCCTCAAGGCAGCAAGCGGTGACAAACCGGCAGTGGTGGTCGGATATGGCCGGTTCATTCAGACAGTGGTGGACTTTCTGATTATTGCGCTGGCAGTCTTTCTGATCGTCGTCAAACCGGTGAATATGCTGAAAAAAAGACAACCGGCTACTGCGCCGGCACTATCAAACGCGGAACGACTGCTGGCTGAAATCCGGGACCTGCTCAAATCCCGGACCGGATGAAACCGGCACATAATTTTTATTGACAGCTCGCTTTTTTCTGTTAGTATATTAATTGACCGGTTTGATACGGGCTAAAACCGGTCAGAAGTTAGTGCCCGAGATTATGCTTGTGGTCCGTTAAGGTCTGCGTCGGTTCCCGCCGTAGAAGGCGAGTTTGTGCGTAGCCTGTAACGCTTCCCAAGCGCAAACCTTACTGGAGGTAGGTAAATGGGTAAGCGCGTGTTTGTGGGAAATCTCCCATTCAGCGCTACCGAAGACCGGCTGCGCGACCTTTTTGGTCAGCATGGCGAGGTGACTTCGGTCGAGATCATCAAAGACAAATTTACCGAGCGTTCTCGGGGATTTGCCTTTGTAGAAATGGCTACCGATGAACAGGCTGCTGCCGCCATTGCCGCTCTGAATCAGACGGAAATGGACGGCCGGCAGCTGACGGTCAATGAGGCACGCGCCCGGACTGAGCGTCCGCCGCGCGGCTCAAGGTAGTCAGCGGACTGCTGCGCAGGTCGCAGAGTTGACGGGGGTCTCCCTTGACTGCGGAGAACCCCGTTTTTATACTAATCCATGCCGGAAAGTGAATCCAAGATAAAGTCGGCCAAAACCCTGTGGCAGCGGTGTAATGGGTGCGGGGAAATTATCTACCGGAAGACCCTGGAGTCCAATTTTCATGTCTGTAACCGCTGCGGTTATCATTTCCGGATTGGCCCGGAGGAGTATATCCGGATTATTCTTGATGAGAACTCCTGGGAGGAGCTGGATGCGGAGCTGACCGCCGGGGATCCGATCCGGTTTCCCAAATATCAGGAGAAGCTCCGGGAGGCAAGGCAGAAGACCGGGAGAAATGATGCGTTCGGTTATGGCCGGGGAATGTGCGGTCGGATTCCGGTGGTGTTCGGGGTGATGGACTTCGGTTTTATCGGTGGCAGTATGGGTTCGGTGGTTGGCGAGAAGGTAGCACGGGCGGTCCGGCTCGCAAGAAATGAGGCCCGGCCGCTGATCATCATTGCCACTTCTGGTGGCGCCCGGATGCAGGAAGGGATCATTTCGCTGATGCAGATGGCAAAGACTTCAGCCGAACTGGGGCTTCTGCGTCTGGCGCGGGTGCCCTATATTGCGATTCCGGTCGACCCGTGCACTGCCGGTGTGATGGCTTCCTTCGCTTCACTCGGAGATGTGATCATTACTGAGCCGAATGCCTTGCTTGGATTTGCGGGACAGCGGGTGATTGAAGATACGATCGGCGAGAAGCTGCCGCCGGGTTTCCAGCGGGCGGAGTTCATGCTCCGGCACGGACTGGTGGATATTGTGGTCACCCGCCGGAATCTGAAGGAGACGGTGGTGCGGATTCTTTCGGTCCTGTGGCACCGGTTTAAGGGCCTATGAGCCGGGTTTTGTTAAAGGGGGTTACAAAGACATTCCGTCGCGGTCTCGTGGCGGTTGACCGGGTTGATTTGGAAATCAACGACCGGGAGTTTTTTGTCATCCTCGGACCTTCAGGCTGCGGCAAGACGACGCTCTTGAGGATTATCGCCGGGTTGGAAGACCCGGATTCAGGTGATATTTATATCGGGGAGCGGCGGGTGAATGACCTGGAGCCCAAGGAACGGGATATCGCCATGGTGTTTCAGAACTATGCCCTGTATCCGCATATGACCGTATTTGAGAATATGGCATTTGCCCTGCAGCTTAGAAAATTACCGAAAGAAGAAATCCGGCGCCGGGTTGAAGAGGCGGCAGCAATTCTCGGGATAGAGGAGCTGTTGGGCCGCAAACCGGCAGAGCTTTCTGGCGGTCAGCGGCAGCGGGTGGCGGTAGGGCGGGCGATTGTCCGGCAGCCGCAGGTATTTTTGTTTGATGAACCGCTTTCCAACCTGGACGCCAAGTTGCGGGTCGGAATGCGAGCAGAACTTGCCCGGTTGCATCAGCGGTTGCAGACTACCATTATCTATGTCACCCATGATCAGGTGGAGGCAATGACACTCGGTCAGCGAATCGGGGTAATGAAAGATGGCAGAGTGGTGCAGGTAGCAGAACCACTGACTCTTTATAATCGGCCGGTGAACCGGTTTGTTGCCGGATTTATCGGTTCACCACCAATGAATCTGGTTACCGGTGTAATTCAGTCCTCTCCCCTGCGGTTTGCCAGTCCCAGTTTTACGATCGAACTGCCAGCAGCGGTGACGGGCGCGGTTAAGCCGGGACAGGCGGTAGTTCTGGGTATCAGGCCGGAGGATGTCCGGATTGATCAGTCCGGTTCGGTGTCGGCGACAGTTGAGGTGAATGAACAGTTGGGGAATGAGGCGCTGGTTTATCTGAAGCTGAAAAATGAGAGTTTTATTGTGCGCACCAGTCCGCACGAAGCACCCGGTTCCGGAGTCCGGGTGCACCTGAATTTTGATTTCGGGAAAATCCATCTGTTTGATGCCGATTCCGGCAGCCGGCTGAATTAGTCCCGGCGGTGGCGGGAGAAGAATTCCCATATTAGCGCGGTGGCATTGATACTGTTAATGTGTGGACCATAATGGCGGGACCGCTTCTTGCCGCCGGGCCAGACATGACCGCCACCGATTATTTTATAAAGAATGACCTCGGGACCGCCGGTATAGGTTACGCAAATTAGCTCCAGTTTTTCGCCATTAGGCGCGGGCAGGCTTTCGATTCGAACCCGGGTAGCGCGGTTTGATTCTGCCCATAACCGGGCGGTTGCTTCCGCACTCAGCACCCGACCACGGGGTGTGTTCATTCCCACCACACCACCTTCATAAGGCACGAACGGATCCGCGGTTCCGTTGAACATCAGGACCGGCAGAGAGGTGGATAATGGAAACCGGCGGGCAAGGTTTTCCGGCAGGGCAGCGGCAACGGTGGCGATGGCGGCAAGCCGGTCCGCAATTTCACAGCCGAGCCGGTGGCACATCATACCACCATTGGAGATGCCGCAGGCATAAATTCTGGAGCGATCGATTGGCAGCCTGCAGCCGATGGTATCAAGCAATGCAGCGATGAAGCCGGCGTCGTCAATGTTTTCGCGCTGGGAGCGGTATTTAGGTACATCCCGGCCATCATTCCAGTGACGATTAACCGCCTGCGGATAGACAACGATGAATCCGGCAGAATCGGCCAGCCGGCTGAAGCCGGTCAGCCGGGCAACAGAAGCGGGCGTGCCACCACCGCCATGCAATACAAACACCAGCGGTATCTGTCTGTTCCGAGATAGGTTTTGCGGAACATGAATCAGGAAGTGGCGGGTAATTCCCTGATGGACAATTGAATCAAGCTGCTCACTGTGTAACATTCTCAGTTTTGACCGGCTGGCGATTGCGGCTTCCCCAATAGTATATACAAGGAAAATGAAGTTTAGCAGATAAACTGCGGCCGGCACATACATATTTTATCCCCTGCGGGTAATGGTTCAAGAACAAAAAGAGACGCCCAACCGGGCGCCTCCAAGAGGGTGGTTCCGGGAATCACTCCTCGGCAACGATAGTAATCTCCTTTGCCTTGGACTTTTCGGATTTCGGGAGGACCAGCTCCAGGACCCCTGCCTTGTAGGATGCCTTTGCCTTGTCGCCCTCGACCTCTGCCGGGAGCGTCACCGTGCGCTGGAACTTGCCGTAGACCCGCTCCTGACGGTAGTAGGTTCGGCTCTTTTTCTCACTTTCAAATTTCCGCTCACCGCTGATCGTCAGGGTGTCACCGGACAGACTGATCTTAATATCCTCCTTATTCATGCCCGGCAGTTCAGCGCGGACGACAATAGCATCCTCAGTCTCCTCAATGTCCAAGGGCGGAGCCCAGTAGGTTTCTCCCCGCTCCCGCGGCAGGCGTCCGAATACCGAGTCAAAGAGCCGGTCCAGTTCATCCCGGAGTGAAACCATCTCCCGGAATGGATCCCATGTCGTCAGATGCTTTGCCATTTTCATCACCTCCTTACTCATTTTTTGCTTTCACCTATTTAGACCGCCGGTTTTGAATATGGTTTCACGGTAAAAATCTGCTCAAGAGGCATACGGGCAATCTGGTATGCCAGTTGTTTTACCTGACCAGAAGGGGGTTTGGCTATTGAATTGAAAATCTCTGGTCGCACTGAAAGCGTTACCTGCTGGCGGTGTGCAGAAAAATGAATCCGGCAGAACCCCCGGGCGGTCCGGTGCCGGATGTTGCCTTTGCCCAGGGTGCAACCGGCACCGAGCTGGACGCCGTCAATCACACACCGGACCGGAGGTTTCGAGGGGCAGAATACAGTAGCGCAAATCTGGAACTGGGAACACTTGAACCGGCGCCGGGCATAAATGCCGGCACGGAGACCGATAACGAGCCAGGGTCCGAGATGGCCGTGGAACCGGGCGGCATTTTTCAGCAGCAAATTATTACCCATTTATGGATTATAAGTTAATTTTTAATAATAGGCAACTGTTGATTTTAAAACGATATTCAGTTAAAATTAGTTTATTTAAACAATGTTTAATGCAACTAACATCAACCGATTCCGGTCTCTCGGGGAAAGTCAGGAGGATTATCTGGAGGCGATTCTGATCCTTGAGAAAGACTGTAAGACTGTTCGGGTCAAGGATATCGCCGGATTTCTGAAGGTAAGCCGCCCCTCAGTGGTAGTGGCGCTTGCTGCGCTTGCCGGCAAGGGGTTGGTCCGACACGAGCATTACGGCGGAGTGGAATTGACACCCCTTGGGAGAAAGGTTGCGGAAACGGTCTATCAGCGCCATCAGCTGTTGGTGACATTTCTGCGCCGGATCGTAGGGGTGAGTGCGGCTGTTGCCGAGGCTGATGCCTGCCGTCTGGAACACACCCTGTCGCCGGTGACGCTTAACCGGCTGAAGATGCTGATATCGAGGCTGAATGTTAATCGAACTGGGACGAATGATGAGTGAAAATTTTGTTTTTGCTTTAGTGCTTAGTGCACTGGCAGCGGTAAGCACATTTCTGGGGAGTCTGATCGGTCTGGTGGTGCGTAGACCAGGAAGTGGATTCATGGGATTCAGCCTGGGGTTTTCTGCCGGTGTAATGATGTTTGTCTCGTTCGCCGAGCTGCTGAGCACAGGAATCAGAAGTGTGGGATTTGTGCCGGCAAATGCTGCATTTTTTACCGGCATCGTTCTGATGTTTCTGATCGATCTGATTGTCCCCCATGAATTTATCAGTGAGCACAGGATTGATTCCAAAATGTGTTCACCCGAGGAGCCGGTACAGGGTGGCCAGCGCTGGCGCCATCGTCATGGTCAGCAGGAGCTTGAGCGCAGCCGGCTACTGAGGTTGGGTTTGCTGCTCGCGCTGGGGATCGGGCTCCACAACTTCCCTGAAGGGATGGCGACTTTTGCAGGAGCGATAAAGAGCCGGCAACTGGGGGTTGCGATCGCAGTGGCAATTGCACTGCACAATATTCCCGAAGGTATCTCAGTGGCAATCCCGGTATTCTGCGCCACTGGTTCCCGGCGTCGGAGTCTGCTCTGGTCGGCACTTTCCGGAGCGGCGGAGCTGGCGGGTACCTTAGTAGCGGCGGGAATGCTTATGCCATTTCTTAACGAAGCGCTGCTGAACCTGCTGCTTGCCGGCGTGGGGGGGCTGATGGTGTTTATTGCTTTTGATGAGTTGATTCCCGGTTCTTACTCCTACGGTCACGAGCATCTCAGTGTCGCCGGCGTTGTTTCAGGGATGGTCCTGATGGCGGCAAGTCTGGTTGTATTTAAGTAGCTATGGGAGGCTTCGAGCGGATTCCCAAGTCAAATCCATCCAGACGGGTGGCAATTTTTGTTTTCATTGGCAGTGCGGTTTTGTTTTTAGCCATCATTGCGGGACTGAAATTACAAAATTGGAAACAGCATTATGGACCGCAAACTGTATGTGCCCCATTGATTCCTTCACCGGAATCCACTTACCATGGCGGTGACCGGTTGCAGAGCGGGGAAGTGCTCGCGGGACTGTTGAGCCGGTGGTGCATTAAAGCCGAGCAGATTAATGCGATTTACCGTGCGCTGGAAAAGGCGGATTTTAATTTTCGGAGGATGACACCGGGTGATTCGGTGACGCTGATCTATCAGGGGCTGAATTTCCGCGGTATTGATTACCACTCCAGTCCAGTGGTGAGTTATGCGGTGCGGTTTGACAGTAATGGCACTGCACTTGCCGAGAAGATTATGTGGCCGGTGGATACGGTCAAGTGTGTGCTCCGCGGGGCAGTAGAAAATTCGCTCTGGAATTCACTGCTGAAGCTGGGTGGAACGCCCGAGCTGGCGGTGGAGTTTGCCGAGATCCTGCGTTATGATATTGACTTCTTTACCGAATGCAATAACGGGGACACCTTCGAACTGCTCTGCGACCGGCTGGAGGTGGATGGCAGGTTTTACCGGTTCGGCCGGGTTTATGCGGTCCGTTACCGGAGCCGGACCGACAATGTCTACGGTTTCTACTATCGGGATCCAACAGGACGGTGGGATTACTATAATGAAAAGGGACAGTCGCTGCGCAAGACGGTACTGAGGTCCCCCCTGTCTTTTGCCCGGGTGTCATCGTATTTCGGGATGCGGTTTCATCCGATTCTGCGTGTAGTCAGACCCCATCACGGTGTAGATTATGTGGCACCGCGCGGAACGCCGGTGAGCGCAATTGCTGATGGTGTGGTCACAATGGCGCGCTGGAACGGTGGGTATGGGAAGATGGTGGAGATAAGGCATTCTGGTGGGCTTGTTTCCCGTTACGGTCACCTTTCCAGTTACGGGCCGGGTATCAAGGTTGGTAGAAGGGTTCATCAAGGGGCAACAGTGGGATATGTGGGTGCAACCGGGCTGGCAACCGGACCTCATCTCCACTTTGAAATCCGGCAGAACGGTAAGCCGGTGAATCCGCTCAAGGTGATTCCACCGCGTGCTGAGCCGGTGCCCGCCCGCTACCTTGCCGATTTTCAAACGGTGCGCGATCGCTATCTTGCGATTATGCGCACTGCCGGCCGGTCTCCTGCCGATACTTCAGCCTCATTGACCCAGGGCGAGCCGGGTTTTTAGATAAAAACTTCTGCCGGGCAGAGGATAATTACGGATCAGTTCGTAGTGTCGGTCGAGTAAATTCTGGACCCCGGCACTGATTCCAAGGGAGACCGGGTTGATTTTATGATTCAGGCTGATGCCGAGGTCAAGGATCAGGTAACCAGGCAGGGTATCGGTGTTGATCGAATTGGTGAATCTGGAGGTGGCACCGGTTGTGCTCAGCTGAAGCCGGAGCGCAGTCCTGGGTAAACGCAGCGGCTCAAGCCAGATGCTGGCGCTGCCGGTCAGCCGTGGGCGGTAAGGTATCAGGGTGCTCTCTGCCCGGCATTCCTGAAGTGTCAGATTGCCGTTCAGGCCGAAGCGAGGAAACTCAAGTTCCGGTTCCAGTTCCAGTCCCCGGCTCCGCACCCGGGCAATGTTGACCGGTTGCCAGACAAAACCCGTATCGGCAACCCATTGAATCAGGTCTTGAATTCGAGAGTAAAAGGCGTTAAGCCGGAGACCACCGCCGGGCAGTTTGATACCGATGCCGGCATCATAGCCAGTTCCCCACTCCGGTTTGAGATGGGGATTACCGCGGGTCCAGGGGTCTTCGGGCCAGAACAGTTCGTTGAGGCTGGGGGCGCGGAAGGAGCGGTTGACACCGGAATAAAAACTCAAAAGCGGGTGCGGGGTCAGTGTCACGGTCAGACGCGGACTCAGGGCGCCGAGGGTTGCAACCGCATCCGGATGCCGGTTCTGCAGAATTTCGTAGCGCAGTGCGGGTATAATCTGAACTGGTGTGGTTTTGAAACCGCTTTCAATATAACCGGCAGCGCTGAGCCGGGCTGGGCCGCCCACGGTCGTACTCTGCGCCTGTTCATGACCGGCTTCAATCCCGGTCAGCAGATCGCAAGTAATTGGTCCGAATGACAGATTAAATTCGTGGTTAAGGTTAATACCGGTATTTTGGAGTTTATGGGTGTCGTTGGCAGTGAAATACTGGTCCGGGTTGTGATAGCGTTCATTACGCCGGCTGTGATGCAGTCGGGTACTCATTCTTCCTGCCGGACTTTCAAGCAGGTCATAGCCGGCAATGACCAGCAGATGTTCGTCATCAAGCCGGGCGCTGTCGCTCGGGAAGGTGACAGGTCCGGGGGAACCGCGGCGGCTGATACCGAAATGGGTTTCCAGCATCAGCGACTGGCGGGCATCCAGTGCGGTTTGAGATTTGACGAGCAGAGCGGTGCGGCTGAGCCGGGCATTGGTGCGCAGGCAGATTGAGTTGGTGGAGTCAGGGTAGGGAAAGCGGTTATCACTGTGAAAGTATTCGCCGGCGGCAAGCCAGCTGATCGGACCGGGAAATGAAGCGGTAAGTGCGGCAGTGCGAGTGCCGAATGAGGCAAGCCCGGCATTAAGGTCGAGCCGACGCTTGCGGGGTTCCTCGGTTATCAGATTGACGACACCGCCCAGCGCCGATGGGCCGTAGAGTGCCGAGGCGCCACCACGGGCAATCTCAATTCGTTCAAGCGGGCCTGCAGGCAGTAGGGTGATGTCGGCAAGACCGTTGAGACCGGAGTTGAGCCGGATGCGGTCCCAGAGGACGAGGGTCTGTTCCGGGCCGGCACCGCGCAAATTCAGAGTTGCAAGGTTGCCGTAATCATTAACGAGAATGCTGGTTGCCCGGCTGAGCAGTAATGCCGGACTACTCATTACCGGTACCAGCATCAGGTCAGGTTTCCGGTTCTGTAACGGGACGGCAAGAGGCAAGGAGGTCTTGAGTCTGGTCGCGGTGCTGGTGACACCGCTGACGGGGATTGCCAGCGGGAAAAGTGATAGCAGTTCGGGCAGAACCTCAGCCGGAGCGGTCCAGGTTCGGGTGCGGTAGCCGATCCGTTCCAGTTGCAGGGTCAGCAGTTCTGCGGGCTGGTCAATTTCCAAAGAGAAGTAGCCGGTGCTGTCAGCAAGAAAGGTTCTGCCCTGGGGTAGCACGGTGATCTGGACATAGGGTACCGGTTCACCGGTGACCGCATCAATAATCTGGCGGTTTAAGTTGATGCTGGTGATAATTAAAATCAGGGACAGAAAGTTCATTGCGGTTCTCCTTTCTGCGCAAGTTAAACCGATCTTCTGACCGTGGCCA
Organism: Caldifarciminota bacterium; assembly: GCA_965649165.1. Taxonomy (GTDB): domain Bacteria; phylum Hydrothermota; class Tepidihabitantia; order Tepidihabitantales; family Tepidihabitantaceae; genus JAOABP01. Next base: position 80,195 of record CBFGJT010000003.1, on the reverse strand, counting down.
GGTCTCCTGGCTTGCGGCCGCACTCCATCGCCTTCCCAGCCGAAGCCAGTGGCATTGATGGGGCGTAAAAATGCCGCTCACAGTGGGCGAGACCGCCGCCGATTTTCACGGCGTTCCCTGTGCCCGATTCCGGGCAACCCGTTTTCCGGGTCGACCACGATCGGCGGTTATTATAACCGGGTTAATAGGAGTGTCAATATTCAGTTGCATGCTTGATTCTGGTAATTTCTCAGATAAGATGTAGATGTAAACGCTAAAGGAGGAACAGTGTACGGTAGATTTGTGATTGTGCTGGTAGTGGCGGTCACATTCGTGGCCGGCGCACCGATTGAACCGCTACTTTGGGAGCGGATGAGCACCACCAGCAAGAGTGAATACCTGCCGGTGGTGATTGCCCTCAGAGAGCAGTTTAATGGCGAGGAGATCGTCCGGACGATCAAGGTCAAGGATGAGCGCTGGCGGGTTACGGTCAGCGGTTTAAAGGAGCTTGCTGCCCGGACCCAGCAGGGTCTGCTTCAGGAGCTGAGCCGGTTGGAACAGGAAGGTAAGGCACGCAACATCACGCCGCTCTGGATTGTGAATGCGGTTTACTGCGAACTGGTTTCCGAAGCGATTCTGAAGGTGGCAGAGCGGGCTGATGTCTGGTTTGTCCAGTGGGATTTGATTCCGACCGAGAATGCGCTCGGGCTTGCACCGCAGCAGCCCGCAGCCGATGTTACCGGCGGAACGGACAGCCGGGAGTGGCATGTGCGCAAGGTCAAGGCGGACAGCGTCTGGTATGTCTACGGCTATACCGGACAGGGGGTGGTGATCGGCAATATCGACACCGGCTGTGATTACAACCACTCGGATCTGGCAAATCGGATGTGGACCGACCCGAACTACCCCTATCACGGCTGGGACTTTGAGAACAACGACAACGACCCGATGGATTCGAATGGTCATGGCACCCATACCTGCGGAATTAATGTCGGTGACGGCACAGGTGGTGATACGACCGGCATTGCTCCCGGTGCCAAGGTTATGAGCTGCCGGACCAAAACCAGCCTCAGTTCACCACTGCCGGATACAATTGCGGAAAATACGGTCTTCCGCTCAATGGAGTTCTGCGTCGCACCGCCACTGTCGCCAGAGAATCATGCCCACCTGCTTTCGATGAGCCTGGGCTGGTGGCACTCCTGGAATCCCCGACGGGCACTCTGGCGTCAGGCGGTAACCAATGTGGCGGCTGCCGGGCTCCCCTACTTCATCGCGGCGGGTAATGAGGGGTCGAGCAGTCCACCGGACAATGTCCGGACGCCGGGTGATGTCCCCGGTCCTTGGAAGCATCCAGCAGAGATGGCAGGCGGTCTGGGTGGAGCGATTTCGATCGGTGCCACCGACTCGGCGGACAACTATGCCTATTTCACTTCCTGGGGTCCGGTCTCCTGGTCAAGTATTCCGCCGTACAATGACTATGCCTATCCCCCCGGTTTGCTGAAACCGGATTTTTCCGCACCGGGTGTGGATGTGGTTTCCTGCCGGCTGGGTGGCGGTTATGTCGGAATGTCCGGGACCTCAATGGCAACACCGTGTGCTGCCGGGGTGGCGGCGCTGATGTTGGAGAAGAATCCGTTGCTTCTGCCCGAGGAGATTGATTCAATCATGCAGTATTCGGTTGTGCCCCGCGGAACACCGCCGAAGAACAATACCTACGGCACAGGCAGAATTGACGCCAAACTGTGCATTGAGAACACACCGTTGCCATTCGGGGTTAGGCTGTATCGGGCGATTATTGATGATTCGGCAGGCGGCAATAATGACCGGATTATCAATCCGGGCGAGGCGATCAATCTGCCGGTCTGGGTGAAGAATCAGTGCAGCTATACAACCAGCGGGGTAACCGGCATCCTGCGGACCTCAGACTCGAGCCACATCACCATTACCGATTCGGTGAAGAGCTTCGGCACGATCCAAGCAGGTGACACCGCATTTTCCGGCCTGCCCGGATTCCAGTTTACGGTTGACGACTCCTGTGTCAATGGCTACACGCTCAATTTTGAGCTGGTGGTCCAGGACGATCAGGATTCGGTCTGGGTTTCACCACTGAAACTGAAGGTGGGCACACCGGTGCTGGCCGGTGATTCGGTCTATGCCTATGACGGCGGTAATGGCAAGCTTGATCCCGGTGAGGAGTGTGACATTGCGATTCAGCTCGTAAATTCCGGGCTGGGGAACGCCTACGATGTGCAGGTGGTGCTTTGGTCGCTTGATTCCCGGCTTGAGGTTCTGGATTCCAGCGCCCTCTACGGATTCATTCCTGCCGACTCCTGGGCTATGAATGAGGCGGATCATTTCCGGGTGCGGGCAAGTGCATCAATTCCCCGCGAGTTTGTTATTCCGTGCAGTCTGCGGATCAGCCAGACCGGTTATCCGGATCGGACCGTTTATTTCGGGATTGAGGTGGGTCGGTTGACCGCCATTGACCCGATCCCGGACGGACCGCGTCAACCCGCGCTCTACTATGCCTATGATGACATTGATGTGGAGTATGCGGAGCGTCCGACCTTCTCCTGGGTTGAAATCCGCAATCTCGGAACCCGGCTTACTCTGAATGACGACCAAACGGTACAGATCACCCTGCCGCCGGCGTTTGGTCCGATCAAGTTCTATGGTCAGCGCTACACCCAGATCTCAATCTGTTCCAACGGCTGGGTGGCACCGGGTTACACAACAACCACCACCTGGTCTAATACCCAGTTGCCCAACAGCCAGATGCCACCGATGTTCTGTCTCAAATGGGACGATCTGTATCCGCCGATCGGAAATGGTGTGTGGTATTATCATGATGCGGCAAACCACCGGTTTATCGTTGAGTGGGATTCGGTCCATTACTACAACCCGCGCGACTCTTGGGACAAAATGCAGATTGTCTTCTATGACACAACGCTGGCAGCTGCTGACGGTAATACCGAGGTAATCTATCAGTACCTGACTGCGAATTGGAACTCAAGTGCCACCATCGGCGAACAGGATCCGAGTTTGACGATTGCGATTCAGGTGGTCTACAACGATACCTTCCACCGGGCTGCCGGACCGATCGTGCCGGGCCGGGCGATCAAGTTGACCACCGATGCACCCTCAGTCGGGCTGGCAGAAACCAGGAGTATGTCCGGTCTGGTTCTCACCGGTGTCAGCATGCTGCCGACCGCATTCCGGAGCCGGCTGCAGATTCACTTCCTGCTGAGTCAGGGTTCAGCGGTCCGGGTTGCGGTTTATGACAAAGCCGGACGCCGGGTCCGCACGTTGATTGACCGCAGGCTTGCTCCGGGCGGATACGAGCTGATCTGGGATGGTAGGGATGATGCCGGTAGCCGGGTGGCACAGGGTGTCTATCTGGTTCGACTGGAGAGTGAAGAGCAGATAATGACGACCAAGGCGGTTTATCTCAAGTAGGGTTGACAAGGAGGCGGGCAGGAGCGCATCAGTTCCTGCCCGCCGATGACTTATATGATTTCCATTCGGAGAATGGAGGAGCAGGATTTGGATCAGGTCCTGGAGATCGAACATACCACTTTCCCCAATCCCTGGCGCCGGTCATTTTTCCTTTCTGATATTCACCGTCCGGATGGGCTGTGCATGGTGGCGGAGAATGAGAACCGGGTTGTGGGCTATCTGATTGCCTGGGGCCGGGTTGAGGTCCATATTGCCAACATTGCGGTTGCTGCGGAATGGCGCAATCAAGGGGTTGGGACTGATTTGATGAGGCGGGCGCTGCAGTTTGCTCACAGTCAGCAGGCGGAAAGCGTGTTCCTTGAGGTGCGGATTTCCAATACCGGTGCCCAGCGTTTCTACCGCCGGTTCGGGTTTGTGCCTACTTATATCCGCCAGGGTTATTACGAGAACGGCGAGGATGCGCTGATCATGGAGTTGGCACTGCTTCACGAGAAGCGCTCATAGCAGACAATCTCCTTCAGCTCCTTTCGGGCGCGGGGCCTGGATTCTTGAGCTGGCCAGCCGAGCGGAGTGAGCGCGACCGGTTTCACCCCCGCGGGTATTTCCAGCACCTTCCGCACCTCATCCTCAATGAATGCGCCGATCCAGCAGGTGCCCAGCCCTTCGTTGGCAGCAGCAAGAATGATATGCTCCAGCGCGATCGTGACATCAATCTCAGCTGCGGACCAGTACCCGCCCATGCCCTTCCATGCCTGCTCCAGTAGGGCGCAGGCGCAGATGATCACCGGTGCCTGCGCAATGAACTGCTGATTACGGCAGGCGGGTACGAGCGCCTGGCGGATTTTCTCATCCCTGATGATGATGAACTTCCAGGGCTGAAGGTTTTTCGCTGAGGGTGCAAGCCGGCCCGCATCAAGAATCCGGTTGAGAATTTCCTCCGGGACCGGGTCGGGTCTGTAGGCACGAACACTGAGTCGTTTCCGAATTACCTCATAAAAATCCATACCGCCTCCTTTCAGATTTGTGCCTGCTAAGTGAAATTTAGCAGTGGTGGACTTAAAGTCAACTGTTAACAGCGGGACCAGGGTAAAGGAGCGATAGGGACCAAAAGATAAAATAAAACAGGGGCTTGATGATAGGCCAATAATGAGCAGGAGTACGGTTGTAAGTCTATGAAATTCAACCAGATCGGAGTTAGGACTGCTACTCAGACTGGATTCAACGGTGGGGGGAACTGGGGGGTGGGTAGGATTCCAGGGGGTATAATTATGTAAGTAGTTGATAAAATATGTGTTGGCAACATGGGCTTCATGGGTTGAAGCAGGGAAAACCGGCTCTATAATATTAATAAGGAATTAATCGCCCGGTCGGAAGTAAGGATTTGACATTTTGGTGCTGGGTTATAAAATTTGAGCCGATGGAGAAAAGGATCGCACAGCTCCAAGAAAAGCTCCTCCGGGAAAGGCTGGATGGGATCATAATTTCCGGCTTGAACAACATTCGCTATCTCTGTGGCTATACTGGCAGTAACGGTATGATGGTTGTGACCCGGCGTGCTGCCGTTTTTTATACCGATTTTCGGTATCAGGAGCAGATTAAAACCGAGGTCCGGGGCTGTGATAAGAAAATCCTTGAGCGTGATCTTTACAGCTCGTTTCCGGTTGCCGATTTAAACCGGATGCTGGGGGGGAAACGGACACCGCGCATCGGAGTGGAAGAAGGAAATCTGAGTCTGGCAAGGTTCCGGCTGCTACGCCGGCAGCTCAAGGGGTTAAGGCTGATTCCGGTCCGAGATCTGGTGCTGGAGCTGAGGCGTAAAAAGAGCCGTCCCGAACTGGCACGGATGCAGCGGGCCCAGGAGATTACCGAACAGGCGTTTAACCGGGCGCTCAAGCTGGTGAAACCGGGGGTTACTGAACAGGACCTGGCACTGGAGATTGAGTTTTACTTTCGGCGGTTTGGCGAGCCCGCGTTTCCCTCAATTGTGGCATCGGGTGAGAATGGCGCTAAGCCTCATGCTCGGGCCGGGTTACGCCGATTGAAAAAGGGGGATGCGATCACATTTGACATCGGCTGCCGGTATCAGGGCTACTGTGCCGATATGACCCGCACAGTATTTCTGGGCAGACCGGAACCCGAACTGAAACGGATATACGAGGCGGTGCTGCAGGCACAGCAGGAGGCGCTTGGAGTGATGAAGCCTGGGGTGCCGTGCAAGTTTGTGGATCTGGTGGCAAGGGAATATCTTAATCAGCAGCAACTGGGACAGTTTTTCGGTCACAGCCTGGGCCATGGTGTTGGTCTGGAGGTGCATGAGCAACCGGCTCTTGCCCGGACCAGCCGGCAGATACTGGAGCCGGGTGATGTGGTTACAGTTGAGCCCGGAGTTTATCTTTCGGGAAAAGGCGGGGTAAGAATTGAGGATATGGTGCTGGTTACCAGTACCGGGCTTCGCAATTTCACCAGGGCAGACAAGGAGTTACTGATAATTTAAGGAGTGGCAATGGTAACACCAAACGATTTTCGAACCGGTCTTTTAATCAAATATAACAATGAGATCTATGAAGTTCTTTCCTATGCCCGGACCCGGACCGCGCAGCGTCGGGCAAGGGTGCTGACCAAGATGCGCAACATCCGCACCGGAGCGCTGATCGAGGAGAGTTTTGAATCTGAAATCAAGCTGGAGACGGTGGAGATGGAGCGGCGCAAGGGGCAGTTTCTGTATGCTGATGATACCGGTTACCACTTCATGGACATGGAGACCTATGACCAGTTTGCCCTGAAGCGGGAGGTGCTCGGCGACAAGGTGTTTTATCTAACCGAAGGGGTGGAGGTGGAGATCGGCTATATTGAAGGGGTGCCGATGCTGGTTGAACCGCCGATTTTCATTGTGCTTGAGGTGGTGGAGACCGAGCCCAATTACCGGGGCGACACCGCAACCGGTGGGGGCAAGCCGGCAAAATTGTCAACCGGACTGGTAGTGGATGTGCCGTTTTTCATCAAGGTCGGCGACCGGGTACGGATTGATACCCGCACCAAGACCTATGTTGAGCGGGCATAAAGAGGTGTGTTCAGAAAGGTTCTCGTAGCCTGCCGGGGAATTCCGGCACTGCGGATCATTCGCACCTGCCGAGAGCTCGGCATCAGGAGTGTTGTCCCTTATTCTGAAGCGGACCGGACCGCACTGCCGGTGCTTTTAGCCGATGAGACGGTATGCATCGGACCGGCGCCCCTCCGCGACTCCTATCTTAATGTATCACGGCTCTTGGCAGCGGCGGAGATTACCGGCTGTGATGCGCTCCATCCGGGCTGGGGTTTTCTCGGAGCGGATCCGGAGTTCGCTGATGCCACGCTCAGTTCAGGAATTGCGTTTATCGGACCGGGTCCGGATACACTCCGGCTCCTTGCGGACCGGCTGGCACAGCGCCGGCTGGCTCAAGAGCTGAAAATTCCAGTTGTGCCCGGAACTGAGGAACCGGTCAGCAGTCTGGCTCAGGCGGTGACAGCGGTGTTAAAGCTGGGGTTGCCGGTTGTCGTCAGGCCCGTCGCCAGCAGCCTCCGCTGCTGCCGCCTGATTGTCAAGGAAAAGGAGATTGAGTATCAGGTCCGGATGTGTCAGGCAGAGGCCCGGGCACATACCGGCACGGAGCAGGTTTATCTGGAGAGACATCTGTCCCGGACCAGGCCGGTCGAGGTTTTGGTAATTTTTTCTCAGGCGGTGGCGGACTGGGAGGTCGGTTTTTATCACCGGGAGCAGGACCTGCTGGTTTTTTCACCGGCAAATCTGCCGGGGAATTTGCGCAACCGGCTGTACCGCTGGTCAAAACTGCTGGCAGAACAGTTGCAGTTTCCGGGTGCGCTGGTGCTCCGGTTCCTGATTGGTGAGAATAATACCCCTTACTTTTTTCAGCTGAGCAGTGAGTTGAGTCCCTGGCATCCACTGGCAGAAATTATCACCGGAATGGATATTGTTGCCGGGCAGCTGAGAGCAACAGCAGGAGAAAAGGAGATAAATCATCAGGCGGGTAAAGGGATCAGGGCACTGGCAGCGGGTATCCGGGCAGAGGATCCGACTGCTGATTTCGAACCCTCAACCGGAGTGGTTGATGAGCTGTTACTACCGGGCGGACCGCACCTGCGGGTGGAGTCCTGCATATATTCCGGCTACGAAATTCTGGGTGAATATGACCTGCTGCTTGTGAATCTGTTTTCCTGGGGGGCGGATCTGGAGGCTGCGGTCCGTCGTCTGCTCCGGGGGTTTGCTGAACTGAACTTCGGCAGTATCCGGACCAATACCGATCTTTTGAGTGCAGCACTCCAGCACCCGGGGTTCGGACAGTCGGGCAGTCTGATTTACTCCTGATTTGCCGGGATGGCAAATTTCTGCTTGACAGAGAGCCATAAGTTTGTTATAATATGAATGAGACGGCGAGCTGCTATGTGTTTACTTTCTTTTTATCGGCGAAGAAAGCTAAACAGTAGCGGCTTGCGGTCCCGTTTATTCTTAAAAAGAAAGGAGGTGCCAAATACCATGAAGAATCGCGGCTTCACACTGATTGAGCTGCTCGTCGTCATCCTGATTATCGGTATCCTGCTCGCACTGATCATCCCGAACTTCGTCCTGTTCCAGGAGCGTGCCCGTCGTGCGTCGGTGAAGAACAATATGCACGTGATCCAGACGGCGCTCGAGGCCTATGCCGTGGACCACTACGGCAACTACCCGGGCGAGGATGTGGAATGGGATCCGGGCAACGAGGCGGGTATGTGCCTTTGGTTCCCGGGCGGTGATCCGATTGGAACTGACGGTGAACCCAAGCCGGGCAACTTCCCGGTGAACCCGTATGACGGCCGGCGCTACAACGACGAGGACAAGGATGAGGAGGACCTAATTTATCTGGACCTGTTCGGCGAGCTCGAGCCGGGCCAGAACGCTCAGATCCGGGGCAGTGACGAGGAGTGTCCGTACCTTGATTTCGGCGGCACACCGGAGTATCCGGGCGGGATCGGCATCGCCACCTATGTGCCGGATGTCGGTTTCGGTGCTCCGCAGGAGTACGGTATCTACGGATTTGGGCGTGATGTCGCCTATCCGATGTATGACCTCGACCCGCTGTGCGACGACCCGACTGACGAGGAGTACTTCATCTTCTTCGTGCTCCACAACTAATCCTCCGAGAGCAGTGCGCGGGGTGGAAATCCACCCCGCTTTTCTTTTTCTTGACCTGAGCATAATTAATTTTTATACTCAGTTTGTGGCGGTGGTTAATCAGCCGGTAATTGAGACCGTCAGGCTGAGTAAGTCCTACCGGACCGGTTTCCGGATGAAACGGGTGCAGGCGCTCTCGGAGCTTAACTTGCAGGTGGAGCGGGGGGAAATTTTCGGGTTCTTAGGACCTAATGGTGCGGGCAAGACCACAACGATCAAAATCGTTATCGGTTTGGCCCAGCCCAGCAGCGGTTTTGCCACAGTGCTGGGCCGGGCACCGCGCGACCCGCGGGTGAAGCGGCGGATCGGTTTTCTGCCTGAGTCTCCGTATTTTTATGAGTATCTGACCGCGGCCGAATTTTTAACTCTGACCGCCCAGCTTTCCGGTGTGCCCCACAGCGACATCCCGGGTCGGCTCCGGCAGATGCTGAAGCTGGTGCGGATGGAGCATGCGGCAAATCAGCAGATGCGCGGTTTTTCGCGGGGAATGCTCCAGCGGATCGGGATTGCTCAGGCGCTGATCCACGACCCGGAGGTTGTAATTCTGGATGAACCGATGGGCGGACTGGACCCGATCGGCAGAAAGGAGTTCCGGGATATTATTGTCAGCCTGCGTGAGCAGGGGAAGACGGTATTCTTCTCCACCCATATTCTGGCCGATGTGGAGATGATCTGCGACCGGGTGGGGATTATTGTCGGCGGCAAGATGGTGGAGATCGGCAGACTGAGCGAGATTCTGACCGGGGAGGTGGAGTCAATCGAGATTACCCTGCAGGGCGTGAGCGGTAAGTTTCGAAAAGGTCTGGAACGGATCGCCCAGCGTTCGATTGAATCCGGCGACCTACTCCTTTTGACTGTGAAGAGTGATGAGGAGGTGGAGCGGGTGCTGGCAATTGTCCGCGAGGCACAGGCGAAGGTGCGCTCAATCATTCCCCGTTCCCTGACACTTGAGGAGTTCTTCATGGCCCGGGTGCGGGGTGCAAATAGAAACGGAGGGGTGTAATGCTTAACCGGATCTGGGGCATTGCCTTCAACACCTTCCGGGAATCGGTCCGGGATCGGGTGCTGGTGGCGCTGATTGTGATCGCAATAATCGTTATGGCAAGCGCCAAGGTGATCCAGCCGGTGGCTTTGGGCGAGGCAGAAAAGATTATCAAGGACCTGGGGCTTTCCGCGATTACCCTGTTCTGTGTACTGATTGCGATACTGGTCGGCGGTCGGATTGTCTACCGGGAGGTGGAGAAGCGGACGATTTATCTGCTGCTTGCCCGGCCGGTGCGGCGCTATGAGTTCATCATCGGCAAGTACTGCGGGATGATGCTGGTGCTTGGGGTGAGTCTGGTGCTGATGACCGCCGGATTTTATCTGGTGCTGCTTCTGACCGGGGTTAAACCGGCGCCGCGTCTGCTCTGGGCGGTATTGATGACCGGCTTTGAGCTGGCGATTCTGACCGCTGTTGCGGTCCTGTTTTCCACATTTGTCACACCGATCGCCAGCGCGGTGTTCACCTTTGTTGTCTATTTTATCGGTCACAGCACTCAGCTCCTGCGTCAGCTGGCGGCAATCAGTCCGGCACCAGTTGTCAAGTTCATCGGTATGTTTCTTTATTATCTCCTGCCCAATCTGAATAATTTCAACATCCGGGGCGATGTTGTCCACAATGCACCGCTCAATCCGCTGGCAATGTTGCTGTCGATTGCCTATGCGCTGGTTTACACCTTCACCCTGCTTTTAATCGCCATTTTCGTCTTCAACCGGCGGGACTTCTGATGAGGCTGGTTGAGATCACCCGACCGATGCCGCGGGAACCCGGCGTGCTTGTTTCCCTGCTGCCCGTAGTGCTGGTGATCTGGGGATTTGTCGGCATCTATCTGCTGCAGCTGTCACTTGATGCCACTAGCCGCCGGGCCGGGGAAAGGCTGATGCAGGAGCTTGCCTATTTTCCCTCTGGAGTTGCCCTGCGGGAGATGGTGATTGAGTATGAGGAGCTTGCCGCCGATTTCATCTGGCTGGCCGCAATTGATTATTATGGTCGGCATCAGCAGACTGACCGGCGCTACGAATGGCTGGGTCATATCTTTGAAATTCTGACTACGCTTGACCCACGGTTTATCGGCGCCTATCACTTCGGGGCGATCACGCTTGCCTGGGATGCCCACAATCCGGCAGCGGCACTGCGCTTTCTCATGAATGGCATGAAGGCAAATCCGCTCAACTGGCAGCTGCCGTTTGATGCTGGATTTATCAATTATATCCTGATTGGTGACTATCAGGCAGCAGCCCGGCTGTTTCAGATTGCAGCCCGACTGCCTGATGCCTGGCCGATCATCGAGCGCTGGGTGCCGTATGCTACTGCCCGGAGCGGTGATTATGCCAGCGCCCGCGAGATGTGGAAGGACCTGTATTACAGCACTGACAATAAGAAACTGAAGGAGCTGATTGTCCGGCAGCTGAAGTGGTTGAAGCTGGAGGAGGGGCTGGCGGAAATTCAGCGTGCGGTCAACCAGTTTATCCAGAAGGAAAAGAGGGTGCCGGGCAGTATCGAGGAGTTAAGACAGCGGGGTTATCTGCCGGTCCTGCCCGAAGAGCCCTATGGCGGCAGGTTTTATCTTGACGGTGACAAGGTCCGGACAACCACACCCCCTAGTCGGCAGGGCTCAGGATAAAACTTGACAGATATGAATCAATTACTATTATTTAGCAAAGGAGATTTTATGTGTCACAAAAATCGCGGCTTTACGCTCGTTGAACTTTTGGTGGTAATTATGATTCTGGGTGTGTTGATGGGAATGTCAGTGCCCAGATTTTCCGGGCTGCGCAATCAGGCAAGGATTGCCGCGATGAAGATGAACCTGCACAATGTCCAGACTGCCATTGAGGTATTTCATCAGGAGTTCGGTTATTATGCTGAGGACTTTTACGAGGATGGATACGGATGCGTGTTCCCCGGCGGGGAGTATGATGTCCGGATTGGTAAACTGCCGACCAATCCCTACAGCGGCAAGGAGATGGATCCAGATGAGTTCAATCCCGAGGATTATGATGATCTCACGGAAATCAGTAATACCGATGAATACGGTCCGAATGATGTCTACGGCTATGATCCCGGCAATATCGTTTACAAGGTTTATGACCCGCCCGGTTCCGCCTATCCGACTCATTACGGTTTATTGGGCATTGATCACAGCGGTTCCTCAATCCGGGATTTTGATGCGGATGGCGATGCAGTGATTTTTGTGCTGCACAACTGATGAAGGGGGTTAGCATGGACCGGTGTTTGTCCTTGACAGGAGCGGGAGAGATTTCTATAATGAAATTTGTGACCGCCAGAGACAGATCAAGGCGCGGGTTCACCTTGGTGGAGCTGCTGGTCGTTATTTCCGTTTTGGGAATTCTCCTGGCTTTTTTTGTTCCAACGATGATTTCCCGGGTAGCAAACAACGCTCGGCGCACCGCCACCCTGCAGGAGATGAATGTCCTACGTGAGGCAATCATGGGCAATCCCGACCTTCGGATTGGCGGTGAGGCGGTCGGTTACGGTTTCAAGCAGGATGTGGGAAGGTTGCCTCGGAATCTGATTGAACTGGCAACCCGTAACCCGTTTGAGGGCATTTATGCCCAGCGGTTGTATGTGGGGAAAGAGACCCTGCCTGCCTGGGACCCCTATATTCAGAAGGGCTGGAACGGACCCTACATCCGCGAAGACGGGGAGATGGGTTATCTCTATGACGCTTGGGGAACCGAATACCGTTACTGGGTGGAGAACAATGAGACGCTCGGTTTGGTGAGTGCCGGCCCGGACGGTCTTTTTTGGGGTCAGCCTGGTGCGGTCAAAAATGATGATATCAAAGTGAGGTTCTGATATGAACCGGCATTATAATCGTGGTGTGACCCTGATTGAACTGCTGGTAGTAATTATGATTCTGAGTGTGATTCTGACCGCCGCAATCAAGACCTGGGATGTGACGTTGGAGCGGGGCCGTTTTGAACAGACCCGGCAGAAGCTGGACCGGCTGGCAAAGGTGATTACCGGCGATCCGGATTATGTGGTGGGAGGGGTCCGGGCGGATTTCGGTTTTGTTGGCGACATGGGTGCACTTCCCCGCACGCTCAGCGATCTGGTGAGTCCACCCAGCTGGGTTTCACCGCCCGAGAGCAGCCGCTGGCGGGGGCCTTATATCAAGGCAACTTTCAATGAATCGCCGGAAGGCTACCGGATTGATGGTTGGGGTGATACGATTGTATTTGAGCGTGACAGTCTGTTTCTGCGCAGCTTTGGCGGCGGAGGGCTGGTTGATTGGAAGCGCTGGATTACCAAATCACTGGGTTACAGTCTTAATGATCTGCTGCACAATATAGTTGACGGTTCAATTGTGGACCAGCGTGGTGTGCCACCACCGGATTCAATTCTACCGAGGATTACCGTTCAGCTGGAGTACCCGCGTCAGGGGGTGCTGTACCGGGACAGTTATACACCGGCAACCAATGGTCTGTTTGAGTTCCGGGATGTCCCACAGGGGGTCCAGACTTTAAGGGTGATGGTCTGGCACTATTATCCGCCGCCGCCGCGATGTGATACAGTTACCAGAGCGGTGACAGTATTTCCGCGCGTTGGTGCGCGGGGAATCGAAGTCCGGTTGAGCGTGGACTGGAATAACATGTGAGGTGGAAAATGAGAAGTCAAGTCAAGGCACATGGGTTTACCCTGATGGAGTTGCTGGTGGTGTTGTTGATCATCGGAATTCTGAGCACGGTCGCAATCCGGACGATCGATGCCACCCGGGATCGGTCGCTGTTTGATCAGACGCTGAAGGAGATGCGGGAGCTGTCCCATGCGATGGTGGGCAATCCGGAGATCACTGCTAATGGTCATCGGGTTGATTTCGGATTTTATGGCGATATGATGCGATTGCCGAATGACCTGCGCGAGTTGGTGGAAAACACGAGTAATTCTCCCAACTGGCGCGGTCCTTACCTGCGGCGGGAGTTTTTGCAGGACAGTGTTGGTTACCGCTACGATGCCTGGGGTAACCCGTATACTTATAATCCCACCACCGGTACAATTGCCACAATCGGCAACGGGAAGTATCCGATGACCATCAGGGTCGTGGATTCAGTTGTTCACCTTACAAACAACAGTATTATCGGCACTGTTACCGATGCCAATAACAATCCGCCGGGCGATAAGGCGGCAACAGTCGGTATCTACCTTTATCTGCCGAACGGGACTACATTTTTTACCCGACCCGATGCCGGTGGTTATTACGAATTCACGCCGGCAACGGTACAGGGTGGCATTCCGATTGGCAATCACAAAATCATTGCCCGTCGGCCCGGCGGTGATTCGATTGTTAAGTGGGTGACGGTGGTACCGCGGAGCCGGACGGTGATTGATTTTCGTTTCAGCCACCTGTTTCGAAATTATCTGCAGATGGTCGGGACGCCGAGAATTTCCGGTGACAGTTCGGGATTTACCATTTGGATCGTAAACCCGGGGGAAGTTCCGGATACGGTCCGGACGATCAGTTTCATTGAGGCACCGGACAGCGCCTATATGCGATGGCTTTATATTCGCAATCACGAACAGCGGCAATGGGAGTATAATCCAGGCGTCGGCAAAGGTGATTCTCTGATTATCATGCCCGGACCATTTGTGATTTCACCTAATGGCGAGGAAGTGGTTGAATTCAGTTTTTACAATTTTTCCAAAACCCCGACCGGCGGGGATACGAGTAACATATACAATCAACTTTTCCGGCTGAGGTTTAACGATGGTTCGGAATTCAGTGTCCGACCGCGGTAAATTTCTGGACATAAGGAGGCAAATTGGCGTCTAAAGTCTTTGGCGGGGGTGGTAAGGGCACCCTCTGTATTGATATCGGTTCGAATTCAGTTAAATTTGTCAAGGTTGAGGGTGGCAGGATCGTCGATTACGGACTGAAGGAAATCGGCGAAGCGTTTGACGTGCCCTCAATTCTCCGGGAGTTGATCAAGGACTACAAGCCGCGCGAGGTTTACACTTTTGTATCCGGTCCATCGGTGAGTGTTCGTCAGGCGCCATTCCCCAAGATGAACCGGCGTGAGTTAAAGGATGCGATTCTGCTGCGGCTGGACAAGTACTCACCATTTACGCTCGATGAAGCCATTTTTGACTTCAAGACCCTTGGTCCGGTGCGTGAGGCGGGAGCGATCAAGGACAATGTGATGGTCATCGCCGCGCGCAAGGACATTGTTTCCGACCATATCTCGACACTGCGCAAAGCGGGACTGGAACCTTCATCAATCAGTGTCATTCCGTTTGCACTGCAGGCAGCGGTAAAGAAGTACGGCCGGGTTCGCCCGGATGAGGTTATCTGTCTGCTGGATATCGGTGCCGAGTTTACCGATATTATTTTTATGAAAGGTGAACGGCTGGACCTGGCGCGCACGGTGACAACTGCTGGCAATGCGATTACCGAGGCAATGACGGTTGCAATTACCACCGAGGAAGGACAGCTGGCGCTGGACGCCTATGATGCTGAGGAGCTCAAGCGCAAGTACGGAATTCCCCCTGAGGATTCCACGGAGCGGCTGCCTTCCGGAATTATGGTCAAGCGTCTGGCAACGCTCCAGCGTCCGGCGCTGGAACGGTTTGTGGCGGAAATTAACCGTTCAATCGATTTCTACCGTCGTGAATTTGGCGAACAGAAGGTGGATCGGTTGCTCATCTGTGGTGGTACAGCTGCACTGAAGGGGTTGCGGGAATATCTGCAGACGAGCTTGGGGATTCCGACGGAGATTTTTGATCCGTTCAAGGACTTCGGTCTTTATCGCCCTGGAACACCTCCTCAGGAGGAAATCGGTTATCGGCTGGTTGCGGCACTCGGTCTGTATTATGATCATACCGCGGTCGACCTGCTGCCGGTGGAGATGAAGACGGGCAAGTTTGTTGCCCGGGATATCAGGATGATGACGCTCGGCGGCATTCTCTGGGTGGGGGTTCTGATCGTCGGTTACATAGTCGTTGCCGGTTGGTCGGGTATTTCCAAGGGGCAGGTGTCACGGCTCAGAAATGAAATCAAGGCAACTGAAGAGCAGAATCGGAACTACTTTGAGCTGGAGAAGGAAATTTCAGAGCTGGAGGCAAGGCAAAAGGCGCTGACCAGTGTTGTGGGGGAAGTGATGCCAGCGGTGCCAGTGATGGCGAAGGTCTCCACCATTGTACCTCAGAACATCCAGCTGAACACTTTCACACTGACAAACCGGACAAATGTGAAACTGACCGGAGTAGTAAGCGGCGAGCCCCATCTGCTTGATGTTGACCTGGCACAGTTTCTAATCGACCTGGAGCGCAGTCCATCATTCAAACAGGTACAGCTCGTTTCCAAGAACCGCAGCAGTCTCCAAGGTGAGACGGTGCTGGAGTTTGAAATTCAATGTGTGACGGAGTAGCATATGAATCTATTTGAAAGAAGGGTAGTTCTGATCGGTCTGATAATCTATGTGGTGCTCGGCGTGGGAGCATGGTTTCTGCTCTATCAACCCAGGATTCGGGCAAGACAGAAGACTGTGACGGAAATCCGGGAGCTGCAGAAGCAGCTGGATGAGACCAGAGCGCGAATTGCCCAGATGCCCAAGCTGCGCCAACGCAAGGAGCAGCTGGAGACAGAGATCAGCGGAATCTGGGCAAGGGTAGTGCCCCGTTCTCAGATGCTCAGTCTCTTCCGTGGTCTCGCTCGGGAGGCCGAAGCAAAGCGCGTCCATTTTCTTGAAATCAGACCACCTGGGTTGGATACCTTGTTGCAGGAGGAAGGTCCAAGTGCCCAAGTCAGGCCGGTGCCGTTTATGGTAACGGTTCAGGGTCGGTATCTGGATATCGGCAGGTTTGTTGAGAGTCTGGGCGATTATCCTTATTTTGTCCGGGTGCCGGATTTCGATTTCAATGCCCGTGAGGATATTCGACCCGAGGTAGAGGCAAAACTGCTGGTGAATATTTACGCCTCAAGTCTTGCGGGCAGGGGTGATTTGTGAGACGGATTATTCTGGTTCTGATTGTTGCGGCGGTGGTAGTGGTAGGGGGTGTTTTGCTCTTCAGGAAGTCCAGTCCTGCTGCTCGTCCCAGCCGCAAAGCCGCTCGGTCCGATTCAATTTCCCCCTCTGGCCAGCGGAGTACCGCAGCTCAGGGCAGGACAGCGGGGCGGTTGAAGGCAAAAACAAAGGAGGAGCGCGCTGCCGAGCGCAAGCGGCTGCGGGCTGAGGAGCGCAAGCGGAAACGGGAGTTGAAAAGGCAGGAGCGGGAGCGGCGCCGGATGCTGAAATATGCACGCAGCCGTCGGGGGAGACGGAAAGTGGCAAGCCGGAAGGGAACTTACTATGTGGTCAAGGCGATTGTTGCCCTCGGGGATGACAGTTACGCTCTAATTGATAACCGTCGAGTCCGGGTCGGGGATGTAGTAATGGGGCGTAAGATTGTTGCCATCGGCACCGACCGGATTGAGGTCGAGGCGTTTGGTCGGCGAACTACAATTCGCGTGGGAGAAAGCCTGCTGCCACCAAGTTATTTTACCCAGCGAAGGAGAAGCTAAATTAATGTTGGCTATTTTAAAAAAGAAAGGAGCACCTTGAGACAGAGATTACTGGTAATTTTAGGTTTGGCAGTAGCGGTGCTGGCGGTATTTACCCTTACCCGTTCAAGACCGGAAGTGGAACCTCGGGTTATTACCAGTGCAGCAACCACCGAGGTGACACAAACGGTTCGGGGTAAGGCTGCGCAGTTAAAGTCGGCGGTGCAGGAGGCCGCGGCATCGCTTGTCCAAGAAAGGACTCAATCGGCTGTTGCGGAGCCGATTGTCTGGGGGAGTGATCCCTTTGTCCGTGACTGGATGCTGATGAGCGAGGTTGCCAATCTGAATCTGCGGGCGATCACAGTTACCAGTGATGGGGCAAGTGCGTTGATAAATGATCAAATCGTTCAGGTTGGCGATCAGATCAGCGGTAAACGAGTCGTAAGCATTGCGCAGGACAGAGTAACTCTGGAACAGGGTGGAAGGACATTTACTTTGATACTGGGGGAGTAAATCATGAATAAAAAAGTAACCATATTTTTGCCAGTATTTTTGTTTCTGAGTGTCCTGTCTACGGCACAGGCACAGGTAGCGGTCAAGGATGTGGCAATCGACAAGCTCCTGGATGAAGTGCGGGTAACAATTGCCTGTAGCGGAACTCCGAATATCAGTTCGTTTGTATCTCAGCAGCCGCCGGCAGTCATCGTTGATGTCATGGACGGAGTTTCGCAGCTTGCGCAGGAGCGGATCAGCTCAAGCTATTATCCCGTAACTGCGGTTACTGTGAAACCGAGTGAGGCAACGAGCGGTGTTCGAGTGACAGTTTCGCTCCGGCAGCTGGTCCGGCACCGGATTACTAATGAAAATGGCGTTATTACTATCAGCCTCGGAACCCAGCCATTGCCACCTCCGCCAGCGGCGGAACCCGAAGACCAGTTCAGCGGCAAACCACCGCTGACACTGCTGGTTCAGGATGCTGAGGTGACGAGTGTATTACGGATGCTGGCACGGCAGTTTGACCTCAACCTGATGATCACCCAGGATGTAAAGTCGATTGTGAGCGTTCGGTTGAATGAGGTGCCGCTGCGGGCGGGTTTGGAGGCGCTGGTCAAGGCAGCGGGCTGCAATATCGTTGAAGACCGGAGTGGAGTGTTGATTGTCAAGCCGGTCAAGAAGGAGATGTACGGGGAGCTCCAGACGAGGGTGTTCAATCTGGATTATGTGGAGGCTGAAGATGCATTAAAAGCGATCAAAAAGGTGCTTTCGCCGGTCGGAGAGGCCGTACCGGGATATCGGCGCGTCGGGACCCAGGCGGGTGCGGCAACACGCAGTGCCCTGCTGGTGGTTTCTGATGTACCCGAGGCACTGGATGAGGTGGCAAAGATCATCGCCGAGCTTGACCGGCCGGTACCGCAGATTGCAATTGAAGCAAAGTTTATTGAAACAACCCATTCGGCTGAGGATCGGTGGGGTATTGACTGGACACCGGTAGCTTCGTTTGGAACTGAACTGCCGAAAATCGGCGAAGAGGTAGCGATTCCGGTTATTGTTAAAGAGATGCTTTTCGGAAAGATTTCTTTTGCCCGGTTCAGTGCGGCGCTGGAAGTGCTGAGTTCGCGTGGGCGTTCGCGGGTGCTGGCTAATCCGAGAACTCTGACTCTCGACAATCAGCCGGCAAGCGTAAGTATGGGAATCGATGTTCCGATCCGGGAGGTACATAAAGACCCCAATACGGGAGAAATTACCTACACCTGGAAGACGCGCTCCATTCCGATCAAACTGGAGGTGACACCCCATGTGACCTCTGACGGTATGATCACCATGCATGTCCGTCCCTCGGTTGAAGCAATTACCGGCTGGGTAGGTTCGGCCGATGACCGGCAGCCGATTGTTGCCCGGCGTGAGGCAGAGACTCAGGTTAAGGTTGCTGAGGATGAAGTTATAGTTATTGGCGGACTTGTGCGAGAGGATGAGACGCGTAGCGTCGGCAAAATTCCGTTGCTGGGTGATATTCCCATTTTAGGTCATCTGTTCAAGAAGACTTCAGTGGAGCGGACAAAAAGCGATTTGATGATTTTCATAATTCCACATATCATTAATTCGGAGGGATAAAAAAGGTAGGTGGTCTAAAAAGTAAAAGGCAGGAGCAGTGACCACCGAACGATGAACATTGATGAACTGCTGAGGTATGCAGCTAAATATGGTGCCTCAGATCTTCATATAACAGCCGGTAACCCACCGATCATCCGGGTTAACGGCCGTTTAAAAAAAATTCCAGGGCCGGCGCTGACTGCAGATGATGCGGAAGCGCTGGTCTCTTCTATTCTCACTGAGGAACAGAAGCAGGCGGTAAAGAGCAAGAAGGAGATTGACCTTTCTTACACTTGGGGTGCTGCTACTCAACGGCTGGTAGCGGAAGCGCTGACACTTGAATATACAACTCCGGAACGGGTTCGTGCCCGCGTGAATGTGTTTCTGGACCTGAACGGAATCGGTGCCGCTTTCCGGATAATTCCGGCGAAAATCAGGACTTTAGAGGAATTGCCAGCACCGCCATCAGTCGCGGAACTGGCGCGATCACACTCCGGGCTTGTGCTGGTGACCGGTCCGACAGGATGTGGCAAATCTACGACGCTGGCGAGTATGATTGACTTGATAGATCAGGAACAGGCGGTTCGAATTATTACGATTGAGGATCCGATTGAGTATATCTTTCGTCCCCGGAACTGTCTGATCAGTCAACGGGAGATCGATACCCATTCCCGTTCGTTTGCTTCGGCACTCCGTGCCTGCCTCCGTGAAGACCCGGATGTAATACTGGTCGGGGAGATGCGAGATCTGGAAACGATCAGTCTGGCGTTGACCGCCGCGGAAACCGGCCATCTCGTGCTTTCGACACTTCATACTAAAAGCGTAGCAGAAACGGTGGATCGGGTGATTGATGTCTTCCCAGCAGATCAGCAGGAGTATATCCGCCAGATATTTGCTAGTGTCATCCGCGGTATTATTTCCCAGACGCTTTTGCCGCGCAAGGATGGCCGGGGGCGGGTAGCAGCAATGGAGGTGTTGATCGCGACACCGGCAATCAAGAATTTGATCCGGGAGGCGAAGGTTCATCAGATTCCTTCTCTGGTGCAGACCGGTTCGCAATACGGGATGCAGACCATGGATCAGAGTCTTGAGTTGCTACTTAAGAAAGGGTTGATTTCTCCAGAAGTGGCTTATGCGGCAGCAAACGACAAAAAGATGTTCTCGCCAACGGAGGCGCCGGTTTCTGCACCGGGACCCAAGGGGCAGTGAACTGGGTCATTATCGGGTTGCTAGGGCTGATTCTGGGCAGTTTTTTCAATGTTTGTATCTGGCGTATCCCCAGGGGGCAATCAATCAGCTACCCGCCGTCACACTGCCCCCGCTGTAAGAAACGAATCCGGGCTTACGATAATATTCCGATTATCAGCTATCTGATATTACGGGGCAGATGCCGGGATTGCCATCAGCCGATCTCGCTCCGGTACCCGCTGATTGAAGGTATTACCGCCCTGCTCTTTCTCGTCAGTTATGCCAGGTTCGGTTTTTCTTGGCAACTTGCACGTGTTCTAATTTTTATCAGCTTGCTCATTGTACTTGCCGGTATCGATTTTGACCACAAGATCCTGCCGGTCGAGCTGTCATTTGCCGGGTTAATCGTAGGGCTGGTGACTGCTCTGATTCCGATGTTTCGGGTCACGATTAAAGAAGCATTTTGGGGCGCGGTAATCGGAGCCGGCTTTGTCTTTTTTGCTTGGGCGTTGTGGCGGTTTGTGCTGGCCCGGCCATTTTCCCGCATGGGGGTGAGGCAAAGGGAGGCG
The DNA here is from genome assembly GCA_965649165.1 of Caldifarciminota bacterium. Lineage (GTDB taxonomy): Bacteria > Hydrothermota > Tepidihabitantia > Tepidihabitantales > Tepidihabitantaceae > JAOABP01. The sequence goes on along the minus strand of CBFGJT010000003.1, from coordinate 59,163 downwards.
ATGGGCTGGGGTGATCTGCCGTTTGCCGCAATGATCGGGACTTTTGCAGGTGGAAAGGGTATGATTGTGGCACTGGCAGTGGCGGTAGTTACTGGCGCGATCTTCGGTCTTGCCGGGAGAATTATTGGCCGGCTGAAGAAAGGTCAGGAGGTGCCGTTCGGACCGTTTCTGGCGCTGGGTGGTGTGGTTGGGCTGTTCGCAGGGAGGGAGATTTTTGACTGGTATCTGAAGCTGATGATGCCGTGAAATTAAAGGCGGGGACGAGTGCTCGTCCCCGCCCTCTTTTTTTCGTCAGTATTACTTCACAATGACAAATTCCACCCGACGGTTGAGCTGGCGACCCTCTTCGGTATCGTTAGATGCAATCGGCTGTGATTCTCCAAATCCTTTAGCACTGAGCCGTTTTGGGTCAATACCACCATACTGGACAAGGAAATTCATAACGGCATATGCGCGTTTTTCTGACAGGATGCGGTTGGATTCTTCAGATCCGATACTGCAGGTGTGACCGTGAATTTCGACAACAATATCCGGGTTGTCTTTCATAATCTGAGCCGCCTCCATCAACGCGGGATAGGATTCCGGACGAAGCGCTGCCTTCCCGAGTTCAAAATAGACACCTTTGAGTCGTAAGATCATCCCTTTAGACACCAGCTCAAAGGTCCGTTCCGTTGTTTCTCCCTTGGTGATGTTGAAGCTGACAGTCTGGACCACATATCCCGGGGCGTCGATTTTTACTTCATAGCTGCCGACCGGAAGTTCAGTCTGGCATTGACCTGTTATGCTGTCAGTGGTCAGGGATGGTTTTTCGCCCAGGGTAAAACTGATGGTTGCCAGGAGCGGTTTTCCAGTCTGTTTGTCAACAACCTTCGCTTTGAATGTTCCCTTCATTTCCAGCGAAGTGAGGCCGATATTTAGCTTGGTAATACTGCCATCTTCAACCTCTACCGCTCTTTCTTCCGGGAAATAACCTTCCTTTTCTATGCGCACGACAACGAGACCGGCCGGGACATTATCCGCGCGGAAAAACCCGGTAAGCGGATTGGACTTGACTGAAGGAATGTTAGTCGCGACAAACGAAATTTTCGCTTCCAGGGGTTTACCGTTGTAGGTGTCGTAGACCCTTCCGGAAACCGTGCCGTAGGGAACGAGCGGTTTCAATCTGAAGGTATATGAGGCATATCCTTTGTCCGGAATTACCAGCGGCACTGCCTCTGGTATATAGCCCTCTTTAGAAGCCTCGACGATTACTACCCCGGCAGGCAGTTTTTCCAGATAGAAGGTGCCGTTTTCTGGATCGGTTTTAAGGCTGGGTAGATGTTTGCGGATGAACCGGATTTTGGCTGCCAGGGGCATGCCAGTGCGGGCATCTTCAACCTTGCCGACGAGTCTGCCCCAGGGGCGCTCCGGTGGTTTAGGAAAAGGCGACACGAAGGTAATTCCGAACAGCGCTTCGTAATCAGGGACCGCATCTGTCAACCCAAATTCTACTCCGCCATTCAGGTGAAATACCCCCATTTTGATGCGGACACCCGGGGTGATGCGTGCCTTCGGAGTGTAGTCCTTGCCGATTAAAGCATTGAATCCAGCATCCGCATCAGTTTCGGAACTGGCTTCTACGAACAGATCAACAGCGCTGGATGAAAATTCAATGCCGACGCCGGCAAACTGCTGGGCGGGTGTAGCTAATGTCCGGCCGTAATTCAGCATCAGTGTAGGCAGGGTTTTGTAAAGTTCCCAGAAACGAAATGCTGCGATCGCCCGCCAGTTGCTTTTATCCATAAACAACTGATCAAGGAAACCATTTGACTCCTGGTAGGTGTAGTTGCTCCTAGGCATAACCCACTGTCCGATGCCAGCAAGTTTAAATACAGGGATAAATGGAATCGCAAGCTTTGCACCAAGAACCTGTCCCTGCCAGTCGTAGAACAGGGAGTTGGGGTTGGTGCGGAAATCAACGATGCCCACGAGTGAGCCGAAGAATTCGCAGAACGGGAATGGAGCGTAGTTCATTTCCAGTCCGAAAAGAGGGCCTCTATACATCGCTACATTGTCACCGAGATTGCTGCGATTGAACATCCAGCGGTTGGCAAATACCAGTGCACCGTCTTCTTCTACCCTAGCATCCTGTATCCGGAACAACCCTCTGCCGCCACCCAGTGCGGGATCTGCAAGGCTAAGCCCGTTTAAGATACAGACGATACCCAGCGCGATGATTACGTTTTTAGCTGTCATAGCAAACCTCCTCGGTTTGTATTACTTCCCAGAATTGAAACGGGGTACCCCCCCCTTTTACTAACCATACCCTTTATAGTATAAATTTTATATATGATTGTCAACTAAAAACTTCCGCGGTTTTACTCTTGAATGTGAAATTCAATGATATCCCGGTCCTGCAAACACTGGCTCCGCTCTACCCGTTGACCGGTGAAGGCATGATTCCGCCAGAGTCGGGCATAGGCAAGTTTGCGGGCAAAATCCTTGTGCAGATGATAGGCGGCGTCAATAACCGTAGCACCGGTTTTTAGAATTACCGGCTCGTTCATATCTGGCGGTTTGCCTGGTTTTTTCGTATAGACACGAATGATATTAAGTGCGGCGAATGCCCGGCGCCGGAATTCTTCAAGTCCCTGTCCGGTTTTTACCGATACTAAAAGAATGTCAACATCACCCATCAGTTCCCGAAGAATGGTTAGGCGATCCTGGGCTTCCGGGTCGTCAGCCTTAGTGCCGAGATGGAGCAGCGGTTTGATTGTTGTGCTGGGTTCTGACGTAAGTCCAATCCGGTGACGGCCGAGCAATTCTCGGATCTGCTCCGTTGTTTCCAGAACCGAATCGTCTCCCAGATCAAGCAGCCAGCAAAGCGCATCTGCAGTCCGCAGGATGTGAAACAGCCATGCGGGCGAATCTGGGGTAAGAGGAGGAGTATCAATCAGTTGGATCTGTATGTCCTCGTAGGGCATCATTCCGGCTAGTGGGCGGGTGGTGGTGAATGGGTAAGAGGCGACTTCAGTGTTCAGTCCGGTCAGTGTGTGAACCAGCGCCGATTTGCCACAGTTAGGGGGCCCGAAAACTGCGATCTGTCCCGCACCATGTTTTTCGACTGAGTACCAGTCAAAGCGTTTGCCTCTGCCCCGATCTTCGGATAGTTCACGCCGGATGCGGGCAATTCTGGATTTTATGTCCGCCTGCATTTTTTCTGTGCCCTTGTGCTTGGGGATAGTGGCGAGCATCTCTTCCAGGCAGATGAGTTTTTCCTCTGGAGTTTTTGCCTGCCGGAATTTTTCCTCCGCCTGTTTATACTCTGGAGTCAAGTTTGCCGGCATAATATCGCTAAATTCGGTTCAGCACCCCTGAGGAATGACTCAGTTAAACGGCACGCTCAGAATTTAGAGGGTCTTTGTTTCATCAACATCCATAAATACAAGTCCGGAGATTAGTTTCGGATAAAAATCGGTTGACTTCTGGGGCATACGCTCCATTTTCTTAGCCAGTGCCTGAACCTGTTCGGGCCGTGTGGGGTTAAGAAACAGAGCAACCTGATATTCGCCGGAATTGACGCGGGCGATGGCATCATTCCAGTAACGCTCATAGCCTACCTGTCTTTCAACTTTTTCCGAGGTGATTCCCAGTACCCGGTCAATTATTAGCACATGCAGTAGGGCAACATCAAGCTGGCGGTACTCCGGACTTTTCCCCTTGAGGGCATCCAGAGCAATATCTGCAGATTTGAGCAGCAGCAGAAAACTTCTGCCCAGTCCAAGATAAAGGATAAAGGCATGCTGGTTCCGATTGTGTTCCAGCTCGGTTTTTGCCTGCGTGTCATTGACCGGTTTTACGATAAACATTTCTCCGAGGCGCTGGAGCAGCTCTTCCTGCCGGATTTGTACACCTTTGATCAGCCGGTGTGTAGGCAGAATTACGAGGCCCGGGTCGGTGATTTTGAAGAAGGCAGCAGTTTTAAATCTGGGGGCAGCGTTGTCCGGCAGGAGATTTTTTTTCTCCATTTCCTGCCGGTAATTGAGTGCGGTTTCGTAGCGGTGATGGCCATCAGCAATCAATAATACTCTGTTCTGTAGTGCTTGATGCAGGGCATTGACCCGAGACGATGCGTGAATCCTCCATATCCGGTGGACTACGCGGTATTCGTCAATTGCCTCCATCAAGGGCGGACCTTCGGTTTGCAGTAGGCGTTCGATCTCTCCCGATTCGTCCGGATAGAGCAGGAAGATCTGCTCGTAGTCCTTTTTAGTGGCGCGCAGCAGGTTAAGCCGGTCAGCCTTGGGACCGGAATGAGTGAATTCATGGGGCAGGACTGTGCCTTTTTCAAATTCCTCTACCCTGATTGCACCGATGAAACCACGGCGGCGCAGAGTCTGAGTTTCCAGTTGAAACTCCTCTTCCAGGACATAAAATGCCGCTTGAGTGTCTTCAATCAGTATTTTCTGTTTCAGCCAGTCGCTGCAGGTGCGGGCGGAGCTGTTGTAAGGATCGGCGTCTTTCGGAAGGATCAGTCGGACAAAATTGTAGGGGTGCCGGGCAAGGTACTCCTCCTGCATCGCAGGGCTGATTTTGTCATAAGGCTGGGTAATTACAGCACTTAAATCGGCAATCTTTTTCGGGTTATAATGGATCGCCGGGAATGGTCGTACGTCAGCCATCTACATCGCTCCTTTCAGTGCATCTCGGACCTTTTCAGCAATCTGAATTCCTGCCCGACGCTGACCTTCCCGTGTCTGGGCACCAATGTGTGGTGTGCCGATCACTTGGGGCAGGGAGAAGAGTCTGAAATCCTTAAGCGGCTCTTCCTCAAAGACATCAAGCGCCGCCGCTGCGACCTGGCCGCTCTGGAGTGCATCAAACAGAGCGGTTTCGTCAATCACGCCCCCGCGAGCGCAGTTAATAATGATTACTCCTCTTTTCATCTGGGCAAATCGTTCCTTATTCAGAAGGTGATAGGTCTCGGGGGTTTTGGGGATGTGCAGTGAAATAAAATCCGACTCCGCCAGCAGCCGCTCAAGAGAGCAGGTTTCGCCATATTGCGGCTTGATACCGGGGAGATCATTAACGAGCACTCGCATCCCCAGCGCCAGTGCCCGCTTCGCCAGTTCGGTTCCGATTCTACCGGAACCGATGATTCCCAGTGTCTTGCCGAAGAGTTCGACCCCTTTGAATGCCTTTTTTTCCCACTTGCCGCTGCGCAGGGAAGCGGTTGCCTGGGGGATGGAACGGGCACAGGCAAACATCATGCCCAGTGCCAGTTCGGCAACAGAAATTGAGGTTGCCTCCGGTGTATTGACCACCTTGATGCCTTTTGCCTCGGCCGCCTTGCGGTCAACGTTGTCGAGCCCAACCCCGGCCCGGCCGATTACCTTGAGATTTTTACCGGCATTGATCACCTCCGCCGTGACTTTCGTTGCGCTGCGGACAATGATCGCATCATACTCTGGAATGACCTTCAGCAGTTCTTCCGGGGTGATGCTCGGTTTTTCATCTACGGTAAAACCGGCATCGGTAAGGATTTTTACACCTTCAGGGTCAATCGGGTCAGTGATAATGATCTTCATTGTCTACTCCTTCTGTTTTGGATATTCAATCAACCGTGAGTTATACATATGATAACTAAGGGTTTGGTTTAGTCAATATCGAGCGACGGTTACTGGCCCTTGTTTTTGACTCGCACATTTTCATATTTTCATGAAATTCTGATTGACAGAATTGCCAGTTTTTGCTATAATTTACCAGCCAGCAATGGCATATTAAAAAAGCGCGGCTACTATTAAAAATCATGTGCAGGCTCGGCGCATTACCATTTCTGAACGCTCCTATTCAGGGCGCTCTCAAAACCCAGTTATTCCCTTCCAAGATCAATTCAGTTCAAAATCGGCGGTTAAGTAATTCCGCCACCGCCGGAAAGGAGGTAAGGTGAGGCGTATTTTATTTGTCATAATATTCTTGGGACTTTCAGCCGGTTATTTGTTTGGTGCCGGCTGGTCCGCCAGTTTTCAGTTCCGTGCAAATTCATTTGGTGTGCAGACATTGGAACGGGATGGGCAGATTTTCACCCTAGTTAACCCTGGCAGAAATGCGGTGTCGGAGCATCACAATCTGCAAATGGATTACGTGCGGGAAACCGGGAAGCCGATATTACCCTGTTGGAGTTTCACCCTTGTAATTCCCCAGGGAATGAAGGTGGGACAAGTACGGGTGACTGAGGATGGTATTACCTCGATTAAAGCAGAATATCTACCCTATCCAGCCCAGCCTCCAGTACCGTTATCTGCATCCGAACTTCCCCCCTTTGTTTCACCTGAGCGCGAAATTTACGAGGGAACTCAGCCCTGGCCCGAGGAGCGCTACTGGATAAGCCCGGTGGGTATCAAATCCGGGTTCCGGCTGGTAAATATTGTGATTTACCCGGTGCGGTATGATCCGGTGAGTGGCAGTTATCTTCTCAGTCAGAATATGAAGATTGAAGTTGTCTATGAACCGGATCCGGCAGCAGGATTCTCGAGCCTGACCGCAAAACAGTTGCAGCTGTTCAGCGCGGCGGTGAGATCAATTGTAATAAACCCCGAGGATGTCAGTCGATTTGCCCCGCAGACAAGGCCCGCTGATTTTGGCACTTATGATTATGTGATCATTACCAACTCAACGCTTGAGCCCTATTTCCAGCGGCTGCTGAACTGGCGTAAAAGACTCGGTTATTCCGGGATTATCCGGACAACCAGCTGGATTAATTCCAATTACTCAGGTCGGGATCTGCCCGAGAAGATCCGAAACTTCATCCGTGATTATTTTAACAATTACGGCACGATGTGGGTGCTTTTAGGCGGTGATACCGCAGTCGTACCCGCCCGGCGGGCACGTGCTACCTGTGCTGGAGAAATCGGAAATATCCCCTGTGACCTGTACTATGTCGATCTGCAGTATTCCTGGGATTCCAATAATGACAACATCTTTGGTCAGTATGGGGTTGACACTACCGATTTATATTATGACCTCTATGTTGGCCGGGCGAGCGTTGACGATACGAATCAGGTCAAGACCTTTGTCAACAAGGTGATTACGCATGAATCAAATCCGCCAACCGATTATCTACGCCGGATTCTTCTGGTGAGCGGTTATCTCTGGAGCAATTATGATGAGACCCAGTCAAATGACTCAATTGCCAACATTACACCTTCCGGCTGGTCCGATGTTTATATTGAAAATCCGGGTAATACCACTATGGTGCGGGATTCGCTGAACCACGGGTTTCAGTTTTGTCATATGGTCGGACATGGCAACGATTACGGCATTTATCACAACTCAATCGCTTATTACAGCACCTCGGTGATCTCCGGTCATAACAATGGTTCTCGGGTCGGACTGATCAACTCTATCGCCTGCTATCCCGGAAACTTTGAGTACAATGATTGTCTTGCTGAAGCCACTCACAACTGCGCAACTGGTGGCGCCCTTTCGGTGATTATGAACTCGCGCTATGGCTGGGGCACACCGCCGGTGCTCGGTCCTTCAGAAAAACTGGATATCCGGTTTTATGATTATTTCTTTAACCATGATACCATGCCGATTGCTTTAACCCATGCTGAGTCTAAGGAGGTTTATCGTGGCTGGGCCAACGGTGGAGAGGGTGCGTGGCGGTGGTGCTACTTTGAACTCAATTACTTCGGTGATCCGCTGCAGCTGATGTATGAAAATGTCCCGGTGCAGCTGAACGCAAATTTCTCCAATCCGATTAATATCGGCATTCAGAATTTCACTGTTACTGTAACATCAGGATCCAATCCGGTATCGCAGGCGCTGGTCTGTGTCTGGAAAGGCAGTGAAGTTTACGAACGTAATTATACGAATGCTTCCGGTCAGGTTACATTTACTATCAATCCGACTACGCCTGGTTATATGTATGTCACCGCCTCCAAGCCCAACTATCTGCCCGACCTGGATTCCTGTCAGGTGGTTGCAACCCGGCTTGATGTTGGGGTCGCAAGGATTATCACCCCTTCGGGTACCGTTGATTATGGAACGGTGCTCAATCCGACCGCGGTAATCAGAAACTATCTCCCGGTACCGGTTGCCAATGTACCGGTTCGGTTTACGATTGGAGGCGGGTATACCGCCAATGAGATCGTCAGTCAGATTTGGGGCAACGACTCAGCCATAGTTCAGTTTACCCAGTGGACTGCGGCTCCTGCCGGTAATCTGGCGGTCAAATGTTCGACTATGCTTGCCGGCGATACCTTCCCGAACAATGATTATCTGACAGGTTCGGTGTTTGTCCGCTACCGGGATGCGGGTGCAGTATCAATAACGATTCCGGCGGCAGTGGATTCCGGTACAGTCGTGTATCCAGTTGCAACAGTGCGCAATTACGGAAACACGAATGAGACCTTTAATGTTCGGCTGGTGATCGGGGGTACGAGCTATAATCAGATCCGGACGAAAACACTGGCTTCGGGCGTGATTGATACCGTAAATTTCCCGGCCTGGACTGCGCTGGAACGGGGCGCTCATACGGTCCGGTGTTCAACTCAGCTCAGTGGTGATAATAATCCCGGAAACGACCTGATAACTGCCAATACGTTTGTCCGGGTGCGGGATGTTGGCTGCACTCAGATTATTTCTCCGGTTGGCAATATCGATTCCATGCCAACAATCCCCGTACGGGCGAAGGTCAGAAACTTCGGTAATACGAGCGAGGGTTTTACGCTCAAATTCCGGATCAACGGTCCGGTGAACTGGAGCGCTCAAGCGTCTGTGAGCAATTTGGCACCGGGAGATTCGGTGGTTATTAACTTTACCGACTGGACATGTGGACCGCGTGGCGCCTATGTAAGCGTCTGTTCAACCGAGCTTGCCGGGGATATGCGATCAGGCAATGATCGCATCTCCGGCAGTTTCACAATCAACATCCACGACCTCGCGGTTCAGGGGGTTACCAGTCCTGGAGCTCAAGTTGATTCCGGGGCTTTAGTACCGGTGCGGGTGGTGGTCGCAAATCTCGGTTCGGTCCAGGAAAATGCTCGGGTCTATGTACGTATTGGCAGTTACTATCGTGACTCAGCACAGGTGGTGATTAACAGCGGGGCGGTGGAGCAAGTGGAGCTGCCTGCTTGGCGCGTGAATGCTCCACGGGGTCCGGTCACGATTTTCTGCTCCACTTATGTATACAATGACATCAACCGTTCCAATGATACCATGAGTTCCCGGGTGACGGTGGTGGTGCATGATGTTGGAGTGGTGACGATTGTCGCACCGAGCGGGATTGTTGATTCGGGCAGCGTGATTCAGCCCCGTGCACGGATAAGGAACTACAGTTCGGTTCAGGAGAATTTCAGCTGCCGCTTCACCGTCACCGATGGGTATATTGCCCAGATTCTGGTCAGTCTGCCTGCAGGCGTTGACTCAGTAATTTCCTTCCCGGCGTGGCAGGCGAATACACCGGGAAGTTTTGTGGCGCGCTGCTCAACGATGCTGGTTTCGGATCAAAATCCGGGAAACAATGTGGCAATTGGTTCGGTCCAGGTTGCGGGGACCGATGTCGGAGTGGAGGCGATTTTGGCTCCGATTGGCCAGGTGGATCCCGGTATGTTGAAGCCGATGGTGCGGGTGCGTAATTTCTCTCCTACGTCCAAGAGTTTCATGAGTTATCTTAAAATCAAACGGCTGGGCGACACAATCCCGGTATACTATGAGTCGACGCTGGTAAGCGGTCTTCTTCCGGATTCGATTTCCGATGTGACTTTTGAATCCTGGAACGCAACCGGTGGCCGGTATCTGGTGCGCTGTTCGGTCGGGCTCGGAGACCGAAATCAAGGGAACGACACTCTGAGTGCGACCTGTCAGGTGGTGACTCATGATGTGGCGGTGGTTGCGCTTATACCTCAGGGTGAGATGCGACCGATGGCAGTGGCGCCGATTGTCCGTATCCGCAATCTGGGGGATGCAAGTGAGAACTGTTTTGTACAGCTCACAATCACCGATACGGTCAGCGGTAATATCGCATACTTTGACACCGCCTGGGCCGAGGCGCTGGTGCCGGGTGAGATGCGGGAAGTGAGGCTGCCATCCTGGACGGCAACGGTGGGGTATTACCGTCTTGTCGGACTGGTAGTAGTGACCGGTGATATTAACCCGGCTAACGATACATTTGCCGCTAAACTCAAAGTCTCCCCCGGTGCGATCGGCTGGCTGCGCCGGCCTGATGTCCCAGCGGGCGGCGGACCGGTAAAGGCGGGTGGCGCGTTGGCAGCGATAGAGGCCGATTCGATGTTCGTATTTGCGCTTAAGGGCAATAAGACCAGGGAGTTCTATAAATATGATGCTTCAATTGGAGTCTGGCGGACATTGCCTCAGATACCTGCCGGTCCGTCTGGTAAGCCGGTGAATAAGGGTGGCGCGCTCTGTTCTGATGGTGAGCGGTATGTCTATGCCACCAAAGGCAACAATACACTGGAGTTTTGGCGATTTGATGCGCTGAATAACACCTGGGAGCAGCTGCCCGATGTCCCGGCCGGCGCCAAGGAGCTCAAGGGTGGAACCGGGCTGGCGTTTGTCTCCAGAGGTGATACCGCTGAGGTGTATCTGTTGAAGGGTTCCAATACGCTTGAGTTTTACGTCTATTCAGTTACTGTCAATCAGTGGTATCCACGGGCACAGGCACCGATCGGGGGGGCGGCCAAGAAATTCAAGTCCGGTTCCGCGCTGTGTGCGCATGGGAATGAAAGGCTGTTTGCAATCAAGTCAACGGTTAATGAGTTCTATGAGTATTCGATCGAGGAAGACCGCTGGGTTCAGAGATCCAGCGTGCCCGACTACTCATCTTCAGGCAAGCGGTCGCGCTGCAAGGACGGTTGCGGTCTGACGAGTGATGGGGTAAATACGCTTTATGCACTCACCGGTGGCAATCGGGATTTCTTCTACTGCTATAATGTTGCCAATAATAGCTGGTTTGAGCTGGCACCGATGCCGCCCGGTCCGGCGGGCAAACGTGTGAAAGCAGGAGGTGCAGTTACCTTCCTGCACAAGCAGGTCTGGGCGCTGCGGGGTAACTCGACGAATGAGTTCTATGTCTATATTCCGGACACAATGAGTCTGTTCCGCACACCGCCGGTCCGTTCGGCTGCTGCCGGTGCCGGTCCGGTTCGGCCTGCGACTGCCGGGGTTCGGGTTACGCCCAATCCGGCGGACCGGGAGCTGTGGTTTGTCAATACCAGCCGGCTGGCGGCAACGGTGGAGCTGTTTTCAACAGCGGGGCAGCTGGTGCTGACGGTGAAAATACCTGCGGGCGGGCGCTACCGGGTGGATGCAGCCGGATTGACCGCCGGGATCTACCTTACCCGGTTTGTTGAGGATCAGAGGGTCAGCACCGGTAAGCTGATCATCCAGCACTGATCCGGGAGAAAAGGAAAACGGGGCACCTTTTTGGTGCCCCGAATTTTTTGCGCTGGTTTTCCTAATCCAGCGGTCCGATTGCTGACTCTACTGCGCTTAGCAGTTCGCCAGAACGGACCAGTTCGGTGAGCCGGTTAATATCATACTGCAGGGGGCGGTCCTCTTCCAGTTTGGGCACAGTGCGGCGGATGAGTTCATAGGCGACCTGAGTGCCGGTGCCCAGTTTGAGCGGTTTGCGAAACTCAACTGCCTGGGCACCGCTGAGCAGTTCAATCGCAATCACGAACCAGGCATTTTCCAGAATCTGGCTTGTTTTGCGTGCCGAGGTAAAGGACATGGAGACAAAGTCCTCCTGATCCGCAGCTGCCGGGATTGAACCGGTGGCGGCGGGTGCGGAAAGAATCCGGTTTTCGCAGATGAGCATGCCCTGAGTATACTGGGTCAGCATCAGTCCGGAGAACATCCCGGCACCCTTGGTAAGAAAGGCAGGTAATCCGACTGATAGGTTACGGTTCAGGAGCCGGTTTGTGCGTCGTTCTGACAGGACCGCAATCATCGTTATGCTCGAACCGACCAGATCCAGTGCCAGCGCTAGGGGTGTGCCTTGAAAATTGGCGCCGGTGAGATAAGCCTGGTCATCGGGGAAGAACAGCGGGTTGTCACCAACCCCGTTCAGCTCGATCTCAAACATCTTTTTTGCCCAGTTCAGTGCGTCACGGGCACCGCCGACTACCTGCGGGGTTGAGCGCAGGGAATAGGCATCCTGAACCTTCTTACCCGGTTGACGGAGCATTTCCGAGTTTTCGGTCAGGCGCCGGATGTTTTTTGCGGAAGTGATAGCACCGGGATAACCGCGTGCCTTATGAATCCGTTCATCATAGGCAGCCATATTGGCGTTGAGCACTTCAAGGGTCAGTGCTGCAGCAACCTCCGAGGTTTTAAGGAACTGGTCAGTGTCAAACAGCTGGAGTGCACCCCAGCCAGCGGTCATATTGGAACCGTTGATCGTAGCCAAGCCGTCCCGGGCTTCAAACTGAATTGGCTCGATACCGGCAGCCCGGAGCGCTTCAGCACCGCTTAGCCGTTTTCCCTGATAGAACGCTTCGCCCTCACCCAGCAGCACGAGTGCCATCTGGCTCATTGGTGAAAGATCGCCGCAGGCACCTACCGAGCCCCGGTCAAACACCACCGGTGTTACGCCCTTATTGAGCATTGCGACCAAAGTCTCAACAACCTTGAGCCGGATGCCGGAGTTGCCGTTGGCAAGGACATTGATCCGGGAGCAGATTGCAGCCCGCACAACCTCTTCAGGCAGCGGGTCGCCACAACCGGCAGAATGGGAATAAACCAGAAAGCGCTGAAACTGCCGGGTCTGTTCCGGTGTAAGAATTACCTCAGACAGTTCCCCGATGCCGGTGGTGATGCCGTACATTACAGCGCGGGCGGCGATTTTGTCCTCCACAAACTGCCGGCAGCGGGTGATCCGTTCCCGGGCAGCGGGTGTGAGTTCAACCGGTTCACGGTTCCGTGCCACCCGGACCAGGTCTTCAATTTTCAGTGTTTTGCCATCCAGCATTACTGCCATTTATTTTCCTCCCTGTTTGAGCATTTTCTGTACATGACTGCCGGGCCAGAATACACGCTGACACTGCGGGCAGCGCCGGAAGTCATTATGAATCTGGTAGATGTAGAATGGCACCGCCGGTCGTGCCTGATCCCGGCTGATTTTCTTTAAAACTTCATTACAGACCGGGCATCGGGACAGGGCTTGAGATTCGCTACGGGGTTTTTCCTTTGGGATGCCCAGCGCCTGGCAGACTGTCTCCAGCTGCCGGCCGGTATTTTCGCTTTCCAGAAGCAGAACATCGGGCAGACCTTTGAGTTTCTGATGTCGGGTAAGAAAAAGGCGCCGGTCTGCCCTTGCCCGGCGATAAGCCTGCAACCCTCGGACACCAGGTTCATAGCGAACATCCAGACCTAGGAGTCGGAGACGCCGGGCAAGCCTGCCCAGCATGACGTCACAGAAAAGACGGGGATGGTTATCAGACTTCATGCCGGATAAATTTAATCATCAGGAGATATAAATCAAGGTCAGCAGGCGTAAAGCAAGGAAGTTGATTGAGGATTGGGAGGCGATGGCAACTTTTCATCTTTCTTTAATTCTGGGAGTAATCCCGGGGCGAATCCCTCAAATCCGACGTTAAGGCGGCGTCAGGCTGGTAACTTCGTGTATTTTCGTGTGTTGGTTCAAACGGGCATGCCGGGAGGAGGCTAAAAATGTTAATTTTTTCATCTCCGAAGCATCAATTATAATATACGGAAAATAATAATTGTTGACAATTCTAAATTTGTACATATTCTCTGAACAGTATGAAAGTCAGACTTGCAGGATTTAATATTGAGCAGGAGCTAATTCAGAGTTTGAGCAAGAACCGGCGGATAGTGCCGACACCGGAGACGATTGCAGCTGCCTATGCCCGGATCAGCCGGAGTTCCAAACCGGTTGATACCCTGCGCAGTGAGGCACGGCGGGAGTTGAAAAAATCACGCCAGTCCAATCAGACCATTGTGTTTGAGATGGGTCATCACTCCATTGCTGAGCATGCGGTTTTCAACTTTGATCTTGAAGATCTGTCCCGGCTGGCAGTGGAGGCGGTGGAGCATCACCGGCTGGCATCGTTTACCGAGCGTTCCCAGAGGTATGTGAAGCTTGAAAATCAGTATCTAGTGCCGGAGGAGATCAGAAATTCCGAGCTGCTCGATGATTACCTGAATCTGATGCGGGTTCAGTTTGAAGCCTACGGCAGGTTGCTGGAGCGGTTGAAGGATTATTTTGCCCAAGCCCGACCTGAGCTCAAAGAGCAGCCTGACCGGCTGGAGAACATGGCGAAGGAGGACGCTCGGTATATCACACCGCTGGCGACGCAGACCCAGGTGGGAATGACGGTGAATGCCCGCACGCTTGAGTATATGGTCCGGCGTCTGGCCGCCAATGAACTGGCTGAGGTGCGGGGATTGGCACGGGCACTTTATGAGCAGGCGGAGGCGGTGGCACCGTCCTTGCTCGTCTTTACCGGTCCGACCGAATATGAGAAAAACACCTATCCCCGGCTGGAGGAGTTCGCCCAGAGTTTCATGGTGCGGCCCTTTCCGCGCCGGCCCAGAAATCTGATTGCGATGTCCGCCTCTGATGTAGTGCTGGTGGATTATACCCAGAATGCTGACAATAAACTCCTGGCGGCACTTCTGCACTCCGCCTCCCGCGCAACCTTTGCTGAGTGTCTCTCTCGATCCGAAAAGCAGACGCTGGCACGTAAGAAAGAAATTTTCAAGCTTGTCTGCCAGGATCTGCAGGCGTATGATGCGGTGCTCCGGGAGTTTGAGCATCTGTATGTAACTTTTGAGCTAGTGATTTCGGCTGCCTGCTTTGCTCAGCTCAAGCGGCACCGGCTGACAACAATTACCGCCCAGCCCTATGATCCAGATCTAGGCTGGACAATTCCGGTATCGATCGCCGAACTCAAGGAGCACAAGAGCTTCAAGGAGGTGCTGAGTCTGACTGAGGAGGTTTATGACAAAATTGCCGCGGTCAATCCAGCAGCCGCCCAGTATGTGCTCACCAACTCCCATCAACGCCGGGTGCTTTTAACTCTGAATGCGCGTGAGCTTTACCATCTGTCTCGCCTGCGCCAGGACAGCTCGGCGCAGTGGGATATTCGGGACATTGTCAGCCGTATAGTGGAGCAGGCGCGGAATGTGATGCCCCTGACTCTGCTTCTCGCGGGCGGTAAGGATGGTTATGCCCGCGTTTACCAGGAGCTTTTTGGTCATGAGCCGAAGGTTACTAGACTGGAACTGCCCAAGCCGCGACAGTTGCCGCGGGGTAACAGTAACCAGAACAGCACCCGAAGGAGGAACAATAATGAACATCAGTAGTCGTGAGCAGCTGAAGCAGGCAGTCCGGAACCGTGAGCCGGAGCTGGAAATTACCGATCCTGGACTGATGGGCATGCTACGCCGGGAGATGCTCCTGCGTCAGGTGCTTAATATTCTTTTTTTTGTAGTTCTCGGAGTGGCAATACTGCTGTGGGCAAATCCGATGCGGGTGCAGTTTTTTGACACCGGTTCTGGCAGAACGGTGCGGCAGATTCTGCTTC
Source organism: Caldifarciminota bacterium (assembly GCA_965649165.1). Taxonomy (GTDB): domain Bacteria; phylum Hydrothermota; class Tepidihabitantia; order Tepidihabitantales; family Tepidihabitantaceae; genus JAOABP01. The sequence continues at coordinate 43,609 of CBFGJT010000003.1, read as the reverse complement.
TGGTCGGTGTTCTGCTGCTCTTTGCCGATTATCTAATGCCGGTAGCAAGGCTTTACAAAATCACTGCCCGTGCCGAAGATCGGCTGAAGCTGGCATTAAGACAGCCACGGAAATAAGCAGGAGGTGCAGATGCGCATCATTGTACCGCTGTCCTTACTTTTGATCGCCTTTCCGGCTCCGGGTCAGCTGAATTATATCGAATGTTCAAACGGGTTGCAGAATCCGGCGCTGGAAGGTGGCAGGACCGAGCTGGAGTTTGCCGATGTCAATAACGACGGCAACATTGACATCCTTTCCATCGGTGACCATGGTAGCCCCTATATCAACACCCAGGAGCACGGGGTGATGGTCTGGTTTGGTGATGGCCGGGGAAACTGGAATATCTATCAGTACGGTAATTTCGGCTATGGCGGGATTGCGGTCGGCGATGTCAATGCTGACTGTCTGCTGGATGTGGGTTACGGGATGCATCACAACTACTCGGGCGAGGATCTGGGGGATGATATGCTTGAAGTGGCACTGGGTGACGGCACCGGTAGATACTGGATCGCCTGGGATGATGGGCTGATGCCCGGTGGTGCCTGCTGGGGAATGTTTTCTACCGATTTTGCCGATGTTGACCATGACGGGGATTTGGATATTGGATCCTGCTCGTTCGGTTATGGTGTCGGGTTGCGTGTTTATCTGAATCAAGGTGACGGCACCTGGCAGCGCACCTGGGGGACTCCAGAAAGTGTCAACTGCAACATGGAGTTTTATTTCCGGGATGTGAACCGGGACGGCAATCCGGATATCATCGCCGCCACCGCCGGTCCGGCGGTCTATTTTGGTGACGGCACCGGAGGGTTCTATCCGGGGGACAGCGGTCTTCCCCGGTCAACTTATGGACTCTCAGGCATTTCGCCCGGTGATGTGGACAATGATGGCGGTTTTGACGTTGCTTTCTGTAACAGTGCAGGCGGAGTTGAAGTCTGGATTTATGACGAGGGCGAAGGTATCTGGCGTAACCGAAGCACCGGCCTACCTCCATCCGGCAGCTATGGTGGTACGCAGCTTTATGATATGAACGCGGACGGGTTTTGTGATCTGGTGGCGGTCGGGGGTGGAAGACTGACGGTGTGGACCGGTGATGGCAGCGGTAACTGGGTGCAGGCGGCAGAGATTGCTACCAACACACCTGGAACCTACCAGGCGCTGCGCACCGGTGCCGACTTTGATCACAACGGCAGGCCGGACATCGCAATAATTATTAATGAAGGTTCCTGGCCTAACTACCGGAACTGGGCACACGCCTATAAAGAGGCATCAATACCGGACAGTCTGCAAATTTATCCGGTATTTCCGCGAGGCGGGGAGCGCTTCTGGAACGGTGCGGTGCAGTTTATTGACTGGGGGTGTGCGGTGCCGGGAGCTGCGGACTCTTCTCGGGTCCGGCTTGAGCTGTCAACTGACGGGCCGAACGGGCCATGGATCTTGGTCGCCGACAGTCTGGAAAACAGGGGGCGGTATCAGTGGCTGGTGCCGGAGACGGTTAGTTCCCGTTACTGTCATATCCGTTATACTGTTTACAAGGGGTCTCAGGTAAGCAGTGCAATTACCCCCACGCCGTTTTTTATTGGCAACCCGACCGGTCGAAGTGAGAGGTCAGACGATGCTTATCCGCGGGCGGTCAGGCTGACACCGAATCCCGCAAAAAGCCAGGTAAGCTTGGATTTCTGGGCACCAGTTGCTACCGTACAGGAGATAAGGCTGTTTGATGCCCAAGGCAGGCTAGCAGGGAGGTTTGAAGCTGGTGTTGGGACCAAGACTGTGAACATTGCCCTTGGCCGATTTTCCGCCGGGACCTATTTTGTGCTCTTGGGGAATGGCAAGGGCGGTCGGCTGATAATTTATAAGTAAGGAGGAACCGATGAAAAATCTGACAATCGTCGGGCTAATTGCCGTGCTGAGTTTCTGTTTCGTATCCTGCAAAAGGCAGGATGTGACGGCGGACCGGGCAGCGATTATGGCGCTGGTGGAAAGGGATACGATCCATTTTGCAACCAGCACGAGCCATGATTCTACTGCTGGGGGTGGTTACTTTACCGCCGTCGAGACGCTATTTTTCTGGTGGCGCGGTCCCCAGACCCACGATACCGCGCTGATTGAAGTTCAAGTCAATGGTGATTCGGCGTTCGTCTCCTGGTCGAGACATAACTACGGTTATCTGCATATTCTGGCTCAGGTGCCGGATACCACTCTTCAGCTGTGGAACAAGCGGTTGGTTGAGACGATCCGGCTGCAGGCAATTTTCCGGCGCGAGGGCAAGGAGTCGGATACCGACCGGGGCTGGCGGCTGAAGATGATTTCGCTTGCTACCGGTACCTCAGACTCGGTGAATACTGTCCGGATTGATTCAGTCCGGATCCGGAGCTCGCTGCGGGAGCTGGTAATCAGGTCACCGCTTGCCACCTTCTTCCCAGTTGACAGTCTGTTCTGGTTCACCCCGGGTGAGGAGGTGACGGTGACGCTTTACACCAATGCGACCGAAGGGGTGGCCTTTCTGCATACCTTTGTTCTAATCTGGCCTTTCTATGTGCGAGTGCCGTTTGATTATATAGGAGACGGTGTTTTTCAGGGGACCTGGCATGCCCAACTGGTGCCTTCCTTCCGGTTTGCTATTTTTGACCTGATGCCTCGGTCAACAATTCGTACTCCGGATGCTCCTTACGACTTCAATGGCTGGTTTTTCCCCTACCAGGTACGGACCGCAGATTAGTTACCACAGGTGGATTCTGGGGCGGAGCTTGCTCCGCCTTTTTTTATTTTCTTTTCGATTTCCCGCAGTAGCTTTACGGACTCAGGGATTTCTGATGCCATTTTCTCAAAGGGACAGATATCGGTGCCGGTACGGTTACGGATGTGCGCGACCAGTTCCTGATAAAAGCAGGGAATTCGAGATTGAGTCAGTAGGCCCCAGCCGGTGCGCGACATGGTACGGGCAATCACACTGCCTGCCCTGAGATGGCAGAAGATTCGGGCAGCACAGATGCCGACAACCCGATCAACCACCGTGGCGCCCGCTAAACCGGAGCGGAATTTACGGGCAATTGTCAGAAGCGGATGGACACCGGGCTGGTCTGTGGAAAAAATGATACTACTCCTCCGGATGATAAACAGTGACCAGCCAAAGCTGTCCAGACACCGGAGCAGTTTTTCAGCTCGGGTGTGATTGAACGGATGCGGTTTTATCACCATTGTGCGAAATTCTGCTGGAATAATTTCCTGGGTCAAGCGTGGTGAATTCTTACTTAATTTTCTTGACAGCGGATTTGAAATTTGTATTTTTTAATCTCTTGGACACTTATTTTCTCGCTAACGATCGATGCGTTGCATGGTTGAGTCGGCTGGCAAGCCGGTTTAGTCTTTTCTACCCTGCGCTGCTGGAGGAGCGGGTTCACTGGCAGAAATATGTTCCCACCAATTTTCAAATGGAACGGTTGGCATTACGGCAGATCCGGGCAGCCGAGCCGATCAAACCATTTCTGTTTTCCCCACGGGAATGGGTGGCGTCTTTGCCAGAGCCTCTGAGTCCGGATGGTAAGGATATCCCCGTGCTGCTTTTCGGACTCAAGGGTTGTGATCTGCGGGGGATTGCGGTGCATAAGAAGATGTTTCTTGAGGGTGAGTTTTCGGATCCATTCTACGCCCGGCGGCTGGAGAATACCTATTTTATCGGTGCGGACTGCCCAGCTCCGGAGTCTTCCTGTTTCTGTAACCTACTGGGTCTGCAACCTTTTCTGACTCAGGAAGTGGATTTGAGTCTGAGTGTACTTGATGACGGCTGGCTGGTGGAGGTAATTTCGGAGCGGGGTCGGGAGCTGATCGACGCTAATTTTGTGCCGGCAAACGGTTCTCAGCTCAGCCAGCGTCAGGCGCAGCGGGAGCAGGCGCTAACGGTATTAAAGCAGCAGAACCCAAAAGAGTGGAATCCGAATCTAGCACAGGCCATTGCGGAACGGACCGGGGACAGGAAATTCTGGGTTGATGCCGGCACGGACTGCGTTGAGTGCTTCGGCTGTCTTGTTACCTGTCCGACCTGTTTCTGCTTTCTTCTCTACGACCAAGGGAATGCGGAGCGGTTTGAGCGAATAAAAGTGTGGGACTTCTGTTATATCCCGATGTATGCCCGGGTGGGAGGAGGTGCTAATCCCCGGCCCACGTTTGTCCAGCGGTTCATCAACCGGTTTCACTGCAAGTTTATGCACTTCAAGAATCAGAACGGGTTTTATGCCTGTTCCGGCTGCGGCCGGTGTTTCACCACCTGCATGGGCCGGATTGATATCCGTAAGATTTTGGGGCAGCTATGAGCGGTGCGGTCAAGAATCCGTATCAGCCAGTAAGGGCACAGATACTTAATGTAATTGAGGAGACTCCGAATATCCGGACTTTTGTCCTGAAACCGGAAACAGAGATTCCTTTTCTTGCCGGGCAGTTTGTGGAGTTGACCATTCCCGGATTTGGCGAAGCACCATTTACTCCCTCGTCATCGCAGTTCCAGCGTGAAACATTGGAGATGACGATTATGCGCGTGGGCAGAGCAACTTCAGCACTCTTCACCAAAAAGCCTGGAGACTGGCTTGGAATTCGGGGTCCATACGGCAGGCCTTATCCGCTCAGGGAGTTTGAGGGCCGGGACATCTATATTGTCGGCGGTGGTGTCGGCCTGGCACCGCTTCGTGCGCTGTTTCTGGCGCTGGTGCACGAAATTAATAAGTACGGCAAAATTTATCTCAGGTATGGTGCCCGTACGCCCAATGACATCGTGTATAAACAGCAGCTCAAGGAGTGGGAGAAGATTAAGGGTGTAGATATTGATCTCTCGGTGGACAGTGCGACCGAACCCTGGGAGCGCAAGGTTGGTGTGGTTACGTGCTTAATGGACGAGATTCCTTGCGATGTAAAAAAGAGTGTGGCAGTGGTATGTGGTCCCCCAATCATGATGAAATTTGTAACTAAGAAACTGGTGGAAGCCGGTTTTCCCGGGGGAAATATTTATCTTTCGATGGAGATGAATATGTCCTGCGGTCTCGGACAGTGCGGTCACTGCCGGCTCGGACCTTATTTCACCTGTAAGGACGGCCCGGTATTGACCTGGGAGCAGATCAAAGATATTGAGGAGCCGTTCCTGTGAGTTCGATCCGCAAGACGGTCTGCGATTTTTGCTTAAACGGCTGTAATCTTGGTGTCAGTTTTAACGGTTACCAGTACCGGGTTGAGTATTTAACTGGTGAGGCGCCAAATTATGGCCGGCTGTGCCCGCGTGGCAACAGCGCCAGCATTCTAATTGATCATCCCAAACGGCTTTGCTATCCTTTGCTCGATGGGAAGGAAATTAGCTGGCGGCAGGCGATTGAACTGATTGGTGAATGGCGACAATCCTGCCGGAGCGATGAAATTGCTGTGGTTTACAGCCGTGGTCTGACCGAGGAAGAACTGGGTATTGTTGGCGAATTTGCCCAACAGCTGGGCACCGGGAATCTGATCTGCGGTTACCTTGAGCCAGACCGGTATCTGGGCTATGGACTGGAAGGAGCCAGAAGGGCAAATCTGGATGATGTAGCAGGTGCCCGGGCGATTCTGCTTGTCGGGGATGTATTCGGGGTTTCTCCAGTAGCTGCTGGCTTCATCCTGAATGCACGATATGCTGATAAGACCAGTCGGCTTGTTGTAGTGGATTCAATCCGGACTAAGCAGGCAGGTTTTGCCCATCTGTTCGTTCAGGTGCAGCCGGGGACTGAGTATCGGGCTTTGGCAGCAATTGCGGGTGTTCTTGATCCGAAATTGAGGCTGGATGTGGACCGGCTTGCCGGAGAGTGCGGTGTTGAGCGGCGGCAGCTGGAGGAGGCAGCAACGATTATGAAATCGGCACCTAATGGTCTGGTAGGTGCAGCTGCCGGCTTCGGCCGAGTCAGTAACCCGCTGCTGCACAGCCTCTGCGCCCAGCTGGTGGCACTTAAGACTAATAAGCCGTTTGCCGGTTTTGCCGAGGCATTTGTTCCTGAGGGAAAAGTCCGTTTCGGACAGTTCTGCCAGCAGGTTGCACAGGGGAAAATCCGCCTGATTTTCTGGTTTGGCGGGCTTTATCCTTACAGTTATCCTGAGGTACTCCCCGAGTTGAGCAAAGTTCAATTCCGAGTGGCGACCAGCATATTCCGGTTTAATTACGCCCTGCCCGGACTTTTACTCCCAGTGCCAAGTGAGTTTGAAAAGGCAAGTGAGGGAGGTACTCTATGGCGCCGGGTGGCCCGGGAGCCGGTTGCCAATCCGGTGAGCGGTTCCAGAACGATTGCGGAAATCTGTGCGGCGGTCGCGGGTAGAATTGGTGCCGGGTCAACAGGCGAAACTCCCCGTTTCAGCTTGGAACGGACGCTTGAACTGCTTGCAGTCGACCGGGAGCAAACGGAATCTGATGGTTATCAGCTCATCGGCGAACGTCTGGCAATTGGGCTGGGTGAATTTTACGACTCTGAGAATGAAATTTTACTCAATCCCACAGATGCTCGGAAGCTGGAGGTAAAGGACAGCGACATCGTTTTGGTGAAGAGTCAAACTGCGGAGCAGCGGTTTGAGGTCAAAGTTTCCGGTTCAGTGCCCGCAGGAGCAGCTGCGGTTGGGGTAGACGCACATAAAAACCGGCGGCTGTTTTCTGTTAAATTTGACGGCGCAACCGGTATCGCTACAATTCCCCCAGCAAAGGTTGAAATATGGCGGGTGCAGGAGTAGAAACCAAAAACGTCAAGCGGCTTTTTGTCCGGCTTGACTGGTGCATCGGTTGCCGGTCTTGTGAGGCAGCCTGTCGGAGCCGTTTCAAGGGTGAAGCCCGGATCCGTTATGCAGAAATCAGCGAGACCGTTTTGATTCCTCTGCCCTGCCGTCACTGTGCAGAACCGCTTTGCGCTGCCGCCTGTCCATTTGAGGTAATCAAAAAGGATGAGGAGCGGGGAATTGTGTATCAGTCAAGCGTTCACTGTGTCGGCTGCCGTTCCTGTATTCTCGCCTGTCCTTTCGGGGTTCTGGATAAAGAGCTTCTGCGCCGGATAGCACAGAAGTGCAGTCTATGTCAGGATCGGGATGGTGGTCCACGCTGCGCTGCATCCTGTCCGACTGGTGCACTGCAGTTCGTCACTGAAGCGGAAATCAAGGAACAGCAGGTGGGTAAGCGTTCCAGTGCCCGAATGCCGTTCTGGAGGCGGGTATGACTACCTGGTTTAGTGGTTGGCGACTGGTTGTTGGGTTTCTGGTAATGGTATTCGGGGTACCAGTAGTGGGGCTGGTTCTTACCTGGTTGGACCGGTTCGTTTCTGCCCGCGTGCAGTGGCGCAAGGGTCCCCCGTTCTACCAGCCGTTTGCCGACATCCTGAAACTCCTTTTGAAACAGACAATAGTGCCGCAAGGGGCGGCGCGGACAACATTTCTGTTTGCCCCGGTCGTCGGTATTGCGGGAATGACGTTGGTGTCAATACTGATTATTTACAGTAACTTTAATACGGTTGTCAATCAGCAGACTTCATTCATTGGTGATATAATCGTTTTGCTTTACTGTTTTGCGCTGGTCCCGATCTCTTTTATTATTGGAGCCTCGGCATCGAGAAATCCGGTGGCAGCGGTTGGTGCCTCCCGGGAGATGACTCTTTATCTAGGTTATGAATTGCCGTTTGTGCTGGCGATTCTGATTCCGGTAGTAAAGGTGGCACAGCAGTGGGGTGTTGCCAGTGCAATCCGGATCGGTGGTTTGATCGCCTATCAGCAACAGTTCGGTCCTCTGCTTTACTCGATTTCAGGGGTAATTGCGGCGGTGATAGTGCTTTTCACTATTCAGGCAAAGCTGGGTTATGTGCCCTTTGACATTGCGGAGGCGGAGCAGGAGATTATGTCGGGTGTGATTGTCGAGTATTCTGGCGTACCGTTGGCGTTGTTCCGGATTACCCGGGCGATGGCATTTGTCCTCCTACCGCTGTTTCTGATTACACTGCTCTGGGGCGGGGTGCGCGACTGGTGGGCTTTGCTGAAATTTCTGTTAATTGTGGTTCTGATTGTCCTGATGAAAAATACCAACCCGCGGTTGACCATTCATCAGGCTTTGAAGTTCTTCTGGTTTATTCTGACACCGATAGGGATAATCGGACTGGTACTGGCATTTATCGGATTATGAATGATTTAAGGCTCTGGGGACTTAAGAAATCGCCCTGGGTTTACCATGTGGCGGCAGCATCCTGTAATAACTGTGATATTGAGATTCTGGAGCTTCTAACTCCCCGTTATGATGTTGAGCGATTTGGAGCGGTGCTGGTCGGTTCTCCGCGGCACGCGGATGCCCTGCTCGTGACCGGGGTAATCAATCGCAAGTCGCTGCCGCGGGTACTTGAGGTTTACGAGCAGACTCCAAAGCCTTGTCTGGTCATTGCAATTGGGACTTGTGCCTGCAATAATCATATATTCAGGAACTCTTACAATGCTGTTGGTCCTTACGACAAGCATATTCCGGTGCATGCCTATATTCCTGGCTGTCCTCCTAAACCCGAGGCGATGATATTAGGAATCGTCAAAGCACTGAGTAAATTATGAGTAGTTCACTTCAGCTTCTCCGCGAGCGCTTTCCGCAGATTGAAGTGTTTAAAAAGAACCCACGCCGGCTCTACATTCGCATTCCGCGCGAGCAATTGACGGAAGCAGCTCGGTTTCTTCACGAGGAACGGGGAATGCGGCTGTCTATCTGCACTGGTATCGATACCCGGGAAGGGTTTGAGATTCTTTATCATTTTTCCGAGGACACCACGGGTATCATCCATACACTCAAGGTGCTGGTGCCCAAGGATGACCCAAAGGTGGATGCACTGGGTAGCTGGTTTCCGGCAGCACAGTGGATTGAGCGGGAGATGCACGAACTGCTGGGTATTGATTTCGTTGGTCATCCGAATCTGATTCCCCTGCTGACCTCAGATACTGACTGGGAATCTGATCGTCGGCCCCTGCGACGGGATTATGAACGGAGGAACGAAGCCCATGAGCGATGAAACAAAGGCTAGACGGATAGTTCCGATTGGTCCATATCACCCGTTGCAGGAGGAGCCGGAATTCTTCAAACTGATCGTCGAAGGGGAGACGGTTGTTGATCTGGAGATCAATCTGGGTTACAACCATCGCGGGCACGAATTTATTTCCCCGGAATTGACCTACGAGCAGGTACCGTTTCTCGTTGAACGCATTTGTGGTATCTGTTCCAATTCCCATCCGCTAGCGGTAGTGCTGGCAATTGAGGACTGTGCGGGTATCAAGCCGCCGCCGCGGGCAAACTACATTCGTAGCATTATTCATGAATTGGAGCGGATACACTCCCATCTACTTTGGGTAGGGTTGGCAGGCCATTTTATCGGTTACAATACGGTGTGGATGTGGGCGTGGCGTTACCGTGAACATATCCTGCAGGTGTTTGAGATGGTTACCGGAAACCGGAATCATTATGGTGCTAACAAGCCGGGAGGAGTGCGTTGGGATATCAAACCGGAGCATCTGCCGGAAATCAGGGCAGCGCTGGATGTAGTGGAGAAAAAGACGATGATGCTGACCAAGGCGGTGCTGGATGATCCGGTGATCCGGGCGCGGCTGGAAGGTGTAGGAGTTCTCACACGGGAGCAGGCGATCGCCTGGTCAGTAGTTGGTCCAACCGCAAGGGCATCTGGTGTTGATATTGATGTCCGGCGGGATGACCCGCACTGTGCCTACGATCAGGTTCCCTGGAATGTGATTGTCTTGCCGGAGGGGGATGTTTTTGCTAAGGCGAAGGTGCGTTTGCTGGAGATTTTTGAGTCGATTAAAATCATTCGCGGTTGTTTGGATAAACTGCCAGAGGGACCGATTGATATGCGGATGGACGAGATTCCTCCGGGCGAAGGGATTGGCAGAACTGAGGCACCGCGGGGGGAGGTTTTTCATTATATTCGTTCTGATGGAACCAACCGGCCCATACGGCACAAGATCCGTGCCCCTAGTTATATGAATATTGCTTCCAATGTGGTGGCGGTCAAGGGTGGTTCGATTGCCGATGCGGCGTTGACTTTGGCGGCGGTTGATCCGTGCTACTGCTGTACTGAGCGGATGGCGGCATTTGAGGACGGCAGACTGAAATATACGGGCAAGGACCTGCTGCGACTGTCGTGGGAGAAGACGGAGCGAATCCGGGAGCGGCTGAAATGAATTTCAGCAACTGGTTGAGCTTTAGCGGCGGCAGCCTGGAAATATTTCTTGCCGCAGTCTTCAGCTTCATCGGTTTGATGGCACTGCTCTATTCCATTACCCGAATTAAGGGTTCTGCTGGGCAACAGGTAGAATACTACCTGTTCCTTCTAGTTCTCGTTGGTGCCGGAATAGCGCTGGTCTTTGCCCGCGAACTGCTGGTAATATTTGTGCTGTGGGAACTGGCAACCGTTTCACTCTGGAGGTTGGTTTCCTATTTCCGGAATCAGGAAGCGGTGGACGCCGGGCTCTGGGCGTTGTATATCAATTTCGCCGCGGCGGCGGTAATGCTGGTGGGTGTGGTGATGATTCTGCTTGAACTGGGCAGCTGGAGTCTGGAAGAGCTGCGGGGTCAGGAACTGCCGCTGTTTCCAGCACTGTTGTTGTTGACCGGAATTGTCGCCAAATCGGCAGCGCTGCCACTTTACATCTGGCTGCCCCGGGCCTACCGTTCTGCTCCGGCACCAGTTTGTGCGCTTCTTTCCGGACTAGCTGAAAATCTAGGACTGGTGCTGTTCCTCAAACTGTTTGTCCAGACGATCAGGGTTTCCGAGCAGTTTTACCTGATCAGTGCGGTGTTGGCAGTCGGTTCGGCATTAATCGCTGGAGGAGTTGCACTTACGGCACGAACCGTACGCGATACCCTTGCCTATTCTACAGTCAGTCAATTAGGTTTTATTCTCTTGGCGCTCTCAATTCGCGGCTATTACGGTATTACCAGCGGTCTGCTTTACATTCTAGCGCATGCGGTTGCAAAATCCGGACTATTCTTTGCCACGGGTGTGGTTGAGGATGCGGCCGGGACCGGTGAACTGGGGCAGCTGGGTGGCTGGGCACGGGTTTCCCCGGCACTGGCTGCTGCTGCTGGTGTGCTGACACTTTCGGTCATGGGTTTGCCTCCTACTTTGGGGTTTTTCGCCAAACTGGGTGTGGTGCTGGCGGCAGTCAGGATCAACCTCCTTTATGGCGTCGGGGCGCTGGTGGCTGCCCTGTTTACGATGCTGTATCTTAGCCGGTTTTATGCTCGGATATTCCTAGGAGCTGGTGATACACTAAGATCGGATAAAATTTCCGGTATGGCAATTGGACTGGTGATTGTGATGGCGGTTATAAGTATCGCTGCGGGTATTTTCTGGTTTGTGCCGGTGAGATTTTTTGAGGGGGGATTATAATGCTGGCACATCCATTTATTATGATGATTCTCGTTCCCGCTGCTGCCGGACTGCTGGGTTATCTGATTGGCAGATTGCGCAATGAATTCAGTTTTATCGGCACGGTTGCTTCCCTTTATTATGCGATAAGGCTGTTTCTGTTATCCCGGAATGGCGGACCGATAGAATTTACTATCATGGAAATCAGCGACATTACTGCCGGTTTTCGGCTTGACCAGCTGAGCGGGTTCATTCTTCTCTTCGTCAGTATATTTACCACGCTGATTCTTTTCTACTCATTCCGGTATATGCGCGGTCGGGAGGGCACGCGCGGGTTTTATCTCTATTCACTGTTGATTCTGGCTTTTGCTAACGGTGTCGTACTGGCGGCCGATCTGGTGACGCTGTTTTTCTTCTGGGGTGGTCTGCTGTTTCTGCTTTATACAATCCTGCTGATCGGACGGGGAGAGACTTATAAAACTGCGCGCAAGGCGCTGCTGATCGTCGGGCTTTCTGATTTTGCGATGCTTTTAGGAGTAGTAATTTTAATAGTGCGGACATTTGTCCCTGGTGGCTGGATTGATCTGGCGCCCAGAGTGCCGGTGCCGCTTTATGATCCGGCAATGATTGCGGGCTTTGTGCTGATTGCCATTGGTGCGCTGGCGAAAACGGGGTCAATGCCACTTCATACCTGGATTCCGACTGCTGCCGAAACCGCACCGGTTCCGGTGTTGGCGCTCATCCCCGCTGCACTTGATAAACTGCTGGGAATCTACCTTCTGATCCGGCTTACCGTTTACATGTTTGACATTGCCAGTAATATGGTACTGCGCAATGTCCTGATGGCAATCGGTGCGGGCACGATTTTGTTTGCGGTAATGATGGCGCTGGTTCAGAAGCGGGTGATGAAACTGCTTGCCTTCCACGCCGTTTCTCAGGTGGGTTATATGGTGCTCGGCATCGGCACGGGTATTCCGGTTGGCATTGCTGGCGGGCTTTTCCACATGCTCAATCATGCCATTTACAAAACCGGACTGTTTCTGGCGGGCGGGTCGGTCGAACATTGGGCAAAGACCGATGAGCTGGAAAAACTGGGGGGTGTGGCAAGACAGATGCCAATGAGCTTTGTTTCGTTCCTGGTGTGTGCTCTGGCGATTGCCGGTGTGCCGCCGCTTAACGGGTTCTTCTCGAAGTGGATGGTTTATCAGGGCGTGCTCACTGTCGGAGCCGAGGGCAACCGGCTGTTTCCGGTTTTTCTGATTGCAGCAATGTTCGGTAGTGTACTGACTCTGGCATCTTTTTTGAAACTCCTGCATACTCTGTTTCTTGGTCAGCGGCCCGCACAGCTGGAACGGGTCCGAGAGGTGCCACTAACGATGTGGCTGCCGCCGTTTCTCTTGGCGCTTACCTGTGTGACGTTTGGGGTTTTTGCATATCAGCTGCCACTGCGCGGGCTAATCATTCCCGGTCTCAATTTTTACGAGCTGAACCTGTCCGGGGTCTGGAGTCCGGTCTCGGCAACCCTCTTGTTGCTGGCAGCTCTCGGTCTAGGTGCCCTGTTCTATCTGCTGAGCACGGCGTCCAAACCGGTTACTGGTAGGACCTTTGTTGGGGGCGAAAAAATTGGCTATGATGAGGAGAGCCGGTTTCCCGGGACTGGATTTTACTCTTCAGTTAAGCATATGCCGATTATCAGCGAGCTGCTGATCTTCGGCGAGCGCGGTGCGTTTGATCTCTATAACTGGTTTGTTGGCATCTTTCGGGTGATCGGTTATGTCTTCCGGGATGGGGTGGACCGGGCACTTAAGGCGCTTGTTGAGTTTATCGGCAGGCTGATCTATTACTTTGGTCTCGGTCTTTCGCGGATTCATACCGGTAATCTGCCTCTTTATCTCTCATGGGTGTTTCTAGGAGCGGTGATATTTTACCTGCTGCTATTTTTGAGGTAAGTTATGCTTGAACTTTATCTGCTACTTGCCGTAATGCTGGCTGCAGCGCTGGTAGCCAGTGAGACGAGAAATCTTCTAGCGGCGGCAGTTGCACTCGGGCTGGTCGGTTTCAGCGTGGCGATAATGTTCATTCTTGCTCAGGCACCGGATCTGGCAATTGTGCAAATAGTTGTTGAGACCCTGACGGTGGTGTTCTTTACCGCGGTAATTCTGCGTACGACCGATGTTGATACTACCGTTACTCAGGGGCTGAAAATGGAAACAGCGATGTTTGTTGCGGCATTTCTTGCCTTTGGCGGGCTGTTTCTGGCGTTAATCATCGGTGTGCTTAGAGAGATACCGCGGTTTGGAGAACCGGTGATGCTAATTGCCCAGGAGTATGTTCAGCTGGGATTGGAGCGGACCGGTGCAGCTAATATTGTATCGGCAATCATTCTTGATTTCCGGGGTTATGATACCCTCGGTGAGGCAACGGTGCTGTTTACTGCGGTGGTCGGTGTTCTTACAGTAATGCGGCTGGCGGGCCGAAAAAAGCCCGGGGAGTTCTGATTATGCGTGGAATGTCGCTGATTGTTCAGGTGATGACCGGTTTACTTGCTGGAATACTCCTGCTTTATGGTGGTTATATTATTCTCCATGGTCATCTGACACCGGGGGGCGGTTTCGCCGGCGGCGTTCTGGTTGCGGCGGCACTAATTCTAGTTTCGCTGGCGTTTGGTGCGGTTGAACAGGTGGAACGCAGGGAGTACATTCTGTCATCGATTTTTGAAAGTTCCGGCGGGATACTTTTCCTAGGGCTGGCACTTGCCGGCTATTTTGCTGCCGACTATTTCTTCCGCAATGCCGGGCTATTTTATATTGGCAGAACGCTGGAACTGGTGAGTGGTGGAATAATACCGCTGGCGAACATTGCAATTGGACTCAAGGTTGGTGCCGGGCTGTTTGCCATCTTTCTGGCGCTCGGTGCCTCAAGGTTTGCGATGAAGGAGTAGCAAGGATGATTCCTTATCTTGCCTGTGTGCTTTTGTTCCTCATCGGCCTGTATGTGGTTATTTCCAAACGCAACCTGATCAAGATTGTTATCGGATTCTCGCTTATTGAATATGCGGTAAATCTGTTCTTCGCCTTCGTAGGTTTCAAGAAGGGGGCACTGGCGCCGATTATCACTCAGTCCGAGCAGGTTCGGATCGGAGTTGCCCGGAATTTTGTTGACCCTGTACCTCAGGCGTTGGTTCTGACCGCAATTGTCATCGGACTTTCTACGACCGCTCTGATGCTTTCGCTGGCAATGCGGCTCTATGAGAAATACAAGACCTTTGATATTTCAGAAATCAGACGGCTAAAGGGATAACGATGGAAGGCAGGATACTACCACTGTTTGTTGCTATCCCGCTCGCCGGGGCATTTCTGGTGCCGCTGCTGTCCAAACTATGGACCAGGTTTGCGGATTTAATTGCCAGCATTACCAGTGCTCTTTTGCTCGGCATTTCGGTTTATGGCTGGCTGATGGTCAATGCGGGCGGCTTGCCGCTCCATTACTGGGTTGGCGGCTGGCGGATAATCGGCATCGCGATGTGGTTTGATGCCCTGACCGCACTAATTGCACTGATTATCAATATTGTTGGCTTCTGCGCCTCTGTTTACTCAATCCGGTATCTGGATCGCTATACCGCGGGACGCTGGAAGTTCTTTACCCTGTTACTGCTGCTGATTGCAGGACTGAACGGTCTGGCAATTTCCGGTGACCTGTTTAATATGTTTGTATTCATTGAGATTTCAGCAATCGCCAGTTATGCACTGGTAGCGTTCGGTACTGAAGAGGAAGAGGTGGAGGCGGCGTTCAAATACATGGTCCTTGGTGAAGTCGGCGGTGCGATTCTTCTGTTGGGCATTGCTCTGATTTATGCCCGCGCGTCAACCCTCAATCTCGCGCATCTTTCGCAAGTACTTGCCGGGTTCGGCAGGACGCCATTTTACTGGTTTGTAATTGCGACACTTTTGATCGGATTTGCGATTAAGATGGGCATGGAGCCATTCCACGCCTGGCTGGCAGACGCCCATTTCTCTGCCCCGGCACCGATATCAGCGATGCTCTCCGGGGTTTTTATCAAAGTCACCGGTGTTTACGCCATGAGCCGCTTGATGTTCAATGTCTTTGGCGTATCCCGAGCAGAAACGCCCGCATTTTTCAACCTGCTGATTGCCTTCGGAGCTGTTTCCATGGTGTTGGGCGGACTCCTTGCCTACACTCAGAGTGATTACAAACGGCTTCTGGCGTATTCCAGTATCAGTCAAATAGGCTACATCCTGGTCGCGCTGGGAATCGGCAATTTCTGGGGGATTGCCGGTGGCCTGTTTCATATTTTCGCTCATGCTCTGGGGAAGGGGACGCTGTTTCTGGCATCTGGGTCGGTGGAACGTCAGACGGGTACAAGGGATCTTGAGCAGTTGAAAGGGCTGGAAAAGACAATGCCGGCAACTACTTGGTCACATATTCTCGCTTCGTTCTCCATGGCTGGGCTGCCGCCGTTTGCCGGCTTTTTCTCCAAGCTGTTTATCATTGTTGGTGCAGTTGCTGCCCGGATGTACTGGCTGGCTTTCCTCGCGGCGCTGTTTTCAGCAGTAACGCTCGGTTATCTGACTAAGGTAGTTAATATGGCATTCTTTGCGAAGAAGGATGATCGGGTGACCTCAGCGCGGGAGGCGCCCGTGCTGATGGTTCTGGCGATGCTCGTGCTGGTGGTGTTTACTGTCGCCGTCGGGGTCGGATTCCGGGGTGTACTGGATCATCTGGTAGGTCCTGCTGCCCGGGTGCTGCTCAACGGGCTGGAATACGCCCGGCTGGTTCTGGGAGGATAAGGTGGCAAGAAGATTCGCCTATTTCATTGCCGGCTGGATCATCTGGCTGCTACTTGGCTGGACTCTGAATTATCAGGAGGTTGTTGCCGGTGCTGCGGTGGCACTCATTGCCGCCGGAGTGTTTGGTGGCTATCTGCCGCTCCAACCCCGGAAGTTGCTTAATCCGGTGCGCTGGTTCTGGCTGCTGATTTATATACCGGTATTCGGCTGGCAGTGTCTTAAAGCAAATATTGATGTGGCACTGCGAGTGCTTTCACCAGGGTTGAATCTTAAGCCGGGGATTGTCAAAATTAAAACGAATTTGAAGAGTGATATTGCCAAAGTTTTTCTTGCTAATTCGATTACGATGACTCCGGGGACGCTAACGGTCGAAATCAAGGATGATACGCTCTATATTCACTGGATTGAAATCCGAAGTGATGATCCGAAGGAGATGGCGAAGATGATCAAGGGACCGTTTGAATTTTTCCTGAAGAAGATTTTTGACTGAGGAGGCGGAATGGTGCCAATTATCATTTTAGTGCCGGCGGCGCTGTTCTGCCTGTACCGGGCGTTGGTCGGACCTTCAATTGCTGACCGGGCGATTGCGGTAGATATGATGGGAGTGGTATTTTCTGCGATCACTGCGCTGGTAGCTTTGCAGTATAAACTGAGCTATCTGCTGGATATCTCCATAGCTTTGGCAATCATTTCCTTCGTCGGTGCCCTAGCACTGGCAAAGTTTCTGGAGAAAAGGAGTCTGGATGATTAGCGTGCTGGCATTGATTTTCCTCTGGTTGGGAGTAGTTTTTGTGCTTTTGGGAGCGCTCGGGCTGGCACGTTTCCCGGATCTTTACAACCGGATGCAAGCGGCAACCAAGTGTGTAACGCTGGGGGTCTGCGGGATCATGATAGGTATCTTCTTGCGCTCCGGCTTCAATCCGCTTGGAATAAAAGCGTTACTGACGGCAGTTTTCATTCTTTTTACTGTGCCGGTATCGAGTCATGCGCTCGTCCGGGGTTCGCTGATTGCCGGGGTTAAACTCTGGAAGGGTACTGTCCGAGATGATTTTACTGCGGATCGGGGTGCACCCTCAATTATTAATAAGTCCGAATTGAATGAGGAGGGACGATGAGGGTTCCGTTACCAAAGGTACGCGAGCTGATTGAGGCGCTGCGTGCGGTATTCACCGGACCATTTACGACCAAATTCCCCAAGGCTGTGGATTCAGTTCATCCGAACTTCAGGGGAATTTTGAAGTTTCGTGAAGATCGATGTATCTGTTGTGGTGCCTGTTCACAGGTGTGTCCGACTGATGCCCGTGAGCTGATTATGGACCGGGAAAAGGGCGTGATGCGTAATGTGCACTATGCAGACCGTTGCATCTACTGTGCTCAGTGTGTCAAGGGCTGTCCGACCGAAGCGATCTATCACACTCCGGAGTTTGATCTCTCCCGGACAGAGCGGGGTGGCTGGGATACTACGGTTGAAAAGCAACTTATTTACTGTGAAGCGTGCGGGGAACCGTTTGCTACCCGCGAACAGCTGCTTCACATTGGCAGGAAGGTTGGCGATTTAATTAACGCCAATCCCACTCTTCTGCTGGTGCATTACCAGCAACTGGGCTTGGTGGCTCCGGAATCGGCACCAGCGGGTGCTCTGCCCTACCGTTCGGGAACGATGCGGATTCTCTGCCCAGACTGCCGGCGCAAGGTCTATATGACCGAGCAGTGGGGCTACTGAATACCCAATTCGAGATATCTGAAGTAAATAAGTTAAACAGGTAAAATAGACGGTCAGAGTGTTTTGACTGAGTGGCCAAGGGCGCCGACGAGGTCAATCGCCTTGACCGGGCAGACGTGGACACACTGACCGCAACCGATGCACTTTTCGTGGATGACTCGGTGCTGTTTCCCGGGTTCACCTTCAATTGCCTTGAACTGACACACTTTGATACATTCACCACAGCCGGTACAGCGGGGATTGATTGATGCCTTAGGTCGGCCAGGTGCCCGGTCGATAAATGATTTGGTCGGACATTTGTGGACGCAGATGCCGCAGTCAATGCACTTTTCAAAGTCCATGACTGGAAGGTTGCGCTCCATCTTCAAGGCACCAACCGGACAGACACGGGTGCACAATCCACAGGCGATGCAGCCGACCGAGCAGACCTCTTTGACCGCCCGGCCACGGTCGTGAGAAACACAGGCAAGGTAGACCAGTTTCGAACGGGGAATAAGAGTCAGCGTTCCCTTCGGGCACTCGGCTACGCACTTGCCACAGCCGATACATTTTCTTTCATCGATAATTGGTAGCCGGTTTTCTCCCATCCGGATTGCCTGGACCGGACAGACAGTGACACAGTGTCCGAAGCCGACGCAGCCGTAGATGCAGGCTTTGGGTCCACCGAGCAGGAGTGCAGCCTGGCGGCAGTTCTGGGCGCCTTTGTACTGGAAGCGCAGTGGTGCCTCATTTTTCCCCCCGCGGCAGATGAGCACCGCAACTTTTGGTCCGGCTGCGGTTACCTCCTGCCCCATAATTTCGCCGATTTTTTTGGCGACTTCAGGTCCGCCGACCGAGCAGGCGTTTAGCGGTGCCTTGCCCGCTGCAATCGCAGCGGCATAACCGTCACAGCCCGGATAGCCGCAGGCACCGCAGTTGGCACCGGGTAGGACTGAGCGGATGCGGGCTTCCCGTTCATCAACTTTGACCGCCAGTTTGATGGAGGCGATCAGCAGAATCACGCCCAGAATTAGTCCCAGCCCGCCCAGGGTAATGAGCGATTTGATAACCAGTGACCAGTCCATAGTATTATTATGAGATACCGAATAAGGCGGTAAACCCCATAAATGCTAGCGAGACGAGGGCGGCACCGATAAAGGCGATTGGATAACCTTTGAATGCCGGGTTGATCGGTGCATCTTCAAGCCGTTCGCGAATTGCAGCAAAGAGAATAATTGCGAGGGCAAATCCGGCTGCGGTACCGAGTGCAAAGATGGTTCCCTGTAGCAGATTGAAGTTATAGTTGATGTTAAAGAAGGTGACTGCCAGGATGGCGCAGTTGGTGGTAATCAGGGGCAAATAGATGCCCATTGCTGAGTAGAGGTTGCGGATGTAACGCTTGAGAAACATTTCCACAAACTGGACCAGGGCGGCAATCACGAGAATAAAGACCGCAGTCCGTAAGAACACGAGTCCGAGCGGTAGGAGTAGGGTATGGTATAGGACCCATGAAACCCATGATGCGAGCAGCATTACAAACAGTACTGCCGCGCTCATGCCGATGGATGTGGAGACCGTGGTGGAGACACCGAAAAAGGGGCACAGCCCGATGAAGCGCATGAGGATGATGTTATTGACCAGGAATGCCGCCAAAAAGATTTGTCCGGCGTTAAGTTTCATAAAATTACTTCCCCCACCCCAGTTTATTCACCAGCGCTTTGAGCAGTCCGATTAAAAGGAAGGCGCCCGGGGGAAAGATAGCAAAGAGCATCGGGGCAGTGCGATATGCTGCGGGCAGGAGCGGATTGCCAAAGAAAGTTCCGGCACCGAACAGTTCGCGCAAGCTTCCCATAATGAATAGTACCACTGTAAAGCCGATTGATTTACCAAGACCATCAAGGAACGAATCAAAAACGCCGTGATGGTAGGCAAAGGCTTCTGCCCGGCCGAGGATAATACAGTTTACCACAATCAGGGGCACAAAGACACCGAGAACCCGGTAAAGTTCAGGCTGATATGCCTGCATTACGTAGTCGATGATGGTAACAAAAGTGGAGATGATAATGATGAAGATCGGAATCCGGACTGAATCGGGTACAACTTTGCGGATGGCGGAGATGGCGATGTTGGAGCAGATGAGCACAAAGGAAGCGGCAGCCGCCATGCCGAGGGCATCCCGAGCGGTGACAGTAGTTGCTAGGGTCGGACACAGTCCGATCATCAGAATCAGGGTTGGATTTTCCTTGATGATCCCTGAAGTCAGGTACGAGATGCGAGACGGGTTTTTACTGTTCATTGTCTGGCTCCTGTTGAGGAACAAGAATTTCCCGGTGTTGTATCAGTGCTTCATACAGGCCATCCGCAACCGCCCGGGATGTAACGGTGGCACCGGTTATAGCATGAATTGTGCCACCATCCTTATTCAGTCTGATTTCTTCAGCTTTCTTACCGCGGAACTGATCACGGAATTCTGGTTCGGTAGCCTTCAGTCCGAGTCCGGGTGTTTCCTTCAACCCTTCGGCGGCAGAGGCAACTTTGATCGCAACGATTCTGCCCTGCAGGTCCACACCAGCTGTGATCGGCACCGGTCCGCCGTAGCCCTGTTTTGCAGTTTTAATGATTGATCCGATCCTGGTTTCTCCCTTGAATGCCAGCCAGACGGTTGAATCCGGGGTCGCGGGTTCAAAACGGTCGGCTTCCGGCATTACCGCACCAAATCCTGCTTTGAGTCCGGCAACATTACGTTGATACTCAATCCGGGGCAAAGTCAGATTGTAAATCTGAGAAAGGGCAAAGGCGGAAATCAGGCAGGTGATCAGGAGCGACAGTACCATCCAGGTCCGACTGTCTTTCATTTCTTTTTCCCGGTGCCGAATACCCGCGGCGGGGTGAGCCGATCGATTAGAGGGGTGGCGACATTCATCAGCAGGATCGAATAGCAGACCCCCTCCGGATAGCCGCCCCAGAGTCTAATGAGCACAGTCAGAATTCCGCAGCCAACACCGAAAATCACTCTGCCCTTTGCGGTCAGGGGAGAGGTCACATAGTCAGTCGCCATATAAAATGCTCCCAGCATCAGACCACCGGAGAGGAGATGAAAGAGAGTATAATTCAGTAGCCCGGCTTTATGTCCGGGCATGATGAGTACGAGTGCGGCAACAGTGAGCAGATAGGAGAGCGGAATGCGCCAGTCAATGACCCGGATGATGATTAGAAATAACCCACCGATCAAGAGCAGGAATGCGGAAGTCTCTCCGATACAGCCACCGGTGTTTCCCCAAAAGAGACTTTTTAAGGTTGTCCAAGACTGCAATTGTTCGTAGAGGGCACGCGGGTCACAACCTGGCAACACCAGTTTTGCTCCCTGTTTTAATACGTTGAGCGGTGTAGCGGTGGTGACCGCATCGGTACAGAGATTCAGAGCGTTTGCGGGCAGTCCGGAAATGATACCGCCGCGCGGAGCAAGCCAGCTGGTGGTCATCTGGGTGGGCCAGGAGGCAACAAGAAACGCCCTGCCGGCAAGCGCCGGGTTGATAAAGTTGTGCCCAAGACCGCCAAAAAACTGTTTGGCTACCAACATGGCAAAGGCGTTGCCTGCAATCGGTATCCACCACGAGACATTGGGCGGAAGATTGAACCCAAGCAGAATGCCGGTCAGAACCGCGCTGCCGTCAAGCAGCGTAATTTTTCTGCCGAACAGCCGCTGGCCCAAGGTATCAAACAGCAGAGCCGAAGCAACGCTCAGCAAAGTGATGATGAGTGCCCGCAGACCGAAGAAGTAGATTGAGCCGACAAAGGCGGGTAGAAGCGCAATTACCACCGCCCACATCAGTCTGTCCACGGTGACTGGTGCGGTAATATGGGGTGAGGCGGTAACCTGCAGGGTTGGACGGTTTTCACTCATGTTTTTACACCTTGAGCCGGGCAATCTCTGCCTTGCCGAATTTAAAGGTGTGCACGAGCCGGATTTTTGCCGGACAGACATAGGCACAGCAGCCGCATTCAATGCAGTCCAGGAGGTGGTCGGACTTGGCAGCAGCATAACGCCTTGCCCGGATGTGGTAATTAAGCTGGGTGGGCGAAAGTCCCATCGGGCAGGCCTGAATGCAGCGGGCGCAGCGGATGCAGTCCTTTTCCGGTGTTTCCGGCACTCGATTGAACACGAGAATACCCGAAGTACCTTTGAGTACGGGCAGTTCGTCACTGCTCAGTGCAATACCCATCATCGGCCCGCCGTTAATAATTTTCTTCGGCTCGCCGTTATAGCCACCACAGAACTCAATCAGGTTTTTCACTGGTGTGCCAATCCGGACCCAGAGGTTTTTCGGCTCCTTGACTCCATAACCGGTAACCGTTACTACTCGCTCATAAAGCGGGCGGTGAAACCGGACCGCATTGCGGACTGCAAAGGCGGTACCCACATTCTGGACAATACATCCGACATCGACGGGCAGACCGCCAGATGGTACTTCCCGGTTGAGACATGCCTTGATTAACTGTTTTTCCGCTCCCTGAGGGTATTTCGTTTTCAGCTGGACGACCCGGAAATCCCTTCCTGCTACTGCTTCCCTCATTGCTTGAATCGCATCCGGTTTGTTGTCTTCAATGGCGATGATCACATTGCTTACCCCAAGTGCCAGCGCCAGATAACTGGTGCCCTCAACAATTTCTTCGGTTTTTTCGAGTATCAGCCGGTGGTCAGCAGTGAGAAATGGTTCGCATTCACAGCCGTTGATGATCAGAGTGTCGACTGGTTTGTCCGACGGTGGCGAAAGTTTAAAGAAGGTAGGAAAGGCAGCACCTCCCAGCCCGACAATGCCAGCATTCTTCACTACCTCAATAATTTGCTGTGGTGTGAGGTTATTCAGGTTCTGTTCCTGAATTGAAGGATCAAGTGTATCGTTACCGTCAGATTCAATGATTACCGTTGTCACGAGTCTGCCGGAAAGTGGATGGGGCAGTTCGACAATTTCAGCAACAGTACCTGATACTGGGGCGTGGGTCGGGACAGAAACCTTACCGCCAAGTTCACCAATCACGGAGCCGGTAAATACCTTATCCCCTTTCTTCACCACCGGCTTTGAAGGAGCACCGAGATGCTGAGAAAGGGGAACAACTACCCGTGAAGGCAGGGGCAGAACTTCAATCGGCTTATGCTCAGTTGCCTCCTTGCTTTCTGGAGGATGAACACCGCCACGAAATTTCAGCATAGTAAATTAAAGGTAAGATTGTATTTTCGGTTTAACCGATGTCAAGAAAAAAGATACCGGCATACTTAAGGGTTGTTTTCAAAAGAGGCCGTTTCACAGTAACGAAGGCTGTTGAGCTATAATGTTGAAAAATAAACAGTTAATCATTATGGGGCTAGGGGTGGGCTATACCGGGGACAGTGGCTTTGAATGTGCGGTCCGGAACTGAATTGAGCGTTTCGGGTACGAACAGGCTGCGGAGTAGGGTGGCAAACCAGCGGCCATCAATCTTTGGGGCTTGATGATTTTCTCTGGCTGTTTGATCCGCATTGCCAGCAGACGATCATTGCGATTTTCACCTGGTTTATTCAACAGCTTTTGAGCTCACACCGGTTTGAACCAGGACGGACATTGGGTGTAAAGCCGGCAGCGGTTCGTCTCGAGAAGCAGCGGTTCTTTTTTCTGCCACTGAGCAGCAGAGATTGTGCGGGTACCGGTAGCCTTTTCGATTCGGCTGAGCCATTCAACCCCGGTTTCAGTGCGTAACAGATGGTGGTCAATGATTAATGTTTTGGTGTGACGCGCCAGCCGGATGCCGTTTTCCAGGGCGCGGGCTTCCATTTCCAGCGCCAGCGCCTTGAGATATATCGGCGGTCCATCAGCAAACACAATATCCGGCTGCCAGCTGATTACGAAATCAACCGCTGTATCATCAAGGAGCTGAATGTCAGATGTGTGGACAAAGGTTGTTTCCCCATCACTGATTCTGGTCATCAGAACCGTGCCTCTGCCCGGTTGACCATGTAACATCGGTGGTGAAAATGCCAGCCCGGGCTCATTGTGGCCGTCCGCCGTCCGTACCATACTGCCCAGTTCGGAGATGAACTGTTCCTGCCGGTGCTGCATCAGCTTGGTGTTACCGGTGGTGCTTTTGAGCCAGATACGGGCGGGCCCGAGCCGTTTTTTGAATTCGGCAAGCGAAATCTGGGAGGGATCGGGTTCAAGCAGCGGAGCATGGTCGCCGTGAAAATGGCTGATGACGATGTCGGTAATTTCCGGCAGCAGACTCAGAATCTGGTGCTTTATCTCTTCCGCCCTTTTGAGTTCGAGCGGATGGGGCGGCAGGTTGAATCGGAGCGGGGCAAGGGCGACTCCAGGGTCAATGAGGATCAGTCGGTCCCGGGTTTTTACCAGCGTGCCCATACTCCGCACCCCAAAAGATTCGGCGCCGATAAAGGTGATCTCCATCGCGATGGTTTAAATTTTCCATCATGATGGGGGAATTTCAATCGTTGACTTCATCCCGGTCCGGCATATCTTATGGTGATGAGCGACTTGCCTAACTACTGTTATATCCGTTCGACTGAGCTACCCCAGGGGGCGATTGTGCCGAAGCGTCAGGCACGGATTTCACCGGATGACCGTGGTTTCTATTTTGCGGATGGCGTTTATGAGGTGATGCGCACCTACCAGGGCAGGATTTTCCGGCTCAAGGAGCATCTGAATCGGTTCCGAAACAGTCTGCGGGCGGTGCAGATTGAACTGCCGGATGTTGAGCACATCGGTGAGATCTGTATCGAACTGATGGAGCGTAATGGGTTCACTGGTCGGGATGTGTTTTTCTACATACAGGCGACACGCGGGGTGTGGCAGCGCAATTTGCTTTTTCCGCCCAAGGAGGTGCTGCCGACACTGTATATATCGATAACCGAAATTGTGCCGCCGGTACAGGAGCGGGAGTATGGTATCAGGGTGATCACAGTTGAGGATATCCGGTGGCAGCGGTGTGACATCAAGGCGATTGGCCTTCTGGCAAGCGTGCTGGCGCGCAATCAGGCACAGGCGGCTGGTGCCGAGGAGGCAATCTTTGTCCGCAACGGGATCCTGACCGAGGGTACTCATACCAATCTGTTTCTGGTGAAAAATGGCAGGGTTTTCACCCATCCGCTCAACCAGCACATTTTGCCTGGTGTGACCAGAACTGTAGTGCTGGAGCTGTGCGCCCGGCTCGGGATTGAGGTTGTGGAGACCGGGGTACGAGAGGATGAAGTTTTTGTCATGGATGAGATTTTTGTCACCAGCACCACTTGGGAGGTAGTGCCGGTCGTGATGGTTAACGGTCAGCCGGTGGGCGTGGGTGTGCCCGGAGCGATTACCAGAAGGCTGCAGCAGACGTTCGGTGAGTGTGTTCGAGCTACCACCACCGATCATCAGCAGTGCGATGGTTTAATAAAATAAAGGGGCGGGAAGTGAAAACCGTAACCTGGTTTTTAATTTTGATGGCGGTTGCTGTTGCTCAAATTCCGCTCCCGGTAGCGCCGGACTGGAGTTCGGTTGATAATGACTACTCAACCGGCGGCGCCTTTGCCGATATTGATGGCAACGGGTTTGTGGATTTCTGCATCAGTAACGGCAATGACATGGCTTACAATTACAATTCAGTTTATTTCAATACCGGTGGTATTCTGGAGACGAGCGCCTCCTGGCGTTCAGATGATAACGGCTATTTTGGCCATTGTTATGCCGGAGATGTGAATAATGATGGATTGCCGGATCTTGCGGTCGGTTATTTGGGCAGTGGAACAAGCGGTGATTTCCAAGCGCGGATTTACTTGAACACCGGTTCAGGGCTGAATCCATCACCATGGTGGCGCTCAGCGGATCGGCATGCATCGTTTGACTGCTGTCTGGGCGACTTTGACCTGGATGGGGATCTGGACCTGGTAATTTCTGCTGGTGATGCCTATGCGCCCGATGGTGATTCTGCCCGGATCTACCGGAACAATGGCGGTGTCTTTGACACGCTGCCCTGCTGGACTGCTGGGGACAGCGTCCCATCCGATGCGGTCCGGTTTTGTGATGTTGATAATGACGGAGATCTTGATCTTTTTGTCGGTTGCCGGCGCAAGGTGGTAATGTATGAAAATCGTGCGGGGGTGATTGATACCCTGCCCTCATGGGTTGCCCGGCAGGGGATCGGCTGGGTGCTGCGTCTGGATTTCGGAGACTATGACCAGGACGGGTTTCTAGATCTGGCGGTGGCTTCCAATGACCAGCTGGGTGATCCGAACAGTATCAAGGTTTTTCATAATAATAACGGAGTTTTGGATACGATTGCCAGTTTTAATATGCAGCGTCGGGGAACCCAGAACTACTCTTCGTGTGTCGCCTGGGGGGATGTTAACGGTGATGGGTATCCGGAGCTGGCAGCGGGTGGGTGGTGGAAGCCGGTCCGGGTGTATGCCAATAACAACGGGGCGCTGGATACCCTTCCTGCCTGGCAGTGGCAGCCGTCAAATCCGAATAATCTAGTGTGTGAGGCGCTGGTCTGGACTGATGTGCGCAACCGGCAGCTGGGGTCGGTTGTTGAGAGCATTAGTGGTGACGGCCACCGCAAACTGTTTTACCTCGGGCACCGGCCGGTTCAGTTTCTGGATAGCATCAAAGTAAACGGAGTGGCGATAAATCCAGCAGATTACTGCTGTGATCTTAGCGCCGGCTGGATAAGTTTTGCCCAAGCGCCGGATTCTGGAAACGGTAATGTGACCCTTTATTACCGTTATCCGGAGTATCCGGATCTGGCGGTGACCAACTGGGACCGGAGTAATGGCAATCATCTGTTTCTGAATACTACGCAGGTAGATGTTGCTGAAGCAGGCAGTACCAGCCGATTGAGGGTTGCGGTTTTGCCCAATCCTGCGGCTGGACCGATAACAATCAGGTTTAATAAAATTTTATCCCGAGAAATACCGGTCAGCATCTACAGCCGGGATGGCCGGCTGGTGCGCCGGCTCAGTACCAAAAACGGGGTTGTTGTATGGGATGGAAGTTTAGATGATAGCAGAGTGGCGGTTTCCGGAGTTTATGTGATTCAAGTCGAAAGGGGAGTACCGGTAAAGCTGGTGTGGCTCGGAAGATAAGGGGGTAATTTGGCTGAGGAGCAAGTGATTGCCGGTGAACTCCTTGCCCGACTTACCCGTTTCGGACGGGTGTATCTGCTGGATACGGTTGGTTCGACAAATGATTATGCGTTCAGCCTGGCTGCGCGGAAAGAGCCAGCGGTGGTTGTTGCCCGGCGGCAGACAAAAGGAAGGGGCAGGTTCCGCCGGCGCTGGTTTGCTGATGAGGACAGTCTGATTTTTTCCCTTTTGCTTTTTTCTGAGCCCAGTTTCCCTGAGTCTGCTGCCATCACCCAAGTTGCCGGCCTTGCGCTTTGCCGGGCAATTGAACTGGGTATTCAGACCCCAAAGCCGCCAGCAATGTTGCGCTGGCCTAATGATGTAGTGGTCAGTGATAAGAAGATTGCCGGGATTCTGTGTGAACAGCGGAGACAAGCGTTAGTTGTCGGGGTGGGGGTGAATGTTAATCAGCGCCAGCTGCCGGAAAATCTGCCCGAAGCAGGATCACTGTTTACCGTTTACGGGCAGATATGTGACAAGATGCGGCTGCTGGATCTGTTTCTGGCGGAGTTTTTCCAGCTCCTGGACCAGCTGAGGAAAGGAAATTCCCAGGCGGTCTGGGAAGAGGTTCGGCAGCGGAGTGCGATTATGAACCACCGGGTTGAAGTTAAAACCCTGTTGCGCCGGCACCTGGGCACAGTGATTGATATTGATGATGAGGGCAGGATTGTGCTGCGGAGTGATTCCGGCAGGCTGGTGGTGCTGAATTCGGGACAGGTGAGACAGTTGCGATGATACTGACGGTAATTGTCGGTAATACCAACAGCCGGCTGGCGTTTTTTGAAGGACAGCGTCTGGTTCGTTGCAGGGTTGTGCCTACAAGTCGGATTGAGCAGGTGCTGACAAACCTGAGGTTGGGTTCAAAAATTACAGGTGCTGCAGTGGCTTCGGTAGTGCCCAAGAAGACGCTAGCGGTCTACCGGGCTTTGAGCCGACAGGTGCGGACCATGCTACTTACTTCCCGGACCGGTGTGCCGATCCGGGTTTATTACAACCGACGGCTCATGGGGGCAGACCGGCTCTGCGCCGCAGCCGGGGCGTTCAGTTGTTATCATCAGGATTTGATTGTAATTGATTTTGGCACCGCCATTACCTTCAATGCAGTTAAAATGCCCGGCGTTTTTCTGGGCGGTCCGATTCTGCCCGGTGCTCAGCTGATGTTGAATGGACTGGCAGAGGGAACCGGTAGACTGCCCCGGGTCGATTTTTATCCCCGATCCCGGGTTCTGTCTTGGCATACCAGACCGGCGATTCAGGCAGGAGTGTTTTACCTGCTGGTCGGGGGTGTCAAACTGATTTTGTCCAGAATTGCTGCCGAAGCAGGATTGAAGTCACCGCTGCTGCTCGGGACGGGCGGCGGCATCCGGCATTTTGTGCGTTATTTCCGGGAAATGAGTATCGTGGATGAAAATCTGGCCAGCCGTGGTCTTGCAGAAATATATTATTATAACAGGAGGCAGAATGAATAAAACCGGTGTCTTTGTTGATGTTCAGAATATTCAGGAGACTTTTGAACGGCAGGGGAAGGAGGTGCGGTATGATGCAATTATCCGTCATGTCATTACTACCGGCAATCGGGAGCGGGAGAATTGCAAGTTTGTTGCCTTTGTGCCCTATCGTCGGGATGATGAACGAAGGCAGCGGCTCATCGACGCCCTTTCCTTTCAGGGATACCGGGTGGTTTCCAAGCCGGTACGAGAGCGGCCTGACGGCACGATCAAGGCGAATATGGATATTGAGATCACGCTGGAGATTCTCTCGATGAGTGACTGGCTGGATGAGATTGTGCTTGTTACTGGTGATGGTGATTTTGTGGCGCTGGTGGACTGGTTGTCCAAGCGGGGGAAGAAGGTGATTACAATCGGACTCGGCCGGGGGTATACTTCCGTTGAGCTGATCCGGGCGTGTGACGAATATATCAATCTGGAGGAGATTGAGGGGGCGGTCAAACCACAGACTCAGAATCGGGAATGGGAGGCACCGCCGACGGTCGCGTGAAGGATATTTTTCTGGGGCTGGATACCAGTGGATTTCAGACCGGCTTGGCGCTGGTCAGCGGAGGTGCGGTCTTATATGAAACCAGGGGTTCCGCCGGGGCTAACCATAATGAGTCGCTGTTACTTTTAATCAGGAGGGCACTGGATGCTACCGGATTGCAACTGGATCAACTCAGCGGTATCTGTCTGACCATCGGTCCGGGAATGTGGACCGGTTTGAGAGTGGGGTTGAGTACAGTCAAAGGTCTGGCACTGCCGAAAGGGATTGCAGTCAAGGGAGTAAACACGCTGCAGGTGATCGCTGCAACCGCAAGTGCCGGTAGAGGTGCAGTGCTGGCGGTGATGGATGCGCGCCGGAATGAGCTCTACGGTGCACTGTATAATGGAACTCAAGTTCTGATTTCCTCTCAGGCGGGAGCAGCCCAATTTTGGGGGAGGCTTATTGCCGAAAGGCAGCCTCCAGGTGATCTGGTCCTTGCTGGTGAGGGCAGTGAACTTATAAAGCCGGTTCTCTCGGCAATGGGAATTAGGTTTGTGGACTCCGGAGTGCGTCTACCGCAGCCGGCAGTAATTGTCGGGCTCGGAGTTGAGTTGTTGAAAACCGAGGGGCCGGACCGGCTGTCTGAACTGGAACCGGTTTACCTACGGCGCACTGATGCAGAGATTAATCTTGAAGGGCGGTTAAAGGGCAGCCTGTAATTTAATTACCAGCGCCTGATATTCCCAGATGTCGGTCAGGCTGTGATACTGAAAGCCGACGAGTACTTTCAGCCGGTCGTGGGGCAGGATGTTGATTCCGGGCAGAACCCGCCACTGGATTTTAGCATCTTCCCAGCGGATGATTTCTAAAGAGAGTGCGGGGGCAACAGGTTTGAAGCGGGCTTCAATCTTCATATCACTGGCGAGGACATTAACGTTCTGGTGCCGGCGCAGTGCGATTTCGGGCGAAATCAGGAACGGTCCCTGATTTAACTGGAGCTCCGCACCCAGCCCAAGCCAGGGAACTGCTTCTGTCTGAGTCCAGCCGTAATAGATGCGGGTGCCAAGTGCGAGGCGGGAAGTATGCCAGGGTTTTAATACCAGCCGGACAAATATATCCTTGGCGTTGTTATTATCTCCGGTGTTCGGGCCGGTGCCATTGAATACTCCGGCGATTGCCCGGATCGCAGAAGCATCTGTGCTGTCGGAACGATACCAACAGAGGACACCGATATCCCGGAGGTTTTCGGGTTTAAGGATATTCGTATAGCAGAGAAGCGAATATTCTTCCAGCTGCAGCTGCTCTTCAGGAATTTCGCTGTTGAAACTTAATGGCAGAAGCATCTGGCCTACCTTCAAACCGATACCACTGTGCCACGTGAATTCAACCGCGAGGTCGCGCAGTGTCAGCCGGCTGAAGTCAAATTCCAGTCGACTGGAAACAAGCGGCGCAATTTTCCCGGTGAGACCAACAGTTGCCTGCCGGTGTCGGAATTCAAACGCATTTTTGAACCAGCCCCTGGCGCCGCCCCGTGAGAATGTGCCATAACACCAGAGTAAACCGTCGACCGACAGGCGGTCAGTTACAATGGTAACTTCGGCACTCAGGATCGTATTCAGGATTAGAATGATGAGGAGAGGGCGGTGCATTTAAAAATACCCGCAGGTAAAATAATATGGCGGAGGCGGGTAGGAATCGAACCTACCGGTCAGCTTAACGCCGACCATACGGATTTGAAGTCCGCCAGGCACACCAGCACCCATCCGCCTCCGCATATCTGTTCAGTGCTGAACAACCACTTTGGCATTCAGCGGGACATCGACGCGGTCGGCCTTGAGAAAATATACACCTGTGGGCAGGTTTTTCAAATCAAGACGGAAGCGGGTTTTGCCGTTAACAGTCTGAATCGAGAACTGCTGGACGAGGGCACCGGTACGGTCAAAGAGTCGGAGTGTCACTGCCGGTTCCGGAGGCAGGTTGAAGTTTATCTGTGCCTGGGTTCGGACCGGGTTCGGCGTTATGGTAACCACCAGACGGGTGGCTGCGGGACGGTTTTCAGCCAGGGCGGTCGTTTCCTGCCAGACGATTACGGTCCGGATTAGGGTGTCATTAAACCGGCGTTCATCAGCGGTGAGATTAACCCAGCAGGTTACGGTGATGACGCCGGCAGTTTCGGCAAGGAATGGGGCAAAGCGCGCGGTATCAGATGCACCCGGTGTCAGAACGAGCCAGCTGCTATCAAGGTAGGTTCCAGGTTCGATCTTCAGGTAGGCACGGCAGCTGTCAGGGTTGATTGCCAGGTTGCCGATTACCGCATTGGGGCGAAGGGTGTCGGAGATATAAAGTGATTCGGGGGTGAGCAGTGCCCGGACGGCAAAGTCATGGAGAACTTCATAAAGTTTCATCAGCAGCAGATCCTGATTGGCGGTGTCGCCTGTCGTTGTGCCGGCAGCAAAAATATATTTCGGACCACGTAGCGCAATACGGTAGCCCCAGTCTTCACTGTGTCCTGCCGGGTTGTCCCAGGACCAAACATAGAGCGGATTGCCGGCATTGTCATATTTCAGGATTGTCATATCCATCCGGTTGATTCTTGATTCGCCGGTGCCAAGGACGAAAATTTGATTAAGCGAGTCAACAGCGATTTCTGCACCCGTGTCTTCAAATCCGTCCGCATCATAACGCTGAGTCCAGCGCGGCATTCCCGAGGCAGTGTAGGATACGGTGGCGATGTCATAGTCAGTAACATCGTCGAAGCTGGTGCCGGTGACATAGACATTACCACTGGGGTCAAGAGTGAGTGCGGTCAGGAGATCTTCGTTGTTTGCCGGATAACGGTTATAAGTACGGTACCAGAGCGAATCACCATTGGTTGCACGGTACTTCATGGTAAAGTAATTGTAGTCCTGATTGTCATCCCAGACCGTGCCGGCAACCAGAACGGAGCGGGTAGTGGGGTCAAAGGCAATTTTCAGTCCGTAGTCATCACCGACCCAGGGCCAGTTGTTTTTGCGCCTGAGCCAGGTCTGCGTTCCGTTCGAACGATAGCGAATGGTGGTAATATCGTAGTCGGTGCCATCGTCGTAACTGGTGCCGGTAACATAGATGTTGTTGGAGTCGTCGACGCAGATCGCGTAAGGGATGTCTTCGTCGTTTTCCGGTGTGCGGTTATAGTAGCGCACCCAGATGGTATCGCCGGTCTGGGAGTTGTAGCAGATGGTGCAGTAGTCGATGTTGTAACTGGCGTCAGAGCAGTAGCCGGTGACGATGACGCGGCCCTGTTGGTCAAGGACCAGGGCATGAGCCGCATCGTCTCGGTTAACAGCCCGGAACCAGCGTTTTGCCCAGAGCAGTTGTCCGGTCGGGCTGTATTTGATGGTGATCATATCCATGTCCATCAGCGTATCCATAGTCCAGCCGCAGACGAACACATTACCGAGGTTGTCGACCACCAGCGCAGATGCTGAGTCGTCCTGATTTGCCCGGCCATTATAGGTGGCAGTCCAGACTACGGTGCCGTCGGGACGATATTTCCGGACAAAGATGTCAGTTGTGAGAGAAGCGGTGGCGGTGGTGCCAGTGATGTAAACATAACCGGAATCATCAACCACCATATCGGAGAAGACATCCTCGAGCCCCAAACCACCGTCAATTGTGCGCAGCCAGATAGTGTCCAGCTGCGCCGGGGCAAGTGCCGGGAGCAGGATAAAGAGGAACAGTACTGGGCGAGTCATTTTTCCTCCTCTCAAATTTTCGGGGTGCATACATAAAACTTTAGCCTGCATTCCGCGGTATGTCAATTAAAGTCATAAATAACTTGAACCCGGCCAAGTTTATGTTAAAATGCCCAGTAAAAGAGATTGGTGCAGAGTATTTAGGTAAAAGAGCTGATGGAAAACATTATTGGGTTAGATGTACTCCAGGAGGCAATCCGGACGGTTGATTTTCTCCTGAGTCAGAACCGGGGACGCTATCCTGGCGATCTGCAACCGACACATCCGCTCAAGCTGTCCGCATGGCGCGAAGGCAAGACCGGAATGGAGAGCGATGGTCCCTTTTTTGAATTTCCGGGTTTATCAGTAACTGACCCCCTAGAGGAAACACTGGAGCTGAACCGGGCTTATGCGGAGGCGCTGCTGATTCATGAGCAGCTTCATCAGGTGAAATTTGAACCCCGGATGCGGGAGGAGCTGATACAGCGGGCGCTGGGTATTCTGCCAGCATCGGAAATCGGCCGATTTCTGGAAATTCATTCCTGTTCCGCTGCGCTGCCCAGAAACATCGCTGATTCCAATGAGCGGCTGCTGGAAGCATTTAACCTGATTACCCGCTGGTTTGGTGAGGCATCGGCTCTGGCATATATTATGCTGATCGTTGCCGGTTTGCGGGCAAGGTCCGAGTTCGAGAATTACGGGAGAAAGATTGATCTGCTGTTCCAGAAGGTCGTGGAAGGACCTGCGGTTACCCAGATGCTGGATATGGTAACATTGAATGGCCGGCGTGCCGGATTTGAACCGCAATTCCGGTTACTGGTGGCGTTGAGGGAGCGTTTGTGGCAGATGAAGCCGTCCCGGCTGGCACCAACCGGATTTCTGCTGTCAAAGGTGGTGGACGCCTACCTCTCAAACCGGCCCGGTGCCGGTAATGTGCTCGGTCTGGCGGTGCTGGACAGTATCATAATTGGCAAACTGGGTTTTGAGGTGCGCTATGTTTTCAATGCCGGGGTGATCATTCTTGAGGTCATCGTTGACAACCGGAGTGTTTACTGGGACCCCACCCGGCAGACACCCCTCTCCTTTGAACCGCTGACCGCGGGCAAGCGATTGAGTGTTTCGGATTTGGTGGGGCTGACCTATGCGAGTATCGCCCAGCAGTATTTTGCTCAGACCTACTGGGACCGGGCGATTGAGAATTTTCAGCGGGTCCTGGAGCTGATGCCGGATTCGGTTGAGACCTATATGGACCTCGCACTCTGTTATATGCGCAAGAATCAGCCGGAACGGGCGATCCGGATCGTGAATGAAGGGTTGAAGGTCTGTCCGAATTCACCAGCCCTGCATCATCTGTCCGGAAATGCCTATGCGCAGGCAAATCAGTGGCGCAATGCCATTCTAGCTTACAAGAAGGCGGTGCAGCTGGCGCCCAAACTGCCGGAGGTGTGGTATAATATGGGTCTTGCCTATGAGAAAATGCAGGCATGGGGTCAGGCAGAGGCAGCCTTTCAGATGGCGATTGAGCTAAAACCGGATTACTGCGCAGCCTATCTAGCACTGGGAAATCTCTATCTCGAACAGCAGAAGCCTGACAAGGCGATCGGATGTTACCGGGAGGCGTTAAAACATGAGCCGAACCTGGTGGCGGCATATTATAATTTGGGGCGTGCCTATTACGAGCGGAAGGAACTGGATAATGCAATCAATGCCTATCAGAAGGCGGTAAAACTCAACCCCAAGCATGCCGGTGCCTGGCATAATCTGGGAATTGCCTACCGGGATAAGGGGTTGAAGGATAAGGCGGTGGAAGCCCTGGAGCGGGCGGTTTCGCTGAACCCTAATCTGTTGAGGTGAATATGGGACTGGGTGATTTGCCGATTATCCGGGCAATTGGCGACTTTTTCCGATCGGCGTTTATCCGGGAGAAGCCGTTTGTCTGGGAGCCGGGGAGAATCGGGCCGAAATTTGATTGGCTGGATCATACTCATATCTTGATCCGGGAAGGTCCGCTGGCAAATAAGGAGATGGAGATTGTGACCGAAATTTTCCCGAACAAGGCGAATGTTTTTGTTTCTATGAATGGCGAAAAGATCGGCCGGACCTATATTGAGCGGGATCCGCCCGGGCTCGGCGTGATCCTCTGGGACATTGCGGTTAAGGAGGGCTACCGGCGCAAAGGGATCGCCTCAATTATGACCTATGTGATCTTCCGGGAGCTGCTTTCTATTCAAAAGTCCGCATTCTTCAAAATCCGGATGATGCGGCTGATGAAGCCGGCGGAGAAAAACATTGAGCTGCAGAATGTCGGGATCGGGGTGATCGGCAACCGACTGGGCTTCACCCCGGAGTTCAATCTTGACCGGCTGCTGAAGCCGGACAACATCGTCAGTCTGGAGGTGCTGCCGGCAAAGGGTGAATTCCCCCCTAGTTTCAAAATCGTAATTAAGACCTTTCCACTGGTGCTGATTGCATTTGTTCTGGACACGGATACACTGAAACCGGTGGACGATTTCCGGACCTATGTTCAGTTGACCAAGGATGAATCAACAATTTACAACTGGGTGCGCCGGGGCCTGATCGTCGTCGGTAACGGCAATTACTGGCTGCGCCGGAACGGCATTGATCAGTTTGTGAATCATTTGGCGACCGATGAGTGGGAAGCCCGGGATTTCCGGCGCAAGGTCCGGCCGGTATGAGAGGGGGAAGCTATTCCTGAAAAGCTGCGGCTGGAGATAAACCGTTCGCTGGAAATTGATTTTCGTCGGCTCAGCCCCAAAATCGGCTGCGGGCTGATGCTGGATAAGCTTCCCCGGTTCACGGGTTCTGATCCGCTGAATGCGGTAATGGCGAATTACGGCTATCAGCGGATTGCGGCTGATGTGCCGGCGCAGAAGATACTGACCAACCCCGGATTGCTGAAGAACTTCTATGACAATGCCTTTACAAACAAAACGCCACTGCCGCAGAATTTTCGCTCCGTATATGGTACTCAGGAGATCTATCTGGCATATGACTCCGGGCTCAAGGGTGTCTGGTTTATTTCCGATCCCCAGAACCGGATTGCACTCCTGAACTATTTTCGGGATGCAGTTTCGCTTGGTTTGAAGGCGGACGGAATTTTGCTGCTCGGCTCCACACCCAAGCTCACCCCGGTCGGCTGGCAGAATCTGCACGATTTGCTTGATGATGATTTTCTCAAGCAGTACCGGCCGATTGAGCGGGTGGAGATCATGAGCATCCTACCTGGAGTTCGCTGGCGTCCGCCCATCTTGGGGCTGGGGGTAACATTTCTCAATATGAAGGAGCTCAGGGAAATCCGGGCAACGGTGGCGGCGGCGATCCGGGGAGGAGGTGAGGGTGAAATTCATCGGTGAGTGCAACGGGTTCACGGGGCGGTATTAGCAGATTTTGTCGCCGGAAAGGGAGGTATTGATTCAATGTCAGAAGCGGATGCGGTAATTCAGAAGTTAAATCAGGCGGTTCAACTAATTGAGGACTGTGCCGAG
This sequence comes from Caldifarciminota bacterium, assembly GCA_965649165.1. GTDB lineage: Bacteria > Hydrothermota > Tepidihabitantia > Tepidihabitantales > Tepidihabitantaceae > JAOABP01. Next base: position 7,329 of record CBFGJT010000003.1, on the reverse strand, counting down.
GTTGCTCCGCTTGTTCCAGAAGTCCGGACGAATATCGTTTTTGCCCTGTCTGATGCCAGTACTCCGGCTGAGGTTGCAGCGGTTGATGGCAGAATCACCGTGGTCAACAGTCGCCCCAAGGCAGCCGGTCCGGTCCGTTTCGGAGCATCGGACCACCTTGCCCGTTTTGTTCTGGCGTTGCGCCGTTTTGATCCCGGAGTGCGTTCAGCAGTGAATTTCCGCTGGAACGAGCGGATCAGAAATGTGGTGGGAAAATGGGCAGGACCGCACGGGTTCAGAATCGGGGTAATTGACCGGACAAAAGAGCCCCAAGAACTGCTGGGTAAAGATCGGATGTCCGCACCCTGGAAGGTGGAGCAGGTTCTGCAGTCAACCGGCGGTATCGTGCCTGAAATTGTGAGCGAGACGAGCGGCTGGGGCAAGGAGCCGATGTTCATTCTGCTGGGACCCGAGCCGGTCGTTGTTGCTCAGCGGCTCGTGGATATCGCCCGCATTTACCATCAGTCGGTATGATATGAAGTTCAAACTCCGCGGATTGTTTTTACTGATAGTGGCTTGCAGAACGGTTTATCCGGTGCTGCCGGTCATACCGGTAGATTCGCTCAAGCCCGGCATGAAGGGTACAGGGTATTCGGTATTTTCCGGCACTAAGCCCGAGCCATTTCAGGTGGAGATTATTGATGTCATGCATCGCACGACGCCCCGGGGTGATATCATTCTTGCCCGCCTTTCGGGTGCCGGTCTGGAGCAGACCGGTGTGATCGCGGGCATGTCGGGCAGTCCGGTTTATATCGATGGCCGGCTGGTGGGGGCGGTTGCCTATGCCTGGGCGTTTGCCAAGGAGCCGATTGCCGGTATTACCCCTGCAGGCGAGATGCTGAAAATCTGGGAGCTTCCGGATACGGTGAAAACCGGGGCGGTCCGGCAGCTCGGTTCCGGTTACCGCTCAGAGTTGAATCTGCCTCCAGTACCGGTTGCACTCTCGGGTTTTTCTTCTCGGCTGGAGGCGCTGGTGGCACCGGTACTCAGCCGGCACGGACTGGTACCGGTTGCAGGCGGGATTGCCGGCGGTGATGATACTGCGGAGCTGGTCCCGGGCGGAGCGGTTGGGGTGGCGCTGATTGATGGTGATGTCCGGGCAGCAGCGATCGGCACGATCACCGCCCGTGAGGGTAACCGGATCTTAGCCTTCGGTCACCCGATGTTTCTCGCCGGTGCGGTCAGACTGCCGCTGACCGGTGGCAGGATTCATTCGGTCCTGCCATCACTGAACATTTCCGCAAAGCTGTTTTCGCCATCAAGACCGATAGGTGTAGTCAATCAGGACCGGCTGACCGGAATCAGCGGTATCATCGGTGCTGAAGCACCGATGATACCGGTGCAGGTACATATTCAATCTCCAGTTACCGATGACTCCTACCGTTTCCGGGTTGCGGACCATGAGCAGCTCACCCCGGACTTTCTGTCGGTCGGACTGCTTCAGACGGTGCTTCAGACCGAAGGGATGATGGAGGATTATGCACTTGAAACACGGCTCCAGCTGGATTTTGAGCGGCAGGGCAGAAACCGGGTGGAAATCCGTCATCTGTTCAGCGAGACTGAACCGCTTTCCCAGATGATGGTAAAGTTCAATGCCGAGCTGGCGCTGCTGTTCGGGAATCCCATCGAGCCGGTGCGGCTGCGTAATGTCAAGGCAGAATTGCGCTTTCATCCCGGCCGGCGCATCTGCCAGTTGATTTCCGCCCGGTCGGAGCGCAGCCAGGTGATGCCGGGAGAAACGCTTGGGATTTTCCTCCGGTTGCGCGACTACCGCGGGGAAGAGATGGAAAGGATGGTATCGGTGCCGATACCACAAGCAGCGCCGTCCGGAACGCTCACGCTCACATTTACAAGCCGTGACGATTTTCTGAATCAGGACCTGGGGGAGGGGGGCGAAATTTCTAAGCCGAAGACACTGGAACGGCTCCTGGAAATCCTGAGTGAGTCCGGGCGCGAGGATGAGCTGGTGGTTGCCGGTATTGTCCAGAAACCGGGTTTGAGGTTCAATCAGGCGGAGATGCCGCTTGTACCTCCTTCAGTTCAGAAGGTACTTGGGGCGACCCGATCGCTCGGTGAGGTCCAGCAGGTGCCGGCAAGCCGGCTGTTCAAGACGATTATACCGTTCAACCGGGTGGTGATTGGGTCGGCAGCAATTGAAGTGGAGGTGAAATGAAACCGGTAGTAGTGATCGCTTTGTCGTTTCTACCATTACTGGCTGCAGTCTGGATCTTCATGCCGGATGAGAGTCTTTTTTCACAGATTGATGATATTGAGCTGGAAAATGTGTATCTGCCGGTCGAGGGGGAGATTAGTTTGAGCGCTGCTGCTGAGGCTGTTGTCCAGTTGGAGGATGCGGTAATCTGGTGCCTTGCCCCGGATCGCCGGGGCAATCTGTACATCGGCACAGGTAACCAGTGCCGGCTTTACCGTCTGAACCTTTCCCGTCGTCAGCTGGTGCCGGTATTTTCCGGCGGTGAGGGGCAGATATTTTCCTTACTCGTGTGGGAAGGTCGGGTATACTTCGGGACATCGCCGCAGGGCACAATCTGGCGGCTGCTACCCGATGGCAGAAATGAGACGCTTGCCAATATCGGCGAGAGCTACATTCACAGCCTAGTCCCTGGTTCGGGGCGGACGCTCCTCTGTGCCACCGGACCAAATGGCAGGCTCTATCAGTTGGATCCGACAGGTAGAATCAGGTTGCTTTTTGCTGCACCCTGTGCCCACATTACCACCCTCTGCTGGTTCAAGCCGGGTGAAGAGCTGCTGGCGGGCACGGCGCCCGGGGGTACACTTTACCGGCTGCAGCTGGCACCGGACGGCAGTGTCAAGAGTGCGGCGGTGCTTTACGACACGCCGCTGGAAGAGGTCCGGGCGGTGACGGTCAGAGACAGGCAGATTTATTTGGCAGCAAACCCTGGAGCCGAAAGTCAGAGCGGTGGTCAGCCGGCAGTTTATGCGCTCAATTCCGATGGTCTGGTTCGGTGGCAGTGGCAGTGTCCAGAGTCAACCGTTTTCAGCATTGTCAGGTACAACGACCGGCTGCTCGTCTTTACCGGCAACCGGGGGCTCATCTACGCCTTGGACACGCTTGGCAGAGCAGCGATCTTCGGCCGAACAGAAGAACCGCAGCTTGTTGCCACTGCAACTCTCGATCAGGAGCTTTATTTCGGTAGTGGCAATCCAGCGGCGCTTTACCGTTTTGCTCCAGGCTTTGCCGATTCCGGCTTTTTCACCAGTCCGGTATTTGACTGTCAGACGGTTGCAAGATTCGGCCGGCTTGAGCCGCGCTGGCGTGTTCCGGTTGGAACTGAAATCAGGTTTGAGACCCGTTCCGGTAATGCGGAAGCGCCCGATTCGCTCTGGAGCGGCTGGGAGTCGTTGCAGGGTGAGCGAGTTGTTTCTCCATCTGCCCGTTTCATCCAATGGCGAGCAAGATTTGCCACCAGCTACCACACGATTACCCCGCTGCTGGAGCGGGTGATGCTGTTTTATCAGCCTCTGAACCGGCCGCCGGTGATCAGCCGGCTGGAGATTACTCTGCCTTCAGAGGCGGAGGTGCGCCGGGGTAATGCCCAGCCGAAACGGCAGGTTACCTTTGAGGTGTCGGACCCGGATGGTGATTCGCTGCTTTATCAACTGCTGCTCAAACCGGAAGGTGAATCGGACTGGCTGATTTTGAAAAGGGAGCTGACAGAAAACCGTTATGAGCTTGATACCAGAGCTCTGCCCGACGGCTGGTACCGGTTGAAGGTTGTGGTCTCGGATGCACCGGAGCGCGGTGCCGATGAGACGCAGATGATAGAAAAGGAAAGCCCGCCTTTCCTTGTTGACAATACACCGCCGGTGATTTCCGAAATCAAAATTTCCGGCAGCCGGGTTTTCTGGACCGTGGCAGATGCCACATCACCGCTTGCCGCCTGCCGGGTTGCGCTTAACTCCGGACCCTGGCAGCCAGTGGTGCCCCAGGACGGGATTTTTGACGAACTTGATGAGCATTTTACCGTTCCGCTAGCGCTGAAACCGGGGTTGAACACGGTAGCGGTCTGGGCAGTTGACGGTCAGGGGAACGTTGCGCTTCGGCAGCAGAAGCTGAACCGTTAAACCAGCCGCAGCCTTTTAAACGCCCGCTCCAGCCTGCGGACCTCGTAATGGTGGGTCATGTCCAGATGAAGTGGGGTTACCGATATAAAGCCGGCATAGACCGCTTCGAAGTCCGAACCGCGGGTAGCTTTGAAATCCATTTCGCCGTCAATTGTGTAGCACAGTCCGCCGTCCGGCATTCGCCTCCTGATCGCCATATCCCGGTAGATGCGGTGGCCGAGCCGGGTGACTCTCACCCCCTTTACCTCTCCGCCCGGGATGTTGATATTCAGCAGGCACTTCCTCGGCAGCAGTCCGTCGAGGAGAAGGGGCACTAGGGTATGGAGAAGCCGGGTGACTGCCGACAAGTTTTCACCGGCACAGAGATAGGACAGGGCGATCGCGGGAATACCGAGGAGAGCAGCCTCAATTGCGGCGGCGACTGTGCCTGAATAAAGGACATCATCACCCAGGTTCGGATTGTCGTTAATGCCCGAGATTACCAGATCGATTGATTTCCGGAATATGCCGTGGTGAGCGATGAGGATGCAGTCGGTCGGGGTACCGGCAACCGCATACCAGCCGGGTTTGCGCCGTTCCACAACAATCGGTTTTCTCAGACTGAAGGAGTGACTTGCCGCCGACTGATTGGTTGCCGGTGCGACGACAAAGATTTTGCCCAGAGTCCGGGTTGCGGCAAAGAGGTCTTTTAGTCCCAGGGCATCAATGCCGTCATCATTGGTCAGGACAATCAGCGGTTTTTTCACTGGTGGTGAAATTTTAGTGGCTGGACCGTGAAGGTCAACCTGATGTCGTGTGAAAAAATTGACAAATAAAGAAAAATTGTAACTTTTAATGTAATGGCGGTTTTTATTACTAACTAATTTCAGGGTAAACAAAACAAAATAAGGAGGAAAGTGTGCTTAAAAAGCTATGCTTCTTTGCCCTGATTCTAAACGGTTTGGCTTTTGCCCAACTGGATGCGGTCTGGTCGGACACTGTCCGGCTGACGAATTACAATGACAATGACTATATTAACAAACAATCGATGGTTGTCGATCCTTCAGGTGTAATCCATGTAGTCTGGGCGTCACGACGTGGTGGTATCGGCTATGAAATCTGGTACAAGCGGTATTATCCCGGTTCGGGCTGGACGAATGATACCTGCATTGTGGGAGAGCTGGCTGGTGCCTATAACTGTGACAGGCCGGCTCTTGCCGTGGATTCGTCGGGCACACTGCATCTCGTTTTCGTCCGTGCTCCTTATTATCCCCCACCTTATGTACTCTGTTATAAAAAGTGTACTCCTACCGTCGGAGGAAATGGAGGATGGGATACCACGGTAACTGTGCTGTCTCCGGATAGTCTTAACAGTCAGGTAATAACTGCAAGCATCGCTTGTACGCCGGATGGCAAAGTTCATGTAATCTACACGTTGTATCGCTCTGCTCCTTTTTGGTCATACTCCTTAATCTATATCAAGAAAGAGAATGACGTTTGGAGCCCACGGGTTACTCTGGACCATATGTTGGAGACAACGCAAGGGCTTTTTACTCTTGATCTGAGCGTCGGGCGGGATGGAAATGTACATGTCAGCTGGATGGTAAGAGTGAACGCTGATAATTCATACCACTTTCTTTACCGCGGTCAATTTAATGGCAACTGGGGCGTAACCGAGACTATCTTCCGCTATCCAGCTCCAGCTGGAGCATCATCTCGTTTATCATTGGCGGTCAATCCCGTAAGTCACCGTCCCGGCATCTGCTTCTTTTGTGCTCCGAATTCCTATACTATAAATACCTATTTCAAAGAAAGGAGTGGGAACACAGCTTCGGATACCTGGCCAGATGATTTTGAGGTCGTAGTTTCCGGTGATACTTATGTTTCTGGGTCTAGCCAAACTCTTCACTCCGTTTATACTCGCGAAGGCAGACTGCATTTAGCCATTTGTGGGATAATACCAGGCAGCAATTATAACCAGCTGAAATATACTACCCGCTCTCCAGCTGGTGGCTGGGAGGTTCCGATTACCCTCGTCTCTTCCCCTCCGCGGCGATTCTATAATATCTCAATTGCCAATGGCGGCAACAGTGCGGATCCGGTTTCAGTGCACATTGTTTGGGACATGAGCGAATATAACTACTACAATTTTGAGGTGTACTATATCAAAGGTACAAACCCGTTCTACGACCTGAAGCTGGCAGAGGTTTATGGAATAGACGATACTTTGGGTATCGGTGAGGTGGTGACACCCGCAGTACGGGTGGTGAATAACGGTAATCAGAATATTTCTGCCTTCAGTGTCACCATCACCATTGGTACAAGTTACAGTTCAACCGTGAATGTTAACCAGACACTCGAACCGGGGGACAGCCTGACGGTAACCGGATTTCAAAGCTGGACACCGTTAGACAGCGGACTTTATCATTCCCGGGCGGTGCTGGACTGTTCACAGGACATGCTGGATGAGAACAACGCGATTGAATACGATGTCCGGGTGGGGTATGTTGATGCCGCAGTGACCGCAATCGTCGTCCCCGAGCGGGATGTCCGGCGGGGTACAACCCTCAGCCCACGCGTCCGGATTGCCAATTACGGCGACTGGCCTGGTATCGTTGATCTGCGCTTTGTGATTTACTATGGAGGTAATCCGGTCTATGACCAGACCGAACAGGTGGAACTTAATCCCTTGACCGAGATCGACCATGAGTTTGGCACCAGCTGGACCGCAGAGGTTACCGGCTCCTATCAGGCGGTAACGATGCTTGCCCTGGCCCATGATCAGAATCGCCATAACGATACTGCCCGGCTTACCTTCTCAGTCTATAACCTTTATCCTGCTGGCTGGAAGGAGGTCGCCAATGTCCTCGGTCTGGTCAAGGATGGCGGATTTGTGGTCAAGGATCCGGATGGTGGCAAGCTGTATGCGGCACGCGGCTACAAGACCGGCGACTTCTATGTCTATGACATTGAAGCCAACGCCTGGACCGCACTATCGGCAGCACCGGCGATCATCGGCAAGGGTGGCAATGGCTGCTATGGTGGCGGCTACATCTATGTGATGCACGGACAGAACACCGCGAAGTTCTCCCGCTACAGCATTGCGGACAACAGCTGGGAGGCGCTGCCTGACATTCCGGCCTGGACCTCGGGCAAGAACCCGAAGGGTGGCGGTGACCTGGCATATGTGGTGATTGAGGATGTGCC
>CBFGJT010000002.1:64458-136711 GCA_965649165.1 Caldifarciminota bacterium | reverse complement strand
CACCCGGCTTCTCGAGCAGGTCCGGACACCAGGCAAGGTCGTAGTTGACATAGTGGACATCGGCCCGCTCTGCCAGCTCCCGGATCACCGCCGGCGTCGCCTCGCAGGCAACCGCATTGACAATCCAGATTGAGCGGATGTCGTGGACCAGACCCTGCCGCTCCCTCTCCTCCAGATAGCCCAGAATGGAGGACTGCTCCCGGCGGGCAAACTCGCCGAGGATCTCTGCCACCCGCACCCGGCGCTCCCGCTTCGGCAGCCCGTCAACCTGCGAGTACAAAAGCCTTGTGTCATACTGGTTCTTTAAGACAATGTGGACCGGCAGCCTCTGGTCAGCTGCCGCCGTGCTCAGATGCCGCTCCAGCTCCGGACTGATCATACCAAAGCCGAAGGCAAAGAGCACAAGCAGAGTGATCATGATGTTTTTTATCATTCCCGCTCCTCTGAGTTTGGTTGTTCTCTTTAGCAAGCCTGACCGCATTTATACCGGTGCTGATATTATACAATAAAACTTCTGCTGGTCAATTTTCTTGACTGAGGTCAGGTATGAGGGCAAACTTTTTAGGTGAGGTATCTGCAGATCTTTGTCACCGTGCCGGACCGAAGAAGCGCCAGCCGGTTGAGCCGTGTTTTACTTGAGGAACGGCTGGCAGCCTGTGTGCAGGTTTTTGGTTCTATTACCAGCAGGTACTGGTGGCAGGGAAGGATTGAGCAGAGCCGGGAGTGGCTGCTGGTGATTAAAACCGGAAAAGCGCAATATGCCCGGCTCGAAAGGCGCATCCGGGAGCTCCATCCCTATCAGGTGCCGGAGGTGATCGCTGTACCGGTTGCTGCTGGTTATCGTCTCTATCTTGACTGGCTGAATTCCGAGCTGGCCGCGGGCAACAGATCGGCACGCGGGAGGTAATAGTGGGGATCAGCCGGCTGATTCTGGAGCTGAGCCATCCAGAACCGGCGGTCCGGCGTGCTGCTGCCCATGAGCTCGCCCGGCTCGATCCGGACACGGCCGCAGGTGCGATTGTGTTTCTGCTCAAGGACCCGGAGCCGGAGATTCGTCGGGAGGTGGCGGGAATTTTAAGCCGGCTCAGCAGAAGGGCCGAGGAGCCGGTGGCGCGCTATCTTTCAACTTGGGAGGGACCGCTAGAGTTGTGGGTAATCGAGCTGGTAGGGGAGCTGAAGCTGGCAGAAGGGGTGGATTATCTCCTGAGGCATCTTAACGAACCGGAGCCGACGAAACGACGGGCAATCGCAGTGGCACTGGGCAAAATTGGTGCTGCTTATGCGGATATGCCGGGAATTACCAGTACCCGGGCACTTGAAGGACTGCTGGAACTGCTGCGGGATCTGAATTCCGAGGTGCAGGTCGCTGCGGCTGAGGCGCTTGCCGGACTGGGCAGGCAGGAGGCGGTTAATCCGCTACTTGATGAATTGCAGGATGACAATCCGCAGGTGCGCCGGGCAGCGGCAATCGCCCTGGGAAGGATTGGGGTGTCAGCGGCGGCTGCTGAGTTGGTTCGACTGGCAAACAATGATCCGTTTGCTGAGGTGCGCCAGGCGGCACTGGAGGCGCTGGAGCAGATTTCGGACCGTTCGGTGCGTTCAATCCTGGAGGCGTTGACTGCCGAGAATTTAGATGAGCGGGAATGGGCGCTGCGTCAGCTTCTCGCTGCAGGCCCTGCAGCGTTGCCACCGCTGATTCGGCTGGCAGAAAGCGATGATTCCGGTATCCGCCGGCTGGTCGCCTGGGTCTTGGGCATGCTTGGAGAAGAGGCGGGACTGGCTACCCTTTTTCTGTTGGCTGAAGATTCGGAAAGTGGTGTCCGGCTGGCGGCAATTCAGGCGCTGGGCAGAATCCGGCACCTGCAGGCAGCGGAGCGGCTGAGCCAGTTGCTGGAGGATGCCGATCCCAAGATTGCCGGAATGGCGGCCAATGCCCTGGAGCGGCTGGGTGAGCTGGCAGTGGAACCGGTTTTCAGAATGCTGACTCATCAATTACCCGATGTCCGGGTGCGGGCAATTGATGTGCTGGGCCGGCTCAGACATGAGGGTGCGGTGGAACGGCTCATCAGCGGTCTTGATGATTCTTCATACTGGGTCAGACTGGTTTCGGCGCAGGCGCTGGGTGAAATTGGTGATGTGCGGGCGGTGCCGGCGCTGATTGAGCATCTTGATGATCCAGACCGGCTGGTAAGGGCGACGTCAGCTGAGGCACTGGGCAAGTTGAGAGATTACCGGGCGAGCATAAAACTGTTGGGGCGGGTGGAAGATGAGAGTGATCTGGTGCGGACGAATGTGTTTCTGGCGCTGGGGAAGATCGGCAATCCGATTGCGGTGCCCTTTCTGATGAAGGCGCTGGATGATCCTGAAGTCCGAGTGCGTCTGGCGGCGATTGAGGCGCTGGGATTGTTGCGGGCGAAGGCGGCAAGAGAGAAACTCAGGGCGCTTGCCCGCCCCTGGCCCTGGAGTCGGGAGCCGGGAAGGGTTAAGGACGCAGCACGCTGGGCACTGAGTATGATTGATTATCCCGGGACAGTTATCTGATGAGTGCCCGGGCGTATTCCTGCGGGTTGAACTGTTCGAGGTCGTTAATTCCTTCGCCAGTACCGACAAAGAGTACCGGGAGTTTGAGCTCGATGACCACCGGGATGATAATCCCACCCCGCGCCGTTCCATCCAGTTTGGTGATGATAATGCCGGTGATGCCGAGACGCTGATGAAAGATTTCTGCCTGGCGGAGTCCGTTCTGGCCCACGGTCGCATCCAGCACAAGCCAGATTTCCTCCGGTGCACCCGGTTTGACCTTGCTGCAGACTCGTTTGATCTTCTCCAGTTCTGCCATCAGGTCTTGGCGGGTGTGGAGCCGGCCAGCAGTGTCGACCAGCACCGTGTCAAACTCCTGCTGGCGTGCCCGGGTTATGGTATCAAACACAACTGCTCCCGGGTCCTGCCCTTGCTGCGAGCGGACAATTGCCACGCCCGCCCGCTCCGCCCAGATGCGCACCTGTTCCGCCGCGGCGTCGCGGTAGGTGTCAGCGGCAGCGATGATGACCCGTCTGCCTGCGGCGGCATAGTAATGGGCTAATTTACCCACGGTGGTTGTTTTGCCCGAACCATTGACCCCCACGATCATGATAACTACGGGAGTTTCTGGTGAGGGGCGGTTACTGCGTTCGGTTCCGGTCAGCAGCCGGATGATTTCCTGTTCCAGCGCCGCCTGCGGGTTTTCATTCGTCCGGCTGAGATGGTCCAGTAGCTGAGCGGTGGCGCGGGCTCCGACATCCGCGCTGATCAGGGCGGCTTCCAGTTCCTCCAGGTCGAGCGTTTTGGCGGTGATCAGTCGGGAGAGGAGTTGGCGAGTCCGGGCAAGTGTTTCCCGCAGTCCCATGGGTTAATTTTCGGGCCGAGATGATGCCGGGTTGTTCCGCTGATAGTCTACAAGACTGACGGAAATGAGTTTCGAAACCCCGGGCTGTTCAGCAGTTACACCGAAGATGACATCAGCCCGTTCCACCGTTGCACGGTTATGGGTAATGATTATCACCTGGGTCTTTTCGGTCATCTGTTTGAGGTAGTCGGCAAAACGGCTGACATTGGCGTCGTCGAGTGGAGCATCAATCTCATCCAGAAAACAGAAGGGAGCGGGTTTCACCCGGTAAAAGGCGAAGAGGAGCGAGATCGCCAGTAGTGCCTTTTCGCCATCCGAAAGCTGCTCCAGCCGTTTCGGATTTTTCCCCCGGGGGCGCGCAATGATTGCGATTTCTGACTGGAGCGGATCCGCATCATTAACCAGAACCAGGTCGGCATCTCCTTCCAGAAACAGTTCCCGGAAGACCTGCTGAAAATGAAGCCGGACTTCCTGGTAGGTATTGAGAAACTGCTCCCGGGCGTGCCGATCAATTTCCTTTAATGACTCTTCCAGATTCTGTTTTGCCTGCAGGACATCGTCCCGCTGGAAGAGCAGACGCTCAAGGTCCCTTTTTTCCTGTTCATACTCCTCTGCTGCCAGTGGATTTACCGGACCCAGGGCGGCAAGCCGGCGGCGAATTTCTTCCAGCCGGTTGAGTTCATCGGCTGATTCTGCCGGTGTTGGACTGAACTGGCTGAGATCGGCACTCAGGGATTTTGCCTCATCAATCAGGGCACGAACTCTGGTTTCCAGTTCTGCGCGCTGCAGCCGGTATTCCAGAAGCCGGTTCTGGTTATTCTGCTGCTGATTCCGCAACTCGGCAATGTTTTTTTCCAGTTCGGCCGTGGCTGCCGAAACATCGTCAAGGTTGAAGCAGGCAAAACTCTGCTCGGCTTCGGCAAGCTGCGCCTGGAGCTGATTGATGGTGGTGTTTAACTGTTCCCGGCTGTCCTTCAGTTGCTGCTGGCGTTCGCGATGGCGTGCCGTTGTGACGGTAATTTCCCTGATCCGCCGGGATTTGTCCTCAATGGACTGTTTGATATGGCTCATTTCGGTTTCCAGATGGCGGACCCGTGCCCGTCCTTCTGCCAGCTGAGCAAGCAGTTCGGATGCTGCCTTCAGTTCGTTTTTAACGCGCTGTTCGGCAGTGTTTGCCTGTTGTTCCAGCCGGGCGAGTTTCTGTTCGGACTGCTCAATCGCGGTGCGAAGTGCGGTCAGCTCCTGCTGATGTTTTGCTAACGCAGTAGTTATGGAGCCGGTTAATCCGTTCAGCCGGCGGATTTCTGCATTCAGGCGTTCATATTCTCGCTGCAGTTCTGCAGCAACACCGGCAGTGGTACTCAGCCTGGATTCCAGAGCATAAAATTCCCTTTCAGTCAAGCGAAGTTCGCTTTCTGCCTTATCCAGTTGAGTCTGTAACTTGAGGCGCTCTTCGTTGAGGCTGGCAGTGGTCTTTTCAATCGCCGCAAGCCGTTCATTGAGTGCGGCAGTGTTGCGCTCGAGTTCCCGGATGCTGCTCAGAATGACCATACTGCCTGCCTGTTCACCGACGAGCACGAGCCGGCCGTTGCCCAGGTAGGCATAGCCATCAGCGGTGACGAAGCGGGTCGCCGGATACTTTTCAATCATTGACCAGAGAGACTCACTGTTCCGGAGCACAACAAAGGATTCCAGCAATGACTGCAGCAGGGCAGGGGCACCGCGGCGGAGTCGGACAAACTGGTGGAGCGTGCCGATGATCGTTGGATCCGCTGGAGGGGAGCTTTCAGGAACAGGCGCGGTCGCTAATGAGTTTATGAGCAAGCCGAAGCGCTCCGTTGGAGAGCGGTCGAGCAGCCACTTCAGCTCCGCCGGTTGAATCTTCTCAATGTTCAGGAAGTCCAGCAGGAAGTTAAATGCTGCCTCGCAGGCACGTTCCCAGCCCGGGTCCGGTTCCAGCCAGTCGCTCACCGGAGTAACTTCGCCCAGGATCTCCTTTGCACCCGTCAGAACCGAGCGGGCAACCCGAGTTTCGAGCCGGGCAATCTGGGCAGCGCTACTGGTCCTTTGTTCTTCGAGGTGGCGTTGTTCCCGCCCGAGCGCTGCCAGTTGTTGTTCAATGGCAGCAAGTTCCTGCTGCCGGAGTGTTGACTGCTGTCGCTGGGATTCAAGCTGATGTTTCAGGCGATCGAATTCACTCTGCAGTGTATTACGGTCCGTTTCTGCCTGATTCAGTTGCTGGCGGAGGCGATGGGCTTCTTCAGTCAGACGATCGGTTGTTGTTTTAGTATTTGCCAGTTCTGCTTCAAGGCGGATAATTTTTCCCCGAAGTTGCTCTTCATTTTCCCAGAGCTGACGCAGCTGGTTGCGCTCCTGCTCTTCCTCCTGGCGGGAAGTAATAACTGTGGTCTCCTGCTGCCGGCTCTCAGTCTGCAAGTGCTGCAGCTCGGCCTCCTGTTTCCGCAGGGTGGAATTCGCGTTTTCCAGCTGGTTAAGTGCGGTGTTAAATATCTGTTGCAGTTCGTTGATTTCCTGTTCCAGCCGGTTTTTCTCCTTTTGCAGTTCCTCCGAGCTACGGTCAAGAAATTCAGATTCCTGCTGTTCCATCAGCAGTCTTGCCTGCAGTTCCGCCAGCGTCTGGCGACGCTGATTTAGCTCATTCAGTGCCTGCTCCCGTTCACTCTGGATGCCGACCAGCCGGGAATGAAGCTGACGGAGTTCTTCCTCCTGATGCCGGATCTGCAGGGTGAGTTCGGCAGCGGTAGCCTCAAGCTTTCGGATTTCCAGTTCATTGGCGGCAAGCTGTTCATTTAATTCCCGGTATGCCTGCTGGAGTTCCCGGAGCCGGAGTCGGCTTTCTTCCTGTTTCAGTCGCTGATAAACCCGGAGCCGGGCACTCTGGCGCTGGAGGCTGCGCACAATTCTTTCCCGCTCGGCAATGATATCCTCGAGCCGGGTTAAGTCGGTCTGGGTGAGAGTTAATTTGCGCTGGCACTCTTCTTTAGAGTCGCGAAATTTGGCTAAAGTTGCCGCTTCTTCAAACATCTGACGGATGTTGCCGGCAATTATTTCACGCATCTGGCGGAGATCAAAAATCGAGTAGGCTTTCGTGCCGATGCCGGCGGAGAGAAACAGGTCCTGAATGTCACGCAGCCGGCAGGGCTGGCGGTTCAGATAGTATTCACTTTCACCGGAACGGAAGTAGCGGCGCCGAATTTCCACTTCCGAACCGAGTGCCGGCTGATCTTCGGTTGAGAGGATGAGGCGGACCTCGGCAAAGTTTACCGGCGGCAGCTGAGCGGTGCCGGCGAAAATCAGGTCTTCATTTTTTGCACAGCGGAGCACAGTGAATGACTGCTCGCCCAGCACCCAGCGCAGTGCATCGAGTACGTTAGATTTGCCACAACCATTCGGTCCGATGATGCAGTTCATTCCCGGGGCAAAGCGGAGGGTTGTTTTTTCCTGAAAGGATTTAAACCCTAAGAGCTGAAGTTCCTTGATATACACTTAGCTTTAATGATATACCGCAGTTTAACTTGAGTCAACTATAAAAAACCGGGCTCAGTTTGAGCCCGGTTATAATCGGAAAGTAGTTTTATCAGCGTAAAACCGCCGTTTTGTACTGGATGATATACCGACCGTCATTCAGCTCGTAGAAGTAAAGACCATTTGGTACGGGCTGGTGGTTTTCATCAGTGGTGTGCCAGACCATGGAATGAACTCCAGCCGAAAGGCTACCTTTAACCAGTGTGCCGACAAGTTTCCCGGAAGCTGAGAAGACTTTCAGGGTAATCGTGCGTGTTTCCGGAAGTGAAAAACTGATGGTCTGATTTCTGTTTGCCGGATTGGGGGCTATTCGGATAAATTCCGGTCGCATCGGAGTTTTTTCTTCCGAGATAGCCGTGAGGTATGGTTCAATCCAGCTGCGAACCACCGACTCATTGAATCCTTCCATTGATCCGACAACAATGCCAGCTGTGTCAATGACATAATTCAGCGGGATATAGCCATTCATCCGGTATGCATTCCAACCGGCTCCAGCATCGCGGAAGAAGGGGTAGCTGTAAGCACGGGCATATACCTTTACGACATTTTCCATATCCTGCCAGAGATTGATTGCTAAAGGTACATACCCCTGACTGCCGTATTCATCAAACATTGCTTGTATTCGCGGCAACTCCGCGAGACAGGATGGTCAGGTGGACTGCCAGAAGAAGAGTTGAATCACATGTCCGCGGTATTCTGCCGGGATGGTGTGGGTCTGCCAGGCGGTATCCGGGATGGAGATATTTGGTGCCGGGTCACCGGGCTGAGGCCATGCCCAGAGCAAAACCGGTGCTGTCAGCACCAGTAACAGGATGAGCACTTTGAGCTGCGCCAATATGACCTCCTTTATGGTTACTTTTATATAATAACAAATCGCGATTTTGTGTCAATAAAATGATTAGATCTTGAGTATTTCAGTCGGATCAACCGGCTTGCCAAATTTGTGGATTTCAAAGTGCAGGTGGGGTGCAGTTGCCTGTCCGGTCATACCGACCCGCCCGATTATTTGTCCCACCTTCACGGAATCGCCGCGGTTCACCAGCCACTGGGCAAGGTGTCCGTAGTAAGTTTCGTAGCCTTCGGCGTGCGCAAGTCCGATAAACCGCCCTAAGACACGATCGGTTCCCCGGGCAATGACAATACCATCAGCCGCAGCCCGGACCGGACTTTCCCTGGGGACCGCCAGGTCAACAGCAAGATGTTCGGGACTGGTACGTCTGGAGACAACATATCCGGAAACCGGTACAAGTATGGGAACCGGATATTTCCCCCAGGGTTGATCAGCAATCCATTCCGGGAGAATAAATGAGTCGGCGGTGGTAGCTTGCCAGTCAACCGGCGGCGGCGATAGTTCCACGCCAAGCATCCGGGCAAGTTTTTCCCGTTCTACTTCAAGGTTTTCCAGTCGTTCCTGGAGCTGAGTTATTTTCTTGAACTCTGCCTCCAGTTTCCGGTTACGCTGAGTGAGATAAACCAGCTGGTGGAACCGGTATGCACCGGAAGCGATAATTCCAACTGCTGCCAGCACGATCAATGCGGACAGACATAACAGGGCGAAAATCAGTCGGGCGAGACCGAGCGAGATGCTGAAGCGCAGCGAATTGGGTGTATAGTTGCCGAAAATGAATACGGTAATTTCTTTTTTAGCCACCAGATTCTTCCCGGATCAGTCGGCAGATACGAGTAAGGTCTTCGTAAGAGTGGAACATGATTGTAATTTTTCCAGCGGATTTGCCCGGCGGTGTAATCACGACCCGGGTGCCGAGGGTTTCCTGGAGACGCTGTTCAATTTCCGTCAGATGGATGTCCTTTTCCGTTTTTCTGGTTTCCACCTTCGTTGTCGGGATTTTACCTTCACTGCAAAGTCGTTCCAGAGTTCTGACGGAAATGCCTTCAGCAATTACCTTCTCACACAGGTCTACCTGTTCGCGCCGGCTGGTGAGCGTCAAGAGCGCGCGAGCATGACCGGGGGTAATCTGTCCCAGGCTTAGTGCCTCACGGACGCGGTAAGGGAGAGTGAGAAGCCGAAGGGCGTTGGTGATTGTTGAGCGATCTTTGCCCACGCGGCGGGCGATTTCCTCATGGGTGAGATTAAACTGTTCATGCAATGCCTTATAGGCAAGGGCTTCATCAATTGGATTCAAATCGGAGCGCTGAATGTTTTCGATTAGCGCCATTTCGAGCATCTCCCGGTCGTCAACCGGGCGGATGATCGCCGGAATTGCAGTTAAACCGGCAAGGCGAGCAGCACGCCAGCGCCGTTCCCCCATTACCAGTTCATAGCCGTCGTGACGGCGACGGACAACAACGGGCTGAAGTACTCCCTTTTCCCGAATTGATGCTACCAGTTCTTGAAAATGCGGGTCATTTTCTGCTTCCTTGGTAATGCGGGGCTGATAGGGGTTGGGACGGATTTCGTCAATCGGGATCGGACGGGATTCCGTGGCTAGAGCCTCCTGAGTCTTTTCCGGGATGATAGCGCGCAGCCCTTTGCCTAATGCCTTACGATTCATCGGTTTTTACTCCTGATGGATGTCGGGATAAAATCTCGTTTACAAGTCCCAGATATGCCTGAGCGCCGGCCGACTGTCCGTCGTAGGCAAAGATCGGTTTGCCGAAACTGGGGGCTTCGGCAAGTCGGATACTCCGGGGGATGACGGTCGAAAATACCTGTTCCCTGAAGAATTCCCGCACTTCATTTTCTACCTGCTGGCAGAGGTTGATTCGACTGGAGAACATCGTAAGCAGTACACCTTCAATTTCCAGCGTCGGGTTAAGAGTAGAACGGATGAGGTTGACTGTTTCCAAAAGCCGGGACATTCCCTCCAAGGCATAATATTCTGCCTGTACGGGAATAAGCACGCTGTTGGCGGCGGTGAGACTGTTGATTGTCAGCAGAAGTAAAGATGGTGGACAGTCAATGATGATGAATGAATATTTCGGTTCGATCAGGTTGAGCGCGCGGCTGAGCCTGAATTCCCGCTGAGGTGCATCTACCAGTTCCACTTCTGCTCCGGCGAGGTTGAGTGTGGCAGGCAGAAGATCCATTTTATTAAAGCAGTTTCTGATGATTGCGTCATCAACACGCTGAGTTTCAAGCAGAACTTCGTATACAGAGACAGTGAGATTGCTTCGGTCAATTCCGAGCCCGACGGTGGCATGTGCCTGCGGGTCCATATCCACAAGGAGCACATTGTAGTCCCGGAGTGCCAATCCGGCAGCGAGGTTAATTGCGGTTGTCGTTTTTCCCACTCCGCCTTTCTGGTTACAGACGGCGATTCTGCGTGCCATTATTCACTAATTTAATCCCTGGAATTTCAGTGTCAAACAGGGCAGAAAGATATTTTTACTTTTTTACTATGATAAGTTTCCGCGTTATCGACGTTGTTTTTGCGTGAATGTGCAGGAGATAGATTCCCAGGTTGAAGGATGGTTGAGGAAAGATAACTGTGCTCTTGTTTGTATTTGTCGAGTGAGCAGTCAGAACCAATCTCCCCACCGGATCATAAATTTCAATAGATGCATTTTTCAAATTGAGAGCCAAGGAAATTGGGCAGTTCAGATGGGCTGATGCAGGGCGACAGAGTGATTTCAGCATGCGGTGGTTGAAAGCGGAGAAGCTTGGCAGGTTTAACCTGTGTCAGTTCGGTATGATCTTGAAACGGCTGATTTTCTACATAGCGCCATAATTCGAGAGTTTTATTCCATTTCAGCGCAAAGAATGTTTTGTCTCCAAAATGAGTAATGTCACCATCGCGGTTGACGCGCTTTTTTGTCCGTGGAACCGAACTGCGGCAGCGTATCAAGTTCAGACCAGCTGCAGGTAATAGGATCGAATTTCCAGAATTCGCAGGTGTTACCACCTTTATAGCATAGATGTTGCCGTTATAAAAACGGCACTGCCGCCATCTTTTGATTTTTGTTTTTCCGCTTTGTCTGCTGGAAACTGGAATTCCGAGGAGTGTAGCTCCGTTGGTGGGTTGAGAGAGCAAAGGTTCATAACTTGTGGTATTTTGCCTTATGGGCGTAGATCATAGTTTTTTGATCGTACACCAGCCATGATCCTGGTCCCATTTGGGTTTGATTCCGACAGGAGCATCGGGCATGCGCTGCCAATCTGGAGCATTGGTGTTAAACCGGTAGAATTCCCAGCTTCCACCTTTTAGCAGATAAATATATCCAGTATCGTTTTCGGTAACATACACCAGCTTAGTACCCCCTTTACCTTTTTGCCATCCGGTCCTTGAGGGATATCCGGTAGCTGGCGCCAGCTGTTAGGGGTAATTTCGCAACACCAGAATTCAAAATGTGCCGTTGCATTTTACCATAAAAATTACTCGGTCACTGCCGACCGCAGAAGTTCCCTTTTTAGGAAAACAGCGTGCCGGTCCTTCCGGGATGGGCATCAGCATTGTCCATAGTATCACGAATCGCATCATAGGAATAAAAATCACCGGTTTTAATTCCTTTGGCAGCATATATCATTCCGTATCCGCCAGTATTGGCAAGCCAGCCTCCATCGCTGAACGGACTGCCAGATTGTGCGGCAGGCATTGATCCCACTTCCTGCCATCCATGATTCCAGAGGGGAGTAACGATGAAATTGGCGGACCGGCAGTTGTTTGTGGATACTTGATCATATGGGTAATAAGTACTGCAGTGGACAACATATGTACCGCTGGAACTCAGCGTGCACGGTCTAAAAATTGCTGATGGTTCTGAATCTCCAGGAGCCATAGTGATATCCTGCCGGTCAATGTAAATACGTGCGCCGGTAGAGGACTCAATTATCAGCCATGCTTGGAAAATGGCCTTCACATTACCGTAATTTTACCAGCAGGCAGTGGGTGTAATCACAGCACCTTCATTAAGCCAGAATCTTGGCGCAAAAGTGCTGCATTCTCTCGGATTGTGAGCGGGAAATCTGCCGACCGGGATTTCAATTCTAAAGTCAACGGTCATATTGCCGGGATAGTTGTTGTTGTTAGTGAAACTTGGAATGTATTCAGGAGAACCCAGCAGGAGAATATACTCGGAAGGGATGTCCCAGTCATTCCAAGCATAACGGATATAGTAATGAATTTGGTTGGTATCTGTTCCGATTTCTGAGGTAGTGACTATTTTGCCAGCATACCCTTGGCGGTTTTTCCAACGGGCGAGCGGTGCGGCGAAAGGAGTAAATGAATCTGGGGTGATGATGAGATAGCCTGCTCCATTGTGCCCAGTGAATTTATCGTCGGTTCGTTGAACGATTTTGTTACAGAAGAGGACAGTTTTACCAGTGGTATTTCAGTTCAATTGTGGATGAAATAGCGGCAAGGTTGTCAATAGCTTCATGATGCCACTCCGGTGTGATGCTGAGCATCATTTCAAGGGCAAGTTCCTGCTGATGAAGGCTCAGAATTTTCCAGCTGCCGGTAAGGGTGAATTCGTTGAACCGGTAACCAGACTGGAAAGCCGAGTCCGCCAACAGATAACGGTGGGTTCCGAAACGGTCATCCAGCGACAACCAGAGATGGGTTGAGAGGAGGATTTCAACCCCGAGTGCCAGAGATATTTCTTGGTAATCCTGACCGCTTATTAGGTTCAACGAGCGAAGGTTTTCTATTTGGGGGCAAATACGAAGCGTAAATGGACTGCCAGTCTGGAATTCAAGTTCCAGTTCCAGCCTGTTGTTAAGCTGGTTCTGGTAAATGGCGGTTGTTTCATCAAACCAGAGAAATCGGATGTCTTCTCGCAGGTTTATTCCCAGCAAAGAGCCAAAATTCCGATTGATAAAAAGAGAGGGATTCAATTCGGCATAGCTGCGGTTTCTTGCGGGATAGATGCGCCGACCGAAAGTGATATCAAGTTGCAGGGTCCAGTTGCGAAGGAAGTAACTGTTCCCATTTAAATACAGAATATACTCGGTATAATTATGCTGGGGTTGAGTTTGAGCCCAGAGCCGGTGGAGCTTTGATTCCCATGTGAGTGTCAGGTAATCGTCGAATTGGATATCAAGGTTAAGCATTGTCCGATTAAGATAATAGTTATAAAAGGCGCTGTCAGGAGCAAAGTAGCGTTGATGTTCAATTTCATCTCCGCCCGTGATAGTAAAGTCTTCCTTAAGTTGATAGTCAAGATTAAGCTTGAGCAGGGCATTAACATAAGATCTATTCCAGACGGAATCCAGCAACAGAGGGAAAAAATTATGATAGTAGGAGATCTCATTTTCCGTCGCACCATTGAAGGTTAGGTATGAATTCAACGGTATTGAGAAATGACAATTCACCCAGTCCGTCAGGTCCAAGTTGGAAAATTGCAGATTGTTTTCTGTCTGGATTGTGTAATTAGGATGTTGATGATTCAGGTATGCGGTCCAGAATGAGCGAAGTTCAGTGCTGGGCACAGTTGTATCACGGGTGATCGTGTCGGTAACAAAGTAGCGCAGATTGGAGTAGTATCCCTCAACACCGGCGTCATTACGGATGGTGATACTTAATATTAAAAAGATCAAGTTCATCCGTTGTCAGGAGGCAAATCCCGTTACGAAACAGAGCATCAGTTTTCACCCGTCGGAGGTTCGGCTAGGTTGAGAAGTTCAATAATCCGGTAGAGCGTCTGGCGCGCCTGATTGGTTTGTTGCAGGGCAGTACTTAAGTCCCCCTGGCGGTAAGATTCGCGGGCGGCATTTTGTTGCCTTATTGCCAGATCCAGTATCTCCTTCATTTTAGCATCTTGCTGCTGATTAATTTTATCCGACCATTGGACAATCAGGTGGTCGGTTTCTCGTAGAGCTGTACCGACAAGTGTGCTGTCGGGTTTGTGAATCACCAGTTGCCAGGCACGCAGTGCCATTTCACGAGCAGCAAAAGTTAATTTCATGGTAGGAATATACATCCGGGAACGGAAACGGTTCTTCGCCTGCAACTGCCATTCGCCTGCGCGGGAGAACATCTCCTGCGCCCGGAAATTATTACTGGCGGAAATGGGTCCGGCGGTACGCTGAAGTACCATATCAGTACGATTCAGTTCAAGCTGAATTTTTTCTCGGGATTGAAACCGTCTCATTCTTCCCATGATTTCGTAAATATGGTTCCGGGCTGCAATTGTGAACCGGAGTGCCCAACGCCAGCGCCGTGTTTGGAGATAGTTCATGGCGGCGTTCTGTTCGGTTTGAACTGTCTTCCACAAGTCGGTAATCTGTGGGTCTTCAATTCGTGATATCGCCGGTTGGAGCTGAGCTATCAATTCATTCGTGCGTCTTATTTCAGCTTCAATCCGCTTGGGATCAATGGTAATCAGTTCCATTGCCTCACGGGCGCGTTGACGGGCGGCGAGTGTACGGCTGTATGACCACCGGTAGCGTTTTCGCCGATACCCTTCCCAAGCAGCTTGCTGAATTTGAACCGCTTGATTGAAGAGTAACTGCGCCTCGGGATTGTTTGATGGTTCCACCACAGCCCGAATCTGTTCGATGATATCGTCAGTGCGCTCCAGTTCCTGTCGCACTTTATCCGGATGCTGGGCGTGGATGATGCCGGCAGGTGCCAGCATCAGAATTATTAAGAGTAATTTATAATTTCTCCGCATACTCTTATTAATTACATGCAATTTTTATGCCGTACTGGTATTTTTCGTACAGAGAAGCATATCCGTCAGCGTCGAAGAATAGACCGGATTGAATTGAGCATATCTGTTCCATACCGGTCATCCCGGGAAATTGTCGTCTATAATATTATACTTGGCAATTTTCGTATAAAGCATCCTCCGTGTAATGCCGAGAATTTTGGCGGCTTTGGATTTGTTCCCACCCGCCTGCCTTAATGCCTCTGCTACGAGCCTTTTTTCCAGTTCCGGGAGGGAACGAAGTTGGTCAGGTTCCGGGTTTTCAGCGGTGATTCTTTCCGGAAATTGGATGTGCTGAGGTTTTATTTCACCGCCGGCAGCCAGGATTAGCGCCCGTTCCAAAACATTTTCCAGTTCGCGAACGTTACCGGGCCAGTCCCACTTATAAAGCAAATCGATTACATCTTTACTTAATTCGCGATGATAGCCCAGCCGATTGAGGATATGATTGCAAAGCAGAGGTATGTCTTCTTTGTGGTCACGGAGGGGGGGGATGTGAATGGGGAAGACCGCTAAACGGTAATAGAGATCCTCACGGAATTTACCCTGACTGACAAGCTGACTCAGATTGCGGTTTGTGGCGGCGATAATTCTGGCGTTAACGATGACAGTTTTATCGCTGCCGAGGGGAACAAAAGTTTGGTCTTGGAGAAAACGCAATAATTTCACCTGCATGGACGTTGTCAGCTCTCCAATTTCGTCAAGGAAGAGAGTGCCGCCATCCGCCTGTTCCAAGCGCCCCCGTTTTTTACCAGAGGCTCCGGTGAATGCGCCTTTTTCATATCCGAAAAGCTCGGATTCCAGCAGGGTTTCCGGTAATGCAGCAGCGTGAACTGTAATGAATGGATGCTGTGCCCGAGGGCTGACGTTGTGAATGAGCCGGGCTACCAGTTCCTTTCCAGTGCCACTTTCGCCAGTGATTAAGACCGTAGTGTCGCTGGCCGCTACTTTCTGAATCATACTGAGCAGTTTTTTCATCGCTGAGCTGGAACCGACCAGATCCGAATACCGGTTAGTGTTCTTGAGTTCCTGTTTTAAGATTCTGTTCTCCAGACGTGTCTGGTGGAGTTGTTTGATTTTCTCCAGCAGCACCAGCAGATGGTCCGCAGATACCGGTTTGGTGACAAAGTCGAACGCCCCTTGGCGCATGGCTTCAACGGCGGTGGCAATGGTGCCGAAGCCGGTGACGATTATGACTTCAATATCAGGATTAATTTTTTTAGCAGCGCTCATAACCGCTAGTCCGTCAACTGGCGACATTTTCAGGTCGGTAATGACAACTTCGTAGGTGTTTTTATTAAGAAGTTCCAGAGCAGTATCTCCGCTGGTCACCGCATCCACCGCATGGCCGGCACTGCGGAGATTGCTTGCGGTTAATTCACAATATGCGGCTTCGTCATCAACGAGCAGAATTCTCATATGCAGGTAATTTTACTTCAACGGTCGTTCCTGTGCCAGTTTTGCTGGATATCGAGATTCGGCCGTTATGAAGTTCTACAATCTTCTTGGCGATAAACAGACCGAGTCCACTGCCTTTCTCTTTGGTAGTAAAGAATGGCTCAAATACCTTTCGGCGGTAT
The DNA here is from genome assembly GCA_965649165.1 of Caldifarciminota bacterium. Taxonomy (GTDB): domain Bacteria; phylum Hydrothermota; class Tepidihabitantia; order Tepidihabitantales; family Tepidihabitantaceae; genus JAOABP01. Next base: position 120,592 of record CBFGJT010000002.1, on the reverse strand, counting down.
TTTGCCGGAATCCCCGGTCCCTGATCGGTAATTTTTAGCACGATCCATTTATGCTTACCGGTCTGTTGCACTTCCCCGGAAATACGGATCATCCCCCCTCGAGGTTGGGCTTGAATTGCATTAAGCAGGAGATTGGTAAATAACCGTTGTAATTGCTGTCTTATACCACTTATTGGGGGCAGTCCATTCAGAATGATCTCTGTTGGAATTTTGTATTTGTTAATCTCATTGTTCAGCATTCTGACTATTTCCTGAATTACCTCCTGAATGCAGACCGGTTCAGTTGGGTCTGGTTGACCGATGCCTATGCTTAAATAATTATTGAGAATTTCGTTGAGACGCACAATCTGTTCTTGGATATAACCGAATGTCTTGTCATCCGCGAGATTGTAGCGAATTCGGAGATTGTCGGCAGCAGCTAAAATTGTTGCCAGGGGATTCCGCATGTCGTGGGCAAGCGAAGCGGACATTTCGCCCAGCAGCGCAAAAGTCGCAGTTCGGTTGACGTTCTCCTGAAGTTTTAGGGTGTAACGGTTGAGGGTAATACCGGTAATAACAATAGCCAGCATTGCGATTAAACTCATGGCGTTAATAAACAAAAGGTTCCGATGGTAGGTTGAAAGTGTATGGAAGAAACGGGCATCAGCCTCCACGCCCAGTACGGCCCGCGGGATGCCGTTAAGATCATAGACCGGCGCATAGGCGGATTTAAGATAGGCAGACCCGGCGGTGTAGAGTCGGGTGCTGGCAGGCACGCCGGCAAAGGCCGACTGGATTTCCGGTGCATCGAGTTCGATCAAAGGAGAATGCTGGCCAACACCCTGTGGGTCACGGAGATTAACGAGGAAGCGCAGACTTTCATCAATCAGGGAAATATTCAGCAGATTGCTGGAATTCATTGTTTCGGTTAAAACCGGAATGATTTCACGGCTGTTTTCCCAGCCTTTTAATCTGAGGGCAAGAATTGAGGCGATATTTTCCAGTCGGTTTTCCAGTTCTTCTTCCAGCGCCTTCCGGGTTTGAGTCAATACCAGCCACCCCTGGACATTGAATACGATCAGCACCAAAACAGCAAAGGTAATTGAGTAAATTGTGAGCCGACGCATAACATCAGAAAGTATAACTCGCGAATAATGAGAATGCAAGGTACATGCCGGGTGCGAAATTATTCCCCCGCCCTCATGCGCCTGAGGGCGGGGGTGCCTATTCTTTAATCCTTCTGTCGGTTCACCGGGTGAAGCCGGAAATCAATACCGCGCGTAATTTCGTTGGGTGCAACGGACACCGGTTCAGGATAGGTTTCGGGTTGATAATTGGGTTTGAATGCCGACACCTCATAGTTTCCCGGATCCAAGCCCAAGATTCGATAAAAGCCGTGACCATCGGTTCTTGCTATTTGCTGCCCGTTTTCGCCCCGTGCAATAACTAGAACTCCAGCAATCGGGTAGCCAGTTTCGCTGTTGACTGCCTGACCGGCAATTCCACCTTTCCGAGGCTTCGGGGTCAGGGCAAAATTGATATTCTCAGTCACCTGATGCTCATAAACCTCCACCGGTTCATTGTAACTCTCCGGAATATAATGAGGTGCCTTGGCTGTGACTCGATAGATTCCGGGTCTCAAACCACGGCAGATGTAATATCCATTTCGGTCAGTTTTTGTGCGTTTTCTGAAGCCCTGGTTGCTGATTATCACCACCGCGTTGGGAATCGGCTTTCGGGTAATTTCATCAATTACCCGTCCGGAAATAGCCCCGGTATGTGGCTCGATCGGGCGCAGTGCGATGTTGATATCCGAAGTTACCCTTTCCGGCTGAACGACGACCGGACGGGGAAAGTGGCCGGTTACATAGTTCCGGGCGTGAGCAATAACGCGATATCTGCCGGGTTCCAGACCGGTTATCAGATAATTACCTCGTTCATCGGTCTGGGCTCTGCCAGCCGGCGTGCTATCAGAGCAGGCAACGACGATCGCATTTGCTACAGGATTACCAGTAACGAGGTCAGTGACCCGTCCCGAGATTCCGCCGGTGCCGGCAATCAGCAGTCCGGCACAGCTAAGGGCAATCAGCAGTCCGAGTGTTTTTTTCATTTTGCTCCTCCTTTCATTTCCATAATTCATAATCTGCATCTTTTGTTCCAATTCCGTAAGTATTTATCTTTGAGTTATTTGTTGTTTATCTTAAACAGGAGTAGTGATCGTAGCTGGACAGTTTTGGATTAAATTGAGCAACTTAACTCTGCAGGCTTTCATAAAGGTCAACGCTGCCGATACCGAAGGGAAAGCGGGCGAGCCGCTGCCAGGATCCGTCTGGTAAGGTCCGAATCAATGTCAGGGAGTCAATTACACCCAGGGTTTTACCGATCCGATTGGCTTCGGCAACCGCAAGGGCGCGTTTATGGTCGTCGGGCACACGCAAAAGTATTAAAGAGAGTGCCGGGTCGGGTATGGTTTTTAAAAGCGGCACGGGTTCACTTCCCTGCAGTGTTTGGCGAATTGAGAGCAACTCGGGAGTACCTTTAACAATTGGAGCAATGATAAGATCCCCCACTTCCTGCCAGTTCTCGGCAGCGATTGCCAGCGGGTGTAACTTTTTCCGTGTTTGACTGATAAACTCGATTACCGCCCTTACTTCATCGAGACCAGCAGGGATCAACGGGTTGGTGATTCTAATGTGCGGATCAAGTTGTAGAATAGCGGATGCGTAGCGTTCCCGCAACTGCAGAAAATCAAATTCCCTTTCCAGTTTCGGAGTGGCAATCACGACAAAATTACTTGAATTCACATTTTAATTATAGCTGAATTTCTAACTCCATGCAATACCGGGGGATAGATTTGTTAGTCGATTCGGTAGTTCTTGATCTTATCTTTCTCTATTGGCGTAACGAAGAAAATTTTGTTCCCAACCCCGACTTTAACCTCGGACGTTGGTTTATAATCTGAGTAGCGGGCACAGATACGAGCAGCCGTGAGCATGTCTTCTTGGGAAGCGGAATTCAGTAGCAGAACGGTCGGTCCGGGTATATCTACCGGCTCCAGAATTGTATCAGCCGGCCGTGACAGGTTACTAATAATGCGGTTTTCCCGTTCGTTTCTCCCGACCACGAGTTTCCTGCCGGAATCCAGACGGAAATGTCTGCCGATCCGCAGAAGTTTTAATTCTCTGACGGTTTCTTCTGCGTGAGTGAGGGCTTCGCGCAGACGCCGGGCAAAAATTTTGTCGGTAAGCAGACAGCCACCAGCCGGATTGGGGTACTCACGGATGCCGAACTTTGCAGCTAATGCCATTTGTGGTTTACGGGACCGTCCCTGAATTGCCAGCAGTTTTTCCCGGTTGATCAAGCCCTGGATTTCCGGCGAGCTCGGTTCCAGCAGCCTGGCAGAAAGGGGGCGTAGAAGCCTCCCGGTAAGCCCGGATTTCCTTTCGATTAATTCCATTGCCTGCCGATGCTGAGACATCGGACGTTCACCAAGCACCTCCCCAGTTACAACAAAATCGGCGCCGATCTGTTCCATGAAGATGCGGGCGAGAGTAAAGGTATAAATCCGGCAGTCAATGCAGGGGTTCATTCCTGCGCCATATCCGTAACGGGCATTTTTAATCAATGAGATGTAGTCCTGGCGTAAGGGGATGATTTTCAGCGGGATGTCAAGCTGGCGTGCCATCTCCTGCGGGGGAAAGCGTTCCCCCTTCTTGGGCAGCGGATGAAACGGGGTAAGAAAATGGAGGGCAATTAAAGAAACATTTTGTTCCTGCATTAGGGCGCAGGCAAGTATGGAGTCAAGCCCCCCTGAGAACAGCACGACTGCCTTCGGCATAATCCAACTTTATCCTAAAATCAAAAATAGCAAAAGTCAACAGACCTTCTGCTTTGACTTTGGATGGTGCTTAGCTTATATTGATTTTAATGAAAAGGAGGTAAAAGAGCAATGGAAGACAGACAAACCGAAAGAAAAGGGATGCCCTTGTTGGGCGATGAGTTTCCGGAAATGAAGGTCCAGACTACCCATGGGGTGATGGAACTGCCCAAGGCATATGCCGGTAAGTGGTTTGTGCTTTTCAGCCACCCTGCGGATTTTACCCCGGTATGCACAACGGAGTTTGTGGCGTTCCAGCAACGGTATGAAAAATTCCGGGCGCTGAACTGCGAATTGATCGGTTTAAGCGTTGATCAGGTGTTTTCTCATATCAAATGGGAGGAGTGGATTAAGGAGAAACTGGGCATTGAAATTGAGTTTCCGATAATAGCGGATACAGGCAAGGTAGCCAGTCTCCTCGGCCTGATTCATCCCGGTAAGGGAACAAATACGGTGCGGGCAGTTTTTATTGTCGACGACCAGGCAAAAATCCGGATTATCCTTTATTATCCCCAGGAACTGGGGCGGAATATGGACGAAATTTTAAGAGCGGTAGAAGCGATGCAGATTGCAGATAAATACCACGTGGCGATGCCGGCAAACTGGCCCAACAACGAACTGATCAAAGATCATGTGATTGTGCCTCCGGCAACGGATGTCAAAACTGCCCGCGAGCGTTTGATGAAAGCTAAAGCAGGCGAATTTGAATGCTTTGACTGGTGGCTCTGTCATAAGAGGCTCGCACAGTGAAACGGGGTTGAAATCGGCGTTGGGGAAGGTGGAATGCTTTCTGATATTCCGAAAAAATTGAAGGAGTTGGATCAAAAGACGCTGGCGCTTGAGGTACTGCGGGCAGTAATCATTGCGGACTCGATGCAAGTAATCTTTACGAGCAGATGGCAGCGATGACCGAGAATGCACACGTCCGGAAGGTGCTCCTTGATATTGCGCGGGGGAAAACACATTTTGGCAAGTTTGAGGCACTGCTGATGAAACTTGATCCAGAACAAGTTAAGGAATCGGCTGAAGGAAGAAGGGGAATCGAGGAGTTTGTCAGTGATTGAGTTCTGATCGATAGCTTGCCGGACAGAAAATATAAACCGCTCAGGGAAAACTGGCATTAGTTACAATAACTGCTATAATAGACAGCTGTGATTGAACCGGAAGAAAAATCGGATTATCAGCAACTGCTTTCCAAGCCGGCGATACTGATTCCGCTGGTCATAGCTCTGCTTCTGGTATTAGCAGGAGCGATTTTCGTTGTTGTGAGAAATGTCGGCAGGGTGCAGGTTGGCCCGGCTCCGGTGAGCCTGGCACCGATTCCCTCAGACACAACTATGGCAAGACCCCGGCGCCAGCTCCAGCGAGGAATTGAGCGTCTGGAACGGCGACTGGCTCAGTATCGGCAGAAGCTTGATTCGCTGACCCCGGCGCAGGATTCGCTTTACCGGCTATGTGCTGAAGGCCTTGGCCGTCTCTGGAATGAGTTCAGCACGGTCGAAGCGGCGGCCGGTTATGAGGAAAGGAAGGAGCGGTTTTCCCAGACAAGGAAGCATTATGTAGAATTGCGTGAGCTGGTAACTGATTTTGTCCGGGCGGTGGATTCTACTGTTTCCCGGACTTCACTGGATTCGCTCGACCGGGAGTTTCAACGGCTGATTGAAGAGAAATAAATTGTAGCGGGCAGCAGGGTGGGGCATAATATGGTGTGGGAAGTGGAAATTGCGAAAGAATCCCCGGATCCCGAAGCTAAGGCACTGATCGCAGATATCAAGGATCTGGGTTTTAAAAAAATATCCCGTTTAAAAATTACGCGGCTGTGGTTTCTGTCCGGAGAGCTGAACGAGGACGACATCAGACAGATAACTACCAAACTGCTGTGCGATCCAGTGAACGAGCAGGCGAAAATTACCCTGTTGGCTGATGGCAGACTGAAAACGGTTACCGGTTTTGAGGTGTTGTTCAATCCCGGAGTGATGGATCCGAGTGTCGCAAGCGTGCTGCGCGCCCTGGCAGATATGGGTTATTCCGGTTGCGCCGTCCGCAGTGGCCGGCGGTATGAGTTCAATCGGGAGTTCAGTCCGGCAGAACAGGACCGGCTGGTGAAAGGTTTGTTACTCAACCCGCTGATTCAGCACCTTGCCCAGCCGGGTGAAATCGTGTTTGCCCGCGCCCGCCCCTACCGTTTTCGCCTGTCAGTGATCCGGATTACCGGGCTTGATGATGTTCAGCTTGCGGCAATTTCTCGAGAGCGACTGCTGGCACTGTCGCTTGAGGAGATGCAGATTCTGCGCCGGTTTTACGAGCAGCTGGGCAGAGAGCCGACGGATGTGGAGCTGGAAACATTCGCTCAGACCTGGTCGGAGCATTGCCAGCACAAAACTTTTCGGGGTGAGATTACTTTTGGTGCACGCCGGATAAATAATTTACTCAAATCGACGATCATGCGGGTTACTGAGGAGTTAAATCTACCCTGGGTGCTTTCAGCATTTCATGATAATTCCGGCGTAATTGAATTTGACGAACACTACGGGATCAGCTTCAAGGTAGAAACCCATAATCACCCTTCGGCGCTTGAACCCTATGGTGGTGCTGCTACCGGCATTGGTGGAGTAATCCGGGATTGTCTTGGAACCGGACTTGGTGCCAAGCCGATAATGAATACTGATGTTTTCTGTTTTGGTTATCCCGGCACACCGTATGAGGAGGTGCCACCCGGAGTTCTGCATCCCCGAAGGGTACTGAAAGGGGTTGTCAGTGGTGTGCGCGACTATGGTAACCGGATGGGTATTCCTACTGCCAATGGTGCGGTTTATTTTGATGAAGGTTTTCTGACCAACCCGCTGGTATTTTGCGGTACCGTGGGGTTGATTCCCAGGGACTGTCTGAGGAAAGAGGTTCGAGCCGGACAGGCGATTGTCCTGTTGGGTGGCAGAACAGGAAGGGACGGAATTCATGGAGTAACTTTTGCCTCACTGGAACTGGATCAGGAGTCGGCAGCGTTTTCCTCCGGCGCGGTTCAGATCGGTAATCCGATTGAGGAGAAGAAACTGCGTGATTTTGTGCTCTGTGCTCGGGATCGGAGGCTGTTTAGTGCTATTACTGATTGTGGAGGAGGCGGGCTTTCCAGTGCCGTGGGCGAACTGGCTCAGGAGCATGGATGTGAGGTCTGGCTGGAAAAAGTACCGCTGAAGTATTCCGGCTTGACCCCGGCGGAAATCTGGGTATCTGAGGCTCAGGAGCGAATGGTGGTGTTCGTGGAACCCGGTCAGGTTGAGGAACTGCTGGAGCTGGCAAAGGAGCACGATGTAGAAGCGACGGTGGTTGGCAGGGTGACAGATTCCGGGCATTTGCGGGTAAAATACAGGGAGACGCTGGTCGCTGATCTGCCGATGGATTTTCTTCATCATGGGTGGCGGAGCGTTAAACGGACCGCTGTCTGGAACCGTCCCGATGTTTCCGAGCCGTATGTTCCCGAGTATCAGAATTTGAACGAAATAACCCTGAAGCTGTTAGCCAGCCCCAATATTGCGAGCAAGGAATGGATTACCCGTCAGTATGATCATGAGGTCCAGGCGGGAACAATTGTCAAACCCTTCTGTGGTAAAACCAGCACGGGACCGAGTGATGCCGCAGTGATTATGCCTGTACGCAACTCCACTCGCGCCTGTGTAATTGCCTGCGGTATCTGTCCCCGCTATGGTATGATCGATCCTTACTGGATGGCGGCATCGGCAATTGACGAGGCATTGCGGAACTGCACAGCGGTGGGAGGGGATATTGAGAGGACTGCGCTGCTGGACAACTTCTGCTGGGGCAGTCCGGAGCGTCCGGAACAGCTCGGAGCGCTGGTGCGGGCAGCAGAAGCCTGCTACGATATTGCCCGCGGTTTCCGGGTGCCGTTTATTTCCGGCAAGGATTCGCTTTATAACGAATTCCGTACCGCTGCGGGAGAGACCGTGCCGATTCCGGGGACACTGTTGATATCAGCGGTGAGTGTGATCCCCGACGGGACGAAGACGGTGACCGCTGACTTCAAGCGTGCCGGTTCACTGATTTATATTCTGGGCGTAACACTGCCAGAGCTGGGGGGCAGTGAGTATTTGCGTTTGCATGGTGGATTAGGCCGTGATGTCCCCAAGGTTGAACCTCGAAAGGCACGCCGGTTGATGAAACAGCTTGGGCGTGCGATCAGAGCCGGACTAGTGCTTGCCTGTCATGATCTTTCTGAAGGAGGGCTAGGGGTGGCGGTGATAGAAATGGCATTTGCCGGCGGACTGGGGGCAAGGCTGGATCTGCGCCGGATTCCGGGTGCGCAACGATTTGAGCGTGATGATTTTCTGCTGTTCAGTGAGTCCAACAGCCGGTTTCTTTGTGAGGTGCCGCTCGAATCACGTCACCATTTCGAACGGCTGATGCAGGGGTTGCCGGTGAGAGCGATCGGGCAGACTACGAGTGAGTTGCAGGTGATAATCCGAGGGTTGCAGGCAACGGAAGTTCTCCGCTTGGCAGTTACCGATGCGGAAAGGGTTTGGCGTCAGGCGCTGACCGCCCGACTGTGAGTTTATTCCTGATCTTCGGTAATATAAGGGTCGATAGGCGACTTGGTCATCGCTCGGATTAGTTCATCATTAAACCGCTGAGCGGGATAATATCCGAATACCTTCAGGATGTGATTTTTGGCAATCACTTCGTGCACCAGTGCCAGGTTCTTACCCGGGACCACGGGGATGGTGACCAGGGGGATTTTGACGCCGAGAATTTCGGAGAACTGTTCCTCAATTCCCACACGTTCACATTCGACTCCGGTCCTCCAGTGGACAAGCCGGACTTCAACTTCAATCCGTTTCTGGACCCGGATGGCGCGGACGCCATAGAGACTGTAGACATCAACGATACCGACCCCCCGAACTTCAATATGATGAGCCAGCGCCGGTGATTTGGCAGCTGAGTAGCCCATCAGGATGCCGTTGCCCCGCCTGAGAACGCGTACTAGGTCATCGGCAATCAGCCGGTGTCCCCGGTCCACCAGATCGAGGGCGCATTCACTCTTGCCGATTCCTGATTCACCGGTGATCAACAGTCCGACTCCAAAGACATCCACCAGATCGCCGTGGATATGGGTCTCCGGAGCAAGGCGGTAGTCGAGAAATGAGGTCAGGAGGTGAATAAATGGTGTGGTGTCCAATGGGGTGCGTAGGACCGGAACCGCCAGCCGGTCGGCTTCGCTAAGCCAGATCGGGTTTAAATCCAGCCCCTTAGTAACAATTACTGCGGCAGGGTTAAGCTCCAGCAGGATCCGGACCGATTTTGCGTATTCAGCCGGAGTTAGGGTATTAAGAAATGACAGTTCGGTACTGCCAACGATCTGAATCCGTTCCGAAAGAAATACACCGGTGAAACGGGCAAGTGCCAGTCCCGGACGATTGATGTCTGAGGTCACAATATGATGACTTTCCAATCCACTAATACCGCCGAGTAGTTCCAGGTGCCATTCCTCCTTTTTTTCCCGGAAGAGTGTCCCGACCGTTATCGTTTTCGGGGGGGGGAGACCGGATGCGTCAGCATTCATAGCTGCTGCTATATTATTCGCCCGTTTTTTTCCGACCGGCACGACGGCGCCGAGTACGGATCTTTTCTTGATGGCGCTCCAGCTGGACTGTAAGTTTGTCGGTCAGATCGTTGACCGCCTCATACAGGTCCTTACCCTGACCCTTGGCGGTCACGATAAAATGACCGGAATGAAATTTTCCCTCGGCAATTTCAAATGCCCGGTCCCGGAAGAGGATAATTTCCCCTTCCAGTACCTGATGGTCATAACGGGCAATTTTACTCATTTTTTTCTCAATATAGGTTCGGAGATAGGGGGTAACTTCCAGATGACGGGCGGTAATGGTGATCTGCATTTAACCTCCTTTGCACCATAGAATCTTACCAGAATAATGTCTTAAGTCAACAGTCACTTCCAAGCAAGATTTAAATTTATAACTCTTTTCTTCCTTCCAGGGCGCGGCTGAGTGTTTCCCGGTCTGCCAGTTCCAGTTCACTGCCAACCGGGAGACCACGGGCAATTCTGGTTACCCGGATGCCAAACGGCTTGAGTTGCCGGGCAAGGTATATTGCCGACGTTTCACCTTCGACGGTCGGATTAGTGGCAAGGATTACCTCGGTAATTTCCCCTTTTTCAATCCGGGCAAGCAGTTCCCGAATGTGGAGATTTTCCGGTCCGATCCGGTCCAGTGGCGCCAGTACACCACCGAGTACATGGTAGACACCGTGAAACTGCCCGGTCTGTTCCAGTGCCAGCACGTCTGCCGGTTCCTCAACCACGCAGACAAGGGAATGGTCCCGTTTCGGATCAGTGCAGATGGTGCAGATTTCGTTTTCCGTCAGATTAAAGCACACCGGGCAGAGGTGAATTTTCTCCAATCCCCGGGTGAGCGCAGTGGTGAGTTGGCGGGCAAGTTCAGGGTTTTTCAATAGGTGGAAGGCAAGCCGTTGTGCCGACTTTCTACCGATGCCCGGCAGACTGCTCAAGGCGGCAAGCAGTGATTCAAACACGCTGTTCACGGTTCCTCTTCCGCATCGCCGAACAGCTCCCGGACCTTGCGGTTAACCCAGTCCGGCGGCAACTGTTCCTGGAGGAGGGTGGTTTCGATAACTGCCGGGCTGCCGGTCAGCTGGCTCAGAGTGCTTTCAATCAAAGTCCGGCTGCTCATCAGCAGATGAATATTACCGCGATGTTCAAGATACAGACCGATTGTCAGCTTGCTGCCGTCCCAGGTCAGCGGTTTGGCAAATTGAAGAATCGTAGACAGTCCCGGGCGTTGCTGAGCGATACTTTCGAGCATCGCAGTCCAGAGCTGTTCGAGCGGCTTGTTACCCGCCGGAGGATCGGAGGGCAGAGGGTTTTCGGCTGATTTGGCTTGGGGGGCGGGTTTTTCTACCGGTGGCGAAAACTCAGTAGAGCGATTTGACTTCCTTTTTTTCTCCACGGGCGGGGCAGAAACTGATGCTTTCGCTGCCGGGTTTTCGGCAGAAACGAGATCCAGCAGCTTCAGCGAGATGATCTCCAAAAGGATTTTCGGTAGGAGCGATTCCCGAGCCTGTTTTTCCGACATGCTCAGGGTATTGATGATGTTGACAATGCGGGCGAAATCAAATTTTTTTGCCTGTTGCTGCAGCCGGTCGATCTCCTCCGGCAGAAACCCCTCAGCGAGGGTTCCCCCTATTTTCAGCAGGAGCAGGTTGCGGAAATGATTTACCGCTCCGGTGAAAAATTCTACCAGGTCATAGCCGGCGGTGAACAGCCGTTCGGTGAAATCAAGCATCGCCTTGGGGTCACGGGCACTGAGCAGGTCCGCATACTGATAAAACAGGTCTGCAGGCACAAGTCCCAGCAGTTCTTCCACTTGGACAAGTTCGATTCCTTCCGGACTGTAGGTGGCAAGCATGTCCAGGAGTCCTTCAGCATCACGGATCGCACCATCTGCCCGTCGGGCGACTGCTGCCAGCGCTGGTTCGCTGATTTTAATCCGCTCCTGCTCTGCCAGCCATTTCAACCGGTCGATGATTTCATTGACAGTCGCCTTGCGGAAGTCAAAGCGCTGGCACCGGGAAAGGATGGTGATCGGTACTTCATGCGGGGCGGTAGTGGCAAAGATAAATTTCGCATGGGCGGGTGGTTCCTCAAGCGTCTTGAGCAGGGCATTGAACGCCTCCCTGGTCAGCATGTGAACTTCGTCAATGATATACACCTTATAACGAAAGCTGGCGGGCGCATATTTTATATTCTCGCGCAACTCACGCACCTGGTCGATTCCCCGATTGGAGGCACCGTCAATTTCCAGGACATCCATACTCCGTGATTCCGCTATTTCCACGCAGGCGGAGCACTGATTGCATGGGGTCACGGTCGGTTGACTGTAGGCCAGGCAGTTCAGGCTTTTAGCGAGGATACGGGCGGTTGTGGTCTTGCCGACACCGCGCGGACCGGCAAACAGATAGGCGTTGGCGAGCCGGTTATTTTCAATTGCCCTGATCAGGGTATTTTTAACATGGTCCTGAATCAGCAATTCGGCAAAGTTCCTGGGCCGGTATTTGAGGGTCAGTACCTGTCGGCTGGGCATAATTTATCAGAATCCGGTCGTGCCGGAACCTTCGCGCAGCTGGCGAGAGGGCTGGAAAGCCTCAGGCTCCAGCCAGGTGCCCCGGTGACTGACCGCCGGTCCGTTTACCGTTGCTACCTTCCGGTCCTGGCGGGGTTCACGGTGACGACCATCACCGGACCCGGCTTTCAACGCCCGGGGACATTTCCAACTGGACTCGCACCAGACCGAACTCAGGGTTCCTCTCTGCCCCGCATCGGCGGATTTCGGGTCACAGGGGACCGCCAGCCCCCCGCATAGCACGACCGGAAATAATCCGATATCTCTAAACCCGGCAATGGGCATCAGCGCATCAGCTGTGAGGGTTCAACGAAGGCCCGCTTGGTGTCAATTGTGTCGCTGACAATCCCCAGCCGGAGTAGACGGGCAGCCAGCGTCTGAATTGCCGGCCGGTTGATCTCCACCAGCCGCTGATACTGAGGCAGACGGCAGAAACCGCAGACGTTCTGACAGTAAGGGAAGTGGCGTCCCAGGGTCTGCTTGCCTTCTTCAGGACGGGTATCGATCCGGTCAACCGCCATATCCAGCGCAATCTTCAGCCGAGTGCGTTGTGCCCGGGTGGTTTTTTTCAGGAATTCCGGGCTGAAGCCAATCGCAAATGCCGGGAACGGGTTGTTGAGATAGCGGGTGGCAATTGCGCTCAGTGTGTCGACCATGTTCAGATCGAGCGGACAGACCGCGGGTTCCACAAGCCAGGCGGCATCCAGCTGTCCAGCAGCGAGCATCGCCGAAAGTACGGTCAGTGATGCTTCGGTGAGTTTTACATCCGCCGGCTTGAGGCCGATTTCTCCGAGAAGAGCGGCGACATAATCCCGAAGAATCGGCGGGTAACCGAGCCGTTTGCCCTTGAGATCGGTGAGCTTGTTGATTTTGCTCTTTTTTACTTTGGCAAGCGCGTCCACCGGCAGTGCGGGCCGGAATTCCACCGCCATGAACACCTGCAGGGTTTCACCCTTGGTGCTCATATGTTTCAGAATGGTACTCCAAGGGAAGACCCCGACATTGGTTTTACCGGCAAAGAGATCGGTCAGTGCCTGCTCCGGGTCAGAATAGTATACCAGTTCCGGCAGGATCCGGTTCTTGAGAAACAGGGTGTCGTCGATTGCGACGAGAAATGGCAGTGCTGCTACCGAGCTGTCGCAGGCGAACCGCAGGGGCATCGGCCGGTTCTCCTGAATCTGGGGATAGAGGATGATGCCGACCAGTACTGCTGCCAGGATGATGATAATAACAGTCAGAACTCGGGTCATTTTTCCCCCTTTTATTGTTTTAATTTCTTATACCGCTCATAGGCGGCGGCGGCCTTGTCTTTTTCACCGGTCTCGCGGTAACAGTGCACGAGGTTGAGCCAGGCTTCGGCGTTGTCCGGATTGATGCTGGTGGTCATGGTTAAATTGTCAATGGCCTGTCTGAGAAACTCATGACCCGCATCCTTCTTCCCGGATTCAATCAGCGACAGCCCAATGCCGGTCCGGCTCACCCCGAGCAGAAGATAGATGTTTTCCAGCTGAACCGGATTCTCGTTGCTCAGGAATATCCCTTCCGGAGCAATGGTGGAAACTTCCTGCTGTCCTTTGAGGTGGGGGAAATAGAGGTAGACAAAGCCACCCCCATAGTAACCAAGAGTGGCAAGTGTGCTGTCGATCTGACGGGCAAGCGCTCCGGTGATTTCGAGATAGCCTTTGGGAACAACATCAGTGGTGACAAGAGATATAAGCTGCTGCTGTAGCGATCCCGGCAGTTTTGACAGCGGCACGACAGTGTTTTCGATCACCCGGGCAAAAGAAATCATTGCCAGGCTGTCCTTCTTTGCCTGGTACTGGGCGATGCCCAGATTGAAAAGGGCGGAATAGTCATAAGGGTCATTGGCAAGTGCCTGCTGGAACAGCTGTTCCGCCTGAGCACGGTAATTATTGGAGGTGTCGCCCCGGGTTTCGGCTGAGGCACGTAGCAGGGCAGAGCCGAGCCGGGTGGAGGTGACATTCAGATTGTTGGCCGCGTAGAAAAGGCGTGAGGTTACCTGGGCAATCTGCTGGAGCTGTTTCCCCTGATTCAGCTCCTTCTCAATATAGCGCCGGAGCTCTTCCGGTCCGGCATAGCGCTGTTTATCAACCAGATTCCGGGCGATCGTCCGTACCTGGGCGGTATCGCTCAATTTCAGCAGGTTTACGAGTTCCGCATAGGCGCTGTCATAGCGCGCCTGATAAATCCGCAGTGCCTGCTGATAATAATAACTGGTGGAGTCCCAGCGGCTGCGTCTTGTCTCCTTAGGCAGCAGGCTGTCCGGTACCTGCAGGTAATACAGCCCGATCAGCGCATAGGCTTCGGCACTGCCGGTGTTGAGTGCGAGCATCTCCCGGGCGGTCTTCAGCATCTCGTCGAATTTACCAAGCGCACTGTAGGCATTGGCAATCAGCGTATAGGTCTGGGACTTTGCCGGTTCGACCAGCAGGGCGGCACGGGCAAAGCTGATCGCTTTTTCGTATTCCCCGGCGTTCAGATTGTCCCGGCTGGCAGCAATGAGTGCGGTCCAGCTCCAGTGGGTCTGCTGCTCATCCTTGCGGATCTCAGCAACGACAGCGGAGTCGTTATTGATTGCGGAGAGAAAATGTTCAGCTGCCGGAGTCAGCCGATTCAGCTGAGCATCGCAGAGTCCGAGCCAGAGATGAATCTGAGCGAGGGTTTTGCCGTCTGCAGTACCGCCGTACTGGTCCAGTGCCTTCTGAAACTGCTCCCGTGCCCGGTCGTATCTGCCGCCCTGATAGTGAATCCTGCCGCCGCGCAGCAGCGCATCCAGGGGCACATTCTGGGCGCCGGCGATGACAAACAGGGCGCAGACAGTTAGAACCATCCGCCGAAGATTAAACATTTTTTATCCTCCTGAAAATTGTTAATCAAACAAACTATAATAGCGATTCCGTTTCCCGTGTCAATCAGGATAAGGTTGGCGTTGATCTTACAGATCAGCGTTGGACAGAGGGTAACCAGATCTTACCGGTGGCGACATTCTGCCCGGCCACGAGCCGGATGAAGTAAACCCCGGGAATCAGGCAGTGAACGGGCAATGCCATTTGATGGGTTCCCGGAGGATAAAGGCTGGCAGCGGTCGGTTGTGCCACCAGCCTGCCGGTGGAATTATAGAGCGCAAGATCTACGATTTCGGGATGCTCAATGCCAAACGAGATGATCACCTTTTCCGCAGCCAGCCTGCAGTTCAGTCTGAACAAACTTGCAGGTATGACTGGCAAAGTCGCATTCTGCTCTAAAATCGGCACTGGACCGTCATCTGCCACCAGGCAGTCATCAATCCAGACCAGCGCCCGATTGCCCGTCGCCCAGTCAACCCAGCATACGCCGGCATGAAATTCGTTCGGTGCCAGAGTGTCAGTACCCTGGGTGGTGTCAATCGCGGTCCAGATCAGCCGGTCGTTAAGCCACCAAGCATAAAGGGGATAGGCTTCGCTTAGATCAACGAGCATGGTAATTCGATGCCAGACTTCACGCCGGACAAACTGCAGATTTTCTTGCTGCCGGTGACGCTCACCATCCCTACCCCGATAAGCCATTCGGAGCATGAACAGACTGTCCGGCAGACCGGAGTAGGGATGGGTTTCGATATTTGCCCTTTCCCGGTATCCGCTGGGGTCAACAATGTAAGCTTCGAGAAAATAGATACCGCCGATGGTGACGTTTGACCGGTGGCTCGGTCCGTTCCGGATATAGCAGCTGTACCACAGTTTCCGGCCTGCGGGCCAGCGGATGTGCTTGCCGGTGTATGACCACCCGCCCCGGGTGCCATCGGTGACCTCAAAGCAGGCGCTGTGGCGGCCCCGATAATAAATGAGCGTGTCATCAATTGCCCGCGCACTCCCAGCGCCGCCATAAGCTGCAGTTACATCCCAGTTGATGAAACCGCCACTGGAGTCCTGTCCGGCCTCATAGCCATCCGCAAAGATCGGGTCGGCGTCTGCAATCGTAGAACCCAGCATAATCAGCAGCAATAATCCGGAGGTCTGGGTTCGATACGAGATTCTTTTACCCCCCACCCGCATATTTTTATCCTGAGCCTAATTGCTTCAAAACTTCCTATTACTGAATGAGCAGCAGCTTCTTGATGATTCGATTCCCCTCCTTGATGTTTGGTTCGACGATAAAATACACACCTTGCCGAACTGAAGGTCTGTTAACCCTGCCGCTGACATCGACCAGCAGTGCATTTTCTTGTAGATAACGGTTCACCAGAACCGATGGTCGGATACTGCGGCTGCCCGCTGTTTTTCGGGGCCACTCCTCTTGAATACCCGCAGGCAGGTATTCAATGATCTGGATTCCGTGGTCACCATCGGCAACACAGACATAATTGCCTGAAAGTGCCGCTTCGTAGCCTAAACCCGGGGTGTCGTAATAGCCCAACTCCACCGGCTGAGTGGGACGGGCAACCGATAGCACCCGCAGCCCGGAGCCGCTTGCGGCAACATATAGGATTGAATCTGCTGCGGTAACAGCATAGGGATGAGTTGCCAAGCGGTACCCGCCCACGAGCGACGGAGCGTGGGGGTTGCTGATATCAACGATCCGTACCCACTGGTCCAGACAAGAGATATAGGCATACCTCCCGGCAACGGTGATGTTTTGGGCAAACGCCGAAGTTGACAGTTCCCCCAGCTCCTCAGGCTGAGTTGGGTCGGCAAGGGAAATAATCCGCAGGCCGAGATCACCGCAGGCAAGGTAGGCAATATCATTCTCCAGAGCTACCGCTTGAACATAACCGGAAGGGTTGGGGTAATAGAAACCGATCGGCACCGGATTTGCCGGATCGGCAAAGGAGATGATCAGCAAACCGGCACCGGAACAGGCAACAAGCGCAATCGTATCCTGGAAAGCAACAACCCCCTGTGCATAACCGGGAGGAAAATAAACGCCTACCTCATTCGGGTTTGCCGGATCGGCAACCGAGACGATGCGTAAACCATTATAATCGGCAAGCAGCGCAAGATTACCGGATATAGCAACATTATAAGCGAACCCAGGGCTGTCATATCTGCCTACTTCACACGGGCGGGTGGGGTCGGCAATGGAGATGACGACAAGCCCGGCGCGATAGTCGGCAACATAGGCATAATTACCCACGACCTCAATGCTTCTGGCGAAATCATGGGTCGGACACGTACCAATCAGCCGGCAGTTTAGTGAATCGGCGAGCGCAAAAGGCGCCGTTATTAGCAGTGCCCAGAAAGGCACAAACCTGAGGACCATAAACCTCCTTTCAGATGAATATATAAAATGTGGGGTTGATGTCAATGAGTTGTAACCCGGGAGCGCTTTTTCCGCCTGCAGGAGTTAGAATCGGCGCCTTTTTAGCCGCGGAATTATACCTATTAAGCCATCTAGACTATAACTATCACTATTCTTTTCAAAGGGTTGCCTCATTACACCCCTGCTCGGTCCGGGGAGGGGGCAGTTCCCCCTACCGTCTGCGGGAGGGGGGAGGTGGTGGTTGTTGCGGTTCGGTCCGGGCGGGTTTGAGCTATCATGTTGATGATGGCAGAGTTATCGTTAGTGGGCTGTTGCTGCCGGCACGCCCTTTGATTGCTGATGCCGGTTGCCGGTCCGGTTCCGGACTTGGTGGCAGAAATGGCGTATTCGGCAGTTTGTGTAACTACGATTTCGAGTTTGACTTGTGATCTGATGTTAATATATTTGTGACCGTGCGTGAAGATGCAATAGTTCCAGTTTATATTGAAGATGAGCTGCGCCGGTCGTTTCTTGACTATGCGATGTCGGTGATTGTCGCCCGGGCGCTGCCTGATGTGCGGGACGGGCTGAAGCCGGTTCAGCGGAGAATCCTCTGGACCATGAATGAGATGGGTCTGCTGCCAAACCGGCCGTTCCGGAAGTCGGCAGCGGTAGTAGGCGATGTGCTCGGTAAATACCATCCCCATGGCGACACTGCAGTTTACGATGCGCTGGTGCGGATGGCACAGGAATTTTCCATGCGTTATCCGCTGGTGCAGGGGCAGGGGAATTTCGGCTCAATTGATGGTGATGAGGCAGCTGCCTACCGTTATACCGAAGCCCGGCTGGCACCGCTGGCGCTGGAGCTTCTGCGGGATATTGAGAAGGAGACGGTTGATTTCCAGCCCAATTTTGATGGCCGGCTCAAGGAGCCGGTGGTTCTGCCCGCCGCCTTCCCGAACCTGCTGGCAAATGGGGCAACCGGGATTGCGGTTGGGATGGCAACCAGTATCCCGCCGCATAATCTGGGCGAGCTGATTGACGGGCTAGTGGCACTGATCGATGATCCCGAGATTACAGTTGCCGGGCTCATGAAGCATATTAAAGGTCCCGATTTTCCGACCGGCGGGACGATTGCGGGAACTGAAGGTGTCCGGCAGACGTACGAGACGGGCCGGGGCAGTTTCGTGGTTCGAGGGACGGTGGTTTTTGAGGAGGTGAAGGCGGGCCGGGACCGGCTCGTGATTACCGAGATCCCCTATCAGGTGAATAAGGCCAATCTGGTGGAACGAATCGCCGAGCTGGTGCGGGAAAAGAAGATCACCGGGGTTGCCGATCTGCGGGATGAGTCGGACCGGGAGGGGATGCGGATTGTCCTGGAACTGAAGAAGGAGACACCGAAGGAGGTAATCCTCAATCAGCTGTTCAAGTGGACACCGCTTGAGTCCTCGTTCGGCGCCATTCTGCTCGTGCTGGTGAATAATGAGCCGAAGGTGCTGAATCTCAAGGGGCTGCTGGAGCAGTTTCTTGAGTTCCGGGTGGAGACGGTTACCCGTCGAACAAAGTTTGAGCTCGCCCGTGCCGAGGAGCGGGCGCATATCCTTGAGGGGCTGAAGATTGCGCTCAAGAACATTGATGCGGTGATTGACCTGATTAAGAAGTCCAAGGATACTGAGACCGCCCGCCAGGGGTTGATGGAGCGCTTCAAGCTTACCCAGCGGCAGGCGGACGCAATTCTGGAGATGCGGCTGGCACGCCTGACCGGGTTGGAGCGGGAGAAGCTTGATGAGGAGTACAAGGGGCTGATCAAGGAGATTGCTCGACTTAAGAGCCTGCTTTCCTCGCGCAAGCTGCTGATGGGTGAAATCCGGCAGGAGCTTCTGGAGCTGAAGAAGCGGTTTGCAGATGAGCGTCGGACTGAGATTCTTGCTGAGGCGCCGAAGGATGTGTCGATTGAGGATCTGATCAAAGAAGAGGATATGGTGGTGACGGTTACACACCGCGGCTATATCAAGCGGATGCCGGTGAGTGTCTACCGCCGTCAGAACCGTGGCGGCCAGGGCCGGACCGGGGTGCCGGTGGCGGAGGAGGATTTTGTTGAGGGGCTGTTTGTTGCCTCAACCCATGACTATATGATGTTTTTCACTGACCAGGGGCGGTGTTACTGGCAGAAGGTGTATGAAATCCCGGAGGGGTCATACGCCTCAAAGGGGCGCTCGATTGCCAATCTGGTGGAGATGGAGAAGGATGAGTGCACCAGTTCCTATTTGGCGGTGCGGGAGTTCTCCCAGGATCGGTATGTGTGCTTTGTCACCCGGCAGGGGGTGGTCAAGCGGACGAGCCTGGAGGCGTTTTCCAATCCGCGGCGCAAGGGGATCATTGCGATGACCGTGGATGAGCGGGACGCCTTAATTGCGACACTGCTGACCTCAGGCCGGGATGATATCCTGCTTGTAACCCGGAACGGCATGGGGATCCGGTTCAAGGAGACCGATGTTCGGGAAATGGGCCGGACCGCAGCCGGGGTGCGCGGTATCAAGCTGGGTAAGGGTGATGAGGTGATCGGCGCTGTGGTCTGTGCGCCGGGCAGCTCACTCCTGACCATTTTTGATAACGGTTTCGGCAAGCGCACCGATTTCGAGCTCTTTCCGGTGCAGAGGCGCGGAGGTAAGGGGGTGATCGCTGCCAAGCCGGTTGAGAAGTCCGGTAAGCTTGCCTGTGCGAAGGCGGTTACCGACTCTTCGGAGGTGATCATCACCTCCCGGCAGGGGGTGGTGATCCGGGTCAAGTGTTCAGATATCCGCAAATGCGGCCGGGCGACCACCGGGGTCAAGGTGATGGCGGTGGAAAAGGGTGATGCGGTTGTTGACGTTGCCCTGATTGAAGAGGGCACAGTTTAGGCCCACAGCTTTCCAAAAGGATTTTCAGGTCGTTGACCGTTCGGACATAGAGCTGGGCATAGGGCATCATTTTAGCAACATGGTCGGGCCGGACCGCCTCCAAGTGGCGGGTCAGGAGCACCGGTGTCATGCCAGCATGGCGCGCACCGTTGAGCTCGTCCGACCCCCCGTTACCGATGAAGAGGCATTCCTCCGGTTTGACGCCAAGGCGTGCCGCGGTCAGCAGGTATATTTCCGGCTCTGGTTTCTTGAGCTGGATCTGGCAGGAGAAGACCGCGGTATCAAATAGGGAGGCAAGTGGAGATTCGTGCCAGTGGGCAATTTCGTCAAAACCGCAGTTGGAGATCAGTCCCAGCCTGTAACCGGCGGTGCGCAGGGCCTCAAGGCCGGTGATTGTCTCCGGTTCGATATTAGTGAGCGCATGGCGGAAACGCTGGTGCCGGACCTGTATTGCGGTTCTGATTTGTTCTTCGGTTACCCCGGGGTTGAGCTGGCGCGCAAGCCGGGCGATCGGAATTTCCACCGGCACCAGACCGAGACAGTAGTCGGGCGGGTCCTTTAACCAGTGTTCGTTCCAAACCTCGCAGTCTATACCTAGCAGTTCGGCTGTGTGGTGGCCCGGCGCACCGGAGACCTCAAGTGAGGTCAGGGTGTGAAACAGGTCGAAGAGCAGAGCGGTAATCTTTTGCGGGCAGAAGATGTTCATCGGTCAGCGCAGCTGGCGCCGGTATTCAAACCGGCTTAAAAAACGGGAGCCGGCGATCCAGAGATAGCGCTCGTCGGCAAACAGGGCGGAAATTTCTTGTTCCGGAAGTCCGGTACTGGGGTTGATGGCGGTCCAGGTGCCGTTTTTCAGATTGAGGGTATGAATTGTGCTGCCGTTGGCAACAAAGAGGTAGCCAGCGGCGGCTGCCAGCGCCCGCACCGGTCTTGACAGGTCAAATCCTGGTGGGATGATTTGGGTCCAGGTGTTATTTGTATCAAGTTGCAGAATCCGGCCCAAGGTGCCGAAGAAGAAGGTCTTATCCGCCCGGACAATAGAGTAGACGCCAAAATCAACTTGGGCAAACGGGTCGGTGACCGGGATCAGGCTGTCGCCGGTCACAAGGAGCAATCCGTCGTCGGTCGCTACGAGCAGTGTATCTCGAACCAGACTGAGGTCGTTCAGTCCCCGTTCCAGTTTCCATAGCAGGTTGAGTTTACTGTTTGGACTCAGAGTGTAGATGCCGTTGGCGGTGGCGATCAGAGTATTGCCGGCATAATTCAAGAAGCTGAGGATTTTTTCGCGCTGGTGAAGTTCCAGGATTGGCAGAAGATTGATGTGGAGATGGGTTTCTGTCCAGGCTGGGTAATACCAGTTTTTCATGGAGTCAATGCCGGCGGCGCCATCTTCGGTAAGAAACCAGAGTTGCTGATCATACCGCAGGATGCGGGTAATCGGTCCTGCCGGTGGTCCGGGCCGGAGCTCACGTTCCTTTAAGCCGGAAAAAAGATTGTAGATAAGAATGCCATAGCCGGGGCTGGCAACATAAAGCCGGGCTGAGCGCTCATCGGGCCAGGCGTGTGTCAGTTGCCGGATGTTCAGGTTAGCGTCGAGGATGTGGTAGGGGGTCAGGAAAGTCCAGTGCCGGATGGAGATGGTATCCTTCTCTCCGAACCAGCGTACCGGTGGTTGAAGTTCTCCGCGCGCCCGGAACTGGTCCAGGTGTCTGATTTTCTGAAACATGCCCTTTTCTGTGTCAAAGAAAACACCGTTCTGAGCGATCCCAATCGAACGTAGTTCGTTAAATGGCGGATTGAGAGGTTGGAGCTGGCCGGTGCCGGGAACGAAGCTGTAGAGGCGGTTGGTACCGGCGATCAGAAGTTCACCGCCGAACGGGTTGTAGGCACAGAACCGGATCCGTTCAGTTATGCCGTCAACAGATGTCAGGGTGCGCAGGTGCTGATAGCTGTGCCGGTCAAGGATGTAGATTCCCTCAGGGACCGCGATGTAAATCTGCCGGCTGCTGAAGCTGACAGAACCGATTTCTTCCAGCGGGGGGTAGTGAAGCCATAGTTCGGGCTGATAGAAAAGAGTAAAGAAAAGCGAAATGAGGAGACCGGACATCAGGCTTTGGTTACGGTGAGCAGCTGGTGCATTGCCATTGGGATGAGGCTGAGGAGATCGCCCGCTGCCAAGGAGTACTCGGTTAATTGGTAAGCACCGATGTCCGCTGCCAATCCATGGATAAACACCGCACTGATGGCGGCGTTCAGCGGCGAAGCACCCTGAGCCACCAGCCCGGCAATCAGTCCGGTCAGGACATCGCCCGTGCCTCCTGAGCCCAGGCCTGAATTGCCGGTGGGGTTGATAAATACCCTGCTGTCAGGAGCGGCGATGACGGTCGGTGCACCCTTGAGCACGAGAAGAAGGTTATGCTGGGTACTGAACTCCCGGGCGATCTCAACCCGGCGCCGGTTGATCTCCTGGACCGGGATGCCGGTGAGCCGTGAAAGTTCGCCCGGATGCGGAGTGAGAATCACCGGGGGTTTGATCCGGCTGAGCATTTTAATTTGACCGGCAAGATTGTTCAGCCCATCGGCATCAAGCACGAGCGGTTTTTCAATTTTGGGCAGCAGTTCCAGCAGCAGCTGGCGCGTCTCAGGATGAGTGGCGATGCCAGGACCGATGGCAACCGCATCGGCGCCGGCAGCAAGCTGAGCGAGCGGTTCGAGTGCCTGTAGGCTCAGTGTTTTTTCTCCAGTTTCCGGCAGGGGATGCTTTACCGGCTCCAGCACGGCCGATTCAACGATCGGGCTCAGGCTTTCCGGATAGGCAAGCCGGACCAGTCCGGCTCCCGCACGGACCGCAGCCATAGCGGCGAGACAGGCAGCACCGGTAAAGCCCTGGGAACCGGAGACCAGCAGGCAGGTGCCGAATGTGCCCTTATGTCCGTCCGGTGGCCGAAAAGGCAGGAGTTTTTGGACTGAATCGGCGTCCACCAGAAATGTATCCCCAGTCTGCTGGAGCAGTTTCTTGGGTATCCCGATGTCGGCGATCAGCAGTTTTCCGGTGCAGGTTTTCCCCGGATAGAACAGAAGCCCCAGTTTGGGCAGTGCCATCGTGACCGTAAGCCGGGCACGGATCGCCGGTTCGAGGATTTCACCGGTATCGGCATTCACCCCCGACGGGACATCAACGCTGACAACCTGGGCACCACTCTGATTGATCAGTTCGATTGTCCGGGCATAAATGCCGGCCGGCGGGCTGGAAAGTCCGGTGCCGAAGATGGCGTCGATTATCACCTTTTCCGGTGTCAGCAGCGGGGTAAGCTGTTCAACAGCGGTGATTTCTCTCAGCGGGAAGCCGGCGTTAATCAGGATTTGGACATTGGTCCGAGCATCGCCTTTGAGTTCTGCGATCTTGCCGAGGACCGCACACTCAACCTGCAGGTTGCGGTTCAGCAGATGCCGAGTTATTACCAGTCCGTCCCCACCGTTGTTGCCTTTACCGCAGAGGACAAGAAACCGCCGCCTGGGGAGATCGGGAAGTTCGGCAGCAAGAAAGTCAACGACACTCCGGCCTGCGTTTTCCATCAGTACCAGACCGGAAATTCCCCAGTTTTCCATTGCCAAGCGGTCGATCTGCTGCATCTGTCTGGCAGTAACGACAGGAAGCATCAGCTGATTATAAGATCCAAAATTTGCCAGTCAATTGAGCGATACCGTTCCGATTGACAACCCTGATTATGGTGGTAAATTAATTTGGAGCAGAAAAGGAGTCTGAATGCAGCATGGTGCGGTAAAGTGGTATGACAATAAAAAAGGGTACGGATTTATCAAGCCCGAACTCGGTGACCGGGATATCTTCGTTTACGCCTCGGACATCACCGGAACCGAGGATCGGGTACTGAAGCCCGGAGAGCGGGTAAGTTTTGAAATTGCTGAGACCGTGCACGGGCCGCGGGCGATCAATGTCCGCCGGGAGGCGGTCTGAATTCTGTTCCTGCCCATTTAGTTGACAGTCAAAGATAATCAAATAGTCTTTAAAATGGTGACAGAAGTTTATCTCGGGGTTGGCAGTAATTCAGGCGACCGGGAGGAAAATCTTTACCGGGCGCTTGCCGAACTGGTTAAGCTCGGTCCGCTCCAGCGGTCCTCATGGTATGAGACCGAACCCGCAGGGATGACCGCAGGATCTCCGCATTTTCTCAACGGCGCAGCCCGGATCTGGACCGGGTACAGTCTGGAGGCGTTTTATGCCCGGATAAGTGAAATCGAAACCAAGCTGGGCCGGGAACCGGTGCGGTCTCCAGACGGACCGAAGCGTCCAAGGACCATCGACATTGATATTTTATTTTTCAATCAGCAGGTTACTGGCTGGCAGGCGGATAAGCCTGATTTAGGAGCACAGCTCATTGTGCCCCACCCGCGCCTGCACGAGCGGGCATTTGTGCTTGTGCCCCTTGCCGAGCTGGCTCCGGACTTCAGGCATCCGGTGCTAAGATTGACGGTGCGGGAGCTGCTGGCGAAGGTCGATACTTCGGGGGTGCGACCTTGGGAGCGCAGCTGAGTTATCTGGCGATTGAGGGGCCGATTGGCGTCGGGAAGACCGCACTGGCAGAACTGCTGGCAAGGCGCCTGCAGGCACGGTTGGTGCGTGAGGTGGTCGAGGAAAATCCGTTTCTGGAAAAGTTTTACCGGGATATGCGCGGCTATGCGTTTCAAACTCAGCTGTTTTTCCTGCTTTCCCGACATCGCCAGCTGCAGGAGGTATTTCAGTCCGGGATGGTGCTGGTAAATGGGGCACTGATCCCGGAACAGGCGGTGGTCAGCGACTATCTATTTGAGAAGGACCGGATATTTGCCACGCTTAATTTGACTGAGCACGAACTGGCGCTCTATTACCGGATTTACGAGCTGATCAAGCAGGATATCCCCAAACCGGATCTGGTGGTATATCTGCAGGCAAGGGTGGAGGTGCTGCTGGCGCGGATCAGACAGCGGGGTCGACCGTTTGAGGCGGATATCGACCCGGAGTATCTGGGCATGCTGGCAAATCTCTACAATTCATTCTTTCTCCATTACGAAGAGGCGCCGGTGCTGATCGTCAATACCGACCGGCTGGATTTTGTCGCCAGTCAGGATGATTTTGAGGAGCTGCTCCGGGCGATTCTTCAACACCGTTCGGGCAGGAAGTTCTATTCGCCCCGGAGCCGGAGGTAGCAGATGACCGCCAACCCTGATAAAGTTACTACCCGCCGGCTGCGGAAGATGAAGGTCCTGGGGGAAAAGATTGTCTGCCTGACCGCGTATGATTTCACCTTTGCCCGGATTATTGACCAATGCGGGGTGGATGTCATTCTGGTCGGCGATTCGGCAGCAAATGTCGTCTACGGCATGCGTACGACCCTGACGATCGGAATGGAGGAGATGCTTTATCATACCCGGGCAGTGGCGAAGGCGGTTGAGCGGGCGCTCGTCGTCAGTGACATGCCGTTTCTTTCATTTCAGGTGTCGCCGGAACGCGCGGTGGAGAATGCAGGCCGGCTGCTTCAGGCTGGGGCAGAGGCGGTCAAGGTTGAGGGTGCGGGACCGGTGCTGGAGGTGGTGCAGCGGCTGGTGGCGTTCGGAATTCCGGTGATGGGCCATCTCGGGCTGACCCCCCAGGCGGTTCATCAGCTGGGCGGTTATCGCTTGCAGGCAAGAAGGCCTGAGGAACAGGAGAGGTTACTGGCAGATGCGCTGGCACTGGAAGCGGCGGGCTGCTTTGCGCTCGTCCTGGAGAAGGTGCCGGCGGAAGTGGCGGGTGCCGTCACGCACCGGCTCCAGATTCCAACCATCGGCATTGGTGCCGGACCGGAGTGCGATGGTCAGGTGCTCGTGCTTCAGGATCTACTCGGGCTGACCGATGAGCCCCGGTTCAAGTTTGTCAAGCAATATGCTGAACTCAGCCGGGTTGTGCAGGCGGCAGTTGCGGAGTACTGCTCCGAGGTACGTAGCGGCAGGTTCCCCGGAAAAGAGCATAGCTTCTATCTGGATGAAGGGAATTAACCGGGTGCGCGTAATTCGCAGTGTCCGGCAGATGCAGAAGCTTGCCAACTGGCTCCAGGCCCAGGGCCGGGTCGGTTTTGTGCCGACGATGGGGGCACTGCATGAGGGACATCTGGAGCTGGTCCGGGTTGCCCGGGAAAACGCTGATTTCACCGTTGTTTCCATTTTTGTCAATCCGATTCAGTTCGGACCAAAAGAAGACTACCGGCAGTATCCGCGGGACTTCGCCCGGGATCGGCGGCTGCTTGCCGGACTGGGTGTGGATGTGATTTTCTACCCGGATGTAAATGCGATGTATCCTGAAGGGTTTGCCACTTATGTGGAGGTTGAAGGGTTAACCCGTTATCTCTGCGGCCGGTCACGACCGGGACATTTCCGTGGCGTGACTACGGTAGTGGCAAAACTGTTTAACATTGTCAAACCCCAGGTTGCGGTCTTCGGGCAGAAAGATGCCCAGCAGGCGCTGGTGATCAAACGGATGGTTCGGGACCTAAACTTTGATCTGAAGATTATCATCGTGCCGACCGTGCGGGAGCCTGACGGTCTGGCACTCAGTTCGCGCAACGCCTATCTCACCCCACAACAACGCCGGCAGGCGACCGTGCTCTATCAGGCACTGCAGCTGGCTCAGCGGCTGATCAGGGCAGGGGAGACCGAACCGTCCCGGGTCAAGCAGGCGCTGCGCCGGCTGATCCGCACCCAGCCCGAAGCCCGGATTGATTATGTGGAGATCGTTGATACCGTCCGGCTGGAGCCAGTTTCGAGGATTCAAGGCGAGGTGCTGGTTGCGCTGGCGGTCTATTTCGGCCGGGCACGGCTGATCGACAATCTCATTGTCCGTGCCCCGCGGTCCGGTGGTAAAAACCCCTGATACCAAGCAGCGCCGCAGTCCCCAGGATCATAAGCACAACTCCAATTACCACCAGTGCTAGCCGGTAGGAGGTGACATCACCGAGAGTGCCAATGAAGAGCGTGGTCAGAAGAAAGGTGGCGTTGGTGATGAACTCGCGGGTGGAGAAGATCCTGCCCCGGATATTTTCCGCCACCTCCTCCTGCAGCATCGTATTCTGGACAACGCCGAGCCAGGAAAAGGCGATGCCAGCGATTGTCGCAACCAGGATCATAAACCAGAGGGTAATGAGCCAGTTGCCGATGAAAAACAGCAGACCGTAGATGAGGATGATGAGAGTGACGATCAGCGGGCGGTTGATGTTTTTCGGCATCAGTCCGATGACCAATGCACCGGCAATCATCCCGATGGCGAGGATGCCCGCAAAAATACCGACGCCGGCTTCGCCCATTCCCAGCACCTGCTGTACTAGGTAAATCAGAATCGTATAGGCGACGGCAGAGATGAAACTGGAGACGATGATCGAGCCGAGCACAAAGGCAACCAGCCGATTGATGAATATGAGCCGGACAACCTCTGCCAGTTCCCTGAAAAACTGAACGAAAGCGTTGACAATCTCCTGGAGCAGTTTTTGCTCAGAATGCAATCCGTGTGCCAGCGGCCCGACTGAAAGCGGGCGAGTGGTGCTGGCACCGATGCTGAGCACCAGGACACCGGCAGAGATATGACAGGCGGCGTCAAGCCAGATACCCTTCTGCCAGCCAACCCATTTGATCAGAAACCCGCCGATCACCATGCCCAGCACGGTGGCAATCCGGGAAAAGAACAGGCTGGCAGAATTGGCGGCGAGAATTTCGTCGCGGGTAACTAGATTGGGCAGGAGTGCGGGGTTGGCGGTATTGTTAAAGATGTCCAGTCCGAAGAAAAGAGTGAGTGCAATCCAGAAAGGGGTGAAACTGCGAGTGAGGGCGATGGCAAAGGGGGTGATGGCAAGAATGGCGGTTTGGATAAAATGGGTGCGGGCGATCGTATTCTGTTTGTTCCAATGATCGACCAGGACACCGGCGACCGGCGAGAGAATCAGGGTTGGTAGAACAAACGTCAGTGAGCCGCCGGAATAGGCGAGCAGTTTTCCCGGGGCAGACGTGCCGATGATCGTAATCAGCAGCATGTGGGATAACCGGTCGCCGAGCTGAGACATGGCACCGGCGAGTGCCAGATAAAGGAAGTTGCGGTTTTTCAGGACCGCGCCCAGTTGGGATGGCATTTTAAGCGAGTTTAGCAGAAAACGACGCAATTGCAATCCGGGAATTTCGAACAGGGAGAATCCTTGACCCCGGATCAATTACCGTTATAATAATATTTTAACTAACCAAGGAGGAAGTCCGATGAAGGAAAATTCCCAATCCCCGATTACGATTTCCGTGATCAAAGCCGATATCGGCGGCTATGTCGGGCATTCTGCCAGCCATCCGGAAATTATTGATCTGGCTGAGGATAAGCTGAAGAAGGCAAAAAAGGAAGATCTGCTGATTGACTTTTATGTCACCAGCTGTGGTGATGATCTGGAACTGATCATGACCCACCGGCAGGGCAAGGATAGTGAAAAGATTCACAAACTTGCCTGGGATACCTTCATGGCGTGCACTGAGCTTGCCCGGGAACTCAAGCTCTACGGTGCCGGGCAGGACATGCTCGCCGATGCCTTCAGCGGTAATGTCAAGGGAATGGGACCGGGTGTGGCAGAGATGAGCTTTGTTGAGCGCAAGTCCGAGCCGGTAATCGTCTTCTGCGGGGACAAGTGCGCACCCGGTGCCTGGAACCTGCCGCTGTTTAAGATCTTCGCCGACCCATTCAACACCATCGGTCTGGTGATCGACCCGACGATGCATGACGGCTTCCGGTTCGAGGTTCATGATGTGTTTGAGGGTCGGGATATGGTCCTCTCCTGTCCGGAGGAGATGTATGACCTGCTCGTGCTTATCGGTTCACCTGAGAACTATGTTATTAAGAATGTTTACAAGAAGGACGGTGAAATTGCTGCCACCAGTTCCACCCAGAAACTGGCACTGATCGCCGGCCGGTATGTGGGCAAGGATGATCCGGTGATGATGGTGCGCTGTCAGTCCGGCTTTCCGGCGGTCGGCGAGGTGCTGGAAGCGTTTGCCTTTCCCCATCTCGTTTCCGGCTGGATGCGCGGTTCCCATTACGGTCCACTGATGCCGGTTGCCCAGCGTGAGGCAACGCCGTCAAGGTTTGACGGCCCGCCCAGGGTGATTGCCCTCGGTTTCCAGCTCGCAGAAGGGAAATTGATCGGACCGCGGGACATGTTTGATGATCCGGGCTTTGACCTTGCCCGCAAGGAGGCAAACCGGCTGGCGGAGTTCATGCGCCGGCACGGACCGTTCGAACCCCATCGTCTAGGCTTGAAGGAGATGGAGTATACAACCCTGCCGCAGGTGCTGAAAAAGCTGCTGGAGCGGGAAAAGCAAGGTTAAAGGCGGCGAAAAAGGAAAGGATTAAAGATTTAATGAATACCGGCACCGGCAGTGATGTGCAGGCGGTGGCGCGGCTGGCGCAGGCACGCCAGCAGCTGGAGACAGAACTGGCAAAGGTGATCATCGGTCAGAAGCCGGTGATCGAGCAGGTGCTCATCTGCCTCCTGGCGCACGGTCACGGGCTTTTAATCGGTGTTCCTGGGCTGGCAAAGACTCTGCTTGTCAATACGCTTGCCCGGGTCCTGGACCTTTCCTTCAACCGGATTCAGTTTACCCCTGATCTGATGCCCTCAGACATCACCGGCACCGAGATCATTGATGAGGACCCGCAGAGCGGGCGGCGCTGTTTCCGGTTTGTACCCGGACCGGTGTTTGCCAATGTTGTCCTGGCGGATGAGATCAACCGGACCCCACCGAAGACCCAGGCGGCACTGCTGCAGGCGATGCAGGAGTACCGGGTAACGGTCGGAGGCAAAACCTATGACCTGCCCGCACCGTTTTTTGTCCTGGCGACCCAGAATCCGATTGAGCTGGAGGGTACCTATCCGCTGCCCGAAGCCCAGCTTGACCGGTTCATGTTCTCAATCGTCGTTGACTATCCCAGTGCCGAGGAGGAGAAAACGATTGTCAAAAGCACCACCTCGGCCTACGAACCGGTGCTGGAACGGATTCTGAATGCAGACGAGGTGCTGACGCTTCAAGCGCTGGTGCGCCGGGTGCCGGTGGCGGATGAAGTGCTGGATTTTGCGGTCCGGCTCACCGGCATGACCCGACCCAACAGTCAGAAGGCACCGCAGTTTGTCAAAGACTATGTGAGTTGGGGTGCAGGACCGCGGGCGACCCAGTATCTGGTGCTCGGTGCCAAGACCCGGGCGATCTTGGAGGGCAGATACACGCCGGCGATTGATGATGTAATTGCGGTAGCTCTACCGGTGCTCCGGCACCGGGTGATTACCAACTTTGCCGCGGAGGCGGAGAACATCCGGGTTGAGGAGCTGATCCGGCGGCTGATCGAGACCTGCAGTCAGGGCCGTTAAGCCGGTCCGGTGCCGGAATTAAAGGAGTGAAGATGAGAAAGATCGGGTTGGTGCCGCTTGCCAGTCTCAAACCGGGTGACAACCGGTTTGAACTGGAAGGGGGGGCACGGGATTACGGGCTGGAGATTCACGAGGTCCGGGAGAACCCCTCTTTTGAAGAACTGCTGGGTAGAATCCGGGTGGATGTGGTGATCACCCGCAGTGGTAAACGGTTTTTGGTCCGGGGCAGGGTTCACTTCCGTGCCCGGCTACGCTGTGCGATCTGCAATGCGGAGTATGAGCGGGATTTTGATGAGGAGCTGGTTGCCGAGTTCACGATGCTGGAGCGGACCGGTGCTGCCTATGCCCGGGAGCTGGAGTCGGAGGATCTGGACCGGGTGAAGATTGATGCCGACTTCATTGACCTGAGTGCGGTGATTCATGACGCGATCCATCTGGCGATTCCGATCGCCCCGCGCTGCCGTGAGGACTGCCAGGGTATCTGTCCGGTCTGCGGGGCAAACCGCAACCTGGTGCAGTGTGGATGTGAACTGCGGGTTCCGAAGGGCTGATGCCGGGATTTGACCTTCAGACCCGCCCGGGATAATATTGATAAAAGCTGCAGGAGGCGAATGATGGCAAAATTGAGTTATAAACCGGTGCACGCCCCGCGCGGCACTACCCTGACCTGTAAAAGCTGGCACCAGGAGGCGGCGCTCCGGATGCTTCTGAACAATCTTGATCCTGAGGTGGCGGAGAGGCCCGAGGAGCTGATTGTCTATGGTGGCACCGGCAGAGCCGCCCGCAACTGGGAATGCTTTCAGGCGATTGTCTCCTGTCTCCAGGAGTTGGAAAATGATGAGACCCTGCTTGTCCAGTCGGGCAAGCCGGTGGCAATCTTTCGGACCTTTGAGCATGCGCCCCGGGTGCTGATCGCCAACTCCAACCTCGTGCCCCGCTGGGCAACCAAGGAGTATTTTGATGAGCTCGAGGCGCAGGGGCTGATCATGTATGGCCAGATGACCGCCGGTTCCTGGATCTACATCGGCACTCAGGGCATCCTCCAGGGCACGCACCAGACCTTTGTCAGTGCGGGCATCAGGCACTTCGGCTCCGGTGATCTGACCGGCCGGCTCGTAGTCTCAGGCGGGCTGGGGGGGATGAGCGGTGCCCAGCCCCTCGCCGCGACAATGGCGAATGCGGTTTATCTCGGGGCAGAGGTTGATCCGGCGCGGATTGAACGGCGCCGGGCATCGCGCAAACCCCGCTATCTAGACGAGCGGATTGATGATCTGGACAAGGCGATTGATGCGGCGCTCACCGCCAAAGAGCACCGGCAGGCAAAGTCGATCGTTTGGTGCGGCAACATCGTTAACCTGCTTCAGCGGCTGCTCGAGCGCAATATCACGCCCGACCTTCTAACCGACCAGACCTCAGCCCATGATGAGCTCAACGGCTATGTGCCGGCAGGGCTCAGCTTTGAGCAGGCGCTCGAGCTCCGACGCCGCGATCCGCAGGAGTACCGGCGCCGTGCCTATGAGACAATGGCACGCCATGTCCGGCTGATGCTCGCCTTAAAAGATCGGGGTGCGGTTACTTTTGACTACGGAAACAACCTGCGCGGCAAGGCGTTGGAAGGCGGATATCTCAAGGAGGAGGAGATCCGGACTCCGGGTAGAACCGGCTCCTGGAAGTATCCGGGCTTTGTGCCCGCCTATATCCGGCCGCTCTTCTGTCAAGGCATGGGTCCGTTCCGCTGGGTCGCCCTCTCCGGTGAACCGGAGGACATCTACGAAACCGACAAGATTGTGATGGAGCTTTTTCCCGACAAGCCCGAACTGCACAACTGGCTCAAGAAGGCGGAAAATGAAGTGCCGTTTCAGGGCCTGCCGGCAAGAATCTGCTGGCTCGGCTACGGTGAGCGGGACAAAGCCGGGCTGGCGTTCAATCGGGCGGTCCGTGAGGGAAGACTCCGGGCGCCGATTGTCATCGGCAGAGACCATCTGGACACCGGCTCGGTCGCCTCACCCAACCGGGAGACTGAGGGAATGAAGGACGGCTCGGATGCGATCGCCGACTGGCCCCTGCTCAACGCCCTGCTCAATGTTGCCTCCGGCGCCTCCTGGGTTTCAATCCATTCTGGCGGCGGTGTCGGCATCGGCTATTCGGTCCATGCGGGACAGGTGGTGGTCTGCGACGGTACTCCGGAGATGGATGAACGGCTCCGCCGCGTCCTGACCAATGACCCGGGTCTGGGCGTGTGCCGGCATGCGGATGCCGGCTATGAGGAGGCAATCAACCTTGCCCGGCGTGCCGGGATCATGATTCCGATGCTGGATTAGGTGCCCAGACTACTCCTGCTCCTTACTTTCATTATCGCCTGCGGACAGCTCCGGCCCCTGAGCCGGGCAGACCGGCTCGGCCCAGAGGAGAAACTGGAATACCTAATCCTGCGCACCCTTGCCCCGCAGTCGGCAGACCAGTATCTGAGTCTGAGTTCAGCCCGGCAGCGCCAGGACTACCTGGACTGGTTCTGGCAGGACCAAAACCCAGAGGAGCGCCAGTGCTACCGACAGCGGGCAGAAAGGGCGGCAGAACTGTTTGGCAGGCTGGATCTGCTCGGTGATGATCGGATCCCGGTCTACATCCGCTACGGACCGGCACGGCGTGAGGAGTATGCGCCCCTACCAGTGGAAAATGAGACTCTAAGGCTGTTTGTCAATCCCGCAGAGATCTGGACCTACGACTCGCTCGGCATACAGTTTGACTTTGTCCGGACCGGTGTTGGTTTTCGTCAGGTCGGGTTTACCCGGTTTGGCCGCGGCTGGTATCCGCCCGCATTTGAACCGGTTGACTACGGCAGACCCGCACCCGCGTCCGCACCGGATGCAAAAAAACTTGACCTCCAGCTTGCCCTTTACCGGCTGGGGCAAAAGCAGGATACGGTGCAGGTTGAGCTTCATTACGGTTTGAGACCTGCCGGACAGAAGCCGGGCGAGGTCATCCGGTTTGAATTCCGGTTTGATTCCCGACGTTATGGCAGTTTCGTCCGTTCCGGCTGGTATGGCTTCCCGGGGGATTCGGGATCCGGGCTGATTGTTGGCAGAGAGCTCTTCCGGTTGCCCGCCGACATCTATTCGGTCCGGCTCAGCGCGGTCAACCGCGACGGCTCGGCAGCGGGTGAGGTCCGGGCTGAACTCAACCTTGTGGACTATGTCCGGCGCAGTCAACCCGGCTCCGACATTGTTCTCTACTCACTCGTGGATGATGTGTTCCAGAGTCCGCAGTTTGTCCATCCCCGTTACCGCCGGGTAATTCCGCTCGTTCTGTCCAAGGTGCGCTCCGGCAGCACTTTCTATGCCCTGTTTGAGATCTACAACCTAAAGACCGACTCCCTCAACCGCCACCGGGCACAGATCCGCTACGAGCTGATGGAGCTGGAAACCCGAAGAATGGCGGTCATCCCCACACCCTTCCGCTTCATCACCGGTGAGGGTACAACCGGCACCGCGCTGGAGCGGGTGCACACCATGGACTTAAGTCCGGGCAATTACCTGCTCATTACCCGGATTGAGGATCTGAACTCCGGCCGGCAGAGCAGCCTGACCACCCGGTTCCGGATCCTACCGCCGCAGAAAAATTAGCCACTTCAGCCAGCCCAATGCCCAGGCAGAAACGGTCACCAGCCAGGTCTGCCACTCCTGCAGCGCCTCATTGAGACTGAAACTGGGACGCTCCGGCTGGGGTGCGGCAAGGGCAAGAATTTCAGCCTCTGCCCGGCTGATCAGCCCGTAAATCAGCAGATAGCCGAAAAGCACGAGCAGAGCGACCGGCAGTGCAGGTTTGAGACTGACCACCATTCCTGCAACCAGGGCAAAGTTTCCCAGATATAGCGGATGGCGGAAGTAACGATAAGGACCGCTGACCACCAGCCTGGAGCCAGAAATCTCCGGCTTCCGGCTCTCCTTGCCGATATAACCCGCGGTCCAGAACCGCAGAAGCAGACCGGGGATGATCAGCACCAGCCCCTCAAGCAAAGACCTTCTGTCTGACATGCCGAATATAAAAATCAGGATAAACCCTGCTGCACCGGTGACCTGCCGGTAACGGAAAAGAAACCGCCCGAGCCGGGCGGTCAGTGATAACCTTTTATGCTCCAAAAACGCTTGACGGTTATCTTACCCGTTCAGCAACAAACTCACCTTCACCGTCAACCGGATCAACCTCAATATTAAAGATGCCGGCGCCAATCAGCTTCACCTCCCGGTCATCAGTTAGATCCTGCTCCTCCGAACCGCGTGTACCCAGCGCACTCTGCCGGACGATAAACGTTGCCTCCTTCGGGCTGGTAAAGTTCCAGACCTCAAGGTCCTCCTCAGTCACGAGCTGAAACCGGAAGGTAAAATCGGTACTCGCATAACCCTGGACCCGGTTCAAAACCGGCTCCTCACCCTTGACAAGCCGCAGACCCCATTCACAATCCACCGAATCCCACCTCACGGTAATCCGCCACTCCTTCATTCCCTGCAGCGTCAGCGGGGCGCTCGAATTCACCGGCACCCGCCGCGGCTCAATCCCGCCTGCCTCTACCAGCACTACAATCCGGCTGTTTTTCGGCAGGTCAAACCACAGCACCGTCTCCTCAGAGCGGGTCTCAATCGTGAAACTGTTTTTCTCCCAGAGCTGGCTTACCCTGCCCTTCAGCTCCAGACCGGAAGCGCCCACCGCCAGCATGACAAAGAGCAATACACCCAGAACCTTTGTCGACCTCACACCGCCTCCTTTTTGAGTAATCAGACTAAAAGGTTTTCCAGCCGCATTATTGACCACACCGGTGCGGTCCGCGGCAGATCCAGATCCACGCAATTTGCCGGGGTTTCAGGTGCGGGCAAGTCCTTGTAGGGCACTGGCGGCACCTCGGGATCGGGCAGACTCAGCCCGTCAACCTTGGCGCCCGCCACATACCCGATCACTCTGCCGCCCCGGTCATAAAGCACATTCTGGACAAAGAACCCGCGATGGGTCCCCCGGATATCATAAACAGTTTTCCCGATGAGGAACCCGCGCGGCTTGCCCAGGAAATCATAGAACACTACTTCCCGCAGCCGATAGATCGCCTTGCCGAACCTGTTATATATCACCTTCTCCATACTTCGGTCCTCCGTCCAAAAAGAGCAAAATTCAACATTGGTTTAAATTATCCATAAAATCGGTTAGAAGTCAAGCAGAGGAAAATGGGAATCCTGCACTCAAGCTCCTCTTCAGCGGAGCGCATTTCCGGACCTGCCTGCGTCTTGCTGGCCGTGCGCGCCACTGCGGGTAGAACCGGCACCAGACCAAAAGCGACCGCCGTCATCCCGACAGTGCTGGGGGTAGCCCGGGGCTAGCCCTTAATTATATGAAAACTTTTATTTTAGCTTCAAAACCGCTTGAAAAATTTTTTTCATCTCCTAATAATTATAAGTAGTTGCGTTATCCCAGGCTTAGCGTTGACCTGACCGCGATCGAGCCGCTGAAGCTCCCTGAGTTCAAGGGTGGGTGGTGCGGGGCGGATTTGGGTTTGCCTTGCGCCGGGTGTGCTGTGCTTTTCTGGACCGGGATTGTCAGAACTGCCTGCTTCGCCAGCGCTGTGTTTGGGCGTATGTGTTTGACACTCCCAGGCTGAAAACTGCGCCCGTGCTTTCCCGGGCAGAGACTGTGCCTCATCCATTTATTCTTGAACCGCTGGATGATGAACGCACCCGTCTGTTGCGCAACTCCCAGCTGCAGTTCGAGCTGGTTGCTCATCGGCAGGGCGATTGACTATCTGCCCTATTTTATCTGCGCCTTGGAACAGCCGACGCATCAGGGCCTGGACTGAAACCGTGCGCCCCTCAGGCACAACGGCGTTTACAGGAGGGGCAACTTTTGGCATGGGGAAGTATAAACGGGAGGTGCTATGAATGAAAATGAGTTTCAGATGGTCGTGCTCGGCGCCCTGCTGCACGACATCGGGAGGTTCTGGCATAGGACCGGCTTAATGCCAGACCGAAGCCATCCAGAACTGAGCGCGATGTTTGTCAGCGAATTTCTCGGTAACGAGTGGCAGGATGTTAGCGACCTCGTTGCCAACTACCACCTGCACGATCTCCAATCTGCCCGTAATCCGGTACTAACTAGGATGATTACCCCGGCAGCGGATGCGCTCATCCCATCTTCTCTACTCTTTACAACTCCCAAGACATCACCTATTTCCCCATTACCGATTTACCGGATCATGGTGACATAAAACCCACAGCCAACCCAAGCGTGTGCTGGGCTGACTATCAACGACTCTGGAACCAATTCACGCAAGAAGCAAGATCACTCAAAACGCTGGGTTTTACTCTGCTGATAATACTAGAAAAATAAAAAAGTATGAGTGATGTCTCCACCATCTCAAATCAACCGCGGCAATTGTCGCCTGCCTGTATCGGGCCGGGTTTGATGACACGCAGATAAACAACTTTCTTGGTGAGTTTAAAGACAATCGGATGGGAGGAGAATAACCCATCGCCCATTTGATCGGCGGCGATCTTTCTGGCATCCAGGACTTTATCTACAATCTTAGATACGAAGGTGCGCTCAAAAGTTTGCGGGGTCGCTCCCTGTATCTTCAACTCATCTCTGAGGCGGTGGCATCAAAAATTCTTGAACAGTTTGACCTCACCCGGGTAAATCTGATTTACTGTGGTGGCGGTCATTTTTACATCCTTGTCCCGGCAACATCCGATTTTTCGGAACGCGTAAATGCTATTGCCATTACGGTTGACGAAATTCTCCTCAACGCGCATCGGGGCAGCATTACCAACTGGCGGAAAACAAACGGCGCGACTTTGCGCGACTCTTTTTTCAGGTCAGGTCAAGCCGGTCCTTGGTCCAATTGGTGTTGCCGGTGAACAACCTGCCTGCAAGGTTTGCGGAGAAGAAACACCAAGCGCAATTGCGAATAACGGCATCTGTCCCCTTTGTGATAGTTTTATCTAACTGGGCAGAAAGTTGCATGGTGCCAGCTATCTTATTGAACAGCCAGGTTTAGCCAAAATTGGGGCATTTTTGCAGTTGGGATGTGGTGCTTGATGCCATTGGGAGAAAATATTCTTTTGCTCAGGATATCACGACTGAAAATGATGCCCAATGCTTTGTGCTGAACAGAACCGATCTAACACCCGGCAGCTCCGGCTTTCGTTTTCTCGCCCGCTATGCCCCACAGAAAAACAGCGAAACCGCCGAACTCACCGAAATTGCCGACAAGTCTGATGGCGTTTAACGCTGGGGTGTCCTCCGTGCCGGTGTTGACAACCTCGGCAAAATATTTATTGAAGGGTTGGGCGAGTAAAACCGCTCCATCTCCCGGCTCTCAATGCTCAGTTACCTTATCGGCTACTTTTTCTCTGCGCGGGTGCAGGCGCTGGCTTAAAATGACGACTTCAAAGAGAGTATCTACCTTGCCTATTCTGGCGGTGACGACCTTTTTGTCATTGGCGCCTGGTCAAAACTGCCCGAATTTGCCCGCAGAATCAAGGAGGGGTTTCAGCAGTTTACCTCCAACGGCTCACCCTCTCCGCCGGCATCTTTGTTGCCCGAGCGGAGAAGTTTCCAATCTACGAGGCGGCACAGCGGGCAGGCGATGCCGAGGACCGGGTAAAGAAGGGGCGGGAGGCGTTTGTATTTCTCGACCATTTTGTCAATTGGCGGGATTATCCGGCTGTCCGGAAAGCCACCGAGCTGAATGTGAACCTGCTGGGTGACGAATACCAGACTGAGCAAAATCAACGAATTTTACCGCAGAGTTCTGGACAAAGACCGACGGGATCAGGATACTACATTTCAATTTCAGAAAACGCTTATCCGCCGCGGTCAGGGCTCCGGGATGTTCGCCCCTGCCTTCCTCAGTTTGGCACAGGAATTGAAGCTCACCCATATTTACCGCCTACCTAAAGTAGACACCAGTATCGGACCTCGCACCCGCAGACGGATTCAGTCAACACTCCTGGGCTGGGCAGAAATGGAGGTGGTATGAAGACACTTTTTATCGCCACGGTTGGCATCGGCACCGGACCAGAAGCGGACATTGTTCCACCATTGATTAAATCCATCCGCGAAGCCAATCCTGATTATCTTCTTCTTTTCGTAACGAAAGAGTCGGAGTCTAATGCCCCCAAAATTGCCAGCGAATTGGGAAGAAACAAGGATAACTATCAAATTCATTGTCTCACCGCTGATAAGTCAGATGTCTAAGAGATATTCAAGGAGATGTGCGAAGAAATAATTAAGGTTATGAAAAAAAGGAGCTCAAAATACGAAGATGTAACTGCCGACTTTACCACCGGCACCAAACCGATGTCTGCTGCGCTCGCCCTCGCAGCAGTCCGGCTCGGGCTGGGCAGACTCAAATACATCATTGTCAGGCGAGATGAAACCCAGCGCGTGCAACCGGGAGCCGAACGGACGATAACCTTTGAACCCTGCGGATTTCAAGCAACCTTTATGCTGAAAACCGCCATTGATCTAATGCGTAATTACCGGTTTGATTCAGTCTTGCGGATTGTTGAAAGTCTGCCCCTGGGCTGCTCAATGAGAGTGAGCAGGGGCTCAAAGAGACTTTAAATTTGCTTGCTCAGGCTTATCGCGGCTGGAGCTTATTTGAACACCAAAGATTCGCCAGCAACTACTGCAAGGCAGAGCCGAAAAAGTTCCCGTAACTTGCCGATTTCGCGGTCAGTGACAAGACGGTTAGAACTGGGCAAAAGGTCGGGCAGGGTGCATACTGTGAGTTGATGGTGGTGGATCTGATCAACAATGCCCGGCGCCAGATTGAGGAAGGGAAATATGACGATGCCCTTGCCCGGCTCTACCGTGCCTGCGAAATGCTTGCCCAATTGCGCTTACTTCAAAAGGGTATTAACAGCAGCGATGTGGACCTGAATAATGATAAGGTTCCTAAAAAAAGTAAAGGTTGGCTTGCCAAGAGTTACCAGCTGCTTGACGAGATGGGTGATGAGCTGGGCCAGCGATATACCAGTGACCGGAAGCTGCAGGCGATTCTGAACGAGCGGAATTACTCCATTCTTGCCCACGGCTGCAAACCGATACCAAAAGAAACGGCATAAGGGCTTTTGCAGATGGTCATTGGTTTAGTCAAGACAGTGATAGGTTACTTTGATGATAACAGCAATCTATTAAAGTTTTCCTGCCAGTTCTGAATCCGGCTTTGCTCTTTGACAATTGGGAGTGTTATGAGTATGCTTGCGCAAGCTTGTGACATCTGATGCCGATGGCAACGCTCTATTTGACTGAGCAGGGTGCGAGGATTACCCGTGAATCGCGCCGGCTGTTGGTAATTCATCAGGACTCGGAATTCTGTCTCTGATTCAAAAGGGATTGATTTTTGCAATCTGCACTTGACCGGCCGGGACGCTGTTATATCCTTTGGCGATGAATCGGTTGTGTTTTCTGTTGGCAGCGGTGGTCCTGGTTTCCGGCTGTGGTGAGCGGGCGCCGAAGAGCGATCTCCGGGAGCTGAAGGCGGTGGATACAACCGGCTCCGCATTCGGCAGTTATCTGCGGGTGATGGCAGCCGGAAAGGATGAGGCACAGGTGCGCCGGGCGGTGGACAGTGTTTTTGCGCTCTGTGGCTATTTTAACCGGCTGTGGTCGCCTTTTTCCGAGTCGAGTGAGATCTCTATGCTTAACCGGCAGGGTCGGCTCATGGTTTCGGCTGATACCCGCCGGCTGATTGAGCAGGGGTTGAGTTTCGGTAGGCTGACACGGGGTACCTTTGACATTACCGTGGGACCACTGATGCGGCTGTGGGGTTTTAAGGACCGGCGATTCCAGGTGCCGTTGCCGGGAGAGGTGGAGGCGGTCAGGTCTTTTGTCGGTTATGAGCGGGTTCGGCTCGGACCGGGTAATGAGGTTGTGCTGGAGCCGGGGATGGAGGTTGATCCGGGAGGAATTGCGGTCGGCTATACCCTGGACCGGGCGGTGGAGGTGCTGAAGCGGAACGGGGCTGAGGTCGGACTGGTAGATGCGGGCGGTGATATTGTGGTGTTCGGCAATTACCAGGCGGCGATTGGAGTACAGAATCCGCGGGGCGAAGGGGTGGAGCGGGTGGTGGTGCTCAAGGATTGTGCGATCGCCACCTCGGGCGATTATCAGCAGTTTTTTGAGGTTGATGGGAAGCGTTACTCGCATATCATGGATCCGCGCACCGGCTATCCAGCGCAGGGGTGTGTCGCGGTGACGGTGAAGGCACCAAGCGCAGTTGAGGCGGATGTTTATTCGACCGCGCTGTTTGTGATGGGTCCGGAGGATGGCGGGCGGTGGCTGGAGTTGCATCCGGAGCTCAGGGCAATCTTTTATGTGGTGAGTGGGGATTCACTGGTCCGGTATGAGTTCGGGCTGAAGCCCGATTCCGGGGCGGTAAGGTGAGCGGAGTGGAGCGCCATCCGGTGGCAAGATACTGGCACCCTGAGGATGGTAAGGTGCGGTGTGTGCTGTGTCCGAATCGGTGTCTAATCGCACCCGACAAGAGGGGCAGGTGCCTGGGCAGGAGGAATGTTGATGGCCAGCTGATTGCCGAGAATTACGGAGAGGTGGTCTCCTGGGCGGTGGATCCGGTTGAGAAAAAGCCGCTTTACCATTTTCATCCCGGGGCGGAGATCTTCTCCGTTGCCACCTACGGGTGTAACCTTCTTTGTCCTTTCTGTCAGAACTGGGAGATTTCCCAGTGCCGGGCACCGACCCGTTATGTCAGTCCCGTTGAGCTGGTGAAGATGGTGCAGGATGCCGGGCTGAGGCTGGTATCTTATACCTATACCGAGCCCTTGATCTGGTTTGAGTATGTGCTGGAGTGTGGACGGCTGATGCATAAAGCCGGGATCAGGAATGTCCTGGTGACGAACGGGATGGTTGAGCCCGAGCCGCTGGAGGAGATTCTACCGGTGATCGATGCGATGAATATTGATCTGAAGTCGATCCAGGAGGAGTTCTACCGGGATTATGTGAAGGGATTTCTGCCTGCGGTGCTGAATACGATCCAGCGCTCCCGGGAGTGCTGTCATATAGAGCTGACAACACTTTTGATTCCAGGGAGAAACGATTCGGAGGCGGAGCTGGAGAGGTTGACCGATTTTGTTGCCGGGCTGGGCAGAAATACAGTGCTGCACTTTTCCCGCTATTTCCCCCGGCATAAGGCTCAGGAGCCGGTTACACCCGAGGAGACTCTGCTCGCGGCGGCGGCGATTGCGAAGCGGAAGCTAGATTATGTTTATCTGGGGAATGTGTTTCTGGGACCCCAGTTCCGGGACACCTTCTGTCCCGGTTGCGGGACGGTGCTCGTGGAGCGGAGCGGTTATCGGGGCCGGGTGGTGAATGTGGAGAATGGGAGATGCCGGGTGTGTCACCGGCAGGCGGATCTGGTTCTCTGATGGCGGAGTTGATTAGTCAGTTTCAAATGCTATATTTTTAGCTGAGGTTACATTGAGAAAACGGACTGTGGCAGCAGGCGGTCGTTCAATCGGATTGCTGATTGTCGCAATTGTGGTCGCTGCGGTTTCGGGAAGTGTGATTTCCTATTTTGTCTCCGGGGTTTTTCCGCACGGTCCGGTGAAGGATTTCTTTTTCAAGGCGGTGCGGTTCGGGGTGCGGGATTTTGTCCTGAATCTGGGATTTGCGACTGTGAGCTTTGGCCTGACATTTTATATCACCACCTTTACCGTGCTGCTGGTGGCACTGGCGATTTATATCTGGTACCGGTTTTAGATATCTGAAAATTAAGGGGGGCTATCAAGCCCCCCTTTTTTATTTTCGATCAGTTTACCGCTCCAGAATCAGTTTGCGCGTGAGCCGGGTTGAACCGGTTTCCAGTTTGAGGAAGTAGATGCCAGGTGCTAACCGGTTGCCGCTGTTTGTGCGTCCATCCCAGTTGATAGTGTAACTGCCCGCAGGCAGTGGACCTTCCGCCAGTGTGCGGATGAGTGCACCGGTGGCATCGTAAATACGGAGTTTAATCCTTGTGGTCTGCGGCAGGTTGAAGACGATGAAAATGCGTTCTAAGGTTGCGGGGGTGGGATAGACCGCAAGGCTCAGTTTTGCCGGTAGATCTGTATTCCGGCTCTGGACCCCCTGCCGGTCTGGTATCGATGCGAGCAGGGTATTGCCGAGTGAGTCGGTGTGCGGACGATACTCCCAGAATTCGTAGACCGATGAGCCCTTGAGACAGAAGATTGCCGAGTTCGCTCCTGCCATTGCTGCCCCGCGCTTGGGTTTGACCCGCTTGCCGGTGAGGGCAACCGGGATGTCGGTGCGTCGTGTCCAGGTGTCCGGTCCGCCGATCCGGTAGGACCAGAACTCCTGGGTGTTGCCACCCTTGAGCACAAACAGACTGCCATTGAGCCAGGCGATGGCACCACCGTTTTTGACTCGGCGGTTGCGGTTGCCGATCATGC
This sequence comes from Caldifarciminota bacterium, assembly GCA_965649165.1. Classification (GTDB taxonomy): domain Bacteria; phylum Hydrothermota; class Tepidihabitantia; order Tepidihabitantales; family Tepidihabitantaceae; genus JAOABP01. The sequence continues at coordinate 77,566 of CBFGJT010000002.1, read as the reverse complement.
TCACCTGATCCAGCGTGGTCATCGCCCAGGTGTCGAACTGCGGATAGTATTTCCAGACTTCGGTGGTGTTGGAGCCCTTGAGCAGGTAGATGATTGAGTCGCCATCATAAACCATGTCGGTGCCGTAACGGCAGGTGCGCTTACGCAGGGGATTGAACGGGACATCCGGACAGCGGGACCAGGTGTCAGCCGCCACATCGTAGGCGATGAAGTTGAGGGTGTTGTTACCTGGTGCACAGTAGACCGTGCCCTGAGGACCGCGGGTGGGCACATAGGCAAGCGCTGCACCGCGTTTGGGTAGGCGGAAGTTGAAGTTGCGGACCGAGAGTGAGCGCTTGGGTGTCCAGGTGCGGGTGGCGATGTCGTAGGCGTAGAAGTCGGCAACACCACCACCCTTGATCGCATAGATGGTGCCGGCAGCACCCTGGAACCGGTTGAAGGTTAGGTCACAGCCGTCCTTTGCCTTCTTGCCCGAAGGATCAAGGGGCATGCTGGGGAGCGACTCCCAGGTGCCGGTGGCGATGTCGTAGGAGTAGAATTCGTTGGAGTTGCCGCCTTTGAGCGCATACAGCTTGCCGGTGGTGGGCGCATAGACCAGTGAGGCATCTTTGACCCGGCGGCGTGCCGGTCCGACCGGCATGTCCTCCCGCTGAACCCAGGGTGAGGAGACAAACACCCGGCTGAACACATCATTTCCCGGGTTGACATCGCCAATCATGGCGGTGGAGCAGATGGCGGTGAAGGTGCCTCTGCCGAACCAGGAGGTGGTGAGAGTGACGGTAGTGTCTCTGCCGGGCAGGAGTCCGGTAATCAGGATGGAATCGAAGTAGGCGCCGGGGTTGATGCGCAGATAAGCCATCACCGTATCGCCGAGGGTGCCGTAGTTCTGGACTCTGATTACCGGCATGATGGTTTCCGGGAAGACATAGGTTGCCGGTTGGATTATGTCCAGTGCCGCCGCATCCCGGAATTCGCGGTAGAGCTTGATCGCCCTGTCCGATGTGAGCCGGTTCTGGAGGTCGTTGGTGGCGATGGACATCGGCGGGAAGGAGAAGAGGTAGTTGACGCCCGCGTCGCCTTCCTTATTTTCCACTCCAATTGAGGCACACCGTCCGTTGTTATAGACGAGGCTTCCGGCATCAACATCCTGATATTGGAATACCACCGTGCCGTTTTCATTGAGGATTACTTCAAAGGTTACAGGGTTGGTGGAGTCCGCCCCCTTGATTCTGACATCCTGCCAGATGACGACAAATTTGCGGTTGGGTTCAGTGCCAAAGGTGCGATAGTAGACCCTGCCCGCACCGCTGACTACCAGGTCCTGCCACCAGGGGGCGATGAGGGCATTGGGCAGGCTGTCGTTCGGAATACGGGTCGGTGTCGGTAAGGCAGTGTGCGGGTCCGGTCCGAGAGCAAGCCAGCCGTTGGTCGTGACATAGCAGTTGTCATAGCTCGTGTCGGACCAGGGGAAGTTGAAGCCGATGGGCACAAAGATGCGCTCGTCGTCACCACTGGTGAACAGGATATTGCAGCCAGTGGTGTCAATCCAGTCATAAACCGGTCCGGTGAGCGTGTCGGAGTCAATCCAGGCATAGCCGGCATTATGTCTGCCGGTATAGGCACCTTTGAGCACATCAAACCCGTAGCGCCTGTCGTCGTTCTGAGGTCTCAGGTCGGGCTGGATCGAGCTGTTGGTTACCGCCCGGACGATGATTGAGCAGGGGACACCGTAGTAAGGAACCCAGTTGGGGAAGTCAACCGCAATTGTCTGTCCCGGTTCGATGAGGGCAATATTGGCGGTGTAGCTGTAGTAGACACTGCCGTTGGTGGCATCGATGATTGAGCAGATGGCGGCAACCGTTTCGAGCGTATCCGTGCCGAAGTTCTGAATGTGAGCACGGAGCGGACAGACCGCATTGAAGGGACGCTGGACGAATTCGTAAAGCGGCTGTTCAATGAAGGTGACTCGGGCGTCGGTCTGGACCGGGATGATTGGGTCATGATTGACGAATACCCTTAGCATCAGGTCACCTGCCGGTGCAACTGGATAACGGGTGCCGTCCGCATAATACTCCCAGTAGCTGTTGGGATAGTTGAGGCTGTTGTCAATGCCCAGTTCCGGCGCTTCAGGCGGTTCACCAACCTGAAGGTAAAAGACATAGAAGTTGCCGATAACGGAGATCTGTTCACCGGTGTCAGCAATAAAGACCGAGTTCCAGCCGGCACCCGGCTGGGCATAAAGCACCGGCGTCTTGTATATGAAGGGACCGGGGTTGCCGCTGCCGTCATCAAGCGCCACCGCCAGCTGATAGCGCCGGTGGTTCATATTTGCCGGTGCGTTGAGATAGATCTTGAGCGATTCCAGATAGACCGGCATGCCAACATTGAACTGGGTGCACCAGCCGTAATGGCCCAGAGGCCAGGAGAGATAGCCGGCAGGAGCGCCGTTGTCATGGACCAGTTCCTCCAGCGGCGAAACTATAAAGGTGCGTTCCAGGGTGTCATTGATGCGGTTGTAGTCAGAGTCGGCGGTGTGCCAGAACTGGATGGTATACTGGCCCGCGGTCAGAGGGAAGGTTGTGGAGTCAAAGAAGGCAACCTTTTCCCCGGAAAGTGCCAGCAGGGTATCAATAGTATCTGACCAAGTGTAAAGTGAATTGCCGATGCTGTCAAAAAGTTCAGCAAAGACCGGGATGTTATACTGGTCATAAAGTCCGATGTTGCGGAACCGTACCTGTGGTATCAGGTTACCCGGCAGTTCGTAATAATCAGGCCGGATGATGCGGGCACAGCGGATGTCATAGGGGAGAATTGATTCACCGGTAACCAAAACATCATCAAAGAACCACCAGTTGATGTCAAACAGGTTGCCCTGAAAGACCCAGGCGATCCTAACGCTCTCCTGACGGGCTGCACTTGACAGGTTCAGTGATTCCAGCACGCCAGGACCCACATTCTGACCATAGTAGTTGCGCAGAACATAGGGAAAGGTCGCACCGCCGTCAATCGAGTAGCGGATCTGGGCGGTGTATGGGTTGGATAGTTTGTGGGAGAAATAGGTGCTGCAGTAGAGGACGATGTTGCGGAAGGCGGAGCAGTTGATGACCGGCGAGATGATGATGTCCGGAGTCTGGTTCGGATTGAGCTGCCACATGAGGCCGGCAAAAGGGGTCGGATGGTTAATCCAGGGTGCGGCATTCGCCGGCTCTCGGTGCCAGTCGTCAAGATACTGGGGTGGATGGGGGTTGAGGGAGTCACGGATGATGATCCAGCCGGCAGGCGGATTCGCCGGTGTCCAGTTTGTGTCAAATGATTCAATGAGCAGGGTATCGGCAGAAACCAGCAGGAAGAGCCCTGCCAGCAGAATACCCGACTTCTTCATCATTGCCTCCTTATCGGTTTCCCGACTTTTTAAAATATGTAACCCGCGGGGATAGAGCTGAGCTGTATCCCCGGTTGTGGGCAGAGATTTTCATCTGACCGCCTGAGTAATTATAATTCTGAGCAAACTGGTGTCAATGATTTGTTTCTTCTTTAGTCCGGTTTTGCGGTTTAAGATTGCTTTAAAAAACTGCACGGAATATGTTGACAGCGGTTTTTAAATTTGTATATTTGCTAATTAGGTCTGACAACGCTCGGGACGATTAGCAGTCCCCGGATATAAGGTGTCAGCAAAGATGGTAGTGAAAACAGGAGATTTTTATTTGATATGAGCTTGTTAAGAACATCGAGGAAGATAAGAATTAAGCTGAAGGCTTATGACCACCGGCTGCTCGATCAGTCGGCGCGGGATATTGTTGATGTTGCCAAGCGCACGGGTGCTCAGGTCGCAGGACCGGTGCCCCTGCCGACAAAGCGGACCCTGTTTACCGTGCTGCGCTCTCCGCATGTGGATAAGAAGTCACGGGAGCAGTTTGAGCTGCGGGTACACAAGAGGTTGATTGAGATTTCCAACGCAACTCCGGAGATGGTGGACGCGCTGATGAAACTGGAAGTTCCGGCCGGGGTGGAAGTGGAGATTAAGTCGGCATGATCGGGTTGATTGGCCAAAAGGGTGAGATGACCCAGTTATACGATGAGCAGGGTCAAGTGGTGCCGGTGACCGCAATTGAGGTGGGCAGGTGCGTGGTGGTTGGGTTGAGGACCAGGGAGAAGCACGGCTACTGTTCGGTGCAGGTTGGCTGGGGTGAGGCAAGCAAACGGCAGCGCACCAAGCCTTATGAGGGGTATTTCAAAAAGGCAAATCTACCGGTGATGCGTGCGGTCCGTGAGTTCCGGGTGGAAAGTGTTGAAGGGTTTCAGCCGGGGCAGGAGCTGAAGGTGGATCTGTTTAAGCCGGGCGATTATGTCTCAGTAACCGGCTGGACCAAGGGTCGAGGGTTTGCCGGCGGGATGAAGCGCTGGGGCTGGAGTGGCGGTCCGGCTTCGCACGGGTCAATGTCCCATCGTCGGATCGGTTCGCTGGGTGCTGGTTCTTCACCCGGCCGGGTCCTGCCCGGCAGAACACTGCCCGGACATTATGGTTGCGAGCGGGTGACGGTGAAGAACCTGAAGGTGGTTAGGGTCGAGCCCGATACCGGTGTAATTTATGTTAAAGGGGCGGTTCCGGGTTACCGGGGTTCACAGCTGCTGATCCGGAAGGCGGAATAGATGGATGTGCTGAAGATTACCGGTGAGGTTAAGGGGCAGATTGAACTGCCGGAGCAATGGTTCAACCGGCAAGGTCCGAGGAGTCTGCTCTGGGAGGCGGTCCGGTGTTATCTGGCAAATCAGCGTCAGGGGACTGCCAAGACCAAGACTCGGGCTGAAGTTTCTGGAACCGGAAAGAAGCCCTGGCCTCAGAAGCACACCGGCCGGGCACGGCATGGTTCGCGGCGTTCGCCGATCTGGGTGAAAGGCGGGATCGCTTGGGGTCCGAAGCCGCGGGATTACAGTTATGAACTGCCGAAAAAGGTGCGCCGTTATGCGCTGGCGCTGGCATTGACCGCCAAGGTTAAGGAGAACGGTATTAAATTAATAGAAGATTTTGAGCTCAATGCACCCAAAACTCGGGAACTGGCAACGATTTTTAAGCGGCTGGGGCTTAATGATTCGGTGCTGCTCTTGGTGCCGCAGGTTTCGGAAAATCTGCACCGGGCAAGCGCTAATATTCCCTGGCTGGATGTGATGCCGGCAGCTCAGCTTAATACCTATGCGGTCCTTGCCCATAATCAGGTGGTTTTTACTGAGCGCGGGTTACAGGAATTTCTCACCCGAGTTGGCGGTACCGGGACAGAGGAGGCGTAAGTGCTGGAGCCGACAAAAGTTGTGTTGGGGGTTGTGGTGACGGAAAAGTCGGAGCGGTTGAAGGAGGAGGGTAACAGTTATACCCTTCGGGTGCATCCGAAGGCGAATAAGTATCAGATTCGAGCCGCGGTTGAGGCGCTGTTTAATGTTCATGTTACCGAGGTCCGGGTGATGAACTTTCTCGGAAAGAAGCGGCGCATGGGGATGTTTGAAGGTTATCGACCGGACTGGAAAAAGGCGGTGGTGAAGCTGAAGCCGGGCGAAAAGATTGAGGCGCTGGAGAGGTAGTATGGGAATTAAGGCATACCGACCGATAACACCGGGCAGAAGGCATTACACCGTCTCGGACTTTTCCGATATTACCCGCGAGGAGCCATTCAAGCCGTTGTGTGTGCCGCTCAAAAAGAAGGGCGGTAGAAATAATCTAGGGAGAATAACCGCTAAATACCGGGGTGGGGGGGAAAAGCGGTTTTACCGGATCATTGATTTCATGCGGGACAAGACCGGTATTCCCGCAAAGGTGGTTTCCGTGGAGTATGACCCGAACCGTTCTGCCCGGATTGCCCTGGTGTGTTATGCGGATGGTGAATACCGGTATATTCTCTGTCCAGAAGGGCTGAAGGTCGGGGATGAAATTGCCTCCGGCAGCAACCTGCCGATCCGGGTAGGCAATGCGATGCCTTTGTCCGATATCCCGGTCGGAGTGGAGATCCATAATCTTCAACTCTATCCCCAGAGCGGGTCGTTTTTGGTCCGATCTGCCGGCACCGCTGCCCAGATTCTTGCCAAGGAGGAAGGTTGGGCGGTAGTGAAACTGCCATCAAGTGAGATCAGGAAGTTTGATCTGCGCTGCTGGGCGACCATTGGCCGGGTTTCCAATGCTGAGCATAAGGACATTTCCATCGGCAAGGCGGGCAGGTCCCGTCATATGGGGATTAGACCTCGGACCCGAGCGGTGGCAATGAATCCGGTTGACCATCCGATGGGTGGTGGTGAAGGTAAGAGTTCGGGCGGCCGGCATCCCTGTTCGGAGAAGGGTATTATTGCCAAGGGTTACAAGACCCGCAATCCGAAGAAGAAGTCAAGTAAACTGATCATCCGCAGGAGGAAATAGGATGGGCAGGTCAATCCGTAAGGGTCCATATATTGATGAGAAGCTTTTCCGTCGGATTAAAGAGATGGTGGAGAAGGGTGAGCGGCGGGTGATCAAAACCTATGCCCGGCGGAGCGTAATTCCACCGGAATTTGTCGGGCAGACAATTGCAATTCACAGCGGTAACCGGTTTGTCCCGGTTTACATTACCGAACGGATGGTTGGGCACCGGCTGGGCGAGTTTGCGCCCACCCGAACCTTCCGTGCCCATTCTGGACAGCGCAAGGAAAAGTCAGCTGAGGAGAAACGGGAGCATTAAAGTATGGATGCGGTTGCCAGAAGCCGGTTTCAGCGTGGTTCGGCAAAGAAGTTGAACCGGATTGCAGAGTTGATCAGAAATAAGGATGTGCCGAGCGCGCTTGCGATAATGGCTTTTCTGCCCAAACCCTCGAAACGGCCGATTCTCAAGACGCTGCGTTCTGCAGTTGCCAATGCAATTAACCAGGCGGGCAAGGCGAAACTCAAGGAGGAGGATTTGGTGGTTAAGGAGGTCCGGGTGGATACCGGACCGAATGTGATGAAGCGACTGATGCCCGGACCACGGGGCACCGCAACGATTTTTGTCCGGCGTATGTGCCATGTTTATGTGAGAGTGGGGACGAGAGAGGAGCAGGCTTAACTATGGGGCAGAAGACGCATCCCTTGGGATTCAGGCTGGGCATTACTAAGGACTGGAAGTCAGTCTGGTTTGAGCACAAGTATTACCGGGATTTTCTACTTGAAGATCTGAAGATCCGACGTTACATTGAGACGAAGCTTGCCGAGGCGATGATCGCCGACATTGCGATTAAGCGCGTGGGTAGCCGGATGACGATTACGATTCATACCGCCCGGCCTGGAATGGTTTTCGGGCCGAAGCGACAGAATCTGGATGCATTGCGGGATGAGATCCGGAAACTGATCAGCGGTAACAAGGAGATTACACTGCTGGTCGAGGTGGTCCGGGTGCCCGAGTTGGAGGCAAAATTGGTCGCCCAGAGTATCGCCCGTCAGCTGGAGCAGCGGGTGGCGCATCGCCGGGCAATGAAACGGGCGGTGACGCAGGCGATGCGGCTGGGCGCACTGGGGATCAAGGTTATGGTCGGCGGCCGGCTCGGCGGCGCCGAGATCGCCCGCAGTGAGTGGTATCGTGAGGGCAGAGTGCCGCTGCAGACATTGACTGCCGATATTGATTATGCGATTGATGTTGCCAAGACGATCGCCGGTACCTGCGGTGTCAAGGTCTGGATTTACAAAGGTGATATTACACCTCAGCGGAGGAGCTGATCTATGCTGATGCCGAAAAGGGTCAAATACCGCAAAGCGATGCGGGGTAGGATGAAGGGTAAGGCGACGAGTGCGAACCGGGTTGATTTCGGGGAGTTCGGACTGGTGGCGCTGGAGCCTTCCTGGATTACCGCCCGGCAGATTGAGGCGGCGCGCTTGTGCATGACCAAGTTTCTCAAGCGGGCGGGCAAGATGTGGATTCGCATCTTTCCAGATAAACCGGTGACCAAGAAGCCGGCAGAGTCCCGAATGGGTAAGGGCAAGGGAACACCTGAAGAGTGGGTGAGTGTCGTCAAGCCGGGAAGAGTGCTGTTTGAAATTGGCGGTCTGCCCCGTGAGGAGGCGCTGACCGCGTTGCGACTTGCCGCCAGCAAGATGCCATGCCGGACCAAGCTGATTGAACGCGAGGAGTTTACCTATGAAGGCTTCTGAGCTCCGGGAACTGGGCAGGGAAGGAATCAGGCGCCGACTGGTTGAACTTGAGGATGAGCTGTTGAAGCTGAAACTGCGCCGGGCAACTGAGAAGCTGCCCAACCCGCTGCGGTTGCGGGTGCTGCGCCGGGAGATTGCCCGCTGTCACACCGTGCTCCGGGAGCTGGAGCTAAAGGAAAGTGAGGGCAGGAATGCGTAGTCTGCGGCGAACGGTAGTGGGTACGGTAGTTTCGGCAAAGATGCAGAAGACGGTTGTGGTGCAGACCGAAAGGCTGGTCCAGCATCCGAAGTATAAGAAGTATGTCCGGCGCCGGACCAAACTTTATGCCCACGATGAGCGAGCGGAATGCCGCGAAGGCGACCGGGTATTGCTGATGGAGACCAGACCGTTGTCAAAACTGAAACGCTGGCGGGTGGTGAAGAAATTATGATTCAGGAGTATTCAAGACTTAAGGTTGCGGATAATTCTGGGGCCCGGGTGGCAATGGTAATAAAAATTTACGGCGGCTCCAAGCGGAAGTTCGGTTGGCTGGGAGATACAGTGCTTGTTACAATCAAGGATGCGCTGCCGAACGGACCGATCAAACCCGGCGATAAGTCCAAGGCAGTGGTCATCCGGACGCGCAAGGAATGGCGCCGAGCTGACGGCACCTATATCCGGTTTGATGATAATGCCTGTGTGCTGATTGATGACAAGGGTGAACCCAAGGGGACGCGCGTGTTCGGACCGGTCGCACGGGAACTGCGGGAAAGGCAGTTTACAAAGATTATTTCACTGGCAACCGAGGTGGTTTGATGCAGCTGCGCAAAGGTGATGTTGTGGAAGTGATTTCTGGGGAGGAGAAGGGACGCCGGGGGAAGGTGCTGCGGATTGAGTGGCATGAAAAGTCAAAGAGTTACCGGGCGATTGTTGAAGGGGTGAACCTGGCAAAAAAACATCAGCGCACCCGGGGTCCGGATAAGCCGGGCGGGATTGTGGATCTGCCCAACCCGATTGATGTTTCCAATCTCGTGCTCATCTGTCCGAAGTGCGGAAAGAAGGCAAAGGTGCGACGCGAAGAGCATGAAGGCCGGCGGGTCCGGGTGTGCCGGGAGTGTGAAGAGATTATTGATGTATGAGCGCAAGATTAAAGGAACATTATCTTAACAAGGTCGTACCCGCTCTGATCAGCCGGTTTGGTTATAAAAACCGGCATCAGGTACCGAAGCTGGAGAAAGTGGTAATCAATGTTACGACTAAAGAGGCGGTGAACGACTCCAAGGTGTTGGATGTAATTGCCGAGGATCTGGCGTTAATCACTGGGCAGAAACCGGTGCGGACTTACGCCAAGCGGGCGATCTCTGCATTCCGTATCCGAGAGGGAATGCCGCTGGGAGTGAAGGTTACGCTGCGCGGTGAACGGATGTATGAGTTCATTGACCGTTTTTTCAATCTTGCTGCACCCAAGATCCGGGACTTCCGCGGTTTTCCAACCGATTCATTTGACGGCCGGGGCGGGTACAGTATCGGTCTTAATGAACAGGTGATTTTCCCAGAGATTGAGGTTGCCAAGGTGAAGAAGATTTTCGGCATGACGATTACCTTTCGGACAACGGCAAAACATGATGACGAGGCACGGGCACTGCTTGAAGAGTTAGGCATGCCTTTTGCAAAAAGGAAGTGATATGGCAAGAAAGTGTCTGATTGTAAAATCACAGCGTGAGCCGAAATTCCCGGTGCGCAAGCACAACCGGTGTCAGATCTGCTTCAGACCAAGGGCATACTATCGGAAGTTCGGACTCTGCCGTCTGTGCTTCCGGGAACTGGCACTGCGCGGTGAGATACCGGGCGTGCGCAAGGCGACCTGGTAAGGAGGAATGAGTTGGATACGATTGCCGATTTTCTGACGATGCTCCGGAACGCACTTGCTGCCCGGCACAAGGAAGTTACGGTCAAGTATACCCGGATGCGTTATGAGCTTGCCCGGGTTCTGCTGGAGGAAGGGTTCATCAGTAACTTCCGGGTTGATGGCGAAGGGATCAAGAGACAGCTGATAATCAGTCTCAAGTATCTTGATGATGGCACACCCGTGATTAGAGGACTGGAGCGTGTTTCCAAGCCGGGACGCCGGATCTATGTCGGCTACGATAAGGTGCCAAGGGTGATGGGGGGACTGGGAATTGCGATTCTGACCACTCCCGCTGGAATTGTTACTGACCGGGAGGCAAGGAACCGCCGGGTTGGTGGCGAATTAATATGTAAGGTGTGGTAAGATGGCTAAGAGTTACCGTCCATTGAATGTACCTGTCGGGGTGGAGATCAGAATCAGCCCTGAGCTGGTGCAGGTAAAAGGCAAGCTGGGTTCGCTGGAACTCATGGTGCCGCGCGGGGTGCAAGTTAAACAAACCGACACGGGTATCGTGGTTGAAGGTGAATCCGGAGCGGAACGGGCGCTCGTGGGTACAACCCGTGCACTGCTGCGAAATATGTTTGCCGGGGTTACCAGCGGTTATAAGAAGATTGTCGAACTGCGGGGGATGGGGTATCGAGTTCAGAAGACGAAGGCTGGGCTCCAGATTAATTGCGGGTTTTCGCATCCGGTTGATTTTACCATACCGGCGGGAATTACAGTGGAGGTTAACCAGGTCCCGAATCCTGATGATACAAAAGAACAGATGTTTGAAATCATTCTCTCAGGAATTGACAAGCAGATGGTGGGCGATGTTGCCGCCCGGATCCGGGCGATCAGACTGGCAGACCCTTATCATGGCAAGGGGTTCAGGTACCGGGGCGAGCGGGTGCGTAAGAAGGCTGGCAAGCGCGCGGTTGGCGCTCAGGCGTAATTCTGATACAGTTAGGTTGGTTCTTGACCTCTGCTCGTTATCCAATAACATAAACCACGCAGCCCCATCGTCTAGTCCGGCCCAGGACGCCTGGTTCTCAGCCAGGAGACTGGGGTTCAAATCCCCATGGGGCTATATTATTTTATGAAGTCAATTAAGGTCATCGGTACCGGCAGAGCCCTGCCGGGAAAAGTGCTCACAAATTTCGATCTGGAGAAGATGGTCGATACCAGTGACCAGTGGATTGTGGAGCGGACCGGTATTCGTGAGCGCAGGATTGCGGATGAAAACACCGCCACATCCGATCTGGCAGCAGTGGCGCTGGAACGTGCTTGCGACAAAGCGGGTTTGAAACCTGCTGACTTGGATACGATAATTGTAGCTACTTCAACACCCGATACGGTCTACCCGGCGACCGCCTGCTGGCTGCAAAGGCGGTTAGGAATCAGCGGCAGTGCAGCATTTGATATCAGCGCCGGCTGTTCGGGATTTCTGTTTGCGCTTGAACTGGCGGCAAATCTCCTGGTCACAGGTACCTCAAAAAAGGCAGGTGTGATTGGTGCGGAGGTGATGTCCAAGGTGGTTAACTGGCAGGACCGGGCGACTTGCGTGCTGTTTGGTGACGGTGCCGGTGCGGCGGTGGTTGTGCCCGGTGATGGCAGTTCTGGGATACTTGCCTCCAACTGGGGCTGTGATGGTAATCTGGCACCTTTGCTCTATCAGCCGGCAGGGGGAACGAGAATGCCGACGAGTGAGAAGACGCTCCGAGAAATGGCGCATACTGTACATATGGAAGGCAATCAGGTGTTCAAGCATGCGGTTCGGGCGATGGGCAATTCATCGGTCAGGGCACTGCAGGATGCCGGACTGGCGGCAGCCGATGTCAAACTCTTTATTCCTCATCAGGCAAACATCCGGATTATGGAGGAGGCAAGGGTTCGCGCCGATATTCCACCGGAAAAAATGTATGTTGTTCTGTACAAATACGGTAATATGTCGGCAGCAACCATTCCTGTGGCGATTGATGAGGCGCGGGAGGAGGGTAAAATTCAGGACGGAGATATCATTCTGCTTACTGCCTTTGGCACTGGTTTCACCTGGGGAGCAGCGGTTTTGCGCTGGTGAATGAAGCCAGCATCGGTTCAGTGCCTGCGAGCAGTAGAAATCCGGATTGGATTCACATTTAAAATTTACGCTTGTAAGGTGTAGGCAGTTGTTTTCTGCGCGACCATCGTCATTTTCCAAGGCGATGAGAATCAGTAACGGTTGAATCGTTACTGCTGAAAAACCGAGCACAGGGTATCATTTCATAGCTGAAGTGCAGCTAGCTTCAGAAGGACAATTTACTGTCAGTTAGTAGGTTGCAGAAAGAGGTGACAGCGATCAGTATACCGTGGTGTTGATTTGCCGTTCTGCGGTATCCGGTTTTATAATCCGAAAAAATTGCTTGACAGGAAAAAATTCTATGCTATAATGCAACTAGGTTGCCAGAGCTCAAAAGAAGCTATTGGCAGCGAGGGAAAAAACAAGGAGGGTAGTATGCATAAGATAGCGCTCATAGCGCTAGCAATCCTCACTGGTGTGATCCAGGCAGGGGATGACGCGGTGATTGCGCCGATTGGGGGCGTTACCGCAGCGCCAGTAAACTTACGACCTATTACCCAAAGCGATGATATAACGATTCCGCGTTTGCTATCCTATCAGGGCAGATTAACCGATACTCTGGGAAATCCAGTTCCAGACGGTAACTATCAGCTGACATTCCGACTTTATAGTCAGGAGACGGGGGGAACGCCGTTATGGACTGAAGCCCAGACTATTTCTGTTAAGAACGGTGTCTTTTCGGCCCTTCTGGGTTCAGTAGTCTCGATCCCGGCGCTGCCGGATGCGGGTACCCTTTATCTCAGTCTCCAAGTGGGGCTTGCTCCAGAGTTGAGTCCACGACTTAGGATCGGTTCGGCTGCCTACGCGTTTCTTGCTGAGCGGGCAGCAAATGCAGATCTGTTGCAGGGCAGGGATACGAGTTACTTTGCTCGTGCCAGTCACAGCCATGCTTATGTGGACAGTGCTGGTGGAGCGGAGCGGGTAGGCGGGCTGGATTTGAGCGGACTGGATGGTCGGTATGTTGAGGCGGGTGAGGCGGATGCG
>CBFGJT010000002.1:0-64358 GCA_965649165.1 Caldifarciminota bacterium | reverse complement strand
AGCGGAGCGGGTAGGCGGGCTGGATTTGAGCGGACTGGATGGTCGGTATGTTGAGGCGGGTGAGGCGGATGCGATCACAAGCGGAATGATTGCGGACGGTGCGGTGACGATGGCGAAGATTGATCAGGCGGGTGCGAGTGCGGGTCAGGTGCTGAAGTGGAACGGCAGTACCTGGGCACCGGCTGCGGATCTGAATGATGATGCTTGGGTGCGTGACAGTAACCAGGATAGTGTGCTGTTTACAGTGAGACAGCTGGGTATTGCACGTGGTGGTGCTGACAATGCGCTTTATGGAAATTATCGGTATACGCATGTGAACTTTGGTGTCGCCTGCACAACCGGTAACTCCGGCTTTGATGTTTACTTCAGCACTGTTGGTGGCGGTGCTTATAATGTAGCAAGCGCTGCTGCGGCTACTGTTGCGGGCGGTTCGAGCAACAGAGCGACTGGGTATGCGACAGTTGTAACCGGAGGGGCTAATAACGGAGCAAGCGGAAATTATGCTTCGGTCGGTGGTGGTAGTAATAATGTTAGCAGTGGTAATTACGCGACTGTTACCGGCGGGCGCGACAATGTTGCAAGCGGTGATTATTCCATTGCCAGCGGCATGTCTGACACGGCTGCAGCCAGTTACAGCTTTGCCGGCGGCTACAACACCCGCGTCCGAGCCAGTGCTGATTATACCTTTGCCTTTGGTGAGGGTTGTTCGACATCTACTCCGCGTGCAGTGGTGTTCTATCATGCGAACGGGACAACCAAGCTGGGTGTAGGAGTTCAGAATCCTGAATACCCAATTCATGTTCAGGGTGGCGCTTACTGCGATGGAACCAGCTGGGTGGATGCCAGCTCGCGTCTACTGAAGAAGGATATCAGGGTTCTGACACCAGAAGAGGTTAAGGCGATTCTGGAAGAGTTGAAGCGGATTCAGGTGGTGCGTTTCCGTTACAAAGCGGATATCACAGGCGAGGAGCATATTGGTGTGATTGCTGAAGAGGTACCGGAACTGCTGGCAACACCGAAGCGGGACGGTATCAACACCGGTGACGCCATCGGGTTCCTGCTGGCGGCAATCCAAGCGGTATGTGAGCAGAATCAGGAACTCCGGCAGGAGCTTGAAGCTCTTAAAGCTCAGCTCCAGGAAGGCAGGTAATTCATGACTAGCAGAGGATGGGTAGTTCTGGGGTTTCTTCTACTGACCGGTTCTTGGCTCTGGGCTCAGTCTTACCGCTGCGACTGGCAGGTGATAGTGGTGGGCGGTGGAATGCTCACAGGTGGTTACCGCTGTGGAGTTACTGTGGGGCAGACAGCAACCGGGTTGATGAGTGGTCCCAATCTGCTGGCACTGATCGGTTTCTGGCAGCCAGAGCTCACCACGGGTATTACCGAAAGGGACCGACTCTGGCAGGAAGGGGCAGTGGCTAATGAAACCCGGTTGTATCCGGTGCTGCCTAATCCATTCTCCGGTGCGACCAGAATCCGATATACGCTAAACTGTGAACAGCGGACACTGGTGCAGATATGTGATATCAGCGGCCGAGTAGTAAGGACACTGGTGAATTCGGTTCAGCCTGCTGGCACATATACACTGACCTGGGATACAAGAGACAACGCCGGATGCGAGGTTGCTGCTGGTATTTACTTCTGCCGGTTTTCTGCCGGTGGTTACCGGCGCAGCACCAAGCTCGTACTCCAGCGTTAAAAGAACAACAAAGAGCAACACGGGGCGGCAAAAACGCCGCCCCGTGTTTGTCATATTTGACCGGAGGTTTATCGGATGCTATAATTTTTTCTAATGCCGGGATTTTCGGAAGCAGGTTCATTGGCGGAAGCCGCCGGGAGACCATTCTGGTTTAATGCGGGAAATTTTATTGCCGGACTGCGCAGAGTAAGTATCTTTGGAGGGGGGTATGGTTCGGGCAAGAGCGAAATTGCCGTCAATTTTGCTTTGAGTCTGACAGAACTGGGTACGCCGGTAACAATCGCTGATCTGGATATCGTTAATCCCTACTTCCGAAGCCGGGAGGCACGGCAGGTCCTTGAGCAATTGGGAGTCCGGGTGCTGATGCCGCCAGTAACGATGATGGAGACCGACCTGCCGATGATCGGAGCCGAAATTCGCGGTGCAATGTTTTCGAAAACGGGTTTTCTGATTTTGGACCTGGGCGGAGATTCAGTAGGTGCTAGGGTGATGGCAAGTCTGAGCCATGGTGTAAATCGCGATGAGTATAACAGTTTTTTTGTGCTCAATTCCCGTCGGCCTTTTACCAGAACAGTGTCACAGATTCAGAGGTTATTAGGAGATATTGAATCCACATCAGGGTTAACCATTACACATCTGGTAGTGAATTCTCATCTGATTGAGGAAACAACCGCGGCGATCATTCAGGAAGGGATAAAACTGGCAGAGGCGTTGAGTGCTGTCACCGCCAAGCCAATTGCATTTATAGCAATCGAACGTCGAGTCTTGGATGAGTTTGACCCGAACAGTATTAATTATCCAGTGCTGGTATTGGGACGGCAGCTTCTGAAGCCCTGGGAACGTAATGATTTTTTGGGGCGAGGTGTTTTAGAATTTAAGGAGTTAATGTGGGAAGAAAGGCAAAAGTAACAATTGAGAAGAACCGTTGTAAGGGATGTGAACTGTGCGTGACTTACTGTCCGAAGCAAGTTTTGGCGATGTCCAAGGAGATTAACGACAAAGGCTACTTCTATGCGCAGGTCGTTAATCAGGATGCATGTATAGCCTGCCGGTTCTGTGGTATGATGTGTCCAGATACGGCAATTGAAATTGCCGTCGAGGAGGCGGGAAAATCGGAGGTAAAGGTAGATGGCTAAAATTCTGATGAAGGGCAATGAGGCGATTGCTGAATCAGCAGTCCGGGCAGGGGGACTTCTTTATTTTGGCTATCCGATTACACCCCAGTCGGAGATCGCGGAGTACCTTGCTCACCGCATGCCTGAGGTGGGCGGAGTTTTTCTGCAGATTGAGAGCGAGGTGGCAGTTGCTAATGTGCTTTATGGTGCGGCAGGCGCCGGCGCACGTGTCTGGACTTCTTCTTCCAGTCCGGGTATCAGTCTGATGATGGAGGCTGTTTCCTATATTGCAGCAGCAGAACTGCCATGTGTAATCGTAAATATTGTGCGCTGCGGACCCGGACTCGGTGGTATTCTGCCATCACAGGGGGACTATTTTCAGGCGGTGAAAGGAGGCGGACACGGTGATTACCGGTGTCTGGTGCTGGCGCCCTGTTCGGTTCAGGAAGCTGTAGATTTGATGCCACTGGCCTTTGACCGAGCGGACCGGTATCGTAATCCGGTGATTGTCATTGGTGACGGGATGATCGGGCAGATGATGGAGCCAGTGGAGTTCACTGAGCAGCAGTTTCCTCCCTTGCCGCCGAAAGACTGGGCAACAACCGGATGTCAGGGAAGAAAGCCAAATGTAATTAATTCACTTTATCTGGATCCGGTTGAGGAGGAGAAATTGAATTTCAAGCTGGCGTCAAAGTACGAACAGATGAAAAAAAACGAGGTGCGTTATGAGAAGTTCCGTACCGATCGGAAGCTTGAGTGTCTGCTGGTGGCTTACGGCACTACGGCGCGAGTGTGTAAAACTGCGATTCAGCGACTTGATGATGAAGGGATACCTACAGGCCTGCTCAGACCGATTACACTTTTTCCTTTTCCTGAGGAACCGATTTATGAACTCAGCCAGCGAGCACGGTTTCTGTTGAGTGTAGAGATGTCAACCGGGCAGATGGTGGAGGATGTTCGGCTGGCAGTTGGCAGGAGTAAGCCAGTCTATTTTTATGGACGGGCAGGAGGAATGGTTCCTAGTCCGGAGGAAGTTGTGGATGCGGTGAAGCGGTACATTGCCGGGGGTGACAGATGAAAGTAATTTTCCGACGCCCGGAGTCGCTGAGTGTGACTCCAACTCACTACTGTCCAGGGTGCACACATGGTATCATTCATCGGCTGATCGCCGAGGTGATTGATGAACTAGGATTGCGGGGAAAAGCGGTGGGAGTTGCTCCTGTTGGTTGTTCCGTGTTGGCATTTAATTATTTCAATTTTGATTTTCAACAGGCAGCTCATGGTCGGGCGCCGGCAGTGGCAACAGGGATTAAAAGAGCGCGACCAGACTTGATTGTCTTTACCTATCAGGGAGACGGAGACTTGGCATCAATCGGGATGAGCGAAATTATTCATGCCGCAAACCGCGGTGAGAAGTTTACGGTAGTTTTTATCAATAATGCCATTTACGGTATGACCGGTGGGCAAATGGCGCCGACGACGATGCCAGGACAGGTAACGACAACATCCCCCCGTGGGAGAGATGTCAATGAGGTGGGGTATCCAATCCGGATGTGTGAGCTGCTCAGTAGTTTGCGTACTCCGGCGTTCATTGAACGGGTTGCGGTACATAATCCCAAGCAGGTAATCAATGCCCGGCGTGCACTAAAACAAGCGTTTATCTATCAACGGGATCGAATTTGCTTTACATTCGTGGAGTTTCTGTCAACCTGTCCGACGAACTGGGGAATGTCTCCGGTTCAGGCAACTCGATGGCTCGAGGAGAATATGCTGTCCTATTATCCGGTAAAGAATTTCAAGGCCCCGGAATTAACGGAGGGACAAAATGCAGATTGAGACCGTATTTGCCGGATTCGGTGGGCAGGGGGTGATGCTTGCCGGTAGAGTGCTGGCAGAGGTGGGGATGAAACTGGGGAAGGAAGTGGTCTGGCTTCCATCCTATGGGCCGGAAATGAGAGGAGGAACCGCCAATTGTGTAGTGATAATCGCCGATGAGCCGATCGCTTCACCGATTATTGCCCATCCACGCGATACGGTAGTAATGAACCGCCCTTCTCTGGAAAAGTTCTGTGCGGCACAAAACCCCGGTGGTTATGCTATTGTTAATAGTTCACTTATTAACATTCGGCCAGATAGGGATGATATCAGAGTGGTAGAAGTGCCGGCCAATGAAATTGCAATTGAGGCGGGTAGTGGAAAAGCGGCAAATATGGTAATGCTGGGAGCCTATGTCGGGGCAACGGGCATTGTGCCGGTTGAGGCGATTATCGAGCAGATCAAAGAGGAGTTTCGAGCTAAAGCGAAGCTAATTCCACTGAATATTGCTTGCGTCGAGCGGGGTTATAATATAGGTAGAGCTGCTGCCGGATGCAACATCTAGCGGTTAATATTTCCACTGTTATTAATTGGCATTGATCTCTAGCACTACAATTTAGAACTGATACCTCCAAACACGATTAAATTCCAAAGTAATTAGAAATTCTCATACATATTATAGCAATATAATTTAAATAATTATTTATAAACAAATTATAATGTTGCATTGTTTATTAAATTATCTTTAACTTTTTCTTGACAGGAACAAAAGTGGGGATATAGTAATTTACAAATATATGAAGTGGATAATTGTGTGGAAATGTGTGGATAAAGGTAACGGTGATGAATGATGGGGTTGGGAAGGTTTATTGGTGAGTTTGAATATACAATTGACGGCAAAGGCAGGCTCGCGGTCCCCGTGGAGTTCCGTAAGAAACTTGGTCCGGATGAGAACAGGTTAATATTTCTTCCCGGACGGTTTCAAACAATAGAAGTCCACCCCTACACCGAATGGAATGACTACGAGGACCGCGTGCTTCGCCACCTCCCTGAGCATACTGAAGAGGCTCAACGTTTTTTTATTCTGCTTTATTCTCAAGCAGGTGAAGCCACTTTGGATGTTCAGGGGCGGGTGCTTTTGCCCAAGCATCTGCGGGAATGGGCGGGAATCAAAAGTAACGTGGTGATTACTGGAGCGGGGAAATTTTTTCTGATCTGGGAACCGGAACGGTATCGCAAATTTGTCATGGAGTCCATGGCTAATTATCAGCGCGATCGTAATGAAGCAGGACGTCAGGCTTGGGAGATGATGTTACGTTTTCGCGCCCATGAGCGTAACGACTGAACATGTACCCGTGCTTGTTGAGAAAGTTGTCAGCCTGTTGAGGCCATGTCTGAGTGTGGGAACTGTTATCGATGCTACTGCCGGTGGAGGAGGTCATTTGCGGGCGCTGGCACAGGAGATGCAAAAACTTATCCCTATCAACAAACAACGGTGCCGGCTTATTGGCATTGACGTTGATGCAACTGCACTCAGATTTGCACAGTCAAGATTAAGCGAGTTCGGTTGCACGTTCATCCGGGGATTGGCTGAAATCAGTTCTCCAGTTGGTTGCAATCGGTTGTCGATGATTTTGTTGATACAAGCAAATTATGTGGATATGGCTGAGGTGGTAGAACGATTGGGTATCAGGTTGGTAAGCGGCGTGCTGATGGACTTAGGATTATCCTGCTACCAGCTTCAACGGGAGCGAGGGTTTTCATTTGAGGCGGATGGTCCCCTTGATATGCGTTTTGATCAGCAGAGTTCCAGTCCGACCGCAAGGGAGATTTTGCAGAAAGCCAGTATCAATGAGTTGTATTCTTGGTTCAAGGTATATGCCGATGAACCGTTGGCGGGCAGAATAAGCCGCCAGATATATGCTGCTCGGAAAGATATCAGGACAACCGGAGATTTAGTAAAGGTAGTGGAAAAGGTTATCCCCCCGCGGCGGTTGAAGAAAACACTTGCCCGGATTTTTCAGGCACTGAGGATTGTGGTGAACAACGAGATTGAGAATCTCCAGCTCGGATTAAGGACAGCAATTCGATTACTGATGCCAGGTGGTCGACTGGTAGTAATCTGTTATCAGTCTGGAGAAGACCGGTGTTTCAAGGAGATGTATCGGGAACATCGGGGGGAACTGCTGTTGTTAAACAGAAAACCACTTTACCCGGACGCAGATGAGGTTTTTGCCAATCCGAGGGCGAGAAGTGCGCGGCTGCGTGCCGTAGAGAAAACAGAGGCGGTTAGAGACAAAAAAATAATTATGGAGGAGGGGAATGAAGGCTAATGGCAGTTTTAAGGCAATGGCAATCATGATTGTGCTTTGCTGCGTCGCGCTGGCATATCTTTATCTTCATGCTACAAGTATTCGTATGACCCGGGAACTTGTAAGATTGGAAATGGAATGGCGACTGGTAACTCAACAGGTTGATACACTGACAGTTACGCTTGAGCATCTTACTAATTTCTGCAGGCTTGAGTCGTTGTGCAGTATCAGCAGGAGCGGGTTTAATGTTTCTCCAGTTTTTTCATCCGAGTCGGCAGAGGGTGTTGTTGCGATACGGGGGAGAGAAGAGGACCAGAAGCAGCCAGCTGTGCCAGTTGCAGTTACTTATAACCAAGGTTTTATCAGGAGATGAGACGAAGGAGCAAGAGGGAAAAAATAGTGTTTGCCGGATTTTCAGTAATTTGGCTATTTCTAATCGTTAGGGTTGCCGAGGTTCAGATTGTCAAATGGCGGTATTATGAGAATTTGGCAGATCGACTGCATCACAAAAAGATAATTCTTTTGGGGGAAAGAGGGCGGATATTTGACCGTAAAGGAAGAGCATTGGCGTTAAACCGTTTGTGTTGTTCGATTCAGATTCTGCCTCAGTATGTCCGGGATCGAGATACCTTGGCAGAAATTCTTGCGGGTTTTGGACTGGGGTCGGTTCAGGAAAACCGGCAGTTACTGGAGCAGAAAAAACGCCTGTTCTGGTTTCGCCGCTCTGTTGATTATAATACTGGTGATTCTTTGAGGAAGGTTCTTACGAGAAGAAGATTTATCAATGCAGTATTGGTACAGGATGATTATGAGCGGATTTATCCTTACGGCGAGGTTTGTGCTGATATTATCGGATTTGTGGGAAAGGAAAAAGGGCTTGCCGGAATAGAGTGGGAGTTTGATTCCGTACTGCGCGGCGAGCCGGGCTGGATTATGCTCCAGAAGGATGCATTGGGATGGGCAAAACCCTATCCCAGTTTGCCGATGAGGCCGCCGAGTCCAGGAATGGATCTTTACCTGAGTGTTGATGCGGACATTCAGATGATCTGTTTTCAGGCGCTTAAAAATGGTGTGGAAGAAACAGGCGCAAAGCGGGGTTCTGTTATCGTTCTGGATGCTAATAATGGAGCAATTCTGGGGGCGATTGATTATCCGGCATATGATCCGAACAACTATTGCGATTATCCAAGAGAACGGTATAAACTGAATGCGGTTGCGGATCAATTTGAACCAGGGTCGAGTTTCAAAATCGTCATCTGTGCTGCGGCACTTGAGGATTCAGCGCCAGAGCGATTTACCAAGCGTTTCTATGACGTTTCTGCGGGTTTTATTGAAATTGGGGGCAAAAAGATCAAGGATGTTCATCCTAATGGTGTGCTTTCATTTGACAGTGTGTTCATTCAATCTTCCAATCCGGCCTGCGCGATGATGTCGTTTGAGGTTAATCCGGAAGTATATTACTCTATAGCTAGGAAACTCGGGTTCGCCGAGAAGGTCGGAATTGGTTTCCCGGATGAGGGAAAAGGACGGCTAGACCGGCCTGAGCAGCTAAGAAATCGACTGCGCTTCGCTACAATTTCGTTCGGTCAGGGTTTGACGGTAACACTGCTGCAGATGGCAGCGGCTTATCTCTGTTTGGCAAATAATGGAACGTACTTAAAACCTTATTTACTGGAGGCAGTGGCAAAACGGGGTATTGTCACTTCCGCTATGTTGGGGAATAACCGTAGGAAAATTCATGTTGCAGAAAAGACAGCGGTGCGGCAGGCGTTGAGCAAAAGGACTGCTCAGAGAATGAAGGATATTCTGGAAAGGGTAGTGCTGAACGGTACCGGGAAACTGGCCCGGATTGAGGGGGTGAGTATTTGCGGTAAAACTGGGACTGCGCAGAAAGTTGATCCTAATGGCGTGTATTCCAGTACGAGGTCGCTAATGAGTTTTATCGGTTTTTTCCCAAAGAATGAACCGAAGTATGTGATCGCAGTGATGCTGGACGAACCCGCAAAGTATCGATTTGCGGGCAGCACCGCCTGTCCGGTTTTCCGTGAGATTGCTGAACGACTGCTGAAACTGGAGACGGCTGTAGCCAGTAGATGAAAGGTATATGGAGTTGTAGTTAAAATGGTGGGGAGTGAACGGGTTAAACCTCTAGTTGATTTGATTACCGGTATACCGTGTGATGTGGTGACCAGTAGTGTTGCAAGCAGAAGTGTTGGTTTGGGAGAAATTAAAATTAGGGGGATTGCTTACCATTCGGCTCAGGTTAAGCCGGGTTTTCTCTTTGTGGCGATTGAAGGAACGCGTGTGTCGGGCAATGATTATATTGACGAGGCGATTAACCGCGGTGCTGTGGCCGTGGCAACCAGTGAACCATGGAGGGTGCGAAAGAACTGGGTGACGATCATTCAAACTCAGTTCCCACGTCGGTTTCTGGCCCAGGTTGCTAATCGTTTTTATGATTTTCCCGCACGAAAGCTGCAATTGATTGGGGTTACAGGGACAAACGGTAAAACTACTACCTGCTATCTTACCCGTTCTGTCTGCCGTCAGATGGGTAACGAGCCGGGGTTTATCGGGACGATAGAATACTGGGATGGAGTGGAAAGAAAAGTTGCTGGCAATACCACACCTGAAAGTCTAGATATGGTACAGATGCTTTCCCGCATGGTGGAAAATGGAGTGCAAATATGTGTGTCTGAGGTTTCTTCCCATGCCCTGGAGATGGATCGGGTTTTTGACCTTGATTTCAAGGTTGCAGTTTTTACCAACCTTACTCAGGACCATCTTGACTTTCACCGAACAATGGAAAATTATCGTCGCGCCAAGATGAAACTTTTTCAATCTCTGACTCCCGGGTGTTTTGCAGTTGTCAATTTTGACGACCGGACAGGAATTGGCATCCCGCATTTGACGAGGGCACGGGTGATCGGTTTTGGGACGAAGCCGGAACCGGATCTGGTTCTTAAGAACGAACAAAATGTAATTGAGTATATCTGGGGTGAAATAAGACATGTTTCCGGCGCAGGAGTAGCAGGAGTGGTTCACGTCAATGATTTGCACAGCAGGAAACTTCAGGCAATTCCGATTCGTTTAAAGTTACCGGGTAGACACAATATGCTGAACGCACTTGCAGTATTCAGTATTGCCAGAGCATTGGGTTGGGAACTGGAGCCGGTCATTGCGGGAATTGAACGGCTTGATACTGTACCGGGCAGGCTGGAGCGCATTGAACATTCAGGTAACTTCCACGTTTATGTTGACTATGCTCATACTCCTGATGCACTGAGAAGGGTGCTGGAGACCGTCCGTGAGTGGACTTCCAACCGGGTAATTGTGGTTTTTGGCTGTGGGGGGGACCGGGATCGGGGAAAGCGACCGTTGATGGGGAAAGTTGCGACACAGATGGCAGATATTGTAATAATAACTTCGGATAACCCACGGAGCGAAGAACCGGCGAAGATAATTGAGGAAATTTTGACTGGAGTGGCACCGGTTTTGCATCAAGATTCTTCACGATGCCGGGTTGAGATTAACCGTAAAGAGGCAATACGGCAGGCGTTAACGTTGGCACAGGCCGGAGATACAGTTGTGATTGCAGGGAAGGGGCATGAGGATTATCAAATTGTCGGCAATGAACGGTTTCATTTTGACGATCGGGAAGTAGTGCGGGAAATCCTGGGCTCGTTAAGGAAGGAATAGGGGGAGGGGTGTTTTATTATCTTCTGACACCACTGACACGCTACTTTGGGGCGTTAAATCTGTTTCGCTACATCACATTTCGGGCAGCAATGGCTGGCGTAGTAGCGATTGTGCTAACCTTGGTGTTAGGAGCTCCGCTGATCAGATTGCTGAAGCGACTGCAGGTCGGTCAGAATATCCGGGAAGAGGTTCCTGAAAGGCACCGTGGAAAAGCCGGGACGCCCACAATGGGAGGGGCACTGATACTAGTGGCAGCGATAATCGGTACGGTGCTTTTCGGGGATTTGAAGAATCAGTCGGTCCTTTTGGGTTTGGCGGTACTGCTCTCTTTGGGAGCACTGGGGTTTTGGGATGATTACGTGAAAGTGCGGAGAGGTCGTGCCCGAGGAATTAACAAACGTACTAAGTTGTTATTTCAGCTTTTTGTTGCAGCTGGTGTGGGAATTGTGCTTTACTTCTTTCCAGCGGACCCGGGAATTAAAACCAAGACCAATTTTTTACTGTTTAAAAATATTGTCGTAGATTTCGGGATATTCTATATTCCCCTGATAATGCTAGTGCTAATTGGTTCTTCAAACGCAGTGAATCTGAGTGACGGGCTGGACGGTTTGGCACCTGGATTGCTAACGGTGGCTCTTGGTACTTACGCTGCCCTGTGCTATATTTCGGGTAATTTCAAGATTGCTCAATATCTTAATATCCAATATGTGCCGGTCTCAGGAGAGATGACAGTATTTTGCCTGGCGCTTACTGGTGCTTGTCTCGGGTTTTTGTGGTTTAATTCCTATCCGGCAGAGATTTTCATGGGTGACACCGGTTCCCTGCCGCTTGGGGGTGCTCTGGGGCTGGCTGCCATTGTTTCCAAACATGAATTGCTGCTGCCGATCGTAGGAGGGGTGTTTGTGGTTGAGGCAGGTTCGGTGGTGCTACAGGTGATATATTTCCACTCTACTGGTGGAAAAAGAATTTTTCGCATGGCACCACTGCATCACCATTTTGAATTTAAAGGTTGGGTTGAACCTAAAATTGTAACCCGGTTTGTGATCGTTGCTGTGTTGTGTGGGATGGTGGCGTTAGCAACTCTCAAGGTGCGCTAATGTTAAGGATATTCAGAGAACAGGTGGCGGGGCGGCCGTTTCTAATTCTGGGGTTAGGAAGAGCGGGGAGAGCATTGGCGAACGCACTGCTGCACGCCGAGGCTGATGTTGCAGGGTATGATGATGACGAATCGGTTTGGCACCAGCCGGTGCTTCAGGAGTTAGTAGGATTGGGATTGAGGCGGATTTGCCGGGTGAATCATCAGCTTCTGACCCCACGTGTGACGATAGTGGCGAGTCCCGGATTTCCAGCTGAGCATCCTGTGGTTCGCTTTTTAACTGATAACGGGATTTCGGTATACGATGAGCTTGATTTTGCCAGCAAATTTCTTTCCGGTGTTCAGGTTGCAGTTACCGGTACCAATGGGAAATCAACTACCGTATCTTTGATTGCAGCAATCCTGAAGCAGGCGGGGAAAAAAGTTTTTGTCGGCGGGAATCTGGCACCAGGAAAGCCGCTGTCTGCAGCACTGAACATGAACGAGAAGGATTTTTATGTTATTGAAGTGTCCAGTTTTCAGCTAAGGCGGGCACGAGCGCTGAGACCAAAAGTGGCGGTATTGCTGAATATTACCGAGGATCATCTGGACCGGCATCGATCATTTGCTGATTATGTCCGATGCAAACTGAGGATATTCGAATATCAACAGAGGGATGACTGGGCAGTATTAAATTATGACGACCCATCTGTAAGGAAAGGGGTTGAAAATGTGCGGGCAGAAATAGTATGGTTTTCAAGAAAAAAAATAGCAGATGCCTATGTCGCTAAGGGGTGGTTCTGGTTTAAAGGTAAACCCGTTGTATCAGTTAGTGAGCTGCTCCAGCGGTGGATGAAATTTTACAATCTGAGATATCTGCCCGTGATTGAAAATGCGCTGGCGGCTGTGTGTGTTGCTCAGATATTGCAGATTCCCGTGCCTGCAATTAAGCAGGCATTGAGACGGTTTAAGCAACTACCACATCGAATGGAGTTTGTTAGTTGCTTGGATGGAGTTTATTTTTTCAATAATTCGATGTGTACTAATCCTGAGGCGGGTGTCCGGTCGCTTAAGGCTTGGCGGAAGAAGGTTATTCTTATAGCAGGGGGAAAAGAGAAAAGTACCAATTTTAAAAATTATCTTGACACAATCAGACGACGGGCAAAGTGCGTAGTACTTTTAGGTGAAAACAGTAATCGTCTGGCAGAAGAATTAAGCAGTCTTGGATTTGCGAAATACGAGATTGCAGGTTCGATGAAGGATGCTGTGGTTCGTGCTTATCAGCATGCTAGGCCCGGGGATATTGTTGTGCTTTCCCCAGGTTTTGCTTCATTTGACCTATTTCATGATTTTCAGGAAAGGGGAAGGGCTTTTCGCAATGCGGTCCGGCAACTACAGTAATAGCGGCTTGCTGAATGTGGTTCACCGTCCGAACCGGTTGTGGATTCCGGTCAGCGGACGGAGTGAAGCATTCGAATATCTGCCCAATTTTCAAATTGATTATCAGCTGCTTGTTACTGTTCTCGCCCTTGGGGGAATCGGTCTCATCACGGTATATGCAGCGACATATCATCTGGGGCTGGAATATCTCCGGGGGCAGACTTTGCGACTATTGATGGGTTGCGGAGCGCTCTGGTTGGGTATGAAGGTCAATCTCGGGCGAATTGCCGGCAGAAATTTTCAATGGTTGCTGCTAATAATAATGCTCGGGCTGTTGGCAGGAGCAATTGTACTCGGGAATATTGCCGGTGTCGTTGCCCGGCGTGAGTTCCATGGTTTTCAACCTCAAGAATTTGTAAAGTATGCGCTGGTGATATGGCTTGCAGGTTATTTTGAAAGGCTGCGTAATTCAGATTCAAAACCGAATTTCCTAAACACAGTGATCAAACCCGGGGTAATTGTTATCTTAACTGTGGGGTTAACACTCATACAACCAGCAGTTGGGACCAGCGTGATTATCGGTGTGTCAAGTTTTCTGATATTCGTTCTTGCTGGGGTAAAATGGCGGTACTTGCTGTTTTTGCTGATGCTGGGCGTGTTGCTGGGAGGCCTATGCTTTGCGGTTATACCCAAGTTAAGAAATACAAAATTCCATTACATTCCAGACCGATGGGAAAAATTCTGCGCCGGTGACCGATACCACCAGACTCAGGCTTTAATTGCGCTCGGTTCAGGCGGTCCGTTCGGAAAAGGGTTGGGTGAGAGCCGGCAGAAATACTATTTTTTGCCAAAGCTACACAAGGATTTTATTTTCTGCCTGATCGGTGAAGAAAGGGGATTTTTGGGTGCGGTGATAATCATTTTACTTTATATTCTTTTAGTCTATCGAGTGATGAAGGTAGCAGAAAGGTCGGTAACAGAATTCGGTCGTATATTAAGCGGTGGTGTTGGAGTAGTCATTACAATCTACGCTATGGTTCATATTGCTGTATCGCTGAGCCTGATACCTACGACCGGGCAGCCATTACCTTTCATATCCTATGGCGGCTCGGCACTGGTATCAAACATGTTTGCTGCCGGACTGGTTCTCAATGTTTCAAGACATAGAAGGAGTGGTGTCGATGAGGAAGGTATTGCTGGTCGCGGGTGGAACCGGCGGCCATATTTTTCCCGCGCTCGCGCTGGGTGAAGAGCTCAGAAGTTGCGGAGTAACTGTGATATGGGTAGGAAGGAAAGGTATGTTGGAGGAGACAGTTGCCCAGCGGGCAGATTTTCAATTTGAGCCTATACAATCCGGTCAAGTAACAGGAAAAGATCCGATTTTCAGATTACGCGGGCTAGGCGAGATTAGTACTGGGTTTTTTCAGTCTGTGAAAATTATCAATCGGATAAATCCCAATGCAGTCATCGCCGCCGGCGGGTTTGTAAGTGCTCCAATGCTCATGGCTTCCTGGATTCGACGAATCAAATTCTTCCTTTTAGAACAGAATTGTATCCCCGGAAGAGTAACTCGATTTTTCTCGCGGTACGCTCAAGAAGTTTTTTTGACCTTTCCGCTTGAAAAATCTCTGAATGGTAAATGTAATGTTACCGGGACGCCACTGCGTCGGGGAATTGTTCAAAGGTGTTCTCAATTAAGTGTTTTTCAATTGAGAGAAGAGGCTTCACCGACCATTCAGAACCGGACAGTACTGGTAATCGGAGGGAGTCAAGGTGCGCGGGTACTAAATCTCGCCGCTCTAGATTTGGCAGCAACACTTTCCAATATCCGGGTCGTTATTATTACCGGGAAAAGGGATTACGAGCTAATCAAGTCTTTGGTGCATTCCAGAAACTGCGAACTGGTGGACTGGACTGATCAGCCGGAAGAATATTATGCTCAAGCTGCGCTGGCAATTACCCGCGCTGGTGCGTTGGTAATATCAGAATTAATGGCGTTCGGCATACCTATGATTGTTGTCCCTTTTCCTTTTGCAGCTGACCGGCACCAGGATGCCAATGCCCGGTATATAGCAAAAATCGGTGCTGGAGTTGTGCTGGAACAGAGTCAGCTTTCGGGGTTGACCAGTTTGGTACAGCATATTTTAACAGATTCTGCGAAGATGGAAGCGATGTCAAGAAATGCCCGCGCGGCTGCCCGGATAGATGCCGGTCCTGCCATTGCCCGACGGATTATTACGGCGTTAAATTCAGGAGGAGATTGAGCTGCTATGTTTGGCAGAATAAAACGTATTCATTTTGTGGGTGTCGGTGGCGCAGGGATGTCGGGTATTGCACTGCTGCTCAAAAATCTTGGATTTGAGGTTTCGGGATCGGATATTCAGGCAAGTGAAGTGACGGAGCGGTTGATGCGGGAAGGGATAAAGGTGTTTATCGGACACCAGGCAGAAAATTGCACCGATGCAGAGGTGGTGGTTTTTTCCACAGCAGTTGCTGATGATAATCCAGAATTGGTTTTTGCCCGCGCTCATGGGATACCGGTAATCAGGCGGGCAGAAATGCTGGCGGAGCTGATGCGTTTGAAATTCAGTATCGCAATATCCGGGAGCCACGGTAAAACAACCACTACTTCACTCGTCACACATGTTCTGACTCGTGCCGGGCTTGACCCTACCGCAGTGATTGGTGGCAGAATTGTCGGAGCCGAAACTGGTGCCCGGCTGGGACAGTCAGAATATCTCGTTGCCGAAGCTGATGAGAGCGACCGTTCTTTTGTGCTGCTTTATCCCTCGATTGCAGTGGTGACAAATATTGAACCGGAGCATCTTGATTATTATAAGAACATTCAGGATTTAAAGAAGGAATTTTTACGATTTGTTAACCGGGTTCCCTTTTATGGCAGTGTTATTTTATGTATGGATTCGCCGGCGGTTCGTTCCTTCCGTAATCGGGTGTCGCGTCGGGTAGTAACCTATGGGATTGATACGGAGGCAGATTTTACAATCCGTGATCTGCAGCTTTACCGCTTCAGTTCGGCATTTACGGTAGTTTATGATGGTAAGGAAATAGGCAGATTCAGCCTGGCGATGGCAGGAAGACATAATGTGCAGAATGCACTGGCAGCAATTGCGGTGGGGGTCGAGCTGGGGATTGACTTTGTTACCATTGAACAAGCGCTAGCGACATTTACAGGGGTTCACCGGCGACTGGAGAAGAAGGGGGATGTGAACGGGATAGAGGTGTTTGATGATTATGGTCATCATCCGACTGAAATCCGGGTGACCATCGAGGCATTGCGCCATGCCTATCCAGAGCGCCGGATACTGGTTGTTTTTCAGCCCCATCGCTATACGCGCACCAAACTACTGGCGGAAGAATTTGGCACTGCATTTGATCGGGCAGATGAATTGGTAATTACCGAGATTTATGCCGCAGCTGAACCGCCGATTCCCGGGGTGGACGAGGGGTTGATTGTAAATGCAGTCCGGAGGCGGGGCAGAGCGGGCTTGGCAGTTCACCACATACCGAAGCTGAATGAAGTGCCAAATTTCATCAGTGGTCAATTGAAGCGGGGGGATGTGGTGCTGACGCTGGGGGCTGGCAGTATCACCAAATTGGCAGATGAGATTCTGAAACTGCTCGGTGAGGTTAAGTGATGATGGCTGGTAACTGGCAAGAGGTATTGCTGCAGACAGTTCATGAGGAGCATTGTGAGGTATTTTTTAACGAGCCTCTTGCTCGGCATACAAGTTTCCGGATTGGAGGTCCGGCTGATGCATTGGTTATTGTCAGAAGTCGGAGGGGTTTGAGTGTGGTGAGGACGATTGCTCAGAAATATCGAGTAAACATAACTGTTATCGGACGCGGTACCAATGTGCTAATTTCTGAACAGGGACTTCGCGGTATTGTCGTTAAGCTTCAGGGCGAATTCTGTCGGATCGAATTGAGGGAAAATCAGATTTATGCAGGGGCAGGTGTTTTACTTGATGAAATTGCAGATTTTGCCGAATCTCATGGTTTTTCCGGTACTGAATTCCTCGCGGGGATTCCGGGAACAATTGGAGGCGGGTTGATGAGTAATGCCGGTGCCT
The DNA here is from genome assembly GCA_965649165.1 of Caldifarciminota bacterium. Taxonomy (GTDB): domain Bacteria; phylum Hydrothermota; class Tepidihabitantia; order Tepidihabitantales; family Tepidihabitantaceae; genus JAOABP01. Next base: position 47,172 of record CBFGJT010000002.1, on the reverse strand, counting down.
ACGGCAGAAGTCTAGGGGATATCGTCCAGCAGGTAGAAGTCATGGATAATCAGGGGATAGTTGAGTTGTTAAACAGGAAAGTTTTCAGGAATCAATATCGAGAATCCCTGGTACCAGCAGGCTTCTGGGTATTATCAGTAATTTTGCAATTACAGCAGGGCAGGGGAAAGAGTTGTCAGGAAATAAGAAGTGAGCGCAGGCAAAAGCATCCGTCTGAACCCTCAGCCGGTTCTTTTTTTAAGAATCCTGCGACAGTTCCTGCAGGTAAACTGATTGAGCAGTGCGGTTTGAAAGGCGTGGCATTGGGCGGAGCAGCAGTCTCACCCCAGCACGGGAATTTTATAGTTAACCGGGGCGGTGCTCGATTTGTTGATGTTTATGAGTTAGTTCAGATTATGAAGGCAACAGTTGAGGAGATGACCGGTATTGAGCTTGATGAGGAGGTGCGGATTCTGCCTCCTACAGGTTCAACCGGAGACAGGAGGTGAAGAATGGGTAAATTGAGAAGGATTGCTGCAATTGATATCGGTACCACTAAGGTTACCTGTGTGATTGCCGAAGCGGATCCGACCGGTAAGACGGAAGTCAAGGGATACGGGGTGTCGCCGCCAGACGGATTCCGGATGGGAGTTGTCATCAGCCTTGATAAGGCAACAGAGTCATTTGCCCGGGCAATTGAGCAAGCGGAAAAGATGGCAAACTGTCGTATTGGTGCTGGTCCAGTTTACGCCAGCATTACCGGTGATCATATCAAGCATATGCCCGGATTAGGGGCAGTGCCGGTGAGCAGACCAAATAAGGGAATCATGCCGCGTGATATAGAGGATGTTATTCGTCAGGCACAGACTATTCGTCTACCGAATGATGAACAGATACTCCACGTTATTCCGACTCAGTTCATTGTTGATGGCCAGCGCGGGGTGCGGAATCCATTGGGATTGTTTGGAGTCCGTTTAGAAGTAGAGGCATTGCTGATCATCGGCGCGGTTACTGCGATCGAGAACATATATCGGGTAATGGAACGGCTGGATATCAAACACCGGGTTTTAGTACTTCAGTCGTTGGCTACTTCCTACGGAGTCTGTGATGAGGAGGACAAGGAGCTGGGAGTGGCGATCATTGATATTGGCGGAGTACTGGAGGTATCGATCTATCGGGAAGGGGAGATCCGGTTTACTAAAATGCTTCCGGTTGGCGCCGCAAATATTACTAAGGACGTGGCAATCGGACTGCGAACTTCGTATCAGCAGGCAGAGAGTATCAAGCGGGAGTTCGGGGTGGCAATGGCGGGGATGATTGAGAGAGATGAACCACTGACGATTGAAGATGCTTCAGGCCGGGGGCCCAAGCAAGTGTCCCGACGCCTGCTGGCATCAATCATTGAACCCCGGGTGGAGGAGCTGCTTAATTTGGCAGATGCGGAAATCAGAAAGTCACAGCTTGCGGATGGGCTTTCCGGTGGTGTTATTCTGACCGGCGGAGGTGCTCTTTTGCCCGGGATTGATATGCTTGCCGAGCAGATTTGTGGGATGCCGGTAAAAATCGGAAGGCCGGAACGGGTAGGAGGACCGCGAGAAGTAGTAACGAATCCGGCGTTCGCCACTTCCGTTGGGTTGATCCGCTGTGCAGTTGAAGGGAAAAGTAGTCAGTTGCATCAGTTGCCGGTTCCTGGTTTGGGGCAAAGACTGTGGGAAGATTTGAAGTCGTGGTTTTCTTAAATTAATGAAAGGAGGCAAGAGTGATTGAGCCGGTAGAGGAAAGAAATCTGACCCGGATCGGCGTATTCGGGGTCGGTGGGGCAGGCTGTAATGCCATAAATCATATGGTTGATGCCCGTCTGAGTGGAGTGGAACTATTCGCGGTCAATACCGATCTCCAAGCACTGTCAATGTCTTTGGCACCGAACAGGATTCAGATTGGTGCGCAGTTAACCGGCGGTTTGGGGTCAGGCGGTGATCCGAGAATTGGCCGACAGGCAGCCGAGGAATCAGTCAGTGTCCTGCGTGAGAATCTTGCGGGTTTCGATATGGTTTTTATCGCCGCCGGTGAAGGTGGTGGTACAGGTACTGGTGCTGCACCGGTAGTTGCTCAGGAAGCAAAGCAACAGGGGGCACTGGTGGTCGCAGTTGTTACTCGGCCGTTTGATTTTGAAGGCCGGCAGCGGCGCGAGAAAGCTCAGGCAGGAATCGAGGCGCTCAGACCACATGTTGATACACTGATTGTAATTCCTAATCAGCGTATTCTGGAAGTTTATGGTGCTCAACCTTGTTTTGAGGCATTTAGGCTTGCAGATGAGGTGCTGTTGAACGCAGTCCGGGGAATATCAGAAATCGTTACAACCCGGCAGTTAATCAATATTGATTTTGCCGATGTGCGTACTGTGATGAGCGAACGGGGGGGGGCAGTGATGTCGGTAGGGATTGCTCAAGGAGAGGGGCGTGCTACTGAAGCAGCACACCGAGCATTGCGTTCGCCATTGATTGAGGACGTATCGATTGAGAGCGCCCGTCGAGTACTGCTGAATATCTCGGGTGACGAGTCAATGACACTGAAAGAGGTAGATGAGGCTGCTCAGATTATCTACCATGCAACGAATGGACAGGCAGATATTCGGATGGGGGCTGCTCGTCTGAGTGATTTGAATTCGGCAATGAAGGTGACGCTGATTGCTACCGGGCTCAATGAACCTTTGCCGCGCATTGATGATGTAGCTGACCTTTTGAGTGCGGTAGATTTGAATCCCCCGCGACGTAATTTAAGTCCTAAAGGCGACCTACCGGTAGATAAAACGGATCTGGAGATTCCTACTTTCATCCGGCGGCAACTCGATTAACACGCGGGCGGGCACAGCAGTCGGAAAGATAACTGGCTGTGTCGCCACTGTTTCATTCCGGCAGCTTCTTTTCTGCATGTTCCATCCAGCGCCGGCGTTCGGTTTCTAAAGCATGCAGGTCACGTTCGGTAATTCCAGTGGGATAGTTACCGTTGAAACAGGCGGTACAAAACTGGCGGTCGTGGTGATTACCTCTGACTGCCTGGATCAGACCGTTGTAGCTCTGGTATATCAGTTCATCTACGCCGATCAGTCTTGCGATCTGCAGTTCGGTTTTCCCCTTGGCGATGAATTCGCCCCGGGTCATCATGTCAATTCCATAGACACATGGGAAGCGGAGTGGGGGTGCGGTAACCGCCAAGTAAACATGGTGTGCACCGGCTTCCCTGACCATCTGAACAATCTCTCTGGAGGTTGTCCCCCGGACAATTGAATCGTCAACAAGCAGAATATTCTTGTTCTGAATCTGGGAACGCACCGGGTTGAGTTTCTGACGGACAGAAACAGAACGATTGACCGTTGCCGGAGTAATGAAGGTCCGGGCGATGTAACGGTTCTTAATCAGACCTTCCCGCATTTCGATATTCAGTGCTCGGGCAAGAGCAGCACCAGCCGGTCGGGCAGTATCTGGGACCGGTATTACAATTTCAGGTTGGATGTTACGGCGCATAACCTCGTGAGCGAGTGTATCCCCGAGCCGCAGCCGTGCCTCGTAAACTTCAATGCCATCGATGACCGAATCAGGCCGGGCAAAATATACATATTCAAAGATGCAGGTGTGGGGTTTACATGAATTAAGCAGGTGATGGTGGACTCGGTGATGACGGTCGATGAAAATGACTTCTCCCGGCTGAACATCACGGAAGTCAGTAAAGCCGATCAGATCTAAGGCAACGCTTTCTGAAGCAACGGCGAATTCATAAACCGGTCTTTTCCTCAGCACACTATGGCGGAGACTGTGCGAACTGTGTTCGGCTGATACCCTCCTTTTTCCCAGTACCAAAGGACGGATACCACTTGGGTCGCGGAAGGCAACCAGACCCTGCTGATGAATGAGCGCTACCACGGAATAGGCGCCCTTAGCCCGCTGGAACACTGTTTTCACCGCCTGGTAAATGTGTTCTGGTTTCAGTGGTTCCGAACGGTATTTTTCCAGTTCACTGGCAAACACATTCAGGATCGGTTCGACATCACAAAAACTGGTCAGCTGGCGCAGATCTTTTGTTTCCAATTCGTGTCGTAGAGTGAAGTAGTTGGTGAGATTGCCGTTGTGGACCATACCAATACCGTATGGATGATTTACGAAGAACGGCTGGGCATCTTCACTGGCCCCTGGTCCGATTGTCGGGTAACGGGTATGTCCGATGCCTAGCGAACCGGTAAGCCGGGAAAGATTTTTTTCATTGAACACCCGGCTCACCAGCCCATTGCCTTTTTTCAAATGTAGTGTGACATCGGAGGTCAGAATTCCAGCAGAATCCTGTCCCCGGTGTTGGAGTGCGATCAGGCCGGTGACTAAGTCTGGTGCTACCGATTGATTAAAGTAGAAAAGGCCGAGAACACCACACACAGGTCTATTTTAAGTGATTCAATTCATAATGCAAATGTTAGTTAATCACGCAGTCTGATATTAAGGCACGGTATTTTCAACCGCTTTGCCATCCCGGGAGAAAAGTTTAATGCTATGCCCGAACCGATTACCTCACTGCCCATGCGTCTTTTTAATAAATCGACTGCCCGATAAAGTCTTTCCATTTTTTCCAAGCGGAGCGGATCATCAAAGAGAGTAATTTGAATGTTGCGGGCAGAGACCAGTTGGGTTAGAATGACGCCGGTTTGCCGGTAAACTTTCCCGGGTTGATAGATCGCATCAAATCCTTGTTGAATAAATGGAGCTAATAGAAGCGGATACGCTGCTGGCGCGGACAGCTTCAATGCCACCGCGCTTTCCTGAAATTCCTGGGTGCGGAGGAATAGAATCAGACGCTGAGGTGCCAGCTGATAGCGCCGGGCTTTGAAGCAGGCGGCTTCGAGATTGGCGCTTAGTCTGCTGAAGATCACAAACCGGCTGGTGGTCGGTGGGAATGTGGCTGCCTTGCTGATTGACCGGTAGTTGGTCTTGGATTCGGGATTTACCGGATATATCTGTCGGCCGTTTAATTCCTGCCAGATTTCGTAGCAGGGTTTAGGGAGGTGTTTCTGGATAAACATTTCGGACCGGCGGGCGAGGTCCAGTGCGGTTCTGATACCCAGTTTATTACACCAGGCAGCGGTGTTGGTTCCAATTCCCCAGACCGCATCCACAGGCAATTTCCCCAGATACAGGTGAATCTGTCGCCCAGGGATTAGTGTCAGTCCCCCGGGTTTTCTGTGCTGAGAGGCGATCTTGGCGAGAACTTTAGTGAGGCTGATGCCAATGGAAACTGAGATGTTCAGTTCTGTCCGGATCGTTTCCTGAATTCGGGATCCCAGTTCCTCATAGGAGCAGTGATAAGCCCGGCGCAGGCCGGTGATGTCCACAAAGGCTTCATCAATTGAGTATTCTTCAACCGCCGGAGAAAATCGGCGGAGAATATCCATCATCCGGACTGAAAATAGGCTGTATTTTTCATAGTCGGAGTTAAGGATGATTATGTCAGGGGAAAGCTGCCTTACCTCATGCAGCCTCATTCCCCTTTTAACTCCTAGTGCTTTGGCTTCATAACTTGCAGCGGTGACAATTCCCCGCTCTCTGCCGACGACCAGCGGTTTACCGGCAAGGTGGGAATTGGTTGCCTGTTCGCAGGCAACAAAGAAGGCGTCGGCATCCACATGCAGAATCGCATTCTGCCAGTCTAAGACTAGGAGTGGCTGGGTGCTCATCGGTATTTCCGGATTACGGCGGTAACCACCCCACCAATTCTAAGTTCCGCTCTGGGCTTCAAAGGTGGGTAGTTTGGATTTGCGGGAATTAGGATAATCTGTCCCCCCTGTTTTCTTAAGTATTTGATCGTCCATTCACCATCAACTTCAGCAATCACAATATCGCCATTCTTTGGGGTGATTGAGCGGTCGATCAGAACCATGTCTCCCGGGAGAATGCCGGCTTCCCGCATCGAATCGCCGTTGACCTTCAAGAGGAAGGTGGCGGTTGAATTGCGTATCAGCCACTCATCAAGTGAAATTTTGTCCAGAAGTTCCTCCTCGGCGGGGGAGGGAAAGCCGGCGTCAACGGTGCCGAGCAGTTTCAAGTGGGAAAGCAGTTTCTGAGGAATAAGCCTGCCTTTTTCATCCTGAGTGATGATTCCGTGAGCCTTCAACTTCTTCACCAGCCGGGAAACCGCATTTTTGGAACGCCAGCCAAAGAGCTGGGCAATTTCAGCGTAAGACGGCATCCGACACCGCTGTCGGTAGAACTGCCGGAGCTGTTCAATTTTATTGTCCAGATCAACACCTCGCCTCATGATTAATTATAGTGAACGATTGTTCACCTGTCAAGCAAAACATAACTATCTTTTTAACTATCAACGCCCCGGCCTTCAAAGTCCGGGGTATAGTCAGGGGAGGCGGAGGAGAGCTCCTGGAGAAAACCTTCCTTAAAACCGAGGTCCAGAAAATAATCCCTGATTTCCTGATACTCGGAGGGACGGAGGCGCCGGTTCATATTCGGCAGAGTTCCTGCCTGATAGGTCGGATAATACTGTGCCATCAGACTGATCTGAGTCTGGGGTCCGAGATTGTCCCGGAGCCAGCGGAGGATTTTCTTGGAGTCCTCAATCTGTCCCGGCAGGACGAGATGGCGGACAATCAGCCCCTGTTTAATAATCCCCTTCGCGTCATAGCGGTTTTCTCCAACCTGTCGGTTCATTTCCATGATTGCCGCGGAGGCGTATTTAAAATAGTTTGGTGCGGAGGAGAACTGCTGTGCCAGTTCGTCGGAAAAATACTTCATATCAGGAAGATAGATCGAGACCAGACCTGCCAGCTGCCGCAGGGTTTCCACCTTTTCATAGGCGTTGGAGTTCCAGAGGATTGGAATCCGTAACCGCTGTCTCGCTGCCTCGAGTACTGGGATCAGCTGCAAGGTATAGTGTGTCGGCGTGACGAGGTTGATGTTGTGAGCACCCTGATCTTCGAGCTGGAGCATGATTTCGACCAACCGCTCCGGTTTTACCTTCCTGCCAAACCCCAGTTGGGAAATATCATAGTTCTGGCAGAAACGGCAGCGGAGATTGCAGTGGGAAAAGAAGATCGTTCCCGATCCTCTGGTGCCGGATACTGGTGGTTCCTCCCAGAAATGGAGCTGTGCTTGAGCAATTTCAATTTCATTGGTTGCCCGGCACCGGCCCAGCTGGACCGCGCGGTCAATGTTACATTCAAAGGGACAGGCGTTGCAGATCACGGTTATAATTCTACTCCCGAAGGGGGCGTTATCAACCCTGGGTTGGTGTTTGTGATTAGGCGGGCAGGGCAATGAAGCCGGTTTCTGTCTTGACCCGGAGAGAAGGGAATTTAGAATATTCTGATGCAGGAGCGGTTCCGGTTGAGAGCACCTTTCCAGCCCGCCGGTGACCAGCCGGAGGCGATTGAGCGGCTGGTGGAATTTATTCAGTCGGGAGCGAAATATTCCACCCTACTAGGGGTAACCGGTTCCGGCAAGACCTTTGTCATGGCATCGGTAATCGCCCGACTGAACCGGCCGACGATTGTCATCTCCCACAATAAAACACTGGCAGCTCAGCTGTATGGCGAGTTCCGGCAGTTCTTTCCGGATAATGCGGTGGAGTATTTCATCTCCTATTATGACTATTACCAGCCTGAGGCTTATGTGCCGGAACATGACCTCTATATTGAAAAGGACGCCTCAATTAACGAGGAGATTGAACGGCTCCGCTTACGCGCCACCTCCAGTCTGATTGAACGCCGGGATGTAATCGTTGTTGCCTCAGTCTCCTGTATCTATAATTTGGGCGAACCCTGGGAATTCCGGAAGTCGCTTTTTCCGATTGAACTGAACCGGGAACTGGACCGGGAGCAGTTACTAGAACAGCTGGTGAAGCTGCAATATACCAGAAACGATTTTGAGCTTAAGCGGTCAACCTTCCGGGTCCGGGGGGGGGTGGTGGAGGTTCATCCCTCGCACCGGGATTACGGGGTACGGATTGAGTTCCAGGAGGACCGGATTGCCCGGCTGAGTATTTTTGACATTGTCTCCGGCGAGCTGATTGAGCGCCGGGAGCGGGTGGTGATCTATCCGACACGCTATTTCATTACCGGTGAGGAGCGGATTGAGCGAGCAATCAAATCAATAGAGGTTGAGCTGCGGCAGCGGGTGGCAGAGTTGGAGGCGCAGGGAAAACTGCTCGAGGCGCAGCGGCTGAAGACGAGGACCAGATTTGACCTGGAGATGATTCAAGAGTTCGGCTACTGTCCCGGGATCGAAAACTATTCCCGGCATCTTCTGGGTAAAGCGCCGGGAGAAAGACCCTACTGTCTTCTGGATTACTTTCCCGCGGACTATCTGATGTTCATTGATGAGTCCCATCAGACCATTCCGCAGATTCAGGGGATGTTCAATGGAGACCGGTCCCGAAAGCAGGTGCTGGTCGATTACGGATTCCGGCTGCCCTCCTGTCTTGACAACCGGCCGCTGCGCTTTGATGAGTTTGAGACCCTGATCAATCAGGTGGTATTCACTTCAGCAACACCGGGTGATTATGAACTGGAACGGAGTAAGGGCAGGGTTGTGGAACTTATCGTTCGACCAACCGGACTGGTGGATCCGAAGATGACAATCAGGCCGACCGCTAATCAGGTGGATGACCTACTGAATGAAATCCGGCAGCGGACGGAGCGCCGGGAGCGGGTGCTGGTAACCACGCTGACCAAGCGCATGGCAGAAGACCTTGCGGAGTATCTGACCGAGCTGGGAATCAGGGTGAGGTATCTTCATTCCGAGATCGAACCGCTGGAGCGGGTGGAGATTCTGCGCGGATTACGCCTCGGCGAATTTGATGTGCTGGTCGGGATTAACCTTTTGCGTGAGGGGCTGGATCTGCCTGAGGTGTCACTGGTTGCTGTGCTGGATGCGGACAAGGAGGGGTTTCTACGCGATGCCCGTTCTCTGATCCAGACCGCGGGCCGGGCGGCACGAAATGTCCAGGGCGAGGTGATTTTGTATGCCGATAACATCACCCGTTCTATCCGGAATGCCCTTGCTGAGACCGAGCGGCGGCGGCAGAAGCAGATTGAGTATAACCGCCGGCACGGCATCATTCCCCGCTCAATTGAAAAGACGACGGAACAGGTGCTGGGTACGACTGCGGTTGCCGATGCACGGAATGCGGAAGAGGCGGAAAATAACTGGCAGGTCGCTGAAGATGGAGACCGGATGGAACTGCTGCTCCGGCTAGAAATGGATATGCACCAAGCGGCTCAGAATCTGGAGTTTGAGCGGGCAGCAAAACTGCGGGACAAGATCCGTGAGCTCCGGCAGCAGATTGATGATGAGGAGTGGAGAAAAAGCCGGCGTAAACGGCTGAAAAACCGGTGAAGTCTCAGAAGGTTACTTTTAACATCCGGCTCAATTAAGGGAGCTGCAGCTCAAAGTAATGGTTTACATCGTCATGGGTGACAGTGAGGTTGATTACCACGCCGTTTTCGACCGGTCGTAAAAGATAATAAGAGTCATTCCGTTTTTCTTTTCTGACGGTTGAGTTTATAGACCAGAGGTTGTGTGTTATGTGTAACCAGGGCATAATAGATGTAGATGCCAGCATCAAGAAAATCCACAATCCGCCGGGAAAGTGGGTGCGGAATGTTTCTAGCATATAGCGCAGCGGTTCAACGGATTGATCGATTGCCGGGTAACTGGTGATTCATTTCCCCTAAAAATCAGAATCTTACTGAATAACGGTCGGTAGCGTAGTAGCGATTGTTCTGTCTTCGGACAAAGGCTTCGTTGCCAACGATATAACCAAGCCGCAGTTGCTTAAATCTGGGATCAAGCCTGCCGATAAAACGGATAAATCTGCCACCGGTATCATAAACTGCCAGCGGGTATGTGTTGTTAATGTAAAATTCCCTTCGGAAAGGATTTTGGTCAGTAGTCAAATTTTCATTAGGTATTTCCGAACCTGAGCAGGCCAGCCACGGCAATAAGGCAGAAACACAATTCCCGTTTCGGGAATGAGGGAGGCATCTGGATGTTCGAAAACGCCGGAAATGGTGTCAGGCCAGGATTGAAATTCTACGCACCGTAACATATGATTGAAATTTATGTTCTTGGTGACCATGATCGGTGCATTGAAGTAGTCAATCTGCACATCCTCGCCTTCACTTCTCATCTGAATACGGGGCAGGGAGGCGGTGATTATGAGCAGAGAATCGTCAAGAAATCGGTGGCTGAAATACATGGAAGTGATAATATTCATCGCCTTAAGTTTAAGCGCAAGTTCTGCCGGCAGTCGGCTGAACTGCATCTCTTCCGAACTGTCGGAATAAAGCACACCCAGCAACTTTCCGGTAAGAGGGTCAAAGACATAAATATGTAAGGTCATACGGTCAGTAAATGTCAGCCGGGTACCGGAGGGATTAAGAGAAAGATAATATGCGGTAGAAATCGGATATTCATCTGTGTCCTAGAGTCTTATCCGGCGCCGGAATTGCGGTTTCAATCTTTTCCCGGGTTCTCCTTTTTCTGAAACAGCTGCTGAAGCGCGATTGATTTTGGGACGGGAGGTATTAGCAATGAAATGGGCAACTAATCCCGAGTCAATCCGGCAGCTCAGGGCACAGGAGGAGATCAGCTCCCGGTTTAAATTCTAAACTTGGTAACAAAAAAGGCACCTGCAGAATACGGCGGGAAATTGGAAGTTTCTGAGAAAGTCCTCGTCAATCACTAGTAATCGGTTTACAACTCCGGTGCTGGAGATAGCGCTCTGCTGCACGCCGGCGTTTGGAGACCGCAAGCAGAATGATGTCGTTTTTTACTTCCTGAGGCCGGAGGAGTTCGGCGAATGGTTTAATTCCTCCTTCAATCCAGGCAGCGATCATCGCGGAACTACAAAAACGTATACCGTATCTGATTTGTAGATAATGCCGAGCTTCTGGAAAAGCGGCGGACTTCACGATTGGTGCCTTCGATCTGCGCCATCTGGTGAAGTTGCTGAGCCGGATTGAAATCGAGAACCGAATAGATAGACAGCGGTTAAAAGGGCAGAGGCAGTGAATTTACCGCTTCTGCCCGTATGTACCACTAATTTACAGTCTAATTTTTTAAGCCTCCTTTTCCTCCTTTCACAGCCGAAGCTTTTTCCCGACTGCGACTAAATTATACTACTACTTGTCAACAAATTTAATTTATTTTCTCATTCTGAGCCAGAAACTCTGAAGACGGCTGGCGATCCTCATTGCCTTTGCTGGACAGATTTCTGAGCAGCAGAAGCAGCGGATGCATTTTCGGCGGTCAATGTCAGGAAAGGGAGTCATTCTGATCGCCTGGACCGGGCAGTTTTGTGCGCACTCAGAACAGCGGATGCAGAGGTTACGGTTCAAGACCGGAACACAGGGAATGATAAGCCGGTATACAGGCCGGGACAGGCGGGTGATCAGGTTGGTGAATCCAATGCCGGGCAGGCGGAATCCGGGAATCGGTGCAAAGTCACCATGGAGCTGAATTGCGGTCCGGTCTGCCGGTCCGAGTCCGCGGCTAGCGGCGATGCGTACGGTCGGGATGGAGTTTGGGTCCACACCAGCAAGCATAGCCATTACCGCATCCAGGGCGACACCGTTTTCACTTGCAAGCAGCAAATCCATTCTGCGCACCCTACCACCACTTGGACCGTTTATTCCATCCATGACCCTGATGCCGTCCATGATATGGAGCATCTTTACCGGCACCGCCTGATAGATGTCCACGAGCAGTTCGGCAAACTGCTCCGCACTGGCAGCCAGGGCATGAAGATATGCCTTGTGCCCCCCCGGAATGATGCCGAAGATGTTTTTAATTGCGCCGGTGAGCATGGTCAGGGCGTGGGTTTTGAATACCGGCAGGTTGAAGATGACATCAACTTCCTGAATTAGGCTGGAGACCGGAATTTTTGCGGTATACCGGGATGAGAGCGGCAGTTGTACCGGGTTAACTGATACATTCTGAAAACAGCCCTGACTGGCTTCAACCACGCCGGTCGGTTTCAGATATTCCTCAATCCGGTTCCGGTGGGCCCCTGCCGGGTTGTCACCGACGATTATTCTCCGGGCATTGCGCCGTCTGAGTTCGCAGACAAGCTCATAAACCAGCTCCGGACTGGTGGTTACTCCGGCTTCGGGTGGATGTGGTGCCAGCAGATTGGGTTTGATCCAGATTTGTTTGCCGGAGAAGTCATAATCAAAGAAGTCAAGTGCCTCAATGACTGCTGTCTGCAGGTCGCCAAATTTCCGGACGAGTACCGAATCGGGCATTAAGCAGTCAGCAGGGGGCTACTTGTTATCCTGGACCGGAATAATGTAAAGGACATTGGCAAGGGAGACTACCGCTTCAGGCTGGCGCTCCCTGCCTTCGGGAATGCCGGTGTCCTTGAAAACCACGTTTACCATTTTGACTACACCATCCTTGACAGTGTAGCCGCCACAGACCGCATAACCGCCAGATTTGAGATAGACAATTGGCATTTTTTCCTCCTTTTACATATCGGGGCGGGGCAGGCTGACCCGTGCCGGTTTCTCGTGCCGGAAACCGAGGGCAAAGTCCGCCTGCAGCAGCTTGTGAATTTCCCGACTCCCCTCATAGATTTGGGCACCCTTGGCATTACGGTAGAAGCGTTCCACCGGATATTCGTCGGAGAAGCCGTAGGCGCCGAAGATCTGCACCGCATTGCTTGCTGCTCGTTCGGCCGCCTCACACGCAAAGAGTTTTGCCGCTGAGGTGGCACGGGTGGCGGTCCGACCCTGATTTTTCTCCCAGCCGGCGCGGAGATAGAGCAGTCTTGCAGCCTGATAGTTGAACGCCATGTCGGCGATCATCTCCTTGACAAGCTGATGTTCGGCGAGCGGTTTTTCGAAACTGCTGCGGGTAAGGGCGTAACCCGACGCCGCATCAAGGCAGGCACGGATCAGACCGGTGGCACCGGCGGCGACGGTGTAGCGGCCCTGATCAATCGCAAACATGGCGATCTTGAAGCCCTCACCTTCCAGTCCGAGCCGGTTGGCTTCCGGTACTCGGACATCGCTCAGGGAAATGGAGCCGGTGTTGCCTGCCCGGACGCCAAGTTTGTTGTGGATGGTGGAAGTGGACAGACCGGGCATACCCCGTTCAAGGATAAAGGCGTTGATGCCGGTGTGGTCCCGTTGCTGCTGTTTTTCCCGGTCAGTCCAGGCAAACACGAGGAAGTGGTCGGCAATATCGGCAAGTGAAATCCAGGTCTTCTCACCGTTCAGTATGTAGCAGTTGCCATCCCGGCGGGCGGTCGTCCGGATGCCCAGGACATCCGAGCCGGCGTCCGGCTCAGTCAGGCCGAAGGCGACAAGTTTCTCACCCTTTGCCTGCGGGATTAGGTAACGCCTTTTCTGCTCATCATCGCCCCATGCCAGCAGGGTCAGACTGACAAGTCCGATATGAACCGAAAGAATTACCCGCAATGAGGTGTCAGCATACTCCAGCTCCTCACAGGCAAGTCCCAGACTGATATAGTCGCCGCCACTTCCACCCCAGGCTGTCGGGATGGTCAGTCCGAGCAAACCTCGCTCCCCCATTTTCCGGGCGATCTGCAGGTCAAATAACTGGTTGCGGTCATTTTCCTGAATTGTGGGTTGGACCTCATTGCGGGCAAATTCCCGGGCAAGTCGCTGCACGAGCTGCTGTTCTTCAGTAAAGGTAAAGTCAATCACTTCCTGCCCAGTACCCGGCGGTAGACCGTATCCACATGCTGCACCAGATCCCGCAGCCGGAACACCGCTGCCAGTTCGGACGGGCTGAGATGACGCTGTACCGTCCGGTCATTTCCTGCGAGCTGGCTCAGGGTTGTGCCCGAGCTGACCGCTTCAAATGCGAGCTGCTGCACTAACTTGTAGGCACGGGTGCGGTTCATTCCCTTTTTTATCAGCGCCAGTAGCAGTGCCTGTGAGAAGAAAGTCTCACCGGAGATTTTCAGGTTTTGCTCCATCCGGTCCGGTCTGACCACCAGTTCGGCGAGGACCTTGTTCATCTGCCGGAGGCAGTAGTGGAGTAGGGTGAAGGATTCGGGAATGATAATCCGCTCGGCGGCGGAGTTGGTCAGATCCCGTTCGTGCCAGAGGGGGATGTTCTCATAACTGGCAAAACCGTAGGAACGGATCACCCGAGCAAGGGAACAGATCCTTTCGCAGATGATTGGGTTTTTCTTGTGGGGCATTGCCGATGAGCCGGTTTGAGACTTGCTAAACGGTTCACTTACTTCCCCGATTTCGGTGCGCTGAAGGTTGCGGATCTCGGTAGCGATCCTTTCCAGTCCGGTAGCGATCAGTGCCAGCATTGAGAGGAGAAAGGCATGCCGGTCGCGCGGGATCACCTGGGTGGATACCGGCTCCACCTTCAGATTAAGCAGTTTCAGTACTTTCTTTTCTACCTCCGGACTGAGCTGGGTATAGGCGCCGACGGCGCCGGAGATCTTGCCGTAGCCGATTTCCGCCCGGGCGAGTTTGATCCGTTCAATACCCCGATTGATTTCCTCCACCCAGGAGAGACACTTCAACCCGAAGGTAATCGGTTCTGCGTGAACGCCGTGGGTTCTGCCGATCATCGGGGTCCACTGGTAGCGGCGGGCGAGATCGGCGGCGGTCTTCCAGAGTTCAAGCAGCGCCCTATGGATGATATCCAGCGCCTGAATGCAGCGGAGTGCCAGGGCGGTGTCAACCACATCATAAGAGGTAAGTCCGTAATGGACATACTTGCCGGCCTCGCCGGCACTTTTTGCCACGCTGCGGGTAAAGGCGATCACATCGTGATTGGTTTCCTTTTCAAACCGTTCAATCTCACTGATTTTAAATGTTGCCTGCTGAATCTTTTCGGCTGCCGGCTTCGGAATAATCCCGAGGTCGCCTTCGACCTTCGCCACCGCTTTCTCCACGAGCAGCCAGGTCCGGAACTTTGTCTCCTCAGACCAGAGCTGAGCCATTTCCGGTGTCTGGTAGCGGGAGGTCATAAATAACTATCTTAGCTGGTAGAGGATTCTTAGCTGCTCCCCCTTGCGATCAATAATCAGATCAATTGAACCCTGAAGCCGGTTCAGTCGTTCCTGGAGCATCCGGGCAGAGCTGACCACTTTGCCCTGAAACACCAGAATGACATCACCCGGCAACAGGCCGATTTTTTCGGCGACGGAATTTTCATTGATTCCAATGACCACTACCCCTTTTGTATGAGCAAGACCGAAGCGGCGCCGGAGCACAGGGTTGATATCGGCAACCACAAGGCCGAGCTGGGTGCTGAATTTTTCATACTCAGCTTGAGTTTCTCCGAGGGCTTCGCTGATGAACCTTTTAACTTCATTAATGGGTCGGGCGAATCCGACACCTTCCGAACCACCGGCATGGGAAAAAATGAAGGTGTTGATACCGATCACCTCACCCAGCGCATTGACCAGTGGTCCGCCCGAATTTCCGGGATTGATTGCAGCATCGGTCTGAATCATATCGGTATAAATGGCACCGCCTCTGCCGGAGCGAATGTCCCGGTGTAGTGCGGAGATGACGCCGACAGTTACGGTCGGCTGGGCATCTTCAATCAGGAAGCCAAACGGGTTACCGATGGCAATTGCCCATTCACCGATCAGCAGCTGGTCGGAATTACCCAGTGGTGCTACCGGCAGATTGTCACCCGAAATTTTCAGCAATGCCAGATCCCGGTCGGGATCAAGAGCAATGATATCCGCATCAAAGCTTCGGTTGTCAGGTAGGGTAACCTTGATTTTGGTTGCATTATTGACAACATGGGCATTGGTAATGATATAACCTTTGGCATCTACAATTACCCCCGAACCCATGGATTTGATTTCCTGCCGGAATGTGTGCCGGGGAAAGAAGTTCTGAAAAAAGTCGTCAAACCCGAAGATATCAAATGGATCATAGGATACAATCCGCGTCTGAGTCACTACGACTGAGACCACTGCCGGGCTGACCTTCTGAGCAGCGATGACAATCGCATTTACCCGGGACCGGTCAATTTCTGTATTAACCTGTTCAACTGCAGGCCGGGATCGAGTTTTTTCGGTTGTGGCGCCACAGGCAATGGGCAGAAACGGTAGCAGTAAGATAATAATATTCAGAGGGTTGTATTTCATCAGATTAGTTTAACTGGCAATCGGAGTAAGGTCAAGTCTTGCCGGTGCTTGACAGGGGAAGATGACAGATTTATAATTTGTTACGGCAGACAGAGGACATCGGTAGTCCAAATTTTTCTTTTTGGGTTTACATCCGGACGGCTTTAAAATTTGAAGGAGGTCATGATGAGAAATCCGAGTTTGAACTCTGTAATACCCCGCTGCCTGCTTTTGGCAGTTCTACTGATAATTTTCATTCCCCAACCTGGTAGTGCTCAGGTTGAAGTCTGGACCGCCCGCTATGATGGCGGAGCTGATGACTGGGATGAGGCAACTTCAATGGTGCTGACTCCGGATGGGCACATTGTTGTTACCGGTTTCAGTACTGGCAGTGATAACAGCCGGGATATCGCTACGGTCAAGTTTTCCGGAACCGATGGGGAGATTATCTGGAGCCGGCGCTGGACAAGGGGCACCGGGTCCAGGGACGAGGGCTGGAAGGTGTGCGGTGATACCGCGGGCAACATTTTTGTTGTCGGCTGGACAAGAACGACCGGCGCTGATACCGATTTTGTCGTGATCAAGTATTCGGCCGACGGTGAGGAGCAGTGGGTTAATGTTTATGATTCCACCAACGGTCCGGATCGGGCAACCGGCGTGTTGGCGGACGAGGCAGGCGGATGTTACGCTGTCGGTTACTCCTCCAATGGCACCAACCGCGATTATGTGATTTTTCATTTCCAGCCGGATGGCAGCCGGGACTGGCTGGTGCGGTATAACGGTCCGGCGAATGGTAATGATCTGGCAAGTGCAATCGCGCGGGATAGAACGGGGAATATCTATGTTACCGGCTTCTCCTGGGGTGGCTCTGCTGCCCGGCTGGACTATCTGACGATGAAGCTCAGTCTGGCAGGCGAGACACTATGGACCCGGCGTTATGATGGCACCGCGGTTGACAGTCTGATCAAAAATGATTTCGCATTTGCCCTTGCGGTTGATGATTCAGGCTATGTGTATGTCACCGGCAGAGCTGGTGAAAGCGGAACCTGGTATGATGGGACGACAATCAAATACACTCCAGCAGGCCAGGTGGTCTGGGTTAACCGGTTTGACTGGGGTGAGAATGCGCTTGACGGTACTGGTGAAATCAGTATCGGACCGGACCGGAGTGTCTACTGTGCGGGTTACACCGAGACCAATATCGGCTGGTTTGACATGGTAATTTACAAACTGGCGCGGGACGGGCAGCTGGAATGGCAGCGCAGTTATGATTATGTTGCTGATGATGACAGTGTGACCGGGTTGTGGGTTGATCGCTTTGGTAATGTTTATATTACCGGTTATTCTTATGGCGGGGACGGCTGTATGGACTGGGTGACAATGAAATACAATCCGAATGGTGCCCTGATCTGGATGGCTCGGCACAGCACCTTTGATGAGGATGATCAGAGTCATGATATTGCGGTGAGTGGACTGGGTGATGTGTTGGTTGCCGGTTATGACTATATTGAGGGAAGCGAAGATTATGCGGTGGTCAAGTATTCCGCACCGGATGTCGGTGCCGCACTGATCATTCAGCCGGTTGATACCTTCCGGCTGGATGCGGTGGTTTCCCCCAGGGTGCGGGTGAAGAATTACAGCGCGCTAAGTTTCACATTTCCGGTGCGGATTGAGATCGGCAATTTTTATTTCGACATCCAGCAGGTACCGGCACTGGCACCCTATGACTCTGCGGATGTGACTTTTGCTCCCTGGTTAGTACGCGATCTCGGAGAGCATGCGGTGGTGTGCTATTCAATGCTTAACGGTGACAAGGAGCCCGGTAATGATACTGTTTTGGGCAGCGTAATTACCGTCTCGGCTTGGGAACGGCTTGAGGACATGCCGGCTGGTGCTCGCGGGAAGGGGGTAAAGGATGGTGGTGCACTGACATTTGCCCAGGAGAGTCTGGTTTTCGGGCTCAAGGGTAACAATACCACTGAATTTTATGCTTATAATACCCGGACCGGGCGTTGGGTGATCAAGGAAAGCATTCCAGCGGTCGGAAGGAGCGGAAGCCGGAAACGGGTCAAAGGGGGCGCCTGTCTTGCCGCCGATACCGCGGGGCGTCTCTTTGCCCTCAAGGGCAGTAATACTCTGGAGTTCTGGCGGTATTCAATTGCTGATAACCGCTGGACCCAGCTGTCCGATTTTCCCACCGGCGGCACGACCAAACGGGTGAAGAATGGCGCTGGGATGGTATATGTGCCAAAGCTCCATCGGATTTATGCCCTGCGCGGCGCCAATACCAACGATTTCTACTGCTATGTAATTGCCAGCGACTCCTGGATGGTGAGGAGGAGCGTTCCTCCGGGAGAACGCAACCGGCGGATGAAGGACGGGAGTGCGATTGCGTTTGACGGCGATTCGCTGATCTATGCGCTCAAGGGGGGTACCTATGAGTTCTATGTCTACAACATCAGCTGGGATACCTGGATTCAGCTGCCGTATATTCCGGACAGTAGGATCCATACCAAGCGGACCAAGATGAAGAAGGGTGCGGCGATGGCTTATGATTACCAGTTCCAGCGGGTTTATGCAACCAAGGGGGGCAAGTCAACCGAATTCTGGTTCTTTGATGCAGTCGGAGACAGCTGGAGCGAGACCCGGGATACCTTTCCAAGGGGTCAGGACAACAAGGCACCTTCCAATGGTGGTGCGCTGACCTATGGTGCCGGCAAGGTTTATGCCCTGAAGGGTAACAAGACCCGGGAGTTCTGGCGGTATAATGCGAACTTCCCGCTCAATCCGCCCCTGCCGGGTGTGCAGACAGAGATGTCAATCCTGTTACCGCGACTGCGGATGACAGTTATGCCCAATCCGGTTCGGAGTCACGGTTTGATTAGTTACACCCTGCCCCAGCCGGGCCCGGTGCGGCTGACGGTCTATGACATCACCGGCAGGGCGGTCCGGATGCTTAATCGGGATTATCTGCCGGCTGGTGAGCAGACGGAGCGGTTGGAAACTGCCGGGCTGAGTGCCGGAGTGTATCTGGTGCGGATTGAGGTTCTGGATGCTTCAGGCAGATACGGCGCCACGCAGAAGGTTCTTATTACCCGCTGATGGGGAGAGAAAATGAGGGGAGGTTCAAGATGAAGTTTAGTTTAAAACTTGTCATGCTTGTTCTGATTCCGGTACTTTTGACCGCTGGCGCAGTGGATACGATGTGGCTGCGGATTTATCCCGGTTCGGATTCGGTAAGCGGTAATTTCAATCAGGCTAGTGATATCGGGTTTGACCCGCAGGGCAATATCATTGTCTGCGGTGCTGGGGAGAAGGGAACTGTCGGCAATACTGATATGTTGGTTGCCAAGTTCAATCAGTGGGGCGAGACGCTCTGGGTGCGTTCCTACGGCGGGATCTCAGGCAGTGAGGATGATATGGCGCAGGCGCTGGCGGTGGATTCGCTTGGAAATATCTATGTGGTCGGGGTTACCGGTCAATCAGTTCCTTATGATCTGGATATCACCTGGCTCAAATTTTCACCGGATGGGAATCTCCTCTGGACAAGGAGGACGATGCTGCCTGATGATGATATCGGTTATGATATTGAGATCGGTCTCCAGGGTGATGTTTATATCTGCGGTGCGGTTACCGATACCCATTTCGTTCTTTCTCGTTACTGGCTTGCTCGGATCAATCCGGCAAATGGCGATACGGTCTGGACCAGAAGTTACATTCTCGATACCCTGGCATTCAATGTAAAGAAGGACCGGCATCCGGATTTTGTGATGAGCGACTGGGACCGGTGGGACAACTGCGCAGCCGCGCTGGCGATTTCTCCGGATTCCGGGCATATCGTTACTACCGGCTTCGGCTACAGTGATAACCGGAGCTATCAGGTGTGGACGATGAAGTTTCTACCTGACGGCACCAGGCGCTGGCAGCATGAGCATTACTGGTCTCTGGATTATGATGACGCCGGATTTGATGTTGCGGTTGCAAACAACGGCTACATCTTTGTTGCCGGATTTGAGGAGAATGATTACAACTGGTATGATGCCACTCTTTTGCGCTATGCTCCCACCGGTGGCACGCCTTCAGTGCGCCGGATCAACGACCCGATGGATGATGAGGACTATTTCTTTGCGATCACGCTTGATGACTCTAATCCCCAGAATGTGTATGCCACCGGCGCCTATTATCAGAGTACGACGACCGGATTTGACATTATCACTTACAAGGCGAATGTAGCACTTGCCGCCCGCTGGGGAACTGCCGGTGCGATCTTCTCCAGCAATCTTGATGATTATGGTTTTGCCATTACCTATAATCAGGGGAAGGTTTATGTTGCCGGTAAGAAGGGCAACGACCTCGTGGTGCTGTGTTACCGGGCGGACAATGCGGTTCCGCACGATACTCTATGGTCATTCAGCTACAATTCCCCTTATAATCAGGAGGATTTTGCCGCTACAGTTGCAGTCCGGGATTCAAACAGTGTACACTTTGTTGGACAGGCGGCGCGCAGCGGGCTTGCAAACAGTTACACCGACCTGATTGCGGGGAGGTTGTTCTACCCTTATCCTGATGTCGGGGTGGAAGCAATTCTTGCGCCTGCAGGTTTGGTTGGCTATCAGGAAACGATCACACCTCAGGTTCGGTTTATCAACAGCGGCAATTCGCTTGCCCGTTTCAACGCCACTCTGCGCATTGGCAGTGATTACAGTCAGACCGTAAGCCGGACTACTCCGCTCTATCCAGGTGATTCCTGTGTGCTGAGCTTTCCGTACTGGGTTGCTCATCCACTCGGAGAGGTGCAGGTTGCTTGTACGGTGGCGATGAGCGGTGACCGGGAGCCGCTGAACAACCAGCTGACCGGCACCGTTGAAGTGGTGCTGCGCGATGCCGGCTGTCTGCGGATCGTAGTGCCATCAGACACCGTGGATTCTGGTGTGGCGATTACACCGCAGGCATGGGTCCGCAATTATGGCACAGTTCAGGAGAATATTAGTGTCCGGTTCCGAATCGCCGACGGCTATGTGAATCAGCAGACGGTTTTGCTTGCTCCAGGAGACAGTGCACTGGTTCAGTTTGCCCTGTGGCATCCGGTCACACCCGGGAACTGGTCGATCCGCTGTTCCACTCTGATTGCGGGCGATGCTAATCACAACAATGATTTTGCTGACGGGCAGGTTTTTGTCCGGACTAGTGGCGGGCGCTGGCCTGCAGGCTGGCAGGAGGTGGCATCGGTGCTGTCGTCACCTTCCGGCAGAGCGGTCAAGGATGGTGGCTGGCTCGCATTTGATCCGGAGCAGGGCAGGATTTATGCTGCCAAGGGTTATAAGACGGACGATTTCTATGAATACGATATTTATACAGACCGCTGGACTAACCTTACCCCATGGCCTTCCGGCACTGAGGGTAAGCCGGCTTACAAGGGTTCTGCGGGCTGTTATGGTGATGGTAGGGTATGGGCGGTCAAGGGCTATAATACGCCCGGGTTCTGGTGTTATGATATCAGCACTGGTGAGTGGCGCCAGCTGCAGAATATCCTGCCGGGAAACTCGGGTAAGTATCCGAAGGGTGGGACCGATCTGGTGTATGCCGAGGTGGATGGTGTTGGCTATGTGTATCTGCTCAAGGGTTACAAGTGCGATTTCATGCGGTATAATACCGTGACCGGCGTCTGGGAATTGCTGCCGGATGCACCTGGAGGAATCAAACCCAAGTGGGATAAGGGTTCCTGGCTTGCCTTTGACGGTGATAATACGCTTTATGCCCATAAGGCGAAGTATCATGAGTTCTGGACTTTTGATGTCCGGGCAGGGGAGTGGAGCACAACTCAGCTGCCGAACCTGCCATTTGCCAGCCAGCGCACCGGTAAAAGCAAGAAGTCCAAGGACGGTGGTGCCGGTTTCTATTACGACCGCTTCATCTATGCCCTCAAGGGCGGCAATACCTGTGAGTTCTACCGGTTTGACTGTACCGGTCGGACCTGGACCGAGCTTGACCCGATGCCGGAAACCGGTTCCACCGGCAGGAAGAAGCGGGTCAAGGCGGGTGGCGACATCGTTGCCGGTGTCAATGCCTGCTGGGCGCTGAAGGGAAACAAGACGCTTGAATTCTGGCGTTACGGTTTGCCACTGTCGGCAGAACCGGACCGGGGTGTGTGCAGTGCTCAGACCGGTGAGGTGGGGGGTGCCGGGTGCTGGCAGTTGACGCCTGTTTACACCCGGGCGGGGATCAGTTTCCGGTATTTCGCTCCTGAGCCGGTGCGGCTTCAGGCACAGCTTTATGATCGGTCCGGCAGGCGGGTGCTGATCCTGCCGGAGATGGAGTTCACCGGTACCGGGATCGTAAGACCTGATCTGTCCGGGCTCAGCGCTGGAGTTTATCTTTTGAGACTGCGGGCGAATGACGGCACAGTTCAGAAGAAGAAGTTGATTCTGCGGCGGTTAGGGGAGCAGTAGGCTTCGGCGCAGCGGCTGAGTCTGGGTTTTAAGAAAGTGACCCCGGCAGAAATGCGCGAAAGTCGGTTCGGGCTGGGGTGGATTTCCGCTACTTTTCTTCCGGTTCTGTCCCAAAGCAGACCGTGATGAGAGGCAATAATCACCAGACGATAAACTGAAGGGTAAAAGCTGGTGCCCGGCTTGGGGTTCGGAAGGTCAACCACCGTGGTAAGAGACCGGGGTTTGAACATGCCGTCGCCTACAAGGCACATCCCGTAAAACCAGGATCGTTCCTAGGGTTCAAATCCGCCCTGCGCCTGAGAAGTAAACCAGTCCCGGGAGGCGAGCGCGAGCGGTGCGTCACTGGCAAGCGGCAGATAGAAGTTCTGAAACTCAAGCATTTAGCCGGTCTTGGTTGGGCCGATTGCCGCTAGCCCGGATGATGACCGGAAGACATATCTGCCCCCGCAATACCCGGGTTCGACAAACCGGACATTTGAGCAGGCAAACAGATTGTAAAAGCAGGCTTCAGGATTAATGCACGGTATCGATTCACCATAAAACCAGTCCCAGCTCTGGCTGTGGTTGTATTTCATCGCATGGCCTCCAGGCCAGGAATGGGTACACAGCTGAATGCCCTGATAGGTGGCGGTGTCAATCGGGGGTTTGTAGTCCTGGAACCGGGTCTGCTCCGAATCGGCGATGAACACCCGCTCGGGATACAGCAGACCGACATTCGAGTTCCATTCACCGGCCCAGGGTGTCCAGTCGTCATCAATATAGGTGAGTGCCCGGTCCCGGATTTGGAGTCTGCCGGTGTGGTAGGCGTGGAGGCGGGCGCGATACTGCTGAAGCAGACCGATATTCGAGCTGATGATTGAGGTGTAAATTCGGGAAATGCCGATCTCCGGCTCGATTGCATCTTAATGGGTGTCGTAGATGCGGTCTGAACCGGGGACAAGCGTATTAAGCGTGTCTAGACGGACTAGCGTATCTCCAGCCAGGTGCCATCCAGATCCATCAGAAATAGATCACAGGGAAACTCTTCGTAGTGCTTATCCGGACCACGCCTGCCGTTGCTGTTCCAGTCGTCAATCAGCTGAAACCAGGGCACCGGCAGGTTGCCAATCAGGACTTTTAAATGCAAAATTACCGGCCGGAGATATTCCATCCGCCCGGAATGATAAGACCGCCAGTAATCAAGTCTACTGACAGCTGGCTGGATAGGCATTATAATGGCTCAGGTGGTGGGATTGACCACAACAGCAGGCAGAAGCGGTAAAAATAAGAATGAAGTTTAAGAACATCAGCCTGTTTTTAATGGCCGCCCTGTTTATCGCACCCCTTGCTGGTAGCGCAGGGCACCAGCACCGTGCATTACTATCTGTATGAGTTCGGCACTGCGGCAGGCGACACCGGTGCCTGTATTGTGGAGATCACAAGGGTTTTCCGAAGTCACGCTGGACCAGCTGCACAATCTTGGCTATCTGACCTATCAGGAGCAGGTGGCATTGACTCCGCACTACACATTGACCTTGTATCTTATGTCAATGGCTTCATTGCCGCATCCTGGGCAGAGACGATACCGCCTCCGCCAAACCGGCCTCAGTCGAAGAAATATACCTGTTGCGGGTCAGCAACCCTGCGTCCTTACAGCGGACCATGGTATCTATACTGCCGGCATGAGATAAATGGACATTTAGTTCCTGATCATCCTTATGAAGGTGGCAGCAGGGGTAGCTTGGGTTATATTGCGAACCAGATACTTGGGTGGGCACGAACAATACGATGACGACCCAATGTCAAGTTCCACGAGGTCTGGGGTGAGCACAGTTTCACCTATCCTCCTGAGGCGGTTATCCGAACCCATGCCCAGTTACGCGATGACCGTGGTGATTAAGAGAAAAGTAACCCTTCTGCTGGTCTCGTTTCTACCTTTGCTTCCGGCTCAGGAAATCGTTTGGCTGAGACGACTCGATACTGGAAGAAATGATCACCCAGCTAATGGTGCTCTTGATCCATCAGGCAACCTGATAATCTGCGGGCTAACCGGTGACTACGGTAGTCATGATGTTATCCTGATTAAATACACTCCCAGTGGCGAAACGCTGTGGGTGTGGACTTATGACGGCGGCAGCGATGAGGTGGGTGTAGACTGTGCAGTCGGGAATGACGGCGGGGTGGTGGTAGGTATCAGCCACCACCCCGCACCCATTCAGCTTCTGAAATACCACCAGGAAGGAAATCTACTTTGGAGTAAATCATTTCAGGTTGGCAGTTACTGTTATACTGGTGGAGTCGTTATTGATGATTCATTGAATATTTATCTGTCCGGGACGACAGGAACCTCAAGTATCTTATACAAAAATCTTCTGCTGGCTGAATTTGCTCCTCTGGGCGAATCAGTTTGGATGAGAATTTGCGACTGCGGAAAGCAGGAAGACGGCGTTCAGATTGTGCTTTTACCTAATGGCAAGATGTGCGGTTGTGGTAATTTTGATGATGACCGGGAATGGCTATTTGATCTGCTGATTTACAAGTTTCAAGGCGATGGCGATACCTGCTGGATCCGGACTAAATGTCAAGCCGCAGGATGTGGCATCTGGTATAACCGCTGATTCTGAAGGCAACCTTTATATCAACGGTGATGTCTGGGGGCTGGGGACAGGGGATTGTGCAGCCGGACTCGTTTGTCACCGCCCACTATCAGCCTGACGGTACGCTAGAGTTGGTCAGGGTTGATGGATTGAGTCATTACAGCTGGGGTGAGGGGATTGGTTTTGACCCTTCGGGACAGCTGCTAATTGCCGGTGGCTGCTATGACAGCATTCTTAATGAGTCGAGCGGTGCGGTTCTGTGCTACAGTCTGGATGGCACATTGCAGTGGCACTGGCCCTACCGGCAGGAGAACCAAAACTGCTGGTTTGCCGACATAGTTATTGCTAAGCCTGGGGTGTGTTATGTGATTGGCGAGGTTGCCAATGCCGGTTATGATTCCAGCGACTTTCTGGTGCTGAAGCTGCGATATCCGGTCGGGGTGGCGGAAGGGCGACCGGTAGAGGCGCTGGCAGGAGACATTTCCCTTGCCACTGTGGTCTGTGCCGGTAAATTCTTGAGGTTTTCTGTGCCTGGCGCGGGTGATTAGCGGCTGGTGGGTGCGGGATGTGAGCGGGCAGAAGCGAGTGGTTTATGCGGACTATCTGCCCCAAGGGAAAACCGCATCAGTCTGCCATTGCTGTCTGCAGGTGTGTATTTCCTCGAGCTTACGGGTGACGGGGTGCAGAGCCGGCGCTGGCTGGTGGTGGTCAGGTAAGAGATTTTCTTCACTCTGGTTCGTCTCCGGCTTCGTTCCGGTCGAATGACAAATGGGTGGAGGTCATTCCGAGTGGAGTCGAGTGTTCGCTTTAAAAGTGTAAAATGTAAAAAATGGACAGGAGAATGGCGGCAGCGGGTGCTGCCGGACCGGAAATTTTGTGAAGCCCATATTTATTTAGAGTCATAAACCGGGCAGAAATTCACAGGGGAAAACGGTGAGAAAGGGCTATTCTTGCCTAAATGACGAAATGGCAGGTGGTTGACGGCCGGTCTCCTCTTGAAGCCGAATTTAAGGGGTAGACCCTGGGTCGTCCTCCTCTCCGATCCGAAGTTTGGACTTCCGGTCCTGTCTAGTTTCAAGTTTGGGCACGCATCAAGGTATTAGTGGATTTGCCCCGGTCTCGTATTATAATTGGGCATGCGCCGGACGATCTTAGTAGTTTTGTTTGCCGGCTGGGTGCTGGCTGAGCCGGTGCGTATCGGTCTGGCGCTTTCCGGTGGTGCTGCCCTTGGTCTTGCCCATATCGGTGTCCTGAAGGTGTTGGAGCAGGAGGGGCTGGATTTTGTCGGAATCTCAGGAAACAGCATGGGCTCGCTTGTGGGCGGTGTTTATGCCGCCGGTTACAGCGCCGCTCAGATTGAGAGCATCGCCCTGAGCGCGGACTGGAACCGGCTTTTTTCCTCTCAGCCTGCCTATGGTGCTCAGTATCTGCAGGAGAAGCAGCAGGCAGAGCGGTATACACTGCGCCTGCGTCATAACCGGTTTCTGCCCTATTTGCCGGGCGGACTGATTCCACTGCAGAATGTTGAGCTGCTGCTCAACCGGCTGCTGGCCGAGGTTGAGTTCAATACCGGATACGATTTTGACCGGCTGCCGGTGCCCTACCGGGCAGTGGCGGTTGATATCCGGGCTGGCAGGAAGGTGGTACTGAAGTCGGGCCGGCTGGAGCAGGCGATCCGGGCAAGCATCGCCATCCCCGGAGTCTTCTCACCGGAAGTGATTGAGGGCCGGGAGCTGGTCGATGGTGGGGTGCTGGATTATCTGCCTGTAGCCGCACTGGACGATTTTCAGCCCGATTTCATCATTGCGGTTCTGACAATGCGGCGTCAGGAGTCCCCGGATCAGAGTCTGCTTGATATCGCCTCCCGGAGTATTGATCTGATGAGTATTGCCAATGTGGAAAAGGCGCGGCAGCGGGCGGATGTGGTGATTGAGCCGGATGTTTCAAGGTTTCTCCATTCCGATTTTGCCCGCACCAGGGAGCTGGTTGCTGTTGGTGAGTCGGCAGCACTGCGGGCGCTGCCGGTAATCAGGGAAAAACTTAGGGGCAGGGTACCGGTGCGGAGCAGAAACCGGATTGAACCCAGACCCCTGCCGGTGGTGCGGCGGTTGGTTTTTGAAGGTCTAAAGCGGACCCGCCGTTCACTGCTTCTGCCCTATCTCCGGACCCATGAGGGTTCAAGGCTGAATTTCGGCCTGCTCCTCAGGGATGTGGAGCAGCTGTTTAATACCGGGCTGTTTGAGGATGTGAATTTCCGGCTGGCAGCGGTGACCGCGGAGAGCGCCGATGTGATCTTCGAGCTCAATGAGCGGCCGTTCGGGTTCTATGCGTTCGGGGTGCGCTATGATAATTATGACAATGTGGTGGTCGGGGCTGAGGTCGGGGAGGAAAATATTCTGGGTTTCGGCGCTACGGTCCGTACCGGCGGTGTGGTCGGCAATCCGAATGAGTTTCGGATCGGGCTTACCGGCACACGGATTTTCCAGCTGCCTTTGGGATACCGGATTGACGGTTACATCAGCTCGCTGAGCCGGAGTCTCTGGGAGCGGGGGCGATTCAGTTCCAGTTACTTTGTCCGGGTGCGGGGTTTGGTGACCGAGGCGGGCTACAGCACCGGTAGAAACGGGTTTTTCAATTTTGGCGCCCGGGTGGAGCGTATCGGTTATGAGGGCATGGCGGTGGAGACCCTGCCCGGCGGCTGGCTTGCCGGTCTGCGGGCAAATCTGGAGTTCAATACCTTTGACCGGCTCGAGCTTCCCGGTAGAGGTCTAGGGTACCGGTTGAGTGGGTTTTACTCCAGCTCGAAGGTGCTGAGCCGGTTTGAATTTCTGAAGGCAGAGTTTGCAGGTGAACAGGTTGTGTCGCTTTGGGACCGCTGGTCACTGCGCTGGTGGAGCGATATCGGGCTGGTGCTGGGCAGATCGCCGTTCAGTGAGCGGTTCCTCTCCGGCGGCGAACGGTTGATCGGTTTTGCCCCCGAGGAGTTTGTGAGTGAGCAGCGGGTGATCGCTGGTTCGGCGCTGCGCTGGCGGGTGTTGAATTTGCTGAACCGGGATGATTATCCGGTTTATCTTGAGGCGGAAGTTAATGCCGGAATCTTTACCCGGCCCGATTCGCTGTTGCTGAGCGACCGGATTGTCGAGCAGCTGCACTGGGGCGCTGGCTTCGGGGTGATGACGAATACACCGGCAGGGCCGCTGAAACTGATCGTCGGACTGGGTAATTTTTTCAAGCGGACGCTGCATCCGGGCGGGGTGCGGATTTACCTTTCTCTCGGCAGAGAGTTCCGATACCGGCGCTGAGCCGGGATCTCAGTCGCGATTGCCCGGACAGGCACGGACACACAGCCCGCAGATGAACTGATGGACAAAGTGCTGGCGCTGAAACTCCCGGAGTTGCTTAAAGCATGCCTGATGGTCAAATTCCTCCGGTTTTTCCCGGATCGCACCCGCCGGACAGACCGAGATGCAATTGCCGCATTCACCGCAGTTCCGGTTGAGCGGCGTGCCCGGCTCCAATTCCAGATCAGTGAGGATGGTGACGAGCCGGACCTGAGCGCCGTATTCCGGGGTGACAAGCAAGTTGTTTCTGCCCACCCAGCCGAGTCCGGCTTCAATTGCAATCCGCTTGTGGGGGAGGTGTGCCCGCTGGTTCTGCCAGTCAACAATCTGGGAGGCGGGGACGGGCAGGGCGCGGTAGTCGTTGTGCTGAAGCCAGATGGTGATGTCAAGGGCAATCCGGTCAAGGGTAAAATTGACCTGGCGGTAATGATGTTCGTACAGTAGGTCAGGATGATCGGGGAGGGCGTCAAGGATTTCGCGAGCGAGCCTGACCCCCAGGACAATCGCATAGGGCAGCCGGTCAAGCGTAGTGCGAGGAAGAAGAAAGTCGTCGGTCCGGATCTTGCGCAGGTCGGCAACGCCGATCAGTGCCGCACCCCGGGCGCGGGCAAGTGATTCCAGTTCGGTGCGCAGCCGGATCAGGCTCATTCGGGCTCAGTAACGATTATATCCGGTGCTGGTTTTTTATCAAGATATACCGTAAGGGCAAAGATGGCTGCTGGTGTTATTCCCGGAATACGCTGTGCCTGGCCAACCGATGCGGGGCGGATGCGGGTCAGTTTCTCGCGGGCTTCTGTGGACAGACCCGGAACCTGATAGTAATCGATGCCGGGAGGAATTAGGATTTCCTCCAGCTCCTGGAAACGGGCAACCTGCCGTTTTGTTCTTACAATATAGCCTTCATATTTAACCTCAACCTCAATTAGCTCCTGAACCGGCAGGGGCAGCTCGGGTGCAGATTCGGTCAGCCGGCACAAAGTCTGCCAGTTAATTTCCGGCCGGCGCAGCAGTTCGAGGGCTGAAGCCGGTTCTTGAAGCGGAGCGGTTTTGATCTCCTTAAGGATTTGGTTGACTCGGTCTGAAGGTCTGATCCGGCAGGTGCGCAGCCATTGCAGACCCTTCTGGAACTGCTGATTTTTCTCCTCAATCTTTCGGAAGCGCTCCGGGCTGACTAGCCCCAGCTCATAACCCTTCGGCCCGAGCCGGAGGTCGGCGTTGTCTTCGCGCAATAGCAGCCGGAACTCAACCCGAGCGGTGAACATCCGGTAGGGTTCATCAGTGCCTTTTGTAACTAGGTCGTCAATCAGGACCCCGATATAGGTATCAGCCCGGGAGAGAACAAACGGCGGTTTCCCTTTAACCTTCAATGCCGCATTGATGCCGGCAATCAGTCCCTGAACTGCCGCCTCCTCGTAACCGGTCGTGCCGTTGATCTGGCCGGCAAAGAAGAGGTTCCGGATCAGCCGGGTTTCAAGGGTCGGATGGAGCTGGGTCGGGTCGGCATAGTCATGTTCAATCGCATATCCGGGCCGGAGCATCCGGCATTGTTCAAGTCCGAGGATAGAGTGGAGCATCTTTTCCTGGATGGCAACTGGTAGTGAGGTGGAGATGCCATTGGGGTAGCATTCAATTGTGTCGGTGCCTTCGGGTTCAATGAAGATATGGTGACGTTGCCGTTCAGCAAATTTGACCACCTTGTCCTCAATTGATGGGCAGTAACGAACACCCCGGCCTTTGATTACGCCGGTGTAGAGCGGGGAGTGTTTCAGTCCTTTCCGGACAATTTCATTGGTTTTTGGTGTGGTATAAGTGAGATAGCAGACCGCCCGGTTCCGGAGCGGCTGTTCGGTCCAGAAGGAGAACGGCCGCGGCGGCTCATCGCCTTCCTGTTTCTGCAGGGCATCAACTCTGACGGTGCGGATGTCAATGCGGGGCGGGGTGCCGGTTTTGAATCTGCCGATGCGGAAGCCCAGTTCTCGCAGGTTTTGGCTCAAAAGGTTTGAGGGTGCCTCGCCCAGCCTGCCGGCAGGAAAGCTGATCAGCCCGATGTGAACCAGTCCGGAAAGGAAGGTCCCGGGCGCAAGGACTATCGTTCGGCCGTAGAACTTCTCTCCAGTCTCAGTTTCGATGCCGATGGCGGTTTTTCCCCGGACGATAATCCGGGCACAAGTTCCCTGACGGAGGAAAAGGTTTTCGGTTTTTTCCAGAATTGAACGCATTAGCTGGCGGTAGTGCTGACGGTCAACCTGAACCCGGGAGGAGCGGACCGCTCGGCCCGAACTGGTGTTCAGCTGACGGAAGTGGATGCCCGCGAGGTCAGTCACCTGTGCCATCTGGCCGCCAAGTGCATCCAATTCCCGCACGAGCTGACCCTTACCGATGCCGCCAACCGCTGGATTGCAGGACATCAGCGCAATTGTGTCCAGGTTCTGAGTTAACAGCAGCGTTCTTGTGCCCAGCCGGGCACTAACCAGTGCCGCTTCACATCCCGCATGACCGGCACCCACCACGATGACATCAAACTTCTCCGCCGGCATCACAGCTGATTTTAGACTGTCTGGGCGAAATGTCAATCAGCCATCCGGAGTGATATTCAGATTTGACACCATTCGGGTTCAGGTTAAAATCTTTGGGCATGCGGACGCTCTTGCTCCTGTTTATGTTTCTGGGAATGGTGGTAATGCCGGTTTATGCCCTTTTTGAGGAAGTTGCATCGGGAGCCCGTGCAGAGGGTATGGGCGGCAGTTTCTGCGCGGTAGCGGATGATCTGAGTGCGCTCGATTTCAATCCTGCCGGTC
Organism: Caldifarciminota bacterium; assembly: GCA_965649165.1. Taxonomy (GTDB): domain Bacteria; phylum Hydrothermota; class Tepidihabitantia; order Tepidihabitantales; family Tepidihabitantaceae; genus JAOABP01. The sequence continues at coordinate 15,901 of CBFGJT010000002.1, read as the reverse complement.
TTGCTTTTGTCCAGGAGAAACAGTTTCAGAGCTTTTACAAGATGCTTTACGGCGGGGTCGGAGTGAATCTGCACACATTCCATGCCGGAGTGGCACTCCCCTTTAGCCGGCTCGGTTGTCTTGCAGGGCGGATCCAGGAGACCGGTTTTGAGCTTCAGTCCCAGCGTTCGCTCAAGCTTGGACATGGTTTTTTACTGGCAGAGGGGCTGGCGTTCGGTTACGGAATCAACGGTTATAATCTCGTTCAGCAAGGGTTGGGTTCCGGATATGCCTTTGGCCTGGATTTAAGCCTGTTTGCCCGGATTGCCCGATACTGGACCGCCGGGTTTTACGGTCATAATATCAACCTGCCGAAAATCGGTTCTTCAGAACTGCCGTCTGTGCTTGTGCTGGGACTGGGGTTTTCGCCCCGGCAGGGCATTCAATCATCGCTGCAGGTGAGCAAGGAGCCCGGGATGCCCACCAGAATTGCTCTGGGGCAGGAGTTTGAGGTTGTGTCCGATTATCTTATCCTGCGCGCCGGTGTTCAGAATGAACCGGTTCGGTTCGCGTTCGGACTGAGTACCGGTTTGCGGCGGATCGGAATTGACTATGCGCTGATCACCCATCCGGTTCTGCCTTTCACTCATAACTTCGGGCTGCGGGTGAATTTTTAGCCTGATGCTACTGGTTCTTGTCTGGATATTTAACCTGTGGACAGCAGATAATCAGCTGGATATCAACCGGGCAAGCAGGGAGGAGATCGGTCAGCTGCCGATTGATTCTCTGACTGCGGACCGGATCTATGAGTATCTGCAGCTTTACGGCCGGTTCAACAGTATCTATGACCTGCTGAAGATTCCCGGAATTACCCCTGAGAAACTGGATGAGCTGAAGCTGGTAGTTTACATCCGCCCCAGGACTTGGGAGGAGCGGGCGACAGAGAATGTTCAGCGGGTTCAGCGTCGACTGGCAGCCGAGGACAGTCCAGGTAAGGCGGTAGTGGAGGAGTGGCAGGATCTACTGCTAGATCCGCTCAACATTAACCGTGCAACAGTGGATGAGCTGCTGCTGCTGGAGAATGTGTCGCTGGTTGATGCGGTGGCAGTCGTCAATTTCATCCGGCAGGGAGGGAAGATCACGAGCCGTCGGGATTTGGCGCGCCAGGTTCCCGGTCTTTCAACCTATGGGTATCGCGGCATGCGGAATTATGTGACATTTCAAGACCGGGCTGATACTGGTAGGGTCCGGATCTGGAGTGGGAACTACCGGTTGAAATACGAAAGCGGGCAGGACCGGGAGGTGCTTACCAGCTCAGAGGAGTTTACCACAGCATTGAACATTCTAATTCGGGACAGCGCCCGGTTCCGGGAGGCTGGGTTTACAGAATCGGAGCTGGCATTTTACCGGGACAGGTTGAGCCAGGAGCTGGAGTTTAGAAAAAACATGGGTAATACGGGCATGATGCGCCACCGGTTACGGGCAAGGATTGGTGAGCAGATCCGGGCTGGCGGGCTATTGGAGCAGAATTTATACGAAAAGCCGAGTTTCAGCGGTGTTAGGGGGTATGTGACTGTTGACAAAATTGGTCCTGTCCGGCGGCTGCTCGTGGGTGATTACCGACTGACTCTGGGGCAGGGACTTCTAATTGATAACAATTTTGAGCTGATGGCAAGGACGCATAAGCGAACCGCCGGACTTTTCGGGGATCTGAATGAAAATCACGGCTTTGGACTCAGGGGAGTGGCGATTGATCTGAAATTAAAACGATTCGGCTTACTGGGATTTTATTCGCTGGCAAAGCGGGACGGAATTCTTAATCCGGACAAAACGGTAAACTGGTATATCATTTCCACACCACGCTATCCGACATTTAAAAATTTATTCGCTCAGACTGATGCTGGAGCCAGCTGGTCCGCTGACCTTTCACAGCTGGGTTTTCTGCCGCTTGGAACGCGCCTAGGAGTAAACGGTCTTTTTTCCCGTACCAGCAGGAGTCTGCAACCGGTTGCTCGCTATCTTGAACTTCCGGGTGATGCGGAGATTATTGACGATCCGAACTGGACCCGGCTGGATACGGGCAGAACCCGGCTGTTTTGTTCTGCCGATTTCCGGACGGTGATTAACAATTTTGCCTTGGAAGGAGAGGTTGCTCACCAGCATCGGGGTGGTAATGCCTATCTGCTGAAGGGTTATCTGCAGCATGATCTGCTGAATCTGACCGTGCTTTACCGGCATTATAATGTCAGTTACGTCAATCCGTATAACCGCGGATTCTGTGAGGAACTGCGGTTTCAGGATACACCGCTGGAAAAGCCCTACCGGCTTATTGACCCGGCGTATACGGCACTTCAGAATTTCCCGATGCCCAAAGCGGAGCAGGGTTTTTTTGCCGAGATGCACTATCAGATTTCCCGACAGATTACTTTTACCCGGGTGTATCTTGATGTCTGGCGCAATCTTGCATATGGGGCGGACAATTTTCGGTTTCAGGCGGAAATGGAATACCGACCGGTCTTTCCACTGCGGCTGCGCTTCCGGCAGAAGGTTCAGTTGAAGGAGCGGCCGCGGCTGGTGCTGGGCACCGGTTCCCAGTCCCTGGAATCATCACTGCGGGCACTGGTTTCGCTTTCCAACTGGGACTACCTGACTGGCGAACTGCGTTATAGCAGAACCCGGCTCACGCCAACGATGAAATACGATGACCGGGCAAGTATTGAGAGCGATTTTCTCCTTGTGCAGTGGGAGCACAATTTTTCGGACGATTTTCAAGGGGAGCTGGGAATTGCCGGCTGGCGCAGCGGCGGTATGTCAAGCTGGATGTTTGAGGACAACAGAATTGATTTTGTTGACGGCGACGGGCTCAAGTGGTATCTGGCATTAACTAACCGCCTGACCAATAACCTCCTGGTTTACTTGAAGTTCCGGCAGAAGTTAAGCATATTCCCCCATACCGGGTTGAGTGGAAACGAGGGCATCCATTATCCCGATGGCATGCCGGTTCGTGATTTTATAAGTCAGAGCCGGCGGTTTGATATCTGGCTGCAGATTGATTTTCTCTGGTGAGGAGGTACAGTGAAATTGAGATTCTGGAAAGTTCTGCTCAGCTTACTTGCCGGTGGAGCCGGTGCATTTGCCAATGTGCCGGTGCGAAACTGGTGGGGCGAAGAGCTGAGTGTGGAACCATCAGGCATATTCAGTTACCCTTCAAAAATGAAGAGTTACCGCGGAGCAGCAGTCTTCGCCGGGCTGGGCAGCGGTATGCTGAGCGAGAAGCGTACCCGACTGGTGTACGACCAGTTTGAGAATACGATCGGCGAGGCGGCGTATGCAGATAACATCAGCTGGTCGCGGTATTTCGGACCCTTTGCCGCTGTTTACCAGTGGCGGTGGTTTGGTTTCGGCGCCGGGTTGGCACGGGTCCGGGATTTCAGCTATCAGTACCTGAAGGAATATTTGGACGATTTTTATGTGAAAATCGGTGAGGACCGGGTTGAACAGTCAGGCGGTATCTGGAGCGGAGTGTTTGGGGTCGGATACAGTCCGGTTTCGTGGCTTGAGATTGGAGCCGGAGGAAGATATCTTTATGGCCAGCGCAGACTGGAACAGATTCACATCCGGGTGCCGGAGACATCAGCGGTCAGCTTGACTACCAGCTTCAGGGGTGTGGGCTGGCAGGCGGGTGCGGGGTTTGTCTCCCGCGCCGGCTGGAAGGTGGATGCGTGTTACCTCTCAGCCGTCCGGTTTGGGGGCGGAGATTCAGCCTCACTCAGGAAACTACCCTGGTGTGCCGGTATCGCTGCGGAATTGAATGTCCCGGGCGCGTTGCCAGCTAAGATGTTTGCCGAGGCAAAGCTGTCCGGCTGGTCCGGAGTGGACTCTGGTTTCCGGAATGTGCTGAGCGTACGGACGGGGATTGAGCATCGGTTGCTCAATCGTGTGCGGATGAGTTACGGGTTCGGTGTTGCCCCGCTTTTTTCCGATCCCGCGGTGCACCGGCTCCTGGGGCAGTTCGGGCTTGGATTTGATGTCAACCGGCTACGGCTGGATTTTAATCTTCAGGCCAGCCGGGAAGAACTTGATGCCGAAGATTTCGCCCGGCCGATGGAGCCGGCAGACCTACGGGTTTATCAGGACCGCATCTGTCTGACGCTTAATTTTCGTTATGATATTTAAGGGCAATTGGAAAGAAAAAAAAGGGGGGTTCCGCCGTTTCGGACTGCTCGTCAGTCTGCTACTAGTCACCGCTGCGGCTGATGCCGAAATTCAGCATCTGATTATTGTTCATACCAATGATATCCATGGTGCACTGCTGCCGGCTGAGGCTTACTGGTTGGACAACAACTTTCCGCCCCCACTGGCTAACGCCGCAGGAGCGCTGACGGTAATTCGGGAGTTGCGAGATTCAGCAGCTCGGCACGGATATGGATTTCTACTGCTGGATGGTGGTGACATCTTCAAGGGAACGCCGGTAGGTGATTTCACCCACGGTCAGGCGGTCATCGACTTTTTCCGGCAGGCAGGGTACGATGCGGTTGCGCCTGGCAATCACGATTTTGATTTCGGCTGGCAGGTGCTGAAGGAGCTGGTCGATTCCTCCCGGATTCCCTGGATTGCGACCAATGTCCGAATACCGGCAGGCGATACCCCGCCAGGTTATCTGAAACGGAGTCATATCTTGGAACGGGGCGGTATCAAGATCGGTATCTTGGGTTTTTTGACCAAGTATCTTTACGGTATGGTGAATGAGTCACTGACGGGCGGTCTTAATATTCTGCCTTATTATGATATTGCCCGGGAAGAGGTAGTGAAATTGCGGAAAGCCGGTGCTGAGATCATCATTGCGCTGAATCATATCGGGTACACTCACGATCAGCGGTTTGCCGATTCTGTAGCCGGTGTGGATGTGATTATCGGAGCGCACAGCCATACCGGCGTTGAGCCGCCTTACGAAAGTCCGAAGAACCATGTCATCATTCAGCAGGCGTATTCAAAACTGAGTTCAATCGGGGTGCTGGATGTCCTTTTCGACACCAGAAGCCGGCGCATCGTCGGTTATGAGGGTAGGTTGATTGATCTGCTTGCCGATGAGGTGCCCATGGATTCTATTTATGCCTGTCGCCTGGATTCAATCCGGCTGACAGCGGAGAAGGGGTTCGATGAGGTTCTGGGTTATGCCCGGCGCGAGCTCAGCCGGGGCGGATTTACCGAAACACCGATCGGGAATCTGATTACCGATGCCATGCGGGAGCGCTTCGGGACGGAAATTGCGGTCCACAATTCCGCCGGTATCCGGGCAAATATCCCTGCCGGTCCGGTGACCTATCGCCACATTTATCAGGTGGATGTCTTCGGCAATACCGTGGTTACCGGCAGGTATACCGGCAGACAGGTTAAGGAGATTCTGGAGGTGTCGGTAAATGGACATCATGCAATCTTTCAGGTTTCAGGGTTGAAAATGAGATACACGCTGAACCGGCCGATCGGGGAAAGGGTGTTGTGGGTGGAAGTCAATGGGGCCCCGCTTGACTCGAACCGAATTTATACTCTGGCAACCAATTCCTATCTGGCCTCCGGGACCGGTGATTACCACATCTTTACTCAGGGTGCAGATCTGGAAGACAGCTTTCTGCCGCTGCGTGATGTGCTGGCGGATTACATCCGGCGCCACTCTCTGGTGGACGCCAGAATTGAGGGCAGAATTGTGCTGATTGATCAATGAAAATCTGGCAGTTAAAACCGGCGGACGAAAGGCAGATTCAGAGTGTGGCAGAGGGTTGTGGTATTTCTTGGGAGTTTGCTCGGATGCTGGTCGTGCGGGGGGTTACGAAAAAAGATGATGCTCTTAGCTGGCTAAACCCGCGACTTTCTGATCTTCATCCCAGTGAGCTGCTGCCGGATTTCGAGACCGCAGTGAACCGGATTAAGCAGGCGATCGCAAACCGGGAGCGGATTCTGGTCTGGGGGCATGATGATTTGGACGGGATCACCGCGGTTTTGATTATGGTGAAGGTGCTGAGCAGTCTTCAGGCAACTGTTGATTATCATATTCCCGTAAAGGGCAGGGATAAGCATGGACTTGATGCCCAGCTGGTGGCAAATCTGCCGGCAGAAAAGAAACCGGGGTTGATCATTACGGTTGACTGTGGAGTTTCCAATCACGGCGATATCGCTGCTCTGAGGGAGCAGGGGGTGGAGGTAATCGTCACGGATCATCATGAGGTGGTCATGCCTCTGCCGCCAGCACTGGCGGTGGTTGATCCAAAACGCAGCGACAGCGAATATCCCTACCGACAGCTGACCGGCGCCGGCGTGGCACTGAAGCTGATGATGGGACTGATGTTATACCGGCTCGGGCTGAGCATTACTCAATTTGTTACTGCGCTGCCAGAACTCCTGGAGCTGGCGACACTGGGGACAGTGGCGGACCGGGCGCCCCTGACCGGTGAAAATCGCATTTTAGTGAAACTGGGGTTTGACCGCCTGATGAAGTCGAAGCTGCCGGCGCTGCGCGCAGTGCTGGACAATTTGAGAAACGGGCGTGAACAGTTGACGGTATCAACATTTATTTCTGAGCTGCTGCCGCTGTTTGCTGCGGCGAATGGCAGCGAGGGGGTAAAGAAGTTTCTTTCTCAGAATCTGGCGGAAGTGCAGGCGTGGGTGAGGGAATTGACCGTCCGCAGTCAGGAGTGGCGGGAGGAAGCAGAAAGGACATTTGAGCTGGCACAGGCGCATGTCCGGCTCGGTGACGGTATTCTGTTCGTTATGCATCCGGAGCTCTCGCTCCGGGCGCTGGGTTTCAGTGCAGCGCGATTGAAGGACCGGTATCAGGTGCCGGCGATTGTCATCGGCCGGCGGAATGATGTCTGGGTCGGGGAGTGCCGAGGCATTGAAGGTGTAGACCTGATGGAGCTTTTGCGTGCCCACCGCAACTTCTTTATTGATTTCGGTGGACACAAGAAGGCAGCTGGATTTACTATCAGTCCGGATCGGGTGGATGAATTTATCGTTTCGGCAGAGCGATTTGCCCACGAAAACTTTGCCGGCAGAATCGTGCCGGAGAATCAACTGACAGCAGATGCAGCGCTCCCCTTTTCCCGGTTTAATACTGAGATTTGCCGCCTGGCACCGTTTGGGGAAGGTAACCCGGAACCGGTTCTGATTTCCGAACCGGTTCACCTGATTCCCCAAGAGAAGGGTTTTGTGCCGGACACTCGCCCGGATTTATTACTTTTCTGCCGTCGGAGCGGCATCGAGATTAACCCGGAGATTTCTTATTCGATACTGTATTCAGTTGATGATCTGTGCCGGCTCTGGCTCATTGATCTCCAACCCGTATAAATATCCTGTGTCCCCAGCAAAAATTACAATTACCCGTCGGAAATCGGCACGCGACTATCTCTGGGTGTTCGCGGAGGAAATTAAAAGAATTGAAGGGGAGCCAGGAAAAGGTGATTTGGTCCGGGTATATGAGCACGGCCGACTGGTCGGTTCCGGGATGTTCAACCCCGATTCGCTGATCCGGGTCCGGCTCTACTCATTCCGGGATGAGGATCTGGATGAGGAGCTGCTGGTACAGCGGCTGATGGCGGCACATCGGCGGCGCCAGCAGAAACTGCCGGAGGAGCAGGATTTCCGACTGGTATTCGGAGAGAGTGATTTTCTGCCCGGCCTGGTGATTGACAAGTATAGTGATCACTTTGCGGTTCAGGTTTACGCTGCAGGGTTTGACCGCCGCATGGAGATGTTAGTCAGTGCGCTGTGCCGGCTGTTTCCGGTAAAGGCGATCTATGAGAAGGATGACATCAAGCTCCGGGAGCCCGAAGGACTGGAGCGCCGGGAACGGCTGCTATACGGTCAGCCGGATCCCGATCTGATCATTTCGGAGAACGGCGTCCGGTTTCATGTGGACATCGCCGGCGGGCAGAAGACCGGTTATTTCTTTGACCACCGGCTTACCCGCAGGAAGGTCCGGCGGCTGGCACGAAACCGCCGAGTGCTGGATGTGTTCTGCTACACCGGTTCCTTTGCAATTAATGCGGCACTGGGCGGAGCAACTGAGGTGATTGCGGTTGATATTTCGCCTGACGCCTGCCGCTGGGCGGAGCGCAACGCCCGCCTGAATGGGGTTGAGGCGCGCTGCCGGTTTGTCACCGCCGACGCCTTTGAATATCTGCAGGAACTTCAGGCGTGCGGCGAGCGGTTTGACCTGATCAATCTTGATCCACCCGCATTTATCAAGAACCAGAAGCAGAAGGCGTCCGGGATCAGGGGATATGAGAAGATCAACCGGCTGGCACTGGCACTGCTGAAACCCGGCGGAATCCTGGTTTCTTCATCCTGTTCCCATTATTTGTTCTGGCAGGACCTGCTGGATGTGATCAGCAATGCCGCCGCCGAACTTAACCGGCAGTTTGTTATCCTTGACCGTTCCACTCAGGGCCCGGACCATCCGGTTCTGCCGCAGATGCCCGAATCCGAATATTTGCGCTGTCTCATTGTTCAGGTGAATTAGAGGAGAAATTTCGCCTTTCTGCTGAAGATTGATACTGATATCACCAGAAGAAGAGCCAACAGGAAGACAACTGCGAGCGGCGACAGTACACGATGGAAAGCCGGGCAGGCAGCAGTACCGTAAGCCAGCGGTGAGACAGGGTTTGCCCCGAAATGTGGAGTTGCGCAGGAGTTGAGGCTGGTGCCAAGCTTCTGGGCGAGCGTCGGGACAGGCTTGGCAGCCGGACCGGGGCTAGCCCCCGGCTACCCCTTCTGAAATAATATCTACAGGAAAAATCATTATAACTAACATTCAATTAATTACTTAAAACCAGAAGTTAAATAGTGCATCAATAAGAAACCGTTATGCGGGCAAAAGGGGGAGGGATGAAAGAAGAGGATCAGTTTAACCGGACAGTGGGGTGTTTCTTTTCGGTTATGGTCCGGTAGTCACGCTTTGGGTTTATTATTTTTTTAAATTTTCTTGACTTTTAGTCTTGCAGATTTATCATATTTTCTTAGCATGAGTTCACAGGACAATTTCCAGCTTGTTTCCCAAATTGAAGAGTTGAGCGGTCAACGTGTAAGTGAGTGTTACCAGTGCGGATGCTGTACTGCGGGTTGTCCGGTCGGCGAGCTGATGGATCCGCCCCCGAGCCGGGCGATCCGGCTCCTGCAGCTGGGCCGAGCGCAGGAGCTTTTGGCAAGTGAGGGGATCTGGGTGTGTGCCAGCTGTCTCGTGTGCGGGACCCGCTGTCCGCGCAATGTGGACTATGCCCGAATTGCGGAGGCGTGCCGGGCGCTGATTCTGCGGGCAAAACAGAGCCAGGTTGATCCCGATGTGGTGAGTGATCAGGACCTGCAGGATGTGCCGCAGCAGGCGTTTATCGCCAGTTTCCGGAAGTTTTCGGTATGAAATATCCCTACTATCCGGGCTGTACCCTTTATTCCAAGGCAAGGAATCTGGACCGGTGCGGCCGGCTCGCAGCGGCGCGGGCGGGTTTTGAGCTTGAGGAGCTGCCTTCCTGGAACTGCTGTGGGGCAATTTACAATACTAATACTGATGATCTTGCCGCTCAGGTTGGACCGGTCCGGGTGCTCGCAAAGGCGAGTCAGCAGGGCAGACGCTTGGTGACTCTCTGCGCCGCCTGTTATAATGTGCTGAAACGGGCAAACGAGCGTCTGCATGCCACCGGTTTTGAGCAGGACCGGCAGCGGATTCTGGAGTTTGTTGAGGAACCATTTGCGCAGGATGTCGAGGTTGTGCATTACCTGGAGGTGCTCAAGGAGTTGGGCTGGGATGCGCTCCGGCAGCGGGTGGTGCGTTCTCTGAACGGTCTGAAGGTAGCATCCTATTACGGCTGTCTGATGGTACGGCCCAAGGAGGTGCTGAAGTTTGACGATCCGGAGAATCCGGTGGTCATAGATGAGCTGATGGCGGCGCTGGGTGCGGAGCCGGTCCGGTTTGACTTCAAGGCGGAGTGCTGTGGCGGTTATCTGGTGGTGAACCGGCGTGCGGTTGCCGATGCCTGCTCACTGCGGGTGGTGGAGAATGCCCGGACCTGGGGGGCAGAGGCGCTTGTGACCACCTGTCCGCTCTGCCAGTATAATCTGGAAACCGCTCAGCTGCGCCGCGGGACGGTATTGACACCTGTTTTTTATTTCACTCAGCTGCTCGGTCTGGCACTAGGGCTGGAGCCGCCGGAGCTGGGCTTGGAGGATAATAAGCTGGACCCGGTGCCGTTTCTGAAGGAGAAGGGGTTTTTGTGAAGCGCCGGATTGGAGTTTTTGTCTGTCATTGCGGAATCAACATTGCGGGTGTCGTCCGGGTGCCCGAGCTGGTCGAGCGGACAAAAAATATTCCCGGGGTGGTGACGGCGCTGGACTATGTCTACTGCTGTTCGGATCCGGGACAACGGCTGATCCGGGAGACAATCGAGCGGGAACGGCTGGAGGGGATTGTGGTCGCCTGCTGTTCCCCAAATCTTCATGAGGCGACCTTTCGCAAGGCGGCGGCAGAGGCCGGTCTCAACTCCTATCTCTGTGAGATTGCCAATATCCGGGAGCAGTGCTCGTGGGTGACTTCAGACCGTGATGCCGCCACTAACAAGGCAGAGGGAATTGTCCGGACGATGGTGGCAAAGGTGGTTCATGACCAGCCGCTGGAGCGACTTAGTGTGCCGATTGTCAAGCGGGCGCTGGTGGTCGGAGCGGGAATTGCCGGCATCCAGGCGGCGCTGGACATCGCCAACGCCGGTTATGAGGTGGTGCTGGTGGAGAAGGAGCCTTCAATCGGCGGACACATGGCTCAGCTTTCTGAGACCTTCCCGACGCTCGACTGCTCACAGTGTATCCTGACCCCGAAGACGGTGGAGGCGGGTCGTCATCCGAAAATCAGGCTTTTGACCTATTCCGAGGTTGCCGAAGTCTTTGGGTTTGTGGGCAACTTCCGGGTGAAGATTCGGCAGAAGCCGCGCTATGTTGACCTTGACGCCTGCACCGGCTGCGGTATTTGTCTGGAGAAGTGTCCGGTGCGGGTGGAGTCGGTATTTGACCGGAATCTGACCCGGCGCCGGGCGATCTACCGGCTCTTTCCGCAGGCGGTGCCGAACAAGGTGGTGATTGATGCGGAGCACTGCCGGCAGTTGCAGGGTAAGAAGTGTGGGGTGTGTGCCAAGGTGTGTCCGGCGCAGGCAATCCGGTATGATGACCGGGAGCAGATTGTCGAGGAGGAGGTGGGAGCGATTGTGCTTGCTACTGGCTATGAGCTTTTTGACAGCCGTCGGCTCGGCGCCTACGGGCTGGGGGTGGTGCCGGATGTAATTGACAGTCTCGCCTTTGAGCGCATCCTTTCTGCCTCCGGTCCTTTTGCTGGTGAGGTGCGCCGGCCTTCGGATGGCAGAGTGCCGAAGCGGGTGGTTTTTGTCCAGTGTGCCGGTTCGCGAGATTCAAACCAGGGTGTGCCTTATTGCTCGAAGATTTGCTGCATGTATACCGCCAAGCATGCCCTGCTTTACCGGCACCGGGTCCATGATGGTGAGGCGATTGTCTGCTACATTGATGTCCGGACTCCGGGTAAGGGGTTTGAGGAGTTTTACCGCCGGGCAACGGACGAAGGGGTTCAGTATCTCCGGGGCAAGGTGTCCAAGATCTTTCGGCGCGGCGACCGGGTGGTGGTCTGGGCCGCCGATACTCTGGCAGGTAAAAAGCTGGAAATTGAGGCGGATATGGTTGTGCTGGCAAGTGCGGTGGTGCCCAATCCGGAGGGCGTAGCGCTGGCACGCAGACTGAAAATTCCAGTTGACAGCTCGGGGTTTCTGTCTGAAGCCCATCCGAAACTCCGACCGGTGGAGACCCTGACCGCCGGTTTCTTCCTCTGCGGGTGCGGTCAGGGACCGAAGGACATTCCCGAAACGGTGGCTCAAGCATCAGGTGCTGCTGCCAAGGTGCTGGCGATGTTCGGTCAGAGGGAGCTGTATCATGAACCGGTGACCGCAGTGGTGGATGAGGAGATCTGCGTCGGGTGCGGGAACTGTGAGCGTACCTGTGCCTATGAGGCGGTCCGGGTTGATCCCCACCGGGGCAAGGCGGTGGTGCAGGCGGTGATGTGTGAAGGGTGCGGTGCCTGTTCGGTTGCTTGTCCGGCAGGCGCAATCAACCTAAAGAATTTCACCAAGCAGGCGCTAACCGAAATGGTGGATTTATGAGCAGCAATGGTGATAACCATCAGATGACTGGTGCGGTGCTGGTGCTGGGTGCCGGGATTGCCGGGATTCAGTCGGCACTTGAACTGGCTGAGTCCGGTCTCAAGGTCTATCTTGCCGACTCATCACCAGCGATCGGCGGGGTGATGGCGATGCTGGACAAAACTTTCCCGACCAATGACTGCTCAATGTGTATCTTGGCACCGAAACTGGTGGGCACAGGCCGGCATCCGAATATTGAACTTCTTAACTGCGCCGAGCTTCTGGAGCTCAGGGGTGAACCGGGTAATTTCACCGCCCGGATCCGGCAGCGGCCGCGGTATGTTCTTTTGGAGAAGTGCACCGGCTGTCTGGACTGCACCAAGGTCTGTCCGGTCCGAGTGCCGGATGAATACAATCAGCGGCTTTCTCAGCGGGGTGCAATTTATAAGCGTTTTGCCCAGGCGATTCCCAATGCGGTGGCAATTGACAAGGGTGAGCGCCGGGCACCATGCCGAATTGCCTGTCCGGCCAAGGTTAATGCCCAAGCTTACATTGCCCTGACCCGCGCCCGCAAGTTCAGGGAGGGTTATCTCAAGGTCCGGGAGAGACTGCCGTTTGTCGGCATCTGCGGCCGGGTGTGCCATCACCCGTGTGAGCAGGAGTGTAACCGGCAGCAGGTTGATGGGGAACCGCCGGTGGCGATTCGGACGATCAAGCGCTTTCTTGCCGACTATGCGGCAAGCCAGGGTGGTGTGTCCTATCCGGTACCGGCAGCCGAGCGCGAAGAGCGGATTGCGGTCATCGGTGCTGGACCGGCAGGACTGACCTGCGCGCTGGATCTGCGGCTTAAAGGTTATCAGGTCACCGTTTTTGAGGCATCGGACCAGCCCGGTGGCATGATGCGCTGGGGAATTCCCGCTTACCGTCTGCCGCGGAATGTGCTCGACCAGGAGATTAAGGATATACTTGATACCGGGATTGAGCTGAAGCTGAACACCCCGGTCAGAACAACCGCTGAAGTGCAGGAGTTGCGCAATCAGGGCTACCGGGCGGTTTTCATTGCTCTTGGTGCCCAGCGCAGTCGGACTTTGAACATTCCGGGCATGGAGCTTGATGGTGTGCTGCACGGGATTGAGTTTCTGCGTCAGGTGAACCGGGGTGAGGCGCCGGCGGTGGGCAGACGGGTGGTGGTTATCGGTGGTGGTAATGTCGCAGTAGATGTGGCGATGTGTGCGCGGCGCGCCGGTGCTGAAGAGGTAACAATGGTATGTCTTGAGCAGCGGGAGGAGATGCCGGCACATAAATGGGAGCTTGAGGAGGCGCTGGCTGAGGGCATCAAAATAATGCCGGGCTGGGGTCCAGCAGCGATCCGGGGAGAAAACGGCAGAGTCAAGGGTCTGGAAACGGTAGAATGCGTCCGGGTGTTTGATGAACAGCGCCGGTTCAATCCGGCGTTCAACCCGGAGCATACCGGATTTGTGTCCGCAGATACGGTGCTTCTGGCAATCGGGCAGCAGGTGGCAGCTGAGGGGTTTGAAGGTATTGAACGGGGACCGGGAGGAACATTCAGGGTTGATCCGGTAACGCTGGAGGTCAGCGGGCTGGAAGGTGTTTTTGCCGGAGGTGATCTGGTGAGCGGACCGGCATCAGTGATTGAAGCGGTGCAGGCCGGGCACGAAGCAGCAATTTCCATCGACCGTTTTATCCGTAATGAGGATCTGCGTGCGGGCAGACCGGAGCCAAAGCCGGAGAAGGCAAGGCTTGAGGAATCTGCCGGCTACCGAACCGGAATCAGAAAACAGGCCCGGACCGAGGAATTAGTTCTGCCGCCTGCCGAACGCAGGGGCGAGTTGGAGATTAATCTCGGCTTCAATGAGGAGCAGGCGGTTACCGAGGCACAGCGGTGTCTGGACTGTGGGGTTTGCTGTGAGTGTCTGCAGTGTGTTGCTGCCTGTGAGGCGGAGGCAATTGATCACCTCCAGCAGACGGAGGAACGGGAGCTGCGGGTGGGGGCGGTGATTCTTGCCGGCGGGTTCACCGAGCACAAGCCAATTGCTGATGTCAGTCTGGGATATGGCCGGCACCCGAACATTATCACCAGTCTGGAGTTTGAGCGCATTCTTTCTGCTACCGGTCCTTATGAGGGGCATGTGCTTCGGCCTGGGGACCGGACTCAGCCGAAAAAGATCGCCTGGGTTCAGTGTGTCGGCTCAAGAAATCAGGAGCATTATTACTGTTCTTCGGTCTGCTGTATGTTCGCAACCAAGGAGGCGGTGATTGCCAAGGAGCACTGTCTCGGCGATCTGGAGTGCCATATCTATTACATGGATATGCGCTGCTTCGGCAAGGGGTTTGAGCGCTATTACGAACGGGCGGAGAAGGAGTATGGGGTGGTCTTCCGCCGGTCAAGGGTGAGTGCAATTCGTGCTGTGCCCGATTCTGGTGATCTGATTATCTCCTATGAGGATCCACAGGGGCAGCTGCATGATGAGGTTTATAACCTGGTGGTGCTCTCCAGCGCGCTCCTGCCCAGCCCGGAGATGAAAAGCCTCTGTGAACGACTCGGGGTCAAAACCGATGAACAGGGTTTTGTCCGGACTGATAGCTATAATCCGGTGGCAACGAGCCGGAGCGGTGTTTTTGCCTGCGGTGTAATTACTGAGCCCAAGGACATTCCTGAGACGGTCACCGAGGCGACCGGCTGTGCCGGTGCAGTTGCCGGATTGCTTAGTTCCGCCCGAAATACGCTGGTGAGCAAGAAGAGTTACCCAGCAGAGCGTGATGTTACGCTGGAGGAGCCGAGAATTGGCGTTTTTGTCTGCAATTGCGGGATCAATATCGGCGGGGTGGTGCGGGTGCCGGAGGTGGTCGAGTATGCCCGGACACTACCTGGTGTGGTGCATGCGGAGGAAAATCTGTTTACCTGTTCTCAGGACACCCAAGAGAAGATTAAGCGGGCGATTCAGGAACAGCGGTTGAACCGGGTGGTGGTGGCATCCTGTACCCCCAGAACTCATGAGCCACTGTTTCAGGAGACACTGGCAGAGGCCGGACTCAATCGGTATCTTTTTACCATGGCAAACATCCGGGATCAGTGTTCCTGGGTGCATATGCATCTGCCGGCTGAGGCAACTGCAAAGGCAAAGGAGCTGGTGCGGATGGCGGTGGCCAATGCCCGCCGACTCAAGCCGCTGGGCTCCTCTTCCCAGAAGGTCATTCAGCGGGCGCTGGTTATTGGCGGCGGTGTTGCCGGTATGACCGCGGCAATTTCAATTGCCGAGCAGGGGTTTGATGTTTACCTGGTGGAACGGGAAAAGGAGCTGGGCGGTAATCTGCGCCGGTTACGTTATGATGAGTCCGGTAATCAGACTGTCGAGCTTGCGAGTCGGCTGGAGCATCGGGTCCGCTCTCACCCCCGAATCCGGGTGCTGACCGGAGTTGAGATTACCGGAGTTAACGGTTACATCGGAAACTACCGGACAGCGGTGCGTCCGGTGGCAAGTTCTGATGCTGGTGAAGAAATTCTGGAGCATGGGGTCTTCGTTGTGGCGGTAGGTGCAAATGAGTATGTGCCCAAAGAGTACTTCTACGGTGAGGATAAACGGGTAAAGACTCAGCTGGAGCTGGAGGCGCTACTTGAGCAGGGAACAGATTTCAATTTCCAGACAGTAGTGATGATTCAGTGCGTTGGTTCTCGGAACAGTGAACACCCTTGGTGCTCCCGGATTTGCTGTACTGAGGCG
>CBFGJT010000001.1:139248-204424 GCA_965649165.1 Caldifarciminota bacterium | reverse complement strand
ACCCAGAGCGGCACCTGAAATTCCCCCACTGCCCCCAGCAGCGCTGCCAAGCGTGACCGGTAAAACATCTGAAACTCAAAAATATGCACGAGTTCATGACCGATTACATGATAAAGCTCCTGATAAGAACCGTTAAACGGCACAACGATTCGGTTCTTAATCAGCTCGGAAAACCCGCCCACACCCTCCTCCAGGAGATCCGTAATCACATTGGTTTCTGAAAAATGGCTGGGCGAAAGGTAAATAATCAGTGGAACCTTTGAATCCAGCTGACGGTTCAGCGCCCTGCTGATCAGCCGGTAATAACGCTCGGCAGCATCAGCAGCAAATTCCGCCACCGCCTCTCCACCGGGATAAAACAGTATCTTGAAATGCTCGGTTTCAAAGGAACTGAACCGGTAATCACGGGTCTGGACTTTGTTCTTGCCGAAATAGTCATACTGAGCCGGAACTTGCGGGACAGCAATAAAAATTAAAATAATTAACAACGCAGCAATGAAGGTAAAACTACTGGGGAGTACTCGGCCGGGTACTATTGACATCACAGTTTAGACACAAAAAGCCGGCATATCCTGCTATTTTCTGCTGTCGGTGAACAGAAACAGCCGGTCGGCTGCCTTGTAACCGTAAGCCATATCCGGTGAGGTATACCCGTAGCCAATTCCGCCGCGGGCATCAATCGCAATCGCACCACAAAGCACCTTCTTTCTCTTGGCTTCAGAAAGTGCCAGCGTCACCGCGGTCTGTGCCGGCAGTGTCTTCATCCGTTCCCCGATGTCCCGTGCTAAGAGCATTCTCAGTATCTCTTCTCCGTGCCCGGTGCAGGAAACACCGCCCGCCGGTGAGGCAAATACACCTGCCCCGGGAATACTGGAATCCCCCACTCTGCCGGTCATCCTCCCTGCAATTCCCCCGCTAGAAGTGGCGGCAACAATGTTACCATTCCGGTCGATCGCCACCGCTCCGACTGTCCCTGACTTTTGCTCAGTAATTCCGAGTCGCTGATTAAGCCGGGGGAAAAACTTGGAACCAGTTTGGCGCAGCTCCGCCAGCCGCCGCTTTGCTCTTTCCGTCACCGGGTTGTAATCTTCAAACCCCATACTCCGGGCAAATTGGATTGCACCATCACCGGCGAGAATTAGATGGTTGGTTTCAATCATTACCTTCTCAGCGACCAGGACCGGATTTTTAACATTCCGGATGCAGATCACTCCACCGAATCTGCCGTGCTGAGTCATTATCCCCGCATCCATCTCAACAACTTCATCAATTGTCAGGCTGGAACCGGTTCCGGCATTGAAAACCGGATTGTCCTCAAGCATTGTCACCGCTTTCAGCACCGCTTCCAGTGCCGGTGCCCCCTGCCGCAGCAGCCGGTATCCCTCTTCAATTGCTTCGGTCAGACCGCGGGCATAATCATCCTTTTCTGCAATCGTTCCTGCGCCGCCGTGACAGATAATCGCTACAGTCCGGTTATCCATTATCCCTCGCTATTTCTGACACTCCGGACAGTAGTAGCTGCTCCGGTTGCCAATCTTGATCCGCCGGATCTCGGTCCCGCAGACTGAACAGATTTCTCCTTCGCGACCGAATACCTGCAGTAACTCTCCAAACCTACCTCGGCTGCCATCTGGAAGCAAATAACGCTCATCCGGCATTGTTGTCCCTAGATGCCGGATACCTGTCCGAATCACCTCCCGCAGCGCCTGCGTCAGTCTTATCACTTCCTGCCGGCTGAGACTGTTTGCCGGGCGCATCGGCAAAATTCCTGCCCGAAACAGCGCCTCATCCGAATAAATGTTCCCGACGCCTGCACACACCCGCTGATCCATGATAACACTCTTAATCTTTATCCTCCGCCCAGCAAGATGATGCTGCAGATAATCGGCACTAAATTCCCGGGAGATCGGTTCCTTGCCAAGCTGGCTCAACCCTTTGAGTACACTGTTCAGCTCTTCAGGCGCAACCAGGTAGACCCGGCCCAGGACTCTGGGCTCAATAAAAACCAGTGACCGGCCATCACTGAACCTGAACCTTATCCGCTCAAACCGTTGCGGGGCACCGTTACCGAGCATCCGCAGGTGACCGCTCAGTCGCAGATGAACCACCAGGAGCCTTTCATCCGACAGATAAAAAACAAGATATTTGCCCCGCCGGCTGACACAGGTAATTCGCCTGCCTTTGACACCAACTCGAAACTCGGGAACTTTTGGATAACCGACGATATCCGGGCGGCGTATCACCACACCGACAATTTCTCTACCTTGAACCTCAGGCGCAAGCTGGCGCCGGACCGTTTCCACTTCAGGCAGTTCCGGCATCTTCTGCTGACCCTCCTAATTGAACCGTATTATCATCGCAGCCGGCGCAGAATCTCTTCAGTAGTAGCAGCCGGTTTCAGCACTTCTATTGCCTTTTTCACTTCCGGATCTCGGCGCAACCGCATCTGATACTCACCATGCATACCGTCAATCTTTCCACCCATCTCAATCTCAATCATCTGGGCGATCACCTGCCTTGAGGAATCAAAGGCTGCCTCGGAAAATTCAAAATTCTTCTTTTTGCGCAGATACTGTTTGAACTCCTCAAGAATGCGCTCATCGGCAACGAAATCCATGGTCAGATCCGGATGGGAATTCGCATACTCCGTCGCGAAGTCAAAGTACGAGCCGGTAGGCACCCGGGCTGCCAGCCCGGCAATCTTTTCGGGCGGAACATAAATATCCGGGGCGATCCCTCCCCCACCATATAGCGGCCGCTTCAGTCTACCCAGCGTCCGGTAACTTTCGGACGCACTCTGAGTCTCAGTCTTCATCACCACCGCACTGGTCTCCTGCTGACGGTTGATGCACCTGCCACTTGGTGTATACCAGTAAGCGGTAGTAATCTTCATCCCGGTCTCTGGTCCGAGGGGATGAATTGTCTGCACCGATCCCTTGCCGAAAGTGGTATCGCCGATAATCACCGCCCGCTCCCAGTCCTGAAGAGCGCCTGCGACGATCTCGGCGGCCGACGCACTGCCCCGGTTCACCAACACTGCCATTGGATATTCTCCATACCGGTCTTCGGTTTCGGCAACAAAATCCTGATTTGCCTGGGGCACCCGGCCCTTGGTCCGGACGATTAACTTCCCCGGACCCAGAAAGAGATCCGTCACCTCCTTGCCCTCCTGTAGCAGTCCGCCGCCGTTATAGCGCAGATCAAATATCAGTTTTTTCGCCCCCAGACCGAAGAGTGAATCCAGTGCCCGGCGCACCTCGCCTGAGGCAACGCGCGACATATCCGCCAGCCGGATGTAACCGATACCGTCCGCAATCATCCCTGAATAGGGCACCGCCTTGATGTTGATAATCGCCCGGGTCAGCTCAAACTCAATCGGCGTCTCCACCCCGGGTCGGCTGACCTTGAACTTGACTTTCGTTCCTGGCTGACCCCGCAGCAACTTAACCGCATCCTCGGTAGTGAATCCTTTCGTCGATTTCCCCTCTATCTCCACAATCCGGTCACCGGCGCGGACCCCGGCGCGGGCGGCCGGCGTTCCTTCAATCGGTGCAATTACCGTCAGCTGTTGCTCTACCATGCCAATGTGAATACCGATTCCCCCGAACTGTGCCTCAGTCTTGATCTTTAGCTCCTTGAAGTCGGATTCGTCCAGATATTCAGAATACGGATCCAGGGCATTTAGCATCCCTCGGATCGCTTCCCGCACCAGTTTATCACTGTCAACCGGCTCAACATAGGTATTCAGAATGAGCCCCACTACCCGCGAAAACACCTGCAGACTTTCCGCCAGCGATGCCCCCCGCTGCGCCCAGAGCCTGCCCACCAGACCTCCGACCACAGCGGCGGCAATGACAATCACGACAAGTGCTGCCCGTTTTCTCATTTTTTTACAACTCCCTTTCTGATTAAAAAATCCTCGACCAGCTCGCGGATTCTCAACGCCACCTGCTCCTCCGGCTGGTTGCCATTTACCAGCTTGCACCGACCCGCAGCTCGGCGCGCCAGTTTCAGATAGCCGGTACGCACCCGCTCATGAAACTCCATCAGCTCCTGCTCCAGCCGGTCTGGACTGTTGCCCGCCTTGCGCTGCTGTCCGACCGCCACCGGCAGATCGAGCACAATCGTCAAATCAGGCTTGAGTCCGGCGGTTGCCAGCTTGTTTAATCGTGAAACCAGCTTCTCACCCAACTCCCGTCCATAACCCTGATAGGCGACTGAGGAATCAG
This sequence comes from Caldifarciminota bacterium, assembly GCA_965649165.1. Taxonomy (GTDB): domain Bacteria; phylum Hydrothermota; class Tepidihabitantia; order Tepidihabitantales; family Tepidihabitantaceae; genus JAOABP01. The sequence goes on along the minus strand of CBFGJT010000001.1, from coordinate 200,195 downwards.
CATAACGGTCCAGCACCACAATACTGCCGCTTTGCAGTGCCGGCAGAATCTTCTCCCGGGTATGCTGATTCCGGCTCGCGAGATAGAGAAAAAGTTCAGTCAGATGGTGCATTTCCTTGGACTCCGGGCAAAGTAGGATCTCCCGAATCCGCTCGCCGATTTGCGTCCCTCCGGGCTCCCGAGAAAAAAACACCGGAAATTCACGCTCCTTCAAATATTCCACCAGTCTCAGCGCCTGCGTTGTCTTACCCGAACCTTCAACACCCTCGAAGGTAATCAGTAACCCCCGCACCTCATGCCTGCCTGCTGCTCAGAAGTAGCCTCTTTTCCGTCCGGGATCAACCAGATTTACCAGCCTTCTTTCCGTAGCGCCGGATAAAAGCCTCGGTTTTCTCCCGGCAGACATCATCCGGAAACTGAACCGGTGGCGTCTTCATAAAATAACTTGAAGGTTCAATAATACTTCCGGACAGACCGTTATCCATTGCCAGCTTGGCGCACCGGATAGCATCAATTACCACACCCGCAGAATTGGGTGAATCCCAGACCTCAAGTTTCAATTCGATATTTAGCGGTACATTGCCAAAGGTCTGCCCCTCCATCCGCAGATAACACCACTTCCGGTCCTCAAGCCAAGGGACATAATCTGACGGTCCCACATGGATATTTTCGGCACCAATGTCATACTTCAGAAGCGAAGTTACCGCACCGGTCTTGGATATTTTCTTGGAATGCAGCCGTTCCCGCTCCAGCATGTTTAGAAAGTCGGTATTGCCGCCGACATTCAGCTGCATCGTCTTTAGTAGCTTCACACCCCGGTCATTGAAGAGCGAAACCAGCGTCCGGTGGACGATTGTTGCCCCTACCTGCGACTTGATATCATCACCGATCACCGGCAGCCCGGCCGCCTTGAAACGGCGGTGCCAGTACTTCTGCGAGGCGATAAAAACCGGAATGCAGTTGACAAAGGCACAGCCCGCCTTCAGCACCTGCTCCACATACCACTTAGTTGCTTCCTCACTACCAACCGGCAGATAGTTTACCACCACATCCACCCTGTTCTCCTTGAGTTCCTTGACGATGTCGGCGGTCGGACCTGGTGCCTTTTCAATAATCTGGGACAGATAATAACCCAGGCCATCGTGAGTCATGCCTCTTATCACCTTCACCCCAGTTTTGGGGACCTCGGTAAATTTGTAGGTATTATTGGGATAGGTGAAAATCGCCTGGGCTAGGTCCTTTCCCACCTTCCGCTTGTCAATATCAATTGCGACCGCAAATTCGATGTCCCGGATATGATATCCGCCCAGATTCACATGCATGATCCCCGGAATCATCTCATCTTCCCGTGCATTCCGATAATAATGGACACCCTGCACCAGACTGCTGGCACAGTTACCAATGCCGATAATACCAACTCTGACCTTAGCCATTCGTCCTCCTGTGATTATTCATCAGAATAAAAAATAGACATTTTTCTCAGATTGTCAAACAGTCCAGACTCCGCCCAGAAACGGATTTATGAGCAGCGCCCGGCCAAAAGTGCCACAAGGACCGTGCCCCGGATAGAGCATCATCTCCCGACGCAGAATCCGCTGGAGCCGGGCAAGCGAATCCCGCATCGCCCGTTCTGAACCCCCGGGAAAATCCACTCTGCCCACCGAGTCTAAAAAGAGAGTATCCCCGGTAAATGCATAGTTAGCACCAATGAGACAGATGCTCCCGGGTGTATGACCGGGTGTATGCAATACCTGAAGCCGCTCACTTCCGATCTTAATCTCGTCGCCTTCCCGGAGCAACCTTGACGGTGCCGGTGAACTAACAACCATCCCCATCAGCGTTGAAAGGTTCATATCCGGTGCCGTAAGCATTGGCGCATCCAGCTCGTGAACCAGGATCTCCGCCGGATAGCCCGCGGTTACTTCCCCATTCGCAGCAATATGATCAATATGGCCATGGGTGTTAATCACAAATTTCAGCGTTACTTCCATCTCCTTCACCCGACGCAGGATCTCCGCGCCATCACCGCCGGGATCAATCACTGCCAGCTCGTTTCCGGATTTCAGTAGGTAACAGTTGGTCTGAAGCGGCCCGACCTCCAGCCGTTCAATCACCGGTGCTGTCTTTTGCTCCATTATCTTTCCCGGTAAACATTATCCCGGAATTTCAGCAGCCGGGCATTGGACCCACTGCCCTCAATCCGCCACCCTTCCAGCTCGAGCAGCCGCCGCTTCAATCCGGTGCCGCCAGTAAACCCTCCCAGCCGGCCATCCGCCCCAACCACGCGGTGACAGGGGAAGAAAATGGCAAACCGGTTGTGTGCCATCACCTGTCCCACTGCCCGGGCGGCACCTGGATAACCTGCCGTCTGTGCCAGTGCCCCATAGGTTTTCACCTCCCCAAACCGGATTCGGGCGCAGGCCGCCAGTATCCTGCGGGCAAACTGGCTCAGGCCTGTAAAGTCAAACCTCAAATCCAGCCCGCTCAAACCGTAATGCCACACCCGATGCAGGAGCTTTGCCATCCACGGTTCAGACCGTCCCTGGACCGGTCCACCCAGCACAACCTGCCTGACAAGCTTGCCGTCATGCTGGACCCGAACCCAGCCGAAATCCAGCAGCACCTCAGTCCAACCGGCACCATCCGGCGTAGCCGTAGCATCGATCATTCTATTAATTCTATGCTTCAATCTGTTAATAATAAGTGAAAGCACCCCAAAGTCAAGGACACATAACACCAGTCCAAACTGGAAAGCCTCGTGGCTGATTTCCCGCACCCCATCGAATCAATCAGATTGCCGAACATCACCGGTATCACCAGGAACACCACCCCTCTCCCAGACGACCGAATAACACCACGGTATACCCCGGCAAACCCCAGAAATCACACCATAAATTATAACCCATTCATATTTCCGAAGATAACTGAATAATCCCAGGGTAAACAGGATAAATCTGTGTATGTTTGCGCACACCACATACTCCTATTCTTGAACCGCCGGTCTCTGCACCAGTGATAAATGATCGGACTTGAGGAAATACTGGAAATCAAAGTAAAGTTTTATTTGACAGGCCCGAATTGACTATTATAATTTTACGTCGGCTGATTACGGGTGTCAACCGATACGATAAGTAGATGTAACCCGGGAAAAGAAGCTTGGAACCGTTCCTGGTGCTGGTGTCCAGCATTGGCACCTGAAACCCAAACTGGTCCGTGCGAACCCACCTGTTGAACGATTCTTGAGCAAAACAAAAAGGAGTAAAGATATGACAAGGCGCTTGTTCGTGGGCAATCTGCCCTTCAGCGCAACCGAATCCCAGCTGCGTGACCTTTTTGGTCAGCATGGCGAGGTGGTCTCGGTAAACATCGTAACCGACCGTTTCACCAATCGTCCCCGTGGGTTCGCCTTCGTGGAGATGGCTACCGATGAAGCCGCTCGGGCGGCGATTCAGGGTCTGAACGGCTACAGCCTGGATGACCGGGCACTGAACGTCAACGAAGCCCGGGAAAGAACCGAGAGTCGTGGCAGTTTCGGTGCCAACCGCCCCTCACGCGGGCCCCGCAAAGGTGGGCGCAACAGTGGCGGTTTTTTTTCGGGTCGACGCTGGTAAAGGAGTAAAATCCTTACACAAGCGGGCTCCTAGTGAGCCCGCTTGACTTTTACCCGGGTTTTTTATACTTGGTTTATGTCACCGGAAATTGAAAATGAGGCCCGTGTGAAAACCGTTCTCAATCAGGCGCTCCATTATGCCCGGCAGCGCGTTGATTATGCTGACATTCTGTATGAGAAAATCCTGCGCATTGAACTGCAGCAACTGCCTGACCGCCTGTTGCAGAAACCGTTCAACGCCAAAGCCCGAATCCAACTCCGCTTGCTCCATCAGGGGAAAAAGGTTGAAATCAAAGTCGGCACGCTCAGCCCCGAATCGCTCAAATCGGCGATTGACGACGGCGTTGCCCTGCTCAATATCACTCCCCCACCACCTCATCCAGTCCGGCTCGCACCGATTCCCAATCCCGGCCGGGTGCGCTATGGCACCACTGCGCCACGTCTTTTTCCTGCTGCCCGGATATTCAACACCCTGATCGCCGGTATCAACCGCATTGCCCGCCAGCTTGAACAGAAAAACCCGGGAATGGAAATCAAAACTGAATTCTGGTTTTTCACTCAGCGGGAGGAGAAGGCAATCGCCGACACTGATGGGGTATTCAAGACGCAGGTGATGCCCCGGACCTTTCTCCAGCTTGTCACCCGGGTTAAAGGACCGGACGGCACACTAACCCAGACCCGTGCTCGACTTGGCAATCCCCTGCCCTTCTCATTCCTCCTCGCCCGCAGCCCGAAAGGCTTCCGGCTGACTCCGGCGGCAATCCGTCACATCCGGAGCTGGATGGAAAAAACCGTCGCTCTCCAGGATGCGGTAACCCTGAGTACCGGGGAGATTCAATCGCTGACCCATTTCATCCTCCATTACACCACGATCGGCGTGTTTGTCCATGAAGCGCTGGGACACAACTTTGAGGCTGACATCGTCAAGGCAGGAAATTCGGGTATCATTGATGAAAAGGGTTTACCCCGGGGTGTAGTTGCCGCTGAAATTGTCAACATTATGGACGGACCGCTCCCCGATAAGCCGGAAGAAGGTTTTGGTACTGAATTCATTGATGACGAAGGAGTAGAAGTTCAGACGAAGCTGCTGGCGGAACGGGGTGCAATTCAGGGAATGATTCACAATCGCGAGACCGCTGCCTATTTCAATACCGCACCCAATGGTGGCGGATTCAGCGAACTGGGCGATGCACGGATACCCCGGATGTCCAACACCTTTATTCAGCCGGCAACGAAAAAAACCTGGTTGCGCCGGCTTGACCAGTTGATTGCCGATGTGCCGAAAGGTATTATTCTTGAAGGCACGGCGGGAGGTGCAGTTTCCAAGGACGGCATGTCCTCTTCGGTGCTCATCGGTTATCTGATCGAAGATGGCAGAATTACCCGAACAGTTAAGCCGGCAAACTTCGCTGCCCGCACCCTCCATGCCCTTCATTATGTTGAAGGATTCGCCGGTCCGGTGAAAATCTCCGATGTTGGATTCTGCGGCAAGGGCCAGACCAAGTTTGTCGGCGACGGCGGGCCTGAGTGGACGAAAATCCGCAATAATGAGTACATCAACCTTTCAATTCAGGGGTGAAACATGCTGGAACAGTTTGCTCTGCAGGTTCTGAAAGTTGCCCGGCGCACTGGTCTGGATGATTTTGAACTCCTGCTTACGCTCTACACATCAATCGATGTCCGGATTGAAAACCGAGAGCTCACCGTCCAGCTGAAGAAGGACATCTTCTCCGGTTCGCTGCGGGTTCTCAAAAAGAGCCGGCTCGGCTTTATCCCCTTCACTGAACTCAGTCCAGCACTACTGGAACTGGGGATCAGCAGCGCCCTCAGCCAGGCACAACCTGCACCGTTTAACTCTTTTGCCGTGATCGACGGTAAAACGCCATCCACAGAGACATTCGACCCCGAAGTAGCAAAACTGCTGAATGCGCCCGCTCAAATTAAGCACATCACGCAGGACATGATGCGGCGTGCCTGGGAGACCGGAAGAGTGGAAACACTAGAAGGTATGTTGCACCTAAGTCAGGAAACTCGGCTGTTTACGACCATGCACAGCCCGCAGCCCGTTGTCGCCGAACGCACCGCCTTCTCTGTCTTCGCGGAAGTTAACACCCGGGATTTTGACTTTGTCGCCGGCAGAAAAATGCCCGAACTGATGCGGGTAACCCAACTGGCGGAATCGGTTGCCCGCAATCTGCCCGCAACTGAATCTGATCCCAAAAAGGAAGGTCTTAAAGGGAAAACGATTCCAGTGATTCTCGACCCGGTATTCACCGAGGAAATGCTCCGGCGACTGGTAGCAGAACATCTCTATGCCTCAAACGTTCAGGAAGGCATGTCCCGCTATCAGTTGAACACACAGGTCATGTCACCGCTCATTACCTTAAGCGATGATGCTACCATGCCCTTCGGCGAAAGCACCTTCCCGGTTGACGACGAAGGCACGCCTGCCCGCAGAAATCTAATTGTGGAAAACGGCATTCTGAAGCAGTTTCTCTATGACCGAACCGCTGCTGTTCGGGAAAATCGAGAGTCCACCGGTAATGGCCGGCACCGACCGTTACTGATTGAGGAGAAGCATGAAGCACCAATCCGCTGTACCATCAACGACATCTTCATTGAACCGGGAACCGCCCCGCTCGCCGAGATGATCGGACAGATTGAGCATGGTCTCCTAGTCAAGGCTCTGCTCGGGTTTCACACCGCCAACCGCACCACCGGTGACTTTGCCAACACCCTCTACTTCGGTCGGATCATCCGGCACGGTGAACTCACCGATCTGCCCGCTGCCGGACGCTGGTCGGTGAGCGGCAATGCCCTTGAGCTCATGCGGAAAATAAAACTGGTAAGTAAAGAAACCAAGACAACCGGTTCAGCGGTACTCCCCTGGCTTCTGTCCGAACTAACTGTCGGCTAAATATTATTATACCGAGCGATTCTCAGAATACCCAGCAGCTCCCGGAACGCACCGAAGTAAAGCACCTGACTTGCCATCCAGGAACGATGCATTGCCGCCACCAGCTCCGGATTGCGCCCAAGAAAAAGAAGCATCATCGTCCGCATAATCGCATGACCGAAGACAAAACCGCCGGCAATCCCCAGCGCCAGTCCGAAAAGGTAATCAAACCCGCCAAGACTGAACCCCAGCCCCTGATTAAGCAGGGTTGCAATGAGCAGTGCCAGGACCGTAAAAACTGCAAACACAACACCAAGAGCGAGCGGGGGTGTAATATTGAGCAGCTGGCTCACCGGCATAAAGAAACGGACCGCACCCACCAGCGCGAGAATAAGCATGACTGTTTCATAAAACACCTGGGAGAAATCCCGGGTAGCACGCAGAAACTGAACCGCACCAGACGAAGCCACTACACCAATTGCCACAATATCAATCCAGTTGAACTTCATCTCCCGATCCCTCCTCCATTTTCATCACCGATAATATTATCTATAACGGGCTGGGTTGTCAAATCAGTGCTCCGGTCCCTGGCATTCCACATCTGGGCCATTCGGAAGCAGGACGCAAACTTCACTAGACTGCTACTATAGGCAGACTCATTCTGGTAGCGGGCGTTTGAAAAAAAGAACCGCCTTGGTGATGATACCGCTGTGGTCCGAACCGCTAACCGCCGTCACCAGCTCCCAGCCTTCCTGGCCCAGATCATTGACATATGCCTCCACACCCTCCATTGTATCCCGCGCCTTCTTTTCACCCGGAACCTGCACACCCCAGCGCGCCATCTTCAGCACCGGGCTCATATGGATGTCAATCTGCAGAAACTTGTATTCCCATTTTGCCATTTTAACTCCTTTGTTCTTCACGCTAATCCTATCTTCAAAGCCATCTCAGTCAAGATTCAACCCTACTTGCGCTCGCTGCTATTAAGGCTAAAATCAAACTTGATGGTACTACTTTATGAGCTGCTGCAGTCTGATACTCGGTACACCGTTGACGCCTACCTGCTGCTGGGCACTGGTCTGCACCATGTCTATCAGCAAACCGGCAGAAAAACGAACATCGCCGCCCCACAACTGCTGAATGCCACAGCACTATCGCCACTGAACGCTACGGACTGCTGGCAGAGACGGTACTCGCCAGCTGGGGTATCATCACACCTGCCGACATCATTCAACTGATCGCTCAACTGATTCACGCCGAACTGCTGCCAGGGGACACAGTTAACTTTAATGAGGAACTTCCCGCCGGGTTCAATTTTAACTTCATGCTGGACATTAGTCATTCTCTGCCCCAAAAACCGGAGTGATATACTCTTATCCTTGACTTGTAATCGTATATCAGTAATATAAAATAAATTTTTAAATTGGAGGATATCAATGCCACTACCGAAGCGAAGACATTCACGGCAGCGGGGCCGCAAGCGCCGCACTCACTGGAAACTGACACCGCCGACGCTTGTTGATTGTCCGCACTGCCATGAACCGAAAATGCCCCATCGGGTCTGTCCACACTGCGGCTACTATGCGGGCAAACCGGTATTAATAACTGAAGAAAAGAAGTAAGTGAAAATTGCACTCGACGCCATGGGCTCGGACAACGCACCGCGTGCCGAGCTGGCTGCGGTGCAGCTTGCCCTTGAAGAACTCCCGGACTGCAGTCTGGTGATCGTCGGTCGGCAAGAGATTCTAGAATCGGACCGTGTCGATTACCGGAATAATGAACGGGTGGAGTTTGTACCGGCAGCAGAGGTCGTCGGCATGCATGAATCGGCACCCGAAGCGGTAAAGCGAAAACAGCACTCATCAATCGGTGTCTGCATGGATCTCCACCGACAGGGAAAGGTAGATGCGGTGGTAAGTGCCGGCAACACCGGTGCGGTCATGGCATTCGCCCTGACCCGATTGGGAGCGATTTCCGGTGTCCACCGTCCGACTCTTGCGGTCCTTTTCCCCAGAATCAAAGGCAGCACTCTCGTGCTCGATGTCGGTGCCAATGTTGACACCAAACCGATTCAGCTCCTCCAGTTTGCCATCATGGGCGCCACCGCTGCCGCATTTTTCTTCCGTAAAGCCAATCCTTCGGTCGGTCTGCTCAATATCGGACAGGAAGATACCAAAGGTAACGAACTGACAACTGCCGCCTACCGTCTGCTCAAGGAAAGTGAACTTAACTTCATCGGCAATGTTGAAGGCAACGAAATTCTGACCGGGAAGGCAGATGTCGTTGTCTGCGACGGGTTCGTAGGCAATGTGCTGCTGAAATATGGTGAGGGTCTGGGCGAAATTCTCCGCCAACTCCTTGAACAGTATTACGAGTCGGAATCTAAATACCGGCTGCGCCGTTGGTTTTCCCGTCCGGTTCTGGAGGAGTTCATCAGCCGGATGGATTATCAGGAATACGGCGGCGCGCTGATGCTCGGTATTCAGGGCAACGTTGTAGTTGCCCATGGCCGGTCAACACCCCACGCACTAAAAAATGCCATCCGCACCGCCTATTCGGCGGTCCGCGATAATCTGTCCCAGCACATCGCCCAAGCATTTGCTGATCAGAACTCCGGCCGATGAAATTTTTCTATCCGCTCGCACTGCTGCTTGTTGCCTGTAACACACTGCCGGTCGGCTTTGACCAGCTGACCACCTTGCCAGAAAGTGGCACACTGGAACTGTTTCCGGATTCACTTGACGGTTACAGCCGGCATGTTCCGCTCGGTTATGCTGACTGGCTGCTTTTAGGGAGTGACGAACAGTATGAATCCCGGGTTCTGCTCAAATTCCCTCTTAAAGACAGCGCACTCGACTCGGTCACTAGCGTGCACCTAATTCTTTATCCCCTTGACAGTACTTCGGTCACATTCGTCTGCCGTGCCTGTTCGACGGAGTGGACTACCAGTGCGGTGACTTGGCTCCTGGCTGACTCTGCCACCCGCTGGCTTACACCGGGTGGTGACCTTTGGGGATTTACTCTGGGCACCGCTACGCTCACTCGAGAATCCACAGTCGTGGAACTGGACCGCAGCCGGCTGAGACTGCTGGTACAGAAATCATCAGGGATAGTGCTTCTCCCGACCGATACCGGATTCGCTGCAATCACAAATATGACCGATACCAAAGCCGGACCCAAACTGGTCTTCCACTATGCTGATGGTAAGAAAAGGATCTATTATGCCACCGGCGATGCCCACATTGTTGACACCATCAACATCCGCAGCCAGCTGACCGATTTGCTGCTCGGTGCCAGTTTCGCCTTCCGCACCTATGTGAAATTCCGGCTTGACACCCTGCCGCCTGAAGTCACAATTCTCCGGGCGCAACTGTCGTTTACACCCCGGACCATTTACCACCGGTCCGACACGCTGAAAATTGGCGTTCACCGCCTAACGGAATCCTATCAGCTGCGCAACCGCTATGCCGGCTACGAAGAAAAAGCTGGTGCCACTACTACCTACATTCCGGTTGGGCAGGACACAACGGTCAGCCTCGACATTACTGCACTGGTTCAGAACTGGGTATCATACCCGGACTCCTTTCCTAATCACGGTCTGCTGATCACCGCCGAACCGGAATGGCAACGACCTTTTCGGCTGAAACTCTTTCGCTCCGGCAATAACGCTCCCCGGCTGAAAATTCAGTATATCACTCCTCCTCCGGATAGGTTCTCAAGATGAAATCCATTACACCGCTGCTTCTGATATTTACCGCACTTACCGCCCAGTCATTTTTCAACCCTAACGGTCTGGGGGAAGTGGCTCTGCCAGCAGATGCCCGATTTATTGCTCTCGGCAACCCCTCCGCTCTCACTCCGGGGAATCCCGGTAATTACTTCGATCTCACCCAAACCCGCATCAAACTCTCGCTGACCGGCACTACAGTTGCTGCGCGTCAGCACTCCTACCAGCGTGTACTGGGAACGATACGACCGACTGGCATATATGCTGCGGCACCACTCCCCACTCACACCCGACTTCTCCTAAGTGTTGACAGCCGGTTCAATCAGGACTTTGATGTCTGGTCCGAATCGCTCGCCGATACCGCGCCCCGCTTTCATATTGTCAGCCGGGGCGGAATCCACAGTTTCAATCTCGGCGTTTCTCAACCACTGTTTAACCTAATCTGCCTCGGTGCCCAATTCCAGCAGCTGATCGGGGGCTCCCGGGAAAACTGGCATTACTGGGCTGAGGGCATAGTGGCTACGGACACAATTGAAATTGATTACTCGGCGCGTACTCTCCGGCTGGGAACAGCTGGTAGGTTCGCCCGTTTCACTCTTACCGGTTTTTATGACCTGCCGTTTCAACTCACCGCCACTAGATTTAAACATCTCCACGGGGTTGCCAACGATTCGCTTCGCAACTACCAGATCTATCTGCCTGCCACTTTAAGCTTCGGACTTACTATCGGACCGTTCTATAAAACCCAAATTAGCACCGGCTTTGAAATTCGCAACTGGGCAAATGCCACCATTGATAACCTGCCTGCAGATTATCAGAATGTATGGCGAGCTTCAATAGGCATTGAGTATGAACAATTCCCTGGCTATCCATTTCGCCTCGGTTACTCGGCAGGCAGATGGTACTGCAGTCCGGTTGCCGGCGGACGAATCTCTGAGTCCGCTGTTCACTTTGGAAGCGGAGTACTGTTGCCCAAATTTGGCACACTGGATATTACCGGTGAGGTAATATTCCGCAGGGGGAAAACCCGGGCCGGATTCATCAGCGAAACCGCTGGGCGCCTCCATCTTACCATTGTCTACGAGGAGTCATGGAAAAAACGCACCCGGCGTTGGGGATATTGAAAATTAATTAAGGAGGTATACTGTGTCAAAACTCTTACCAGTTACACTGATGATTGCTGTCATTTTCGTCGGATGTGGCACTCCCCAAAAAACAGCTCCGGCACCAGCTGACACCGCCGGCACAGCCACTCCGGAACCACCTGGTCTACTCAAGGATACGCTGAAGTCAACCAACCTCCCGGAAAAGCTGTTTATTACCATCCTGGTCAAAGACTTCGGCAAAATCAAGGTGGAAATGTATACCAAGGATGCACCGCTGAATGTCACTAATGTTGCCAACCTCGCGATCAGAGGATTCTACAACGGACTCACGTTTCACCGGATTGAACCAGGTTTTGTGGTTCAGGGAGGCGATCCCAAGGGCGACGGCACGGGCGGTCCTGGTTACACTGTCCCCGCAGAAATCAAACGCAAGCATGAGAAAGGAACAATGGCGATGGCCCGGCTGCCGGATCAGGTGAACCCCAACCTCGAATCCTCCGGCAGCCAGTTTTACTTCTGTCTCCAGCCGCTCCCCCAGCTGGATGGTAAATACACCGTAATCGGCAAGATCGTAGAAGGCATGGAAATACTGGAGAAAATCGGACAGGTCCGGCCACCGGTGGTAATGGAACAGGTCTTTGTTACCACCGAGTGAAGCACCGGACAAGACGGTTCCGGTAAGGCGGACGGACAACACCTTTTTCGGTAATAAATCCGGCGATATAACGCGCCGGGGTGACATCGAATGCCGGATTATAAGCGGCTGTTCCGGCTGGTGCCACCCCGTAGGTGCCGATCCGGGTCACCTCATCACCACTGCGGATTTCAATCGGAATTTCCTTGCCGTTGCTAATCTCCGGATCAAACGTGGATGACGGGGCTGCGACATAAAACGGTTTGCCGGTGGCATTAGCTAGTAACGCCAGCATCCGCGTCCCGATTTTATTTGCAGTATCGCCATTGGCTGCAATCCGGTCTGCTCCGACAATTACGAGGTCACAATGCTCAATCACGCTGGCACTGGCACTGTCAACAATTAGCCGGAAATTGATGCCTCCCCGCTTCAACTCCCAAGCGGTCAGCCGGGCACCTTGGAGTAGCGGCCGAGTTTCACAGACATATACCAGCGGATTTTTCCCCTCCTGATAAGCCTGATAGATCACTCCAAGTGCTGTTCCTAATCCGGGTCCAGCGAGCATCCCGGTATTACAGATAGTCAGGACGGTTCCGTTTTCCGGCACAAGTTTCGCACCGTGACGGGCAATTGCCAGGGACCGGCGGCGCTCATTATCCTCAATCGCCTTCGCCTCCTTAATTACCCGGCACCGCAACACTGCTGGAGAAATGCCTTTTGAGTGCTCAACAACTTCCATTATCCTGCCCACCGCCCAGCCAAGATTGACCGCAGTCGGACGTGCCGCCATCAGAATTTCAGCGGCTTTTCTCAACCCGGTAATCAGTTCCCGGTCGCCTGACCGCTCTGCCGCCACTGCCATCCCGTATGCCGCCGCAACTCCGATCCATGGTGCACCGCGAATCTGCAACTGTCGAATTGCGTCGGCAACCGCCGGGACGCTGCTCAGCTTCCGGTAGATCACCCTTGATGGCAGACCCCGCTGATCGATAATCCGCAGACACCCATGCTGATATACCAGCACATCAGGAATTTCCAGTCTCTTCCGTTTCATTTTCTCAGCACTGCGACCAGACTGAATGAAAGCTGATGATCTCCGGTATCAGTCCCGATCAACTGAAAATCGTCAAGCAGCCGGGTGATGTCACATCTCTGCCCGCCACCGGTCAATCGCCAGAAGACCAAACTTAACCAGCTCAACACTCTTCTCTGGTAGTGACGAACATGAACTTGATGGGAACTCAGCCGCTCAATCAATCTGGCAAACCGATTGAGGAAGTAACCACCCGTTCTTTCAGACCGGACCGCTGCCCGGACGATTCCTGGCGCAACTATCTGATAAAGCTCGAAACTGCGGAACGGATTGTTCTGCAGACCGCTGAGAAACTGAAACAGAGTGGAATACCGGTATTCAATTTTATGGTGATAATAACCGGAATGGTCACGCGGGAAGGCGGAACGATCCGGAGTGGAAATTACCACCAGACTGGCAGGTTTCAGCCCCGCTCCCAGCCGGTGGAGAAGTTCTTTAGTTTCCCGACAATTCAGGTGTTCAATCAGTTCCAGCATCAGCACCGCATCGAACTCCAGTAGTGCCGATGAGGAAATGTCTTTAACATCAAGACAGTCAAACACAAGATTCGTAGTCGAATACCGCTGACGGGCATAATCAATCAGATCCCGCGAATAGTCTGTCGCCATCAAGCTCCATTCCGACGGCATAATCCGTGCCAGTCCATAGGAAAGTGCGCCGGTGCCACAGCCCAGCTCCAAGAGTCGCAAACGTCGGTTTTCCTGTTTCAGAATTGTCAACGCCGCAGCATAATTGGCACAATGATGCAGCCGCAGCCGCCAGTCGTGCTGCTGCTCAATACCACCGCCCTCCAGATTAACATACTTTTTTGGGGGTCTGATTTCCTGCAGAACCTGCCACAAACGCTCAACATTAAGACGCAATTGAACGCTCAACTGTGAGCAGGAATAATTTTCAGATCTATTACCCGCCACCCCTTCGCCTTCAGTATTCCCCGCGATTAAAGAAATAGACTACCCCCATTGTTGTCATAATGGTGAAACCTGCCAGAAATGCGAGATTAAACCCGGGAGGATTGAAGGAAAATCCGAGAACCAACCGACGGATCATATCCACACCATAGGTCAACGGATTGATACGAACCAACAGTCCCAGCCACCAAGACAAACCCTCAAGCGGATAAAGGGCACCGCTGAGAAACCACAGCGGCATGATTATAAAATTCATGATTGAGCTGAACCCCTGAAACGAGGTCATCCGGGCGGCAATCACGATCCCGATACCGGTCAGGGCAAAGGACATCACTCCCATCACCAGAATCAGTGGTAGAATGTTCACCAGCACCAGCTTCACCCGGACGAGCGGCGCCAGCAGCAGAATGATACACCCCTGAATCAGTGAAAGGGTTGTGCCGGCAAGTACCTTGCCAATGACAATTAATGTCCGCGGGACAGGTACCACTAGAATATCCTTAAGAAATCCGAAAATCTCCCCTTTATTAACAGCAAAGGAAAGATGGTCGACTGTAACTAGCCCACGAAAATTCTTACTCAGCCGGTCAACTTCGATTGTCGCCACCGACCCGGCTAATCCTTTGCGGTATCAATCTGTGCCCTCTGCAGGGCTCCTGAATAATCAATATAGACCGTCTTCAGCTCGGAGAAAATTTCATAGGCGGTCCAGCCACCCTCCCGGTGTCCGTTGCCCGTCTCTTTGACTCCGCCAAATGGCAAATGGCATTCTGCACCGATCGTCGGGGCATTCACATATGTAATTCCGGCTTCGATCCGTTCAATCGCCTTCATCGCCAGATTGACATCACGGGTGTAGATTGAAGACGACAGGCCGTAGGGGGTATTATTAAGGACCTCAATCGCCTCATCGAAATTGCGTACCCTGATAACTGAAAGCACCGGTCCGAATATCTCTTCCCGGGCGATGCGCATATTCGGAGTGACCTCGACGAAGATCGTCGGCGGATAGAAATAGCCCCGGCTGTAATCACCACTGGTAAGGGGCGCACCACCGCATGCTAGCCGTGCCCCTTCACTTTTGCCGATTTCCACATAACGATGGGTCGTTTGCCGCTGTCCCTCGCTCACCAGCGGCCCCATCTCTACCGACTCATCCAGACCGTTGCCCACCTTCAACTGTTTTGCCCTCTCCACCACCATCTCCAGAAAACGGTCATGAATTTCATCCTCAAGAATCAGCCGAGAAGTAGCGGTGCAGCGCTGACCGGTTGTACCGAAGGCACCCCAGATCACCCCTTCC
The DNA here is from genome assembly GCA_965649165.1 of Caldifarciminota bacterium. Classification (GTDB taxonomy): domain Bacteria; phylum Hydrothermota; class Tepidihabitantia; order Tepidihabitantales; family Tepidihabitantaceae; genus JAOABP01. Next base: position 184,915 of record CBFGJT010000001.1, on the reverse strand, counting down.
AGCGCAAGACTTAGATCCGCATCCTTAAGTACAATCTGGGCATTCTTGCCTCCGAGTTCCAGTGAGCACCGTTTCAACTGGCGACCGCAAACCTCGGCTATCCGTTTGCCGATCACCGATGACCCGGTAAACGAAATCCCGCAGATATCCGGATGATTGAGCAATGCCTCTCCAACCACTGACCCTTCACCATAAACAACATTCACCACCCCGGCGGGCACACCGGCTTCAGTCAGTGCTGCAACAAATTCATGAACCGAAGCTGGTGTCAGAGTTGCCGGCTTGATGACTGCGGTGTTACCGCAGATCAAGGCAGGAAACAACTTCCAAGATGGAATTGCCATCGGAAAGTTCCAGGGACAGATCATCCCCCAGACCCCCATCGGCTGCCTGGTAACAAAAGCTGCCTTGTTGGGGAGTTCGCTGGGTACAACTTTGCCCCACAGCCGCCGGCTCTCACCCGCGGCGTAAAACCCGGTGTCAATTGCCTCCTGGATATCACCTCTGGTCTCTTTCAAAACCTTGCCCATTTCTCTTGTCATCAGCCGAGCAAGCTCCTCCTTGCGCCGGACGAGAATCTCGGTGGCACGCCGGATAATCTCGCCCCGCTGTGGTGCCGGGACCGCCCGCCATTTTGGATAAGCCGCCTTTGCCGCCGCAACCGCATCATTCACATCCTCCGGTCCGGAGGCCGGAAAGGTTCCGATCAGATCCGAGGTGTCTGCTGGGTTGCGGTTCTCATAGCTTTTACCAGTCCGGGCAGGTACATATCTGCCGTTGATAAAATTCAAATACTCCTTTGCTGCCATTCTATCCTCCTTTTATTTAATCTTGTCAAAACCTCTTCGACCGATGCTACTCTTTCCACTCCATCAATCTCCCAAGTCTTCAAACCGATTACCCTCTTCCCCATCTTCAGGGCAAAACCGATCTCCGAAAGTGTGCCATAGGAACCCCCGATCGCAATCAGTATATCAGCTGTCCTGATGATTATCAAATTGCGCGCCTCGCCGAAACCGGTAGCGATCGGCAATGCCACAAACTCATTTGCCTGCGACCGCTCAGAGCCGGGTATGATGCCGATCGTTAACCCGCCCCGCTCCAGTGCCCCCTGACATACCGCTCGCATCACCCCCCCCATGCCGCCGCAGACGACCACCGCACCAGCTGCTGCCAGTTCCTGCCCCAGTGTCCGGGCCTCTGCCGCCAGTTCGGTATCACATTCACCGGCACCAATCACACCTACAAACAGCCTATTTCTCAGCAAATAAACTGATCGGCTGAAACCGGTTAACATCAATCAACCCCCCGTCGGTTATTTTCAGCTCGGGGATTACCGGCAGCGAAAGAAACGAGAGGGTCATGAACGGATTGTCCAGCCGGCAGCCCCAGTTCCGCGCCTTTGCCAAAAGCACCTTCAACCGGGTAACAACCTCCTGTGCAGACCGGTCTGACATTAGACCGGCGATCGGCAGGGGGAGTGCTGCTGCCACCTTGCCATCGGCAACCGCCACATAACCACCGCCCATTCTTATCAGTGTCCGTGCCGCAATCAGCATATCCCGGTCATTGGTGCCGATGATAATCATATTGTGAGAATCATGCGCCACGGTGGTCCCGAGCGCTCCCTTCTTCAACCCGAAGCCGGCAACCAGCCCTTTACCCATTCTGCCAGTTCCCCGGTGTCTTTCAATTACCACGATCTTCAGCAGATCCCGTCCCGGATCCGCTGTCACCAGTCCATTTCTGACGGGTGCCCGCTGAACATGATGCTCAGTTAAAATCTGTCCGGGCACAACCCGGATCACATTGCACAGCTCCCCTTCAGCCTTAATTACAAAATCTCCCGGTACGAGTTCCTTGACCCGCACGGTGTTCATCACCTTCCGGTCGCGGACCTCCGGCAGTTTCTCCAGCAATCGCCTCTCCCGGACAACCGGTCTGCCATTCTTTATCACCAGTTCCACATTCACATCACTCAGACTTCTCAGCACCACCAGGTCCGCCAGCAATCCCGGTGCCACCGCACCCCGGTCATAAAGACGAAAATACTCTGCAGGATTGAGCGTAACCATCTGTATCGCCGCTACCGGTTGCATACCCGCATTTACTGCCCGGCGCAATACCGCATTCAGATGACCATCCTTGAGCAAATCCTGCGGATCGCGGTCATCGGACACAAGACAGAACCGGCGCAGATTGAAATCATTCACCACCGGCAGAATCGCCGCCAGATTCCGGGCAGCTGAGCCCTCCCGAATAAAAACCCTCATCCCTGCCCGCAGCTTCTCCCGCACCTCCTGCACCCCTACCGACTCGTGGTCCGAGCCGATTCCCGCACCGGCATATGCCTGCAGTAGAAGTCCGGTCAGCCCCGGACTGTGGCCATCGATCACTTTTCCCGCCCTTTTTGCCAACGCCAGTTTTCCCAGCACCTCAGAATCACCCCAGATGACACCCGGATAGTTCATCAACTCGGCAAGGCCGAGCACCTCCGGCATCTTCAGCAACCGCTCAATCTCCCTACCCCCCAGCTTTGCTCCTGATGTCTCCATTCGCGTCGCCGGAACACAGGAGGGCACCATGATATAGATATCGGCAGGAAGATTCCGGCTCGCCCGGATGACATATTCAATACCACTGACTCCCAGGACATTCGCCAGTTCATGCGGATCAGCGATTACCGTGGTTGTTCCGTTGATCAGGCACAACCGGACAAACTCAGTCACCGACAAAAGCGAACTTTCAATATGGATATGTCCCTCAATAAAACCGGGGGCGACATAGCACCCCCGGATATCAATTACACTATTTGCCCGCTCGTAACCTTCACCCACGCCGGCAATAATTCCGTTTTTGATCGCCACATCTGCCCGTCGGACTTCACCAGTAAACACATCCACCACCTGCCCGCCGCAAAGCAGCAGGTCTGCCGGCGCCTCGCCCCGGGCAACTGCAAGCAAATCACCAGAAACTGAAGGATCAGGAGTTTTGCTTCTCTTCATGATTACTTATCCAGATTTTCAATATACCCGATAAACGGCAGATTACGAAAGGCTTCAGCAAAATCTGCCCCGTAACCGACCACAAACTTATTCGGCACGGTAAACCCCAGATAGTCCGGCTCGATCTCAACCTGCCGGCGCGCCGGTTTGTCCATCAGCACACACAACTTCAGACTCTTCGGCTTGCGCAGTTCCAGATGTCTCATAATATATTTTAATGTCAATCCCGAATCCAGGATATCCTCCACCACCAGCACATCCCGGTCTTCCAGCGGGCATTTCAGGTCCATAACAATCTTTACCACCCCCGAACTCTTGGTACTTGCCCCGTAACTGGAAACGGTGAGAAAATCAATGTAAACGGGCACGGTTAGCTGCCGCACCAGATCCGCCAGAAAAATCCAGGAGCCCTTGAGGATCCCGACAACCAGCGGAGTCGTGCCCGCATAATCGGCAGAAATCTGCTCCGCCAGCTCCCTAACCCGCTTAGCGATATCATCGGCAGAAATGAGAACTCTTACCCGCGCCTGATCCGGTGCCGGCATACTGATGGTCATTCCCAATCCAAGCGGTAAATTGAAATCGGGGCGACTGGATTTGAACCAGCGACCTCTTGGTCCCGAACCAAGCGCGCTAAACCAGCTGCGCTACGCCCCGCCAATGACAATATAAAAGAATTATTTCAGCAGTCAACAGAAGGCTTGCTCCGCACCAGTGGCACAAATACCACGCTCATCAATGATCGCTGCACCAGCCGTTGCCCGTGCTTCACCCCTAAAATCAGACTCTGTGCCCCTACCGGTCCCACCGGTGCTACCAGCCGGCCCTGCTCCTTCAATTGCTCGACAAGGGCATAAGGAATTGACTCTGCCGCAGCGGTAACGATAATCCGGTCATAGGGGGCGAACTCCTTCCAACCCTCATTGCCATCATCGACTTTGAACCTGATGTTCCGGTAATCCAGCCGGTTGAGAATCTGCCGCGCCCGGATCGAAAGTTCCTCAATTATTTCCACTGTATATACCATTCCCGCCAGTTCCGCCAGAAGGGCGGTCTGATAACCAGAACCGGTGCCAACCTCCAACACCCGGTGCTGCTTCCCAACCTGCAATGCCTCGGTCATTACCGCCACAATATAGGGCTGAGAAATTGTCTGCCCATGACCGATCGGCAAAGGATAATCTTCATAAGCCTGATGCACAAAACCTTCCGGGACAAAAAGATGTCTCGGCACCTTCAGCATCGCCGTCAGAAGCCGCTCGTCCTTGACACCGCGGGCAGCAATCTGTTCTTCTACCATCAGCTTCCGACGCTGACTGAATTCATTTTTTGATTCCACAGAAAAATATAATTTTTTACCGCCTCAATTCAAATTAATTTTACTCTCCGACAGCACCAGAAAATTGCTTGACATCGAAAAAAGCTATTGTATTTATTTTCTGCTGCTGGTCGGGCGATTGCCCTGGTTGGCGTATCAACCATCGTGGCATAGGCCCTCCAGCGGCATTTTTTATCATGATTTGACCTGCTGCGGGCGAGTGCTAAAATAAAGCTAATGTCAATCCACCCGCTCGTGCGCTTCCGGGCCCCGATTCTGTTTGAAGAGTCGGCGGTCCGCGAACTGTGCAGTTTTGCCCGCCGGGGGTATGAAGCCAAGTTCAAACGGGAAACATTCGGTTTCCTCTTCGGCACCATCAACCATGAACATCGACTGGTAGTCCGCCGGGTATGCTACTATCGAGGCGGAGAAAAGAGCCGGACCGGCATCACCTTCCGGGACTGGGCGATGATCCGGCGGGTGATCAGGCGGCGCCGCGAACTCAGTTTCCGATTTCACCTCCGCTTTCTGGGCAACTTCCACTCTCATGTTGAAATCGCCGGCGAGGTCTTCAAGGGACTTTCCCCCGAAGACCGTGAATCGTTTTACTATGACCCGATGGCGATCATTGAAACCATCGTCTTCATTTGGGCAGGTCCTTCCAAACCCAACCGCAGCATCGCGGGCACGATCGTCGGATTTGAACCCCGAACCGGCTACAACTACCGGATTCGGGTTTATGCCAAACGACGCAACGGCATCCGCCAAGTCAGAGCAAAAGTAATTCCTTCCGGTGTCGTAGTTGTTTATTAGCGACGGGTAATTATGTACTTCTGTCTGCTAAAATCAGTCAGGACAAAATAAAACCCGGCTCCCAGCCGTTGATGTACCATTTAACCGTCGCCCGCTGACATCAGAAATCCATTGCCTCTTCCCCTCAGGTCTCCCCCGGTTGGTAGAACGCCAATAATAGATCTGATTAACACCGCTCCGGTCATGCCTTGCTGACAATACAACGCTGACTGTTTCGCGGGGCCAATGAAACACCTGGATTTTCAATCAGTCGCCGGTCCGGTTCCCATTCGGCAAAAGTTAAATTAAACTCGGCGACCAGAAAAAGAATCAACGCACGATTATAATTTTGTGTCCGATGCCCCGTTTCCTCTTGCTATATTGGATAAAAAACTCCGGAGTAATTGATCATTTCTGGGGCAACCTTTCTGCCTACCACATCAAGCTCAATAACTGAATCGGTAAGATAACCACCATTCAGCGGCCAGCAAGGGATTTCTCCGGCATCATCAATTCCCCAGCTGCTATAGCTGAGCCCCAAAGGAACAACTAACCAGAAGATAACAGCCGTCATTGTCAGCCACATAATAATTCGACATTTCCTTTTATTTAACTGGCTGAACTTCCTTTAAAAAATTGTGCGACATTTCTTAGTGTTACGTCAATAACTTCCCTGCTGAATATTTTGACATTGATATATAACTGACTAATCTCTTAAGAGGAGTAAAATGAAATTAAGTAGAGTTTTTTTAATACTTGCTGAAGTTATGGCATTTTTCAACATCAGCCCGGCACAGTCGCGGGATCTCATTCGAATTACTAATGCCACCAGAGATGACGTACAGAATATTGAAAACTTCGGCGCCTGGGTAAATTATGTCAACCGGACCGGCGTTGTTGCCGAGGCAACCGCCGGTCAGCAGCGGCTCCTGACTGCTAAAGGTTATAAGATTCAAGTCATAACACCTGATATAACTGGAACTTATGAACGCAACTTTCAAGAAAGTGATGGCCGGTATTTGACCTATGCCGAATACTGCGATACGATGGCGGTCATTGCGGCAAACAATCCGGGAATCTGCCGGCTTGAAACCTTGGGTCTGAGTTACCGGGGCAATCTGCTGCTGATGATGAAAATCTCCGATAATCCCCAGATTGATGAACCGGAGCCTGTGGTTCATTTTGAAGGCAACATTCACGGCGATGAGAAAATCGGCTGGGCGATCACCTTTGAGCTGCTCAAATATCTTGTCCGCAACTACGGCAGTGATACTCTGGTTACCCGCCTGATTGACACCCGGGAAATTTATCTCCTGCCGATGTACAACCCGGACGGTTATATCAGTTCCAGCCGGTATAACGGCAACAGTGTTGATTTGAACCGCAACTGGGGTTGGATGTGGGGGGATGAAATTTCTCAGGGGGCAAGCCCTTGTTCAGAACCGGAGAACCAGGCGGTGCTTGCTCATATATGGTGTAATCCTGCAGTTGTCATCATTTCCTATCATGCGGGCACCACCTTCATCTCCCACCCCTGGAGCTACTGCTACTCCTATCAGAACACAATTCCCGAACTGAACCTGATCCAGTTCCTATCTGCCCGCTATGACCACTGGACTCATTACACCTATGGCCAGGGTGCAGACTCAATGTATCTAATCAACGGTTCAACCAAGGATTTTGATTACGGCTATGGCATGATGAGCTGGTCAATTGAAGTCCACCCCCAGAAAACCCCACCCGCATCCGAAATCGACCCGTGCTTTAATCTCAATCTGCCGGCAATACTGGAGTTCATCCATCTGGCAGGAAAGGGAATTCACGGAACAGTCACCGATGCGCTCACCGGCATGCCGGTGCCCTGTCAAATCTGGGTCCGTCCCGCCAACTGGCTCAGCTACAACAGTCCAGCGGTCGGCGACTTTCACCGATTCTATCTACCCGGCACCTATACCCTTACATTCCGGGCGCCGGGTTATCGTGACACCACAATTGAAAATGTCACTGTTTCCGCAACCGGTGACTCCGCAGTCTGGCTTGAAATCCGGCTCACGCCTGATTCAGCCGCGCCGCTCTTTGCCTTCCGGCATATCTACAACAGTTTCGTCACCCCATCCTCCCACCGCACCTATCCGGTCCGGGCGCTTGGTCCCGATGATGAAGATGCCTTTCTTCTGGACAACGGGAAAACGATCTGTCTTGATATGGGAAAACCGGTTTACAACCGTGAAGGCAGTGAACTGGTGATTTACCGCTCAGCCGGCACCGGCAATGCGCTGGTTCAGGGTGCCCAGAGCTGGCTCGGACCGTGGACGACGCTGGACACCGCCGATGCACCCGAAACCTACCTCGACATCGGTTCTGCCGGCCTGGACAGTATCCGTTTTCTTCGACTCACCGCCATCGGAGCATTTCATCTTGATGCGATTGAAGGCGCCAACACCACCGGCATCGCCACCGCTGAACCGAGGCGGACGGACTATCAGCGCTTCCTGCGGATTCTTCCAAATCCTGCCCGGACAACCACCGTAATTTACCCAAACCCGTCTATACAGCAGCCGGCAACCTTGAAACTCACCGACCCCGCAGGCAGAGTCGTTCAAAACTTCACCATCACTGGCGAGAACCGGACATTGACCCTTAATGGACCTGATGGACGGAGCCTGAGACCGGGGATCTACTTCCTCCGACTGAACCGGCAGGCACCGGTCCGGCTGGTAATTTCGGAATAGATTATGAACCTCATTTTATCACTCCTCACCCTGCTTACCAGCTTTGACCCGCTGGAATCCCGGGTGTTTGAATTCCAGCTCAAAAATGGCCTGCAGGTCATCGGCTATATTGACACTTCAGCCCCGGTAGTATCAGTCAATGTCTATTACCGGGTTGGCTCCTATGATGAACCGCCGGGCTGGACCGGCATTTCCCACATGCTCGAACACATGAGTTTCAAGCACACCAACATCTACAAACCGGGGGATTTTGACCGGATGCTGGACTCGGTCGGTGCCTTCAACAATGGCTTCACCTCCACCTACTATACCGGTTATTATGAGGATATCGCCAAGGAGCACTGGGAGCTGGCGCTTAAACTGGAGGCTGCCCGGATGGGACACTGTATCTTTCCGGACTCAGAGTTTGAAAGTGAACATCAAGTTGTCGCCGAAGAGCGCCGGCTTCAGGACAATCGCCCCAGCTCGGTACTCTGGGAGAATTTTGAGGCCATCGCTTGGCTTGCCCATCCCCATCGTAACCCGACCATCGGCTGGTCTGATGATGTCACCAATTTCACCGTAGAAAAGGTCCGCGCCTGGTATCAGCATTACAGCCCAGCACATGCAGTGCTGGTAATCGCTGGTGATGTCACCCCCGATGAAATCAGAGCGAAAGTGCAGCAATATTTCGGCAGAATCAGAGGCAAGCCGGTCAAACGCTATGACTACTATAACCTTGAACCCGAACCCGCGGGTGAACGCCGAATTACCATCCGCAAACGCGTATCGGTTCCTACCCTGATCATCGGCTACCCGACACCCGGGATCCGGGACTCGTTATACTTTGTCGGTGATGTCACCGCCCGCATCCTCGGCTCAGGCAGAAACTCACGGCTCTACCGGACACTTGTCCTTGACTCCGGACTTGCCACTTCGGTTTCAGTCTGGAACTCGGTAGAAAAGGACCCCGGACTTATGTACTTCTGGATCAGCCCGAAATCGGAAACCCTGATCCCCAGAATTGAACGATTGGTAGCCCGCGAACTTGAGAAAATGAAAACGGAATTGGTAACCACACTGGAACTCCAGCGGGTCAAGAACCAGACGATCGCCGGCTCGATCTTTGAGCGCGATGATATCTCCGGCATCGCCTATCTCATTGCCACCACTCAGATCACCACCGGCTCATGGCGCTCATTTCTGAATTGGGTGCAGAAAGTAGAACTGGCTACGCCGGTGCAGATCCAACAGTTCTGCCAGCGGTATTTTCTCGACTACCGGCGGGTCGTCGGCATACTCCTGCCGGAAAAAGGGAGGTGAAATGAAGCTATTTCAGCACTCACACCTGCTGGTTCTCTTACTCGGGTTCACAACCGCATTTTCTCCCCTGCTATCACTTCCGGTAGAGCGCGACTCGCTAAGTAACGGTCTGGTAATCATCACCTTTGAAGACCACCGCCTGCCGATCGTTGACCTGGCGCTAGTCTGCCGTTCCGGTGCTGCGCTCGAACCGCTTCCGAAGGCGGGCACTGCCAGCCTCTGCGCCCGGATGCTTTTGCGCGGTACAAAAAACTTCACCGCCGACTCGCTTGCCGCCCTGCTTGACTACCTTGGTGCAAACTACTCGGTAGATGCCGACTATGACCACATTCGGCTTCAGTTCCGACTTCTGTCCAAGGACATTCAAACCGGTCTAAACATCCTTGCCGATGCAATCCTCGATCCCGCGTTTCCGGAACCGGAATTTTGTCTCGTCCAAGAGGAACTGCTCACCGCTGCCCGCCGTGCCTACGACAACCCGAGTTCACTGGTGACGCTGGAGTTTGACCGTACTCTTTTTGGTACTCATCGCTACAGCCTGCCCGCCCGTGGTGATACCGGCACCATTTCGCAAATCACCCTTGCCGATTTGCGCCAATTTCACTCAATCCACTTTGTGCCCAACAACTGCTACATCGTTGCGGTCGGCGACATAAACCCCAGAGAACTGAGAGCGGAAATAGCCCTCCGGTTCGGCAGCTGGCAACCGGGAGTGGTACCTGCGCCGGAACCGCCTGTAATCACACCACCGGAAAAACTAAAGGTTAAACTGATCACTCGTCCGGATATGAACCAAACCTATATCCATTTCGGCCATCCAGGTATTTCTGCCCGGGCTCCAGATCTTATTCCGGTACGGCTTATGTCCTACATCCTTGGTGGCCCCCCGCTTTCCTCCCGACTCGGTCTGGCGGTCCGGGAGTATGCCGGACTTGCCTATGATGTCCGCTGCTGGTTTGACCGCCGATGTATGACCGGCGCCTTCCGAGCAACGGTCCAGACTTCAAAACCGCAGATTGCAATTGAGAAGATGCTTGCCGAAATTGACCGGATGGCACGGACCGGTGCCACCCCGTCGGAACTACAGAAAGCGAAAAACTACTTCACCGGCTCATTTCCACTCACCTACTCCGCCAACTCCGGCAAGTTGGAACAGCTAATCAATTTTGAACTTTACGGCTACGGTATGGACTGGTTCAGCCGCTTTCCGGAGCTGGTCCGTACCACCACGCTAGAACAAATTAATACCGCTGCCCGCAACCGCCTCTTCCCCGGTAGATATCTGATGGTCATCATCGGCAACATCACCCGCGAACAACTCAACCTGCCGGACGCGGAGTGGATTGAATAAAATCCCAAGCGACCCCGTTATCAAACCTGTGCCCCTGCACAAATGGCTCTTATAACAAATTATAAACCAAATAAACTAATTAGAATTAGTGTAACCTTAAGTCGAAAACCGGCATATTCACCAAAGGGTCACCCACGGTGATTACCGGGGTGGCAGCGCAGTTTAAAGTAAGAGCAGATTTCCATCCTAATGAGGGTTCTCAATTCCACTCCGCCCTGATCACCGGCGGGCAGTCCGGTGCGGGCACGGCATTGTAAACAAGAACCGGCTCCAGTCGGGCTGACGGAGCCGGTCCGGTGACCGGTAACAGTCTGATGCTGACCTACGGTGCAAACGAAGTCACAAACCGCTGGCCGGTCTCGGTATACTGGATGATCGTCGCAAGTTTGATTGGATTGCCGAACTCGTCAAATGAGATGGTACCTGAGACACAGGGATAGTCCCGGATCCTGCTCAGCGCCTCCCGGATCTCATCCGGCTTGGCATTGGGCGCATTCTTGAGTGCGGCAACCAGCAGCAGTCCCGCATCATAGCCGAGGGTGGCAAAGGCATCCGGCTTCTGGCCGTAGCGTGCCTGATACTTGTTCACCCAGTTCTGAACCTCAGGCCTGGGGTCGTCGGCAGAATAGTGATTGACGAAGTAACTGCCCGCCACCTCCTTACCCGCAATCTCGAGCATAGCCGGTGAATCCCAACCGTCACCGCCGAGGAAGCGAGTGACCAGTCCGAGCTGATACGCCTGCTTGACAATCAGACCGACCTTGTTGTAGTAGTCAGGCAGAAATACCAGATCCGGCTGCTGCTGCTTGATCTTGGTCAGCAGCGCTGAGAAGTCGACATCATCCTTCTGATAGGATTCATATGCTACAACCCTGCCGCCCGCCGTCTCAAAGAAGCGCTTGAAGTAGTCGGCAAGCCCGCGCGAGTAGTCGTTGCCGACATCGAACATGATCGCCGCGGTCTTCACCTTCAGACTGTCAATCGCAAACCGCGCCGCCACCACCCCCTGGAAAGAATCGGTGAAGCAGGCGCGGAAGATGTACTCCTTGTGCCTGCCGTCGTCAGTGACGGTGACCTTGGGATTGGTTGAAGTCGGGGTAATCATCGGAATCCGTGCGACCTGGCATTTGTCCGCCAGCGGCAGGGAGCACTTGGTTGAAACTGAACCGATGATCGCACTAACCCCGTCCAGCTCAATCAGCTTGCCCCCGGCGTTTGCCGCCTCCGTCGGGTCGTTCTTGTCATCGGAGATAAACAGCTTGATCTGCTTGCCGTTGACTCCACCGGCACGGTTCGCCTCCTCAATTGCGAGCATGATGCCGTTGACCGTTGATTCGCCGAAGGTCTTGACATCACCGGTGAGCGGGGCGACCACGCCCACCTTGATCACATTGCCCGGACCGCAGGACAGAACGGTCAGTCCGAGCCCGAGAATCAGAACCAGGATTGTTAGGTTACGCATTTACTCCTCCTTTTTCTTTGCTTATTCATTTCGACTGACACTCACGAGGTCTGAATCCGGACCTGTTGCCTGTGCATACCGGCCCAGAAACTGCTGTGCCCACTCCTCAAAACGCCCGCCGGCGATTGCCTCGCGGATGGAGCGGAGCAAGAACTGGAAGAAATACAGGTTGTGATAACTCAGCAGCCGGGGTCCGAGTGCCTCGCCGGCGAGAAAAAGATGCCGCAGATAGGCACGGCTGAAATTACGGCAGGTGTAGCATTCGCAGTTCGGATCCAGCGGTCCAGGGTCAGCCGCATAAACCGCATTCCGGATCAGCACCCGACCGGTGCTGACAAATGCGGTACCGGTTCTGCCGTTACGGGTCGGAAGCACACAGTCAAAAAGATCAACCCCGGCTCGGACCGCACTGATGATGTCCTCAGGATAGCCGGCACCCATGAGGTAACGGGGTTTTGGGGACGGAATCATTGAGCATACCAGCTCGGTAATTTCATAGGTCAGTGATGACGGTTCGCCCAGACACAGCCCGCCGATCGCATAACCCGGGAAATCGAACGCCAAGATTTCCTCCGCACTACGGCGCCGGAGGTCAATATAGGTCGCGCCCTGAATGATTCCGAACAGGTTCACATCCGCTCCCGCCACCCTCCGGCAGCGCTGGGCCCAGCTGGTCGTCCGCATCACCGAAATTTCCGCTTGCTGCCGGTTAACCGGAAACGGCGGACAGTCATCAAGACACATCGCAATATCCGACCCCAGAGCCCGCTGAATCTCAATTACCAGCTCCGGGGTAAAGAAATACCGGCTGCCGTCAATATGGGACTGAAACTCCACCCCCTCATCGCTGGTCCGGGAAAGTGCCGCCAGCGAGTAAATCTGATAACCGCCGGAATCGGTGAGCACCGGATGGTGCCAGCCCATGAAGGCGGAAATTCCACCCGCCCCCTGAATCAGTTTATGTCCAGGCCGTAAATAGAGGTGATAGGTATTGCAGACGAGCATCTCAGTGCCGGTATCTCTTACTTCCTGGGGACTCATAGTCTTGACGGCCCCGTGGGTCGCCACCGCCATGAATGCGGGCGTTTCAACGGTGCCGTGAGGCAGGCTCAATCTTCCCCGGCGTGCCCGGTTATCGCCTGCCAGCACCTCAAAGCCGAACATCGAATTTATCCCCGGGCGAGACGGACCCCGGGCCCGACATTCACCGAGCCCTCCACCTTGCTGACCTCGGCATCTTCCCCCACGATCGCACCGCTGAGCCGGCAGTCCTCAACTTTCGCCCCCTGATATATCAGGCTGTCTTTTACCACTGAACCGGATATCTGAGCGCCCGCCGAGACCGAAACATAAGGCCCGACCTCGGAACGCTCAATTCGGGCATCCGAGGCAATACAAACCGGCGGCACGATCCGGACGCTATTTAGCTCCGGCAGAAGGTCCTTCTGGCGGTCCAGGAGCAGACGGTTAGTCTCAAGGAGCGCATCCGGAGTTCCGCAGTCCAGCCAGACACCAACATCAACGGTTGTGATCCGTACACCCTGATCAGCGAGAAACTGGAGCGCATCGGTAAACTGATATTCTCCCCTGACAGTCCGGTTTTCGGTGATCAGCCACTCCAGTGATTGATATAGAAGCTCCGGTTCTTGAAAGTAGTAGACACCGACAATCGCCAGCCGGCTGACCGGCTCACTGGGCTTTTCGATCACCCTGCTGACCACTCCGTTTTCCAGGAGCACGACACCGAACCGGCTCGGATCTGGAACATCCTTGACACCGATACTAATTTCCGCCTGAAACATCAGTTGAAAGTCAAAATCAACGATCGTATCTCCCAGCAGGATGAGCAGCGGCAGTCCGGCACTTTCAGCCCGGGCACACCAGACCGCATGTCCCAGACCGCGGGGCTCGGGTTGAACGGCAAACTCGAAGTTCATCCGGTAGTTTTTTCTCAGATAGCCCGCGATTGTCTCATCCGCTGGCGGCACTACCACCCAGACCCGGTCGGGATTCAATCGACAGATCCGATCCATAATATGGCCGACGATCGGTTTGCCCGCAACCTCGAGCATCACCTTGGGCTTTCTGAGCGTGTGCGGTCTTAACCGCTGTCCCTCACCCGCTGCCGGAATGATCACCCCCAGTCTCACACCAGCTCCTGTTATCTCTTCTGCGCCAGCACTTGCTTTAACCGGTCAATTTTCGGGATCACCATCGGATCAATATTGCGGCGCCGTGCCAGTTCGATACTGAGCAAATCGCCGCGCACTACCTGCGAAAACAGCCGGGCACAGACAGACCTTCCGGCTGATTCCAGCCGGACATTCTCCGCAATCGTGCCGCGGAGCAGTTTCAGCATCTGGTCCAGCCGGACCAGCGTCCGGGAATGGCTTGTGGGATCAACTAGTGCGATCACCGTCACCTTACCATCAAGGAAAACGGGCGCACCAAAACCCATGATCTCATTATGACTCGCCTCCGGTAATGTTCCCCAGTGTGCCAGCATCTTGGCATTCTCATTCAGCTGACACTGCAGGCGGTAAGCAGCAGTATCCAGTAGCCGGCTGGTTGAATAAACAATAATGAGCCGGTCCCCGATTTTCCGGCTTAACCGCACCGCCCAGCGGTGCCATGAGGACAGATTTCTTCTTATCAGTCTGCCGGTCTCTCTGATGTCCGACCGGAAACTGCGAAACCGGCCAAGGCGGTTCAGCACCACCAGTATTGCCACGGTGATCAGTCCGATCGCACACCGCGGCGGAATTCCGCCGGGAATCAGAATCAGGGGCACACCCCCCTGTCGCGCCTTTTCCGCCAGCTTTCCCCCGCTTGTGATTACCACAACTTTAGCCTGCCGTTTTACTGCCGCATCATAGACCGCAATTGTCTCCTCGGTATTCCCGGAATAACTTATTGCCAGAACCAGTGTTTGATCGGAGATACCGGCAGGCAGGGAATAATCGCGCACAACCGTAAGCCACCGCCCGCCCTCCGCCTCCAGTATGCTCCGGACAATATCAGCACCCATCGCCGAACCACCCATCGCCCCGACTATGACCTGGTCAAACTCTGATCCCGAGAACAGTGGTGCACTAGTGGCAATTTCCCACGCTGTGCTTAACTGCTCCGGCAGCCCCCAAATAAGTTCCTTCATCCGCTGATAGCCGGTATTATTCACCGCCTACCCCCTTGACCGGATGGAGTGAACGCGCTAGTTTCGGAAAACGGTGATGCACTTCCCGCTCCAGCAATCGTTCCACCTCCAGTGCGGTTGAAAGTTTCAATGCTTGATTCGCCACCTCGGCAGCAACGCCGGTATCAATTGACCGGATCACCTGTTTGGTCTCGGGCAGCAGTCCGGGCACAACCGAAATTTCGTCCACTCCCATACCCAGAAGCAGCACCACACCCAGCGGATCGGCACCAAATTCCCCGCACATGCCAACCCAGATCCCCTGTTCGTGGGCAGCATCAACTGTATTCTTCATCAGCCGCAGAACCGCGGGATGAAAATGGTCAAACAGTTTCGCCACCCGTTCATTTCCCCGGTCTACCGCCAGCGTATACTGAGTCAAATCGTTGGAGCCGATTGAGAGAAACCTGCTTTCCCGGGCAAACTGCTGGGCAAGGATTGCTGCCGAGGGTATCTCAACCATTACCCCGACTTCAATATTTTCATCAAACGGCTTCCCTTCCTTCCTCAATTCCTTCATCGCCTCCTCAAGTACCAGTTTTGCCCGGCGCAATTCTTCAATCGTTGCCACCATCGGAAACATGATTTTGACATTGCCGGCAGCAGACGCGCGGAGAATTGCCCGCAGCTGATTTTTGAACAGCGCGGTATCATCAAGACAGAAACGGATCGCCCGCCAACCCAGAAACGGATTTGCCTCGGTATAGCCGGGAATCACCTTATCCCCGCCCAGATCAAAGGTCCTGATAATTACTGGAAAGGGCCTGAACAGCTCTGCGACATCCTGGTAAATTTCAAACTGCTCCTCCTCAGTCGGCGGACGGCGTCGTGCCAGAAAGAGATATTCGGTCCGGAAAAGTCCGATGCCCCTTGCCCCGTTATCTTTTGCCTGCCGCGCCTCGATCAGGAATTCTACATTGGCTGACAGATCAATCATTTTCCCATCAAGCGTTACCGGCTCCTCCTCGACCAGCGCCCTCAATGATACCCGACGCCGCTTTTCCCGCTTGATCTCGGCCTCATAGGTTTTTAGCCGGTTTGCACTCGGATTGAGAACCGCCAGCCCCCGGTACCCGTCCACAAAAATCTCATCCCCCTCCTGCACCATCTTCAATATTGCATCTGCGCCAAACACTGCCGGAATTTCCTTTGCCTTTGCCATAATAGCGGTATGAGAGGTCTTACCACCTGCTTCCAGCACCATACCCGCCACCTTTGCCGGATCCAGCAGTGCTGCATCTGATGGTGGCAACTGATGCGCCACCAGCACCGACCCCGGTTTCACCCCGAAAATTGAGGGGAGATTATCGCCGAGCAGCACGCTCAGCACCCGTGCCGAAACATCCGCCATATCCGTAAATCGTTCACGGAAAAAAGGCACTTGTGCCGCCATCCCGCTCACAGTCAGCCCCTTTAGAGTCTGACTGTAGGCAAATTCGGCGTTGCGCAGATGCTCCCGAATGTACCACTCGGTCCCATTCAATACTTCCTCATCGGTCAGAAGTGCTAGCTGAACCTCAATAAATTCGGCAAAATCCCTGCCCATCTCCTTAGTCACCTGCTGATGGAGCTCGCGCAGTTCCGCCTCCACATTCCGGACTGCCCGACGAAAACGTTCCACTTCCGGACCGGTATCCTCAGGTTTCAGCACCCGCTCACTGATCACCGGTAGATAGGGCTGATAAACAAATACCGGGCCTCGGGCAAACCCGAAGGAAACCGGAATTCCCCGCAGAATCTTCTCCTTCTTAACCCTCATCACCCGTCAGTTTCTCCTTAAGAACCGGAAATGCCTCGTCCTCATCTTCACCGCTGACCTCAAGGATAACCGTACTCCCCTTTTCCGCCGCCAGAGTCAGAATCGCCAGAATGCTCTTGCCATTAACCCAGATGCCGTCCTTTGCCAGCCGGACCCGGGACTTGAAACGTTCAGCAAGCTTTACAAACTCCGCTGCAGGCCGGGCATGCAGCCCGACCGGACCTCCGATAATAACTTCCTCTCTGATCATCAGCGGTGGCTAAATATACCCCTTTCCATTCTCCGGTCAAATTTTTTCTCCGCCCTTTATACCCGTACTCTGCGTACCTTTATTTTTGCTTCCCGGAGAATCTTTCGGGCTAAATCATCCGGATAGTCATTGGCAATCACAAACTCCCTGATGCCAGCGTTGATTAGCATCTTGGCGCAAGTAATACAGGGCGCATGT
Source organism: Caldifarciminota bacterium (assembly GCA_965649165.1). Classification (GTDB taxonomy): domain Bacteria; phylum Hydrothermota; class Tepidihabitantia; order Tepidihabitantales; family Tepidihabitantaceae; genus JAOABP01. Next base: position 167,553 of record CBFGJT010000001.1, on the reverse strand, counting down.
GTGCAGTACAGGGTCGCACCGGAGACCTGTATGCCGAAACTGGCAGCCTGAACCAGCGTATTCTGCTCCGCGTGTATTCCGCGGCAGATTTCAATCCGCTCTCCCGCAGGAATGTGCAGCCGCTCCCGCAGACAGCCTGCCTGCTCACAATGGACAAGACCATGCGGTGCTCCGTTATAACCGGTGCAGAGTATTCTCTTCTCCCGGACTAAAACCGCTCCAACCTTTCGTCGCAGACAGGTAGAACGCTGAGCAACCAGCTGGGCAATTCCAATAAAATACTCATCCCAGCTCTGACGTCGGATGATTTTTGCAGGTCTCATTATGCTTAACGTACTACGGAGATTTTAACACTTGTCGAACCGGTATCGGTTAGCAGTTTCAACCAGTAAACACCCGGACTCAGGTATACCCCCTTCTGGTCAACAAGACGCAGAGTCAGCCAGTCTGTCCTTGATTGCAAATCTCCCGGACTGATTCGACGCACTAGCCGTCCGCAACGGTCATAGACCATGAGGGCAGATAGTCCGGAAGCCTGCAAATTCAGCCGGAGATTGACCACCTTCCGGACCGGATTGGTCTGGACTGTTATTTTCGGCATCGGGATGCCATTCACTGCTGCCTCTTCATTAGTTCCGGTTCGCCAGTCGGTGGAAAACCGAAGCGCATGCCCCGGAATCCAGAGCGACGCCGCACGGTGATATGTACCGTTGTATAATACCTGGATAAATTTGGTCTTCGTATGATCCTGAATCCCGACCGTTGCCGAACTGCCGGGCCGATTTGCGGTCAGATATTGAATGACGAATTTGGAATTGCCGTCTTCAGCTGCGAGCGTAGTGTCGTAGAGAATGATCTCAAATTTATCCCATTCACTGCTGCTGATGTAGTGCACCGAATCCCATTCAATGATAAACCGGTGGTTGGCGGCATCATGATAATACCAGACGCTGTCGCCGTTTCTTGGATCCAGATCATCCCAGTTGGCAGCAATAAATTGTGGCATATTGGAATTTGGCAGCGTGGTATTGGTATAGTCAGTTCTATTTGTTATCCCCGGTGCAATCCAACCATTGGAACAGACTGAAATCTGGTTATAGGACTGGCCGTAGAAAACGAACGGCCCGAATGCGGACGGCAGAGTGACCTGCACCGTCTGATCATCGGAGAGCGACAGTCTGGTGCCGATGCCGTAGATCTCAACCCATTCAAACTCCGGATGTTCAGCATAAGCTGTATCCACCTCATCATAGGCATAATAAAGGGTGGGCTCGGAGTTGTCCGGAATCGGATCGGTAACCCGCAGTTCCCCTACCGTCAAAGTTAGCAGAAGACTGTCATGATAATTACTGCCAAGAAGGTAAAGCCGCAGCCGGACGTTGTGTTCTCTGGGAGTGTGAGGCGATGCCTGCACTGTAAACCGGTCGGAATAATTACTTCGGGTCGAATCTGCCGGGATATTGCCAAAATATCCATTTGAATCAGTAATTGAAACATAGATATCATCAGTTCTTAAAATCCCAGCAATATCACTGGCGGTAATTCTACCGACATTTCGCAGTGCAAGGATTAGCCCAGCACTTTCTCCAGAATCCAGTCTGCCATCATTGTTACCACCGGGCGGTGAGTCAACAATTGTCTGCGACTGATAAACCAGCGCCGGTGCGTTTACTATCGTTCCTTCAATCGCATCCAGATCATAGCTCTGGCCGCCATCATTCAACCGCACATAACTGGCAAACGGAACACCAGCGTTCGCCAGATCACAGGCGATGCTGCCATTACCAAAAGCACAGAAACTCCAGGGGCCGTTCCAGTCGGAAGAAACATAAACTGAGCAGGGTTTAGTTGTAGTGGAGTAAACCGTAAAATCCGTCCCGGGACCATTTATAATCGGTGCGCTCAGTTCAATCACCGCCATACCCCGATTGGTCAGGGTGAGAACGCGAGCATCTTGTCTGCCAAGTGCAAACAGACCCATCGTATTACCCGCTTGATTCGGGTCCTTGCAGATCCAGGTAGTAACTTTGTAACCAGTAATCGGTGCAGTCGTATCCGGAGACAGACTGACACTAATCACCACAAAGGTATCAGCCGGCACACTTATTCCGCTGACCGTCTTCGGCTGATATCCGTCCGCCAGCACCCGCAGTGAATAGGTCCCGGGTAGCACATATTTAAAGAACCAGCCACAGGTATCGGTATAAACCATCCAGTTGGTCGGCTCAGAAATTACAATTGCCCTTTTAATCGGCAGGCCGGTAGCCGAATCGGTAATACACCCACGGAGTCCGTAACCGCCACGAATCATCCACCGTTTGCTCGCGGACCAGTTAGCCCGGCAGATCGTATCAATCTGATTTTGTGGCGGCGGTTGTCCGGACGCCACCTCAGCAGCAAACCCGAGCGCACCTTCGGCACCGTAATAAAAATCGGTGGAAGTTCCTTGGCATTCGTAAAGTCCACGGGAAATCTGGTATGCGGGATAACCAGTGATACTACCGTACTGCTGGCACCACTGGGCATGAGCAGTGCTGTCATAAGTAGCAATCCGCGAATAACTCCATGGCCACATCACCGAAGTAGCACCACTGTGATAGGTCATAGTCATAACAAAGGGTCGACAGGTAAAAAAGTTCCGCAACCCGCGAATTTCCGGCTGACTCCAGGGAACATTGGCACCAGACTCCTGATTCCAAGCATAGCCGTAATCCCGGTTCAAATCAATACTGTTGGAATTTCCCCGGGTCCGGTTAATCAACCCTTCGGGATTAACGCACGGAATGATCCATATCTCTCTGGTATTCACCAGATAGGTAATCAGCGGATCAATCCCGTAGTTGTCGGTGAGCTGACGGGTAATATACCAGCAGATTTCCGTGCCGATATTTTCATTGCCATGGGTGGTCCCATCCCATTCCAGTCGGGGACGATGATTCTCGACCGTAGGGTTCTGGGTAATTTTAAGTGCAATTACATATTTACCAGTTGGAGAAACAGCAATGGTCTCCAGCTGACAGATGTTGGAATGGATTGTGGCAATAAGGGCAAATGTATCCATAATCTCCTGATACGAGTGATAGCGACCAAAATTCTCTCCTGAACACTGTTCTGCTGCCTCCTTTTGCATATCGGGTACCAGCACATCCACGCGATAACCGATACTCTTCAACCTCTCATAGGTATACTCGCTCACCGCTCCAATAAAGTAATCCTCAGTTACTTCATAGAATTCCAGCACTTCGCGGGCAATCGATGGCAGCTGAACCTTGGGACAGTTAACACGAACCTTCATTTCCCGTTCCTGTGCCCAAACAAGCAGGCAACCGGTAGTAAGCAATAAAGACATTAACCTCTTCATTTACAACTCCTTTTTTTCTGGTTTTTCAACGTGTCTGCCCGGTTTGAACAAATACAGTTTCAGGCGCAGACCAGTCAGATAAATAACCTTGCTCGTCCTTTGCTCGGCAGCGAACTTCAAACTCCCCCTCTATCGTAAAAACATGACTTTTCGCAACTATCGTTCCGGGCAGGACATAATCACTCCACACATCAACTGTATCACCCCAGCAGAATTGAATTGCCACCCTTTCATTCAGAGGATGAAGTGCTGAAGAGTAAAATGTTACATTATCGCCGGAGATTACTGTATCCGGACCTGCCGGTTTCCTCGGTACTGAAGGCACATACCACCGGACAGTCACGTTCAGACTCTCTGACCAGCCGGATTCATGGTGGCGGTCGCGTGCCTTCGCCCGGATAAAGAAGCTTCCGGTATCGGCAAATGAAAACTGTGTTACAATCTCCACACCCTGAGGAAACCACTCGGACCAACCCGGGCTGCTCTGGTTACTCCACTCGAACAGGTAGGCAACTGAATCTCCTTCCCGGTCAACTGAAATTACAGAAAAAACCAATGTGTCATTCGGTCTCCCCCGCTGCGGTCCAAAGATAATCGGCACCGAAGGCGGTTGGTTATGGCAGCCCAAAATTAAAACAGAAAGGACGACCAAGTTCCGATAGTTCATATATTTTAAAAATAATAGGCTTAATCTGATTCAAGTCAACCAGAATATCAATATTTCCGTGAATACCGCCACGTTTCCTTGACTTTTTGATAATGCAGCTTAAAATCAAAACTGCTAATTTCAGGCGAGGATGGCGGAACTTGGCAGACGCGCCAGACTTAGGATCTGGTCCCGAAAGGGATGGGGGTTCAATTCCCCCTCCTCGCATCAGTAAAAATCAAAGGAGCATATTTGGAAATCAGAATAAAATCGCCCCAAGATTGGTTGCGCGAAATTGAAATTGAGTTTGAACCCGAACTCTTGAAATCTAAGGTTGAAGCCCTGCTTGAAGAATACAGGGATAAAGCAAAGATACCGGGATTCCGCCCCGGAAGAGTACCAAAACACATCCTCGAACGGCGCTTGGGAAATGCACTCGAATCGGCAGCAGCTGAAGAACTAGTGGAACAGGCTTTAACCGAGGCACTGGAAAAAAACAGTATTAAACCCGCTTCCCGACCAAGGATTGAGGACCTCGAGATCACTCCTGATAAAACCCTCCGGGTAAAAGCCGCAATTGAAATTATACCGGAATTTGAGCTTGATGACTACACCACACTCACGCTCGAGCGCCGTCCGCCAGTGGGCTTTGACGAGGAATTTAACAAAAGACTCGCCGCCCTGCGGAACCGGTGTGCGGTATTCCAGCCGGTCCAGCGCCCCGCCCAGCCGGGCGACTATGTAGTTGTAGATTACACCCTCCGAGAAGGAGACAAGATCGTTACCGGTCAGAAGTCAAATGTGGCACTGGAGGTAGGAGCAGAAGGGAATCACCCAGATATCAACAAGACACTCACCGGAGTTTCCCCGGGGGACGAAAGATCAGCGGACATTACATTTCCTGCCGATCATCCCGATAAAAATCTTGCCGGAAGAACCATTACCTATCATTTGAAAGTTCGGGCAGTCCGGGAAAAAATTCTTCCCGAAGTGACCGATGAATTTGCCCAGGACCTGGGTTATGAAAACTTGGATGCCCTGCGCCAGGCGATCAACGAGGAGATTCTGGCTGACCGTGAAGAACAGATGAAATCAGAGCTCCAGGGGCAGATTATCGACCAGCTAACATCTCGTTACCAGTTCGAACCGCCTGCCTCCTGGATACAAGCGCATCTCGACCGGCTCCTTCGCGAGTTCAATTTGCCGGACACACCGGAGGTCCGGGAGAAACTGAAACCGGCGGCACTGAAATCTGCACGGTTTGACTGTATTGTGCTGCGCATCGCCCAGAAGGAAAATCTTGCTGTCACCGACGAAGAAATCAAATCTCGGATTCAGACCCTAGCCCAGACGACCGGACGCAAACCGGAGGAAATTGCTCCCTATCTCGATAACTCCTCATACCGCTTTCAAACACTGCAGGACAAGGTTCTGCAACTAATTCTTGATCGAGCATCAGTCAAGAACCAAGCAAATGAACGGTAAAATCAAAAATCAGGAACCAGGGGAGGCTCCCGTGTTAATTCCGATGGTAATTGAACAAACCGGCCGGGGGGAACGAGCATATGATATTTACTCCCGGCTTCTTAAGGAAAGAATTATTTTTCTCGGACAGCCGGTTGACGACACCGTTGCTAATCTAGTTGTTGCCCAGTTGCTCTATCTGGAGGCAGAGGACCAAGAAAAGGATATCTACCTCTACATTAATTCACCTGGCGGCGTGGTATCTGCCGGGCTGGCGATTTACGATACCATGCAGTATATCCGCCCCAAGGTTTCAACTATCTGTGTCGGAGAGGCGGCATCGATCGCTGCATTGTTGCTGGCAGCCGGTGAAAAAGGCAAGAGGTTCGCCCTTCCTCGTTCTCGAATGATGATCCACCAGCCGGCAGCATATGGATTAAGCGGGCAAGCTACAGATATCGAAATTCACGCCCGGGAACTTGTCCGGGCAAAGGAACTCTTGGCGGAAATTCTCGCCAAACACACCGGTCAGCCGGTGGAAAAAATACTCAAGGACACTGACCGCAATTATTTCATGTCGGCACAGGAAGCCAAGCAGTACGGTCTGATTGATGAAGTGATAGAAAAGCGGAAATGAGTTCCCGTCACTCTCAACCCCGACCCAGGCCGCATAACATATGCTCGTTTTGTGGTACTCCGGAAACTACCAGTAACCGGCTGGTTCGTGGCCGTAACGGCCTAATCTGCCGGCAATGCACCCGGCTCGCTTATTCCCTTTTTGAAGAACAGAACCGGATAGTAGAATATCTGCGGGAAATCCCCAAACCACCCGAGATCAAGATATTTCTCGACGAGTACGTCATTGGACAGGAGTATGCTAAAAAAGTAATCTCGGTAGCCGTTTACAACCACTACCAACGGATCACGGCTCCCCGGACCGCACCACAGCTGGATAAAAGCAATATTCTGCTCATCGGTGCTACTGGTGTAGGCAAAACACTGATTGCGGAAACGCTTGCCCGGTTTCTCAAAGTTCCTTTTGCAATCGCCGATGCCACACCGTTAACTGAAGCCGGCTATGTTGGAGAAGATGTTGAAAATATCCTGCTTAGACTACTTCAGGCGGCCAACGGCAATATTCAGCTTGCTGAGGTCGGTATCGTTTACATTGACGAAATCGACAAAATTGGACGCAAATCCGAATCCCCTTCAATCACCAGAGATGTCTCTGGTGAAGGAGTTCAGCAGGCTCTTTTGAAAATACTTGAAGGCACCGTCGCCAATGTGCCACCCCAAGGCGGCAGAAAGCATCCGGAACAGTCGTTTCTGCCGGTAAATACCAGAAATATTCTGTTCATCTGCGGTGGAACATTCGAAGGGCTCACAAAAATAATCGGACGGCGCATCCGTTCCGGGACAATCGGTTTTGCTGCCGAAATCACACAGCCACATCCGCAGAATGAAGATGAACTGCTCCGTTTTGTACAACCGGATGATTTAATCAAGTATGGCATGATTCCCGAATTTGTTGGCCGACTGCCGGTCATTGTGCCCCTTCACAATCTCTCGCAATCTGCTTTAATTGATATTCTTACTCAGCCTAAAAATGCTCTGCTTAAGCAGTATGCCTATTACTTTGAACGGGAAGGAGTTAAACTAACTTTTACACCCGAAGCTTTAGCTGCAGTTGCCGAGCGGGCATTGGAATTGCGGACTGGCGCCCGCGGCCTGCGTGCGGTACTGGAAGAAACAATGCTGGAAATCATGTTTGAACTGCCTACACGACAAAACATCGTTGAGTGCATTATCACCCCGGAAGTAATCAGAAAAGAAAAACCGCCCGTTTATATTCACGGGCGGCGGACTGTGCGCCGAACGCAGTAATCCTTTATCTATTCTTCAGGCTCAAACTGATCTTTAGTTGCCCCGCACACCGGACATACCCACTCCGCTGGCAGATTTTCGAACGGTGTTCCGGCAGGAATTCCGTTCTCTGGATCACCAACAGAGGGATCATACACATACCCGCAAACCGAACAGACATACCGTTTCATTTTTACACTCCCTTCGTTTTCCTTTACCTTCGTCTGTCCTTCGTTTTCCCCCCGGTAGGTCGGTGCACCTTTGCCGGTTTTTCCTTTCTTGACCAGATGATAGTAAGCATAAGTTAGCGGTTCTGCTTCCCTGATAACACGGGCATTGACTACCTCAGCGACAAACAAATCATGGGTAACACAATCAACACGCTCCCGCACCCGAGCCTCAATTTGAGCAACGGTATAATCAATCAGCATCGGTGCACCAGTAACTCCTAATACGTAATTTACACCAACGAACTTATCAAACTCCCGGCCAGAACGAAATCCGAACCGGCCGATAAACTCTAATGGTGTATCCTGAGCCAGTACCGATATCGCCAGTACCCCGCTTTTGCGAATAAATTCGTTGGTGAGCGAATTCTTGTTAATGGTTACCGAAACAAGCATCGGTGTCTGCGCCACCTGAACTACAGTGTTAACCACTAATCCGTTAAGCTTCCCCGTATCAATGCTTGTAACAACATAAAGGCCGTAAGTAAATTTATCTAATGCCGGCTGATAAAACTGTCCATTCATTTAACTGCCCTTTCCTTGATTGAACCGGCCAGACGCTGACCGAATTCCCGGCACCGTACAAGTGCATCCCGGTCCGGTACATATCTTATTTTCAGCGGATCTTCCGGTAGTTCCACTCCTATGGACTTCAGTTCCTCATGGATCAACTGCGTCGCCTCACCACTCCAGCCGTAAGACCCGAACGCGGCTCCGATTTTGTTTTTGGGTTTCAACCCTTTCATGTAAGTCAAAAAATCGGCGACTGTGGGGAAAAGACCGTTGTTTATTGTTGGTGAACCTACAATGACTGCGCCAGCATCCAGTACTTCGGTCATCACATCACTTCGGTCAGTCGCCCGCAAACGCATAACCTTAACTTCCACCCCCGCATTGATAATACCATCAGCAATTGCGCGTGCCATCTGATCGGTACTCTGCCACATTGTATCGTAAACAATCACTGCCTTCGATTTCGGAACTTGCTGCGCCCACTCCTGATACCAGCTGATAACTTTATCGACGCCGCTTTTTCTCCAGACCGGCCCGTGGTCCGGTGCGATAATATCAAACCTGAAACCAAGCGTGCTCACCCTTTCAATCAGTTTCAATACCAATGCTGAATAGGGAAGCAGAATATTCGCATAGTACTTGGCTGCCTGCTGTCTCAGTAGCGCTTCTTCAATTTGATCCGCGAAACGCTCACCGCTTGCCAAATGCATTCCAAAACCATCCTGTGAGAAAAGTAGGTTCCGCTCAACCAGATAGGTCATCATACTGTCGGGCCAGTGCAACATACGGGTTTCGATGAACTTGAGTCTCATATTTCCAAGACTCAACTCATCACCGTCCTTTAAGGCAGTAATTTCAGTTTTCAGGTGATAATGCTCACTCAATGCCTTCACACCCATCACCGAGGCAAACACTCTCTCTGGCTTCAGTTCCGTAATGATTTGGGGAAGAGCCCCTGAATGGTCCATCTCCACGTGATTGGATATTATATAACTTACCTCACTAGGGTCGATTATCGAAGCAATCCTTGTCAGCATTTCCTGCTTAAACGGTGCCTTCACCGTATCAATCAATGTAACCCGATCTGCAATAATCAAATAGGCGTTATAAGTCGTACCTCTCTCAGTAGAATAGCCATGGAAGTCCCGGATATTCCAATCAACTGCTCCCACCCAGTAGACATCGTCGGTCAGCTTTACCGCTTTAAAAGCCATTTTATTATCTCCAAGTCGACTCAACCAGCAATTCCGGTTCCCTGAGCGTATAGATTAGCAAGTTCCGGCGGCAGAACAAAGGTCCGCTGTCCGAGCTCCCGATCTATCATTAGCAATCCTCTCCCGTCTCCTCCAATAAGCCTCAACTGCTGAGCTACTGTCAGCGTACTCTCCTCCTCTTCCACCTGCTCATCAACGAACCATTGTAACAATGAATTTGAAGCATAATCACCTTCACTCTGCGCCAGTTTTACCAGTTCATGAATCTTGCCTGTAATAAACTTTTCATGCTCGTAAGCCGCCTCAAATGCCTTCAAGGGTGAATCCCACTTATGGGCAAGGATATTCAATGGCTGTAACCGAACCTCACCGCCCCGCTCAATAATATGCTTATAGAAACGCATCGCATGCGTCAGTTCCTCCTGCACCTGCGCTCGCATCCATCGTCCCATGCCTGCAAAACCCGCATTGTCAAAAAAAGCGGCCATCGCAAGATACAGATATGCTGACTCTAGTTCATGGCGAATTTGTTCGTTAAAGGCATCCTCAATTCGCTTCGGAATCATTTTCACGCTCCTTTCCACAGGCCGTGAATATTACAGTACTCCCGAGCATAGACGCTCTTTGCTTGGACCGAAAACCGGACCTCCGGTGCCTGACCTGGGGCAAGGAACTGCCGGTAAGCCCGCTCATCGGCTACTAATTCAACCCACTCGATATAGTGCTTCTCCTCCATCGGATGGGGAGCACTGCCTACTTTTACCAAGTACCCATCCGCAGTCTTCTCAATCACCGGCACATGCTTTTCCCTTGAAGCATCAGTTGTATTCTCCACCAGCAGCTTCATCGGCTGACCACAGCAGACCAACTGCCCGGCACCGGGATGCAGAACCTCAGCGATGTTTCCGCAGATTTCACATTTATAAATTTCCAATTTTTTAGTCATTCTATCCTCCTTTTAATTATTTGATCAACCGGCTGTCCACCCCGGAAAATCCACATTCCGGAATGTAACAGCTCACATCAACAAACTGGCACGCCTGCTGGCAAGAAGGACATACATCTGGTGGCTGCAATGCTTGAAGCACATAATGACAATTAGTACAGCTCCAATAAGGCATCCTCGTACCTGGTATCATTTTCTCCTTTTCTCCCCCCTCCTTCTTACTAGCCTGCATTGCCTGATTGCAGCAGACTAATGTTCCGCCACCGCGGTGTAACAGTGTAATAATCTGACCACACTGGCGACAGCTGTAAATCTCTCCCCTATCATTCAAATCATCCTCCTTTCAAACTTCTTATTGCTGCCAGCACCGATTCATAGTCCGGCTCCTTCCCAGCTTCAGGGACGATTTGTTGATAACGCAACACTCCATCCCGGTCAATTACAAAAACCGCCCGGGCAAGCAGCCGGTATTCCTTGATCAAAACCCCGTAGGCGTATCCAAATGAGGCTTCACGATAATCTGACGCAGTGAGCACGCGGCTGATACCGGCAGCCCCACACCATCGCTTCTGAGCAAATGGAAGGTCCATACTCACCGCAAGAACAGCAACATCCGAACCCAGCCTCTCCGCCTCGGTGTTGAACCGTCTCGTTTCCAAATCACAGACCGGTGTGTCTAACGAAGGTAAACTGATTATCACTAATATCTTACCGCGGAAATCGAACAAGCGCACCGGTTGGAGATCATTACCAGTCAACTCAAATTCTGGCGCCGGTTCACCGAGCCTTGGCGCCTGACCGACCAAAGTCACCGGCTTACCACCAAAAGATATCACTCCGTAACGTTCCGTCATTACCAGTTCTCCCCTAGGATTTCAAAGTAGCTCTGAGGATGGGCGCAGGAAGGACAGACCTCCGGTGCTTCAGTTCCTTCGTGGATATAGCCGCAGTTGATGCAGCGCCAGACAACCGGCTTATCGCGCCGGAAAACTTTGCCCTTATCAATATTCTCTCTCAATGCCTGATAGCGCTTCTCATGCTGCTTTTCTGCCACCGCGATCGCTCGAAATATGGCAGCAATGTTCGTGAAACCCTCCTGTTCCGCAATCTGGGCAAATTCAGGGTACATCTGAGACCATTCATAGTGCTCACCATCAGCTGCCGCCTTAAGATTCTCGATTGTCGAGCCGATTATACCAGCAGGAAATTCTGCCCTGACCTCAACCATTCCGCCCTCCAGAAGTTTAAAAAGCCTCTTGGCATGCTCTTTTTCTTGATTCGCAGTCTCCTCAAATATTTGAGCGATCTGAATATAACCTTCATCTCGCGCTTTGCTGGCATAATATGTGTAACGATTTCTTGCCTGAGACTCGCCGGCGAATGCGGTCATGATGTTTTTTTCGGTTTTACTGCCTTTTAGCTGCATCATTCCTCCTTTTTTACATTTAGACTCCCTAATACTAGGCTACGTTTCTTAACAAATTAATCACTTAAAAATTCGCAGCCGGAAATACCGCTCAGGGTGGTTCCGGATATCACTCATCAATTCCCTGAGTTCATAACTTGTCCTCAACAGTTCCTCGTAAAGTTCAGGTGAAGTCAAAAGTTTACGCGCGGTAGATTCCCGGTTCAGCAGCAAAGTCATGCTGTCTACCAGTCCTGCCAGACGCTGGATATTACGGCTAGTAACGGCAAAACCCGAATCCAGGCTGATCAGCCTCAGATTAACAAGCTCCATTATTTCTGCGCGGGTTTGCCTCAACTCCGCACTCAGTGAATCAGGATTTACCACACTCATCAGCCGATCCAGCTTGAGGAAAGTGGATTCAAGGTCCAACACCTCGTTTGTGCCATAAAAAACCATTGTGTTATCTGCCAGCTCACCCACCCCGGGGTCGACCGTAAGGTAGCGGTCGCTCCCCAGATAACTAAGCGAACGAACGGCAAAACGGGCATTCTTACACAATCGGACATCCTCTGCCAGTGCCACGCGAACCCGAACCCGACTGTCTTCGGTCAATTCTGTTGACAGTACTTTACCTCTCGTTATACCAAGGACATCCACCCGATCCCCGGGTTTTAAACCGGATATTTCGTAGAAATAAACTGTGACCAGCCGCCTATAATGCATTCTCCACTTATCAGAAAACCAGAAGTAACCGAAAACCGCCACTGCAATACCGAAAACAACAAATATACTGGTCAGCAAATCGCGCACCCGTTTATTCATAATCCTCCTTTCTTACCTCTCCCATCGCAAGATGCAGCTTACCGTCCCGGATCAAATAAATTCTATCCGCAATCTGCCGAGCTAAATCCAGATCATGAGTAACCGCCACAACCGTCCTTCCGGCGGCACGTAACGAACGCACGATGTTTATTACCCGCTCACGGAAAACCGGATCCAGTCCACCAGTAGGTTCATCCAAAAACAGGTACCTAGGCTCAGTAATCAGTGCGCGGGCAAGTGCTACAAGCTTTATCATACCCCCGGAAAGTTCTGGTACGCGTAAATGACAGCTGTTTGGCAGACCAACCTGAATCAGTATCTTCTGCACTCGCTCTTTCAATACATGTGCCGGAATGGAATTCCGTTCTTTCAGAGGTAGAGCAACATTCTCCCCCACATCCATCCCGTCAAACAGGGCACCATGCTGAAAGAGAAAACCGATCTCCCTGATGATTTCCTGATTATTTCCGAATATGCCGTACTTCAGTGTTCGACCATCAAAAATAACCTCCCCGGAATCCGGAAGGATGAGTCCGGCGATGATTTTCAGTAAAACTGTCTTGCCCGCACCAGAACGCCCCAGTACACAGCAACAGCTGGCATTCGGCACCTCAATATTCACATCCCGTAGGACCGGCTCTCCCCGGATCATTTTGCTTATCTTCGTCAATTTGATCATCGGGAAAAAAGCAATGCTGCCATTACAAAATCCGAAATGAGAATTAATACTGTAGCGGTTACTACCGCACTCGTAGTCGCCCGTCCCAGACCCTGCGCCCCGCCCCGGACCCGGAAGCCGAAAAAACAACCACTTGTCCCAATAAGTAATCCGAACAGACTTGCCTTCAAGAGCCCGCCAACAAAATCATGGGCGTTAACAAAATGGGTCAAACCGTATAGAAAAGTCTCAGGGGAAATCCCCAACGTTCCTGCGGCTACCAGTGCAGTAAAACTTGCCACTACCTCCATCAATGCCACAAGAATCGGAAGACTGCAGGTTGTAGCGAGGATACGCGGCAGACACAGATAATGATACGGATCAATCGCCATCGTGCGCAGAGCATCAATCTGTTCAGAAATCTGCATGCTTCCCAGCTCAGCAGCCATTGCTGATGCTGAACGGCTCGCAACAATGAATGCAGCAAAAACTGGGCCAAGTTCGATCAAAAGCATCCTCCCCACACCCATTCCGACAAAATAATTCGGCACCATTCCCAACAGCTGATAACCTGTTTGCACGGCGGTTGTCAAGCCGACAAAAAAACTGGCGAAAACCACTATTGGTGTTGCCCGTACCCCATGATGATAAATTTGTTCACTCAGCCTTGGTAACACCCGGCGCCATTCTCTCCCGGCACTGAAGCTCCTCAAAAGAAACCAGATGAACTCTGCTGAAACCACCAGCATCCTCATAAAAAATCATAATTAGCACCCATTTTGCAGTCAAACATCTCCTAACCGCAAGACCGTAACTATTACGGTTCCGGTTAGACATCCTGACGACGAGTACGCCATCGTTTAATGACCTGCTCTAAGCTCAGACTGTCAACTCCACTCTGCCACCACTTTGCGAACTGAATATCGCCAGTTCCAGGTTGTGGATCTGGCGGGTCTACCATCATTCTTGTCGGCATAGCTACTGAATCGCCCACTATCAGTGCCTCGCCAGTCCGCAGTGCCGGCAGAGTATTCAGAAGACCGGCAAGTGAGTCTGGAACGAGCCGCCTGACATAATCCTGATCCGCAGGGTTGGTCAGTCGCATGGTTATAAATGTATTGCACTGGGATAGTACGGTTTCCGACAATTCCTTCGGCCGCTGGCTCACTAAAATCAGTCCAACACCGTACTTCCTTCCCTCTTTGGCAAGCCGCTCCACTGCACTGCGGGCGGCAGTAAATCGCCCGTCCGGACGGTTCGGCACATAATTATGCGCCTCCTCCAGCACCAGTAGAATTGGACATCGTTCCCGCTGCGGATTCCACAGATTAAATTCAAATGCAATCCGCGTAATTACCGCCACTACTACGCCAACTGCATCAGAAGGTAAGCCGCTCAAATCAATCACGGTCATACGGTGTGGAGCATCAATTGACAGAAAATCACGCAGCAGATCGGGAAATTTTGTACTCCCGTCATACACCTTGGGCTTGAACATAAAATGATAGCGCGGATCTGAAATCCGGCTATCCATCCGGATGAGAAACTTGTCAAAAACCCCATAAAGCGGACCTTCCTCCTGTTCTCCCAGCCCATTGTATACCATCTGAATATTCCAGTCGCGTAGCATCGCAATCAGTTCATCAAGGTCGTAATAGACCGGTGAATCGGCAGTAATCTGGTCTCCAAGTCCAAGGCGTTCCCGCGTATCCCATGCCTGACGCGCCCGCAGAAGAGAATCCCTTATTACTGTAATCTGGTTCTTGGCGGTCGGCTCGTTCATATCCACGGTCAAATCCACAAACTCCTCAAAATTCAGCACCCAGTAAGGTAAATCAATATTACTCGCATTAATGAGATTCACCCCTTCAGGAAATGCCTGCGCATACTCTCCGTGCAGATCCAACACAACAATGTGAGCGTTGGGATACTTTCTAATCGTCTGCTGAAGTATACTCACAACCGTAAACGACTTGCCGCTGCCCGTTGTCCCCAGTACCGCAATATGGCCACCGAAAAAACGGTTTACCTGCACGTAAACCCGCTGATCCCTAGCACCAGTCGGCCGGCCAAAAGAAAAACCAAACTCACAGAACTCGGAAAAAATTTTGTGCAGCTCCCGACTGGAAACCATCTGCACCGGCTGACCGACATTGGGATAAACCGCCACGCCGCGTAGAAACCGTTCCTCGTGTTCCAAGGTACCCAACAGTATACACTCCGCTACTTTTCTCCCGGCACTGGACGAAACTGCACTACCGGTTTCAACCCGGATACTAGTAACTGTGCCGATAATCTTAAAATCCCTAAAGGGAATTTTTACATAAGAACCCGGTTGTCCGGGATAATAGTCCTCAGCCAGGGATTTGGTGGTGTCTGCTCTGATTTCCACTAGTGCCCGTTCACCACTGACTTCAATAATATATCCGATGTCAAATGCGGAGTTCTTATCCATAGCTCCCTCCTTTCCCCGAGATGTTTAAATGCCTGGATTGCTGCACCTCAGCAGGTTTAGTAGCTGGATGCAATTCCTGCACGAAGGCAGCAATCACCTTAGTTTATTATACATCTCGCACAATAAAAGGCAAGAACAAATTATTAGTACTGCTCTTATTATACAATTAAGGATTTACGATTATCTTAGGGATTGGAGACAGTCAATGAGCAGGTCAGCCGATATCCCTATAACTAGCTCACTTCTTGGTATGACTGAGATTGATAACTGTTTTTCCTTCCTCTGTACTCAGGATGATAAATACCGCCTCCTTCTCATCACTGCTTACAAATGCCAGTGTCGTGGCATCGGATGTTTCGCTCATCATTGACTGCTTCCAGCCACTAAGCGCACTCTTGTAAAACTCCACTACCCTTGACTTCGGATCTGAAGTTTCCAAAGTGTAATTAACACCCTTGCCCTGCTCAGTCGTAACTTCCCACTTCCCCTTTACCGTTGCATTCGGATAACGAAGATTTGCCGGTAGCGAGGAAATATCGACCGTTCCCACATCCACTCTTGCCTTACCTCCACTTGTCGCCTCAATCATCTTCTCCGCCGCCTTCTCGCCCACCTTCGCTCCACACCGAGCACATCCGGTATCAGAAATAAATGCTGCCCCTAACAGCAGCACTGTTACAATCATCGGGCAACGCATGTTCTGCCTCCTTTTTTGATCCAAGTTTAACCCCATGACTATCGTTGTCAAGTAGACATTTATCCGGTAGTTAACTAACCAATCCTGCCCCCTGAGCTGCAATAATAGGATATCATAAAAACCGCAGCCTATTCAAAACCATACGATACAATATCTATCCTACCGCCTAACGGCCAGCAACAGACTCCCCTAACATCCAGCAGTGAAACTCCAACATTCCCACCGTTCCTCTCTCAGCTACGCTGAAGAAAAAAATAACGCAGAAACCCCAAAACCGGAAGCTTTTACCACCCTCGCCGGAACTGCCCGGGGAATAGAAAAATATAATGCAAATTCAGATTTAAGTTATTAGTTTTAAAATAATTAATGTTAATTAATGCGAATCAAATAGAAAATTATTGACTTTGAAATTCATAATGCTATTATCAAGACAGTTATAACCGGGGCTGTAGCTCAGTTGGGAGAGCACCTGCTTTGCAAGCAGGGGGTCGCCCGTTCGAATCGGGTCAGCTCCAATAAACTCTAATGCAGTAAAATCCGAGCATCAATTGCAGTTGCGCCTTCGCCTTCGTAATATACAAGCAGAGGATTAATATCGATTTCCTCAAAATCGGGAAAATCAGTGACGAGCTGTGACAGCCGCAATATACACTCCTTGATAATCTTCTTGTCCCGGGCTGGCTGCCCCCGGAAAGGTTCAAGTAGCCTATGTGCTCGAATCCCGCCGATCATCGATTCGACAGAAAGATCGTTCACCGGTGCCACCCGGAACATCACATCCTTAAGTACCTCAACCATGATTCCGCCCAGTCCGAACATCAGCAACGGCCCAAAGTGTGGATCGCGCTTCATGCCGATAATTGTCTCCAGACCGCCAGCTTTTGCCATCTGCTGCACCATCACACCCCACAAATCTGCATCCGGTTTTCTTGACTTAACCTGTTCGAGCATCGACTGATAAGCCTGACGCAGGTCAGTTTCATTTTTAAGGTTCACTCGTACACCACCAAAATCGGTCTTATGCAGAATATCAGGAGAAACGATTTTGATCACCACTGGATATCCGATCTTTTCCGCAGCCGCTACCGCCTCCTCCTCATTTTTTGCCAGCTCGAATTTTACCACTGGCAAACCGTAAGCACGAAGAATCTCATGACACTCCGGCTCAGACAAATAAATCCTAGGCCGCTTCCGAGCCTGAGCAATAAGCTCCCTCACCCGTTTCTGGTTGACATCCGTATAATGAATTACCTCCCCCGGGGGACGGCGGCTCATCCGGGAAAACTCCGCCATTGTTGCCATTGCCCGTGCCGCATTCTCGGGAAACTGAAAATGAGGAATCCGGCGTTTGAGCAGCGTCCGCCTGATCGCAGTACTGTCCCCCATCGTCTGGATGCAGGCAAGAATCGGCTTATCGGTTCTTTCACTCTCTTCAACAATCACATTGGCAATATCAATCGCCTCGGCAACAACCGTTGGTGTCCAGATGGGGATAATACCGTCTACATTTTCATCTTGGATCAGAACACGGAATGCCGCACGGTAACGGCTGGCATCTCCATCACCGATGATATCAACCGGGTTACTTGTATTGGCAGCCGCGGGCAGTACCTTTTGCAGCTCATCCCGCGTCCTGTCGCTAAGTTTTGCCAGTTTCAGCCCATTGCGGATACAGGCATCAGTAGCCATAATCCCGATACCGCCGGCATTAGTAATAATTGCCACCCGCGGTCCCTTCGGCGGTGGCTGATATGCCAGTGAAGCTGCCTTGGCAATCAGTTCGTTTACCGTATCCACCCGTAGCACTCTTGCCTGTGCAAAGAAGGCGTTATACGCCTCATCTGAGCCAGCAAGCGCTCCGGTATGGGATGAAGCCGCTTTTGCCCCTTCACTCGTACGCCCCGCTTTAATTGCCAGAATCGGTTTCGGCCGCTCCGGATGGGAGGTAATCTCCCGGGCGATACGCATAAACTCCGGCGGATTGACGAGATCTTCAAGATAAAGGGCGATCACATCCGTCTCGGGGTCATCTTTGAGATACTCCAATAAATCACACTCGTTGATATCCGCCTTATTTCCGATAGAAATAAACTTACACAGTCCTACCTCTTCAACCTCCGCATACTCCAGAGCATTTGCCCCCACCGCACCCGACTGAGAGATTAGCGCAATATTACCGTAGCGCGGCCTTATTCTGCCAAAGGTAGTGTTCAAACGGACTTCGGGACTGGTATTAATCATCCCGAAGCAGTTGGGTCCTACTAGCCTGATTCCCCAAGCTCGAGCACGCTCACGTACTGCCTGCTCCAGTGCTGCGCCGGACGGTCCCAACTCCTTAAACCCGGCGGAAATCACAATTGCTCCCTTGACTTTCTTCTGTCCACACTCCGCCAGTACCGCGGGCACAGTCACTGCCGGCACAATCAAAATTGCCAGATCGATCTCATCCTCAATATCCAGAATCGAAGGATAGGTTTTTACTCCGAGTACACTCTTCGCTTTCGGATTTACCGGATAGACAATACCTGTATAACCGTTGAACAGGATATTCGCAAAAAGCGCTCTGCCGACCGAACCTTCGCGATTAGATGCCCCAATCACTGCTACTGAACGGGGTTTGAAAATAAAGTCAAGATTTACTCTGCTCATTTCTCGAACCTCAGTGTCAGAATATACACTCCATCCTCCCACTTTGTCTCAAGTGGGAATCCTGCCTTGGTCACCAGACGGTAAGCACGGGTATTGGAATCAAGAACATACCCGACAAACCCCCTCACCCCTTTCATCCGCGCCACCCGGATGAGATGGTTGAACAGTGCAGTACCAATACCCCGGTTCTGATACTCGTCCTGTACTTCAATTGCAAACTCGGCCAGTCCACTCGATGGATCAACATAGTAACGGGTTGAACCAACGATGTGCTCATCACCGTTTTCCCGGATCACCGCCACCAGCGCCATCTCTTTCTCATAGTCAATATTGACAAATTTGCTAAGTTTCTCATGTGGCATCGCCTTGATATAACTGAAATAACGGTAAAAAACCGTATCCCGGGAAAAGGAATAAAACAATTCGCGCATCGCCGGTTCGTCGGTCGGCTTGATCGGCCGGATGAGAACCATCGTGCCATCCTGAAGCCGCACCTTAGTTTCAAACTCCTCCGGATAACGGGCAGCAACAAGGGGCATCTCCGGCTGGTCTTGGTAGACATAGTGCCGTTCCTTTGCTTGACGCAGCAACTCAGCTCGAAACTTGGGATGAGCAATGGAAATCAGGGCGAGGGCACGCTCCCTGATTGATCGGCCATGTAGATATGCCACACCCCACTCGGTCACAACATAATGGACATCACCCCTGGAAGTCACTACCCCAGCACCATCAGAAAGCACCGGCACGATCCTCGAAAACTGATCATTATCACGGGTCGACTTCAGAACAATAATTGGTTTACCATCCTTTGCCCTTGCTGCTCCACGGACAAAATCCAGCTGCCCCCCGATACCGGAATAGAACTTGTAGCCGATTGAATCGGCGCACACCTGCCCGGTCAGATCAATTTCAAGTGCCGAGTTAATAGAGACCATCTTCTCATTCTGTGCGATTACATAAGGATCATTGGTGTAATCTACCGGATGAAATTCAAACATCGGGTTGTTATGAATATATTCATAAAGCCGCTGCGAACCCATACAGAATGAAGCAATAACCTTGCCCGGATGAAGCGTCTTTTTCCGGTTGTTAATGACGCCAGCTTCAATCAGGTCAATAATGCCATCAGAAAAGACCTCAGTATGAACCCCGAGGTCCTTCTTGTCTTTCAGATAAAACAGGAGGGCATTCGGAATTCCACCGTAGCCGACTTGAATTGTGGCTCCATCTGGAATCAGATCTGCCACATTCTTGGCAATTCGGCGGGCAACTTCACTCTCGCCGGGCGTAATAAACTCGTAAATTGGGACATCATTCTCCACAAGTGCCTCGATCTGTGAAATGTGAATAAAACTGTCACCAAGCGTCCGTGGCATCCGCGGATTTACTTCAGCAATCACATGTTTCGCCACTTCCGCTGCCGGCTTGGTAATATCAACAGAAACCCCAAAACTGCAGAATCCATGATCATCAGGTGGGGTCACCTGGATCAATGCTACGTCAATCGGCAGCCGACCTGAACGCAGAAGCTTCGGTATTTCCGAAAGAAAAATCGGCGTATAATCAGCTCTACCCTCCTGAACCGCATCGCGCACATTGGCGCTGATGAAAAATGAGTTTGCCCGATATTTACCCGCAAGCGCCTCCTCAGCATAAGGGGCTACGCCAAGCGTCAGCAGATGAGTCACCTCCACATCTTCCACTGGTCGGTCAGCCAGTGCCCGAACCAGCCGTTGCGGCGTACCGCAGGCGGAACCGATGAAAATCCGGTCCCCTGGTTGCAGGACCTCGAGTGCCTGAGTTGCGATCTTTAATTTATGAGCATATTTTACTCGCCAATCAGTAGTGCTCATATATATTCCTCCTTAATCATTAATTTCCTCGAAACGGTATTTCTCATTTTCATAATATATTCTGCCGGCGACCGCCTCCGGATCGTGCTCCAGAAAAGAAAACCATCCACCGGCAATTGCTTGATTCAACAGTTTCTCCTTCTGTTCCATGGAGTCCAGCGGAAAAAGGTCATAACCCATAATATAGGGCACCGGGATGTGGCCCCGGGTAGGAATCATATCCGACCAGAAAATGGCGGTATCCTGCCCATTAGTGATCTTGACAACCTGCATCCCACGAGTGTGACCACCGGTATGAATCAGTTCCACGCCGGCAACAATTTCGCACGAACCATTTATTAATTCCAGTTGTCCTGATTCTTGGATGGGCAAAAAATTTTCCGGTAAATATGACGCCCGGGATCTTCGGTTTGGTGCAATTGCCTCCTGCCACTCTACTGCCTGCACTATGTATCGGGCTTCGGAAAAAGTAGGTAATACTCGCGTCCTCTCCCGTTTCGTTGCCCCACCGCAGTGGTCAAAATGCAAATGTGTCAGAATCACCAAACTGATATCACGAGGCTCAAATCCGGCAAGTTTGAGGGTATCAAGCAAAGTGGAAGTTCTTTCAACCCGGTAACGTGTGGCAAATTTTTCATCATACTTGTCTCCGATTCCGGCGTCAATCAGTATCCGCTCTTTAGGAGTAACCACCAGAAGTGGTCTCAGTGCCAGACGAATCCGATTATATTCGTCTGGTGGATTAGTTTTCTCCCACAAAGGCTTTGGTACAACACCGAACATTGCACCCCCATCAAGCCCAAAATACCCATCAAACAGCGGGACGAGCCGGAAGTCACCCAAAACCATAACTAATGATATTAACTGACATTGATATCAAAGTCAATTGCTCACAAATCTGATAAAAAAACTTGCGTACTTTGAGCTAATCGATTATACTGCACAGGTAACTTATGTTTAACATTATTATCGCCGGCATCGCCAGTATGCTTACCGATATCTCCACCGAGATGGTTTATCCCCTGCTTCCGCTCTATCTTTCCTCCTTAGGTACACCACCGGCAATTCTCGGACTGATCGAAGGGATTGCCGAGAGTTCAGCATCCCTGCTCAAAATCCTGTCCGGCAGAATTTCCGACCGCTTCCAGCGCCGTAAACTACTGGTCCTCACCGGCTATTCCGGTTCCACCTTAGGCAAGCTGCTACTTTATCTCTCGGGGAACTGGATTTTAGTTTTTTGGGGCAGATTAATTGATCGAATCGGGAAAGGAATCCGCGTCGCCCCTCGGGACGCCATTATCGCCGATGCCTCAATCGACGGAACCCGCGGACGAGCATTCGGCCTGCACCGAGCCTTTGATACCCTTGGTGCCACCCTTGGTATCGCCATTGCGATTTTTCTTATCAGCCGCCTGCACGGCAATCCGGCTCACCGCAATTACCAGCAAATCTTTCTGCTCTCAATTATACCAGCAGCGCTGGGCGTCTTCGTCCTCTTCTTTCTTAAAGAACCACGTACCAGCAAATCAGTTTCCTTACCTCCACTAAGGATAAAAAATCTGTCCCCACCGCTACGGCGTTTTCTTTTCATAATCGGTATATTCGCAATTGGCAACTCCTCCAATCAGTTTCTCCTGCTGCGAATGAACCGGCTCGGCTGGTCTACTCTGAACATTCTGCTTCTTTATTTGCTTTATAATGTCAGTTATGCCACTTTTGCCTTTCCTGCCGGGAGAATAGCCGATCGGATCGGTAAACGAAAAATACTTAGTACCGGTTACCTTACTTACAGTGCAGTCTACTTCGGCTTTGCTCTGATGGATAAAGGAACCGGTGTAGCTGTGCCCTGTATCCTTTTTGTTGCCTATGGACTGTTTAGCGCTCTTACTGAAGGACTGGAGAAGGCCCTGATCAGCGATATTGCTCCGGAAAAACAGCGGGCGAGCATGCTGGGATTGCATGCGGCAATTACCGGTTTGGGACTGCTGGCAGCATCAATCCTCGCCGGTATCCTCTGGAATCTTTTCGGCCCGCGGGCACCCTTTATCTTCAGTAGCCTAACGGGATTGTGTGCGGCCCTTGGACTCCAATTAGTAATTTCAGCTTACGAAATAAGATGACCCATCTTTTATGTTTATTTATCTGAAGTTGTCCCCTTGCCAATTTTCTATTTTAAAGTATAATATAAAATAAATAAAATATTATGAAATAACCGTTCCCCGTGAGTGACTATAGATTTAGCTTTTTTGTTTAATTATGCTTTTTAAACGCTTTCGGATTATCAAAACCGCCCGGACACCTCCGGGCTGGCTGACGCCATTATTCTGGTCTGTCAGCGCACTGGTAGGTATTAATGTTATTTTCATGGCACTTATTAATGGTTATCACCTTGCATTTCCCGCATGGGCCAAGTTAATCTTACACCTTTCGCTCGTTATTGCCGGTCTGGGAACAATTGCCGAAATCTTCACCAAGCTGCTTGTTACTCCGGCCTTACCGTTATCGCGGTTCCGACAAATTTTTGACCTTGTGATCGCCATAATACTTATCCCTGCGGTTATATTCCAACGTCTGCTCATTCCCATTCTCGTACTCTATCAGGTGATTAATCTTACAGGTCTTTCCCGGTCCAGATTTCTACCGGCAGTCCTGGGTAACATCCGGCAGCGACCGGTACGCATGCTGGTTATCAGCTTTCTGACGCTGATTACCGCGGGGACTTTACTGCTCACATTTCCTGCTGCTACTGCTGACGGCCGAGGCGCCGATATTATTACCGCTCTATTTACTGCCACTTCAGCCACTTGTGTCACTGGACTGATCGTCCAAGATACAGGCACCTATTTTTCTCGCTTCGGACAACTGGTAATCTTGTCCCTGATTCAGCTGGGAGGACTGGGGATAATGACTTTTTATACAAGCATCGTCGTTCTCCTTGGACAACGCATGGGGCTGCAGGAACGCCGAACTATGCAGGAGATCATCGAAGAAACTCGAGATATCGATATTGCCCGCATGGTCCGATATGTGCTTCTCTTTACCCTGCTGGTTGAGGGAGTTGGAATGCTAATTCTTTTTCTGCGCTGGGTGTTTGTGCTGGGAACCGCTGATCAGGCTTTATACTACGCAATATTCCACTCGATTTCCGCCTTCTGTAATGCTGGTTTTTCGTTGTTCTCTGATTCGTTTATCCGCTTTCAGTCGGATCTGTGCATCAACCTTTGTATTATCACGCTCATAATTCTGGGGGGGCTCGGATTCCCGGTAGTAAATGAAATCATTAACCGTCAAAATTTACGCCGTCTCTTAAGAACTTTTCGTCAACTGTCAACTGGTAGTAAGCACCTGACCATCCACTCCCGTCTTGTATTAATCACGACCGCTTTTCTGATTACCGGTGGCACTATACTATTCTTTTTCCTTGAATATGATAACACACTCCACAATCTGCCTCTAAGTACAAAACTATTGGCAAGCTTATTCCAGTCGGTAACAGCCCGAACTGCAGGATTCAACACTGTACCTCTATCAAATCTTCACGGCGTTACAATTTTTCTCTGGATGATTTTGATGTTTATTGGTGCATCTCCCGGTGGTACTGGTGGCGGTATCAAAACATCTACTATCGCCGTCCTGTTTCTTGCAATTCGTTCCCGAATTCGGGGGGAAGAAGAAATTGTCTATTCCCGACGCACAATCCCAAAGGATGTTGTCTACCGGGCAATGGCAATAATTGCCCTCAGTTTGGGTGCAATAGCTCTGACTTATGCGGGTCTGCTGTTTTTCGAAAACCAACGGTTTGAATTCCTGCTTTTTGAAGCTGTCTCTGCTTTCGGTACGGTTGGTTTATCAATCGGTATAACTCCGGAGTTGAATGTCATCGGAAAATTGCTCATAATAATTTTAATGTTTATCGGCAGAACTGGCCCACTGACCCTGACATTGGCTATGACTGCTGCCAATAAACGCTCGATGATTACGCACCCGACTGCCAGAATCATCGTCGGGTAAAAGGAGGATTAATGAAACAGTTTGCGGTCATCGGACTGGGCACTTTTGGTGCCCGTGTCGCACGAGCATTGATGAAAAAGGGGGCGGAGGTCATTGCAATTGATTCCGACATAAAACGTGTAGAAGACATCAAGGACGATGTCGCTCAAGCGCTGTGTATTGATGCCACGGATGAAGATGCGCTTAAGGAATCGGGAGTACTGGACGTTGATGCAGTTATTGTAGCAATGGGAGAACGAATGGAAGCGGCTATTATTGTCACATCATTATTGAAACGCTTGGGTGCCGGTCAGGTAATCGCTCGTGCGGCCTCTTCTCTTTATGCCCGAATTCTCAAGGATGTCGGTGCTGACCGTACTATTCTGATTGAAGAACAGATGGCTGATCAACTAGCAAAATCACTTTTGACCCCTGACCTCTTGGAACAGATACCACTGGCCTCCAATCACAGCCTGGCAGAAATTCATGCACCCCGGCATTTCATTGGCAAAAAACTCGGACAGCTCGATATTCGCCGACGTTTTGGTGTCAATGTTATTGCAATCAAAAAAAGGATGCCTACGATCACTCCTGAAGGTGAAACCTCATACCAGGAACAGATTAATGATCTTCCAGGGTCAGAAGACATCATTGAGCAGGACGACATCCTGGTGGTCGTAGGGCGCGATGCGGATATTGAACGTCTGACCCGCACAATCTGAAGTTACATGATATTGCTACTTCATTCTATTCGCGGCAGAATTGCCTCAGCCATGATCATTACTGCCCTGTTGACTCTACCAGTAGTGCTGCTAGCACTGTATTATGTCGGCGAGATGAATCAGCTTGCAACTGTCATTGCCGAAACCGACACCGAACTGTTGCGACAAGGTAATATCATCATCCGCTACCTTCACGAAGTACGAACGGCGGAGCGAAACTATATGCTTTCCGGTGATCCGCAGTATCTGTTGACAGCCCGACTTAATTTGAACCAGTTAGTGATCAGAACTGAACGTAGCCGGCGCTTTGCTCCAGAACTCAAACCCCAATTTGACTCTCTCGTCTCGGCACTCAGAGCGTACAACCTAATGATTGATTCACTAATCCAGTTTCGAACACTGCGTTTCTCAACAACTCCTGCCCTCGAACTGAATCGACTATGGGACCAGAGGCGTTTGCTGATTGAACAAACTTCAACCCTTCCTGCTGAGGCTCAGACAACCGTAGATTCCATGCTGAATGCTATCAGCAAACTGGATCAGGAAATTGAATTTTATCAAATGCTGGGTGGTATGCGAACTATGTTTCATCAACGTCTGGTCGATGTCAGTCGCACGATCGTAACTCTGGCAGAATCAAT
The DNA here is from genome assembly GCA_965649165.1 of Caldifarciminota bacterium. Classification (GTDB taxonomy): domain Bacteria; phylum Hydrothermota; class Tepidihabitantia; order Tepidihabitantales; family Tepidihabitantaceae; genus JAOABP01. The sequence goes on along the minus strand of CBFGJT010000001.1, from coordinate 141,424 downwards.
CACCTCCCGGGCAAATCAGCGGATTGTAGAACATAAAGCTCGTGTAACTCGACTATTTGTTTGGAGCCAACGCAATATTATTACTTCTGTTCTTATACTTTGCGGACTTCTGATTTATCTGATCTTCACCCTGCCTCGTGCCGTTATCCTCCCGCTCAAGCGGATCGCCAATGCACTACATCGTGTAGAAAACGGGGATTTCGATATCCGAATCACTCTGGAAACGCGCGATGAACTCGGCAACCTTGCACGGCAGTTGAACCGCGTATTCGTCCGCCTGCGAGAACTTGATGAACTAAAAACAGGGCAAATCGTGGAACTGGAACGCCGTTTCCGTCTATTAGCATCCAACATCAAGGAAGGTGTACTGGTAGTCGACAGAAATCTGAAAATAATCTATGTCAATCCAGCAGCCGAACCACTGCTTGGCATCCGCTCAAATGAAGCCACCGGAAAATCTTGCATTGAACTATCCAATCTAAAACCATTTCTCCCTCATCTTCAACAGCTGCTCTCCGGTGCTGCCAGTCATCAGGAATGTGAAATTATCCCTGCCTTTGCTAGTTCCGCCGTCTGTTTTGAGACACTCCGCAATCGCGAAGGTACAATTATTGCGGCTCTTGTCATCATAACAAATCCAGTTCCTCCGGAACCTCTGGAAGAAACTTCCAGTTAGTCAGAACCACTCAAATCTATCTTCTCTCTGCTTTGCCGGTTATAAACAACACGGCGCGGAAATGGAATCTCAATTCCCGCTTCGTCGAATGCCTTTTTAATCTCCAGCCGAAGTTCTCGTTCCGCCACCCACTGCTCGCCAGGTTTCACCTTACAGACAACCCTTATCCGCATACCCGAATCGCCGAAATTCAGTAAACCCTGAACTTCAGGTATATCTAAGCACCGCTCGCGGTTTCTAGTATACCAAGCTTCAGCCGCAAACCCTGCCACTTTCATTCCCTGTTCCGCATTCTGCTCATAAGCAAGATCAAATGCAACTATTACCCGCATGTAATCTCGATTCCTGTTCCCAAAACTGGTGAGCTCACCATTGGGTACGGTCCAGAGCGTGCCGTCAAATGCACGAATTTGTGTAACCCGCAAACCGATTTTCTCTACTGTTCCCTCAAGATTCGAAGTAACAATATAATCGCCGGCGGCAATTGCTCCTTCAAATAAAGTAAAGAACCCGGAAATAAAATCCTTGACTAGTGTTTGAGCACCAAAACCGATTGCCAACCCGACTACCCCAGCTCCGGCAATAATTGCCTTGTAATCCACCCCTACTGCTCGCAGGATTAGAACGGTCGCAAGTGTGAGAATCAAGTAACGAAAAAGGCTCTGTACCAGCGGCACTACCGTCCGGAAATACCTTTCTTCCTTCTGTCGGAAAATCCGGCTTACGAACAGATTGAACAGCTTGGTAGCAAGCCAACCGCCTGTAACGATTATCAAAACATTGATAAATGCACGCGCATAACTGAGTAATCGGCCAGCCCCCAGAAACTGTTCCGCCAGACTTTCCCCCAGTTCCTGCCAGAACATTTATTTTATACTACTTCAATTGTTCCCGGAGAACCGGAAATAACTTCACCCACCACCGCCGCCAGAACACCCAGTCGGAAGGCCTTCTGTTGAAATAAACCCACACTGCCTGCAGGTAGCGAAATCAGAAGCCCGCCTGAGCTTTCTGACTCCCAAAGCAAATTTCGAATTGCATCAGGAAGTTCACATTTCCATTCCACCTTGGTACTGAATGAAGTTTCGTTCATAGCTACGCCGGAATCGATATATCTGGCTGCCAATGCTCTTACCGCCGGCAACATCGGTATTTCTCGGGAGTAAACCCTTACTCGAACTTCTGACGCCTCTGCCATCTCCTGAAGATGTCCGAGAAATCCATATCCGGTAATGTCGGTGGCAGCATTGGCGTTAAATTCGAGCATCAGATCGCGTGCAGCCTTGTTTAATTGCATCATAGACTCAACTGCTGCCTGGTAGAAATCGGCATCTATTGTTTCTTCGACCATCATGATCTGAGCAAAAACCCCGGTACCCAAAGGTTTTGTTAGAACCAGTTGGTCACCAATTTGGGCACCGGCATTGGTAATAATCTTTTCAGGATCCACCTTTCCCGTAACTGCCAGCCCGTATTTTATTTCCCTCTCATTAAATGTGT
>CBFGJT010000001.1:76297-139238 GCA_965649165.1 Caldifarciminota bacterium | reverse complement strand
TTACCGTATCCTGTCCCCCGCGCAGAATTTCCCGGAGCACTGCCTTATCCATAGCAGCCGGAAAACCAACAATGTTCAGTACAGTAACAGGCTCCCCCCCCATCGCATAAACATCGGAAAGGGAATTAGCTGCCGCAATCCTTCCAAATACATACGGATCTTCTACCATGGGCGTCAAAATATCAACTGTCTGCACAACTGCCAGTCCAGGCTGGAGCAGAAAAACCCCTGCGTCATCTGCAGTGCTGATACCAACAAGCAGCCGCGGGTCAGCTGATACTTCCAGCCCAGAAAGTGCTTGCGCTAACTGCGCCTTGCTTATTTTAGATGCTCAGCCGGCACAACTGACCGTAGTCAGAATACCGCGTTTTGCCATTTTAGCTCCTTAAGCTTCTGATGTCTGTATCCTGCTCTTAAGTATCCGGACATCGCCCTTGCGCTGGGTAAGTCCGATATTATCAAAGTAATTCAAAAGCGGAATTACATACTTACGCGTCGTGCCCAGTGCCTGACGAAAATCGGTTGCCGCAAGCTCGGGCTTCTCCTCCAGTAGTCTCAACAATACTTTTTTTGCCTCTGAAACTGCCTGCGTATGCATCAAAATTCCGTCACCAAGATCGATTACCGTTCCGGATTCCACCAGTGCAATTTTTACCCGCTGCGCAAGTTTATGCTCAACTCCGGAAAAAAGTTCAGCTAGGTCGGGTGGTATCCAGCGGTTCTCTTGCAAAATACGGGCAATTCGGTCAAACAGAACCTGCTCCTCCGGCCTCAACTGCAGCGTATAACCCTTTAACCGCACCCTATCGCCATCGACTATTATCTCACCCTGCTGTTGCAGGTGATTTAATACCAGCTCAAACAGAACCGGAGGCAGTTGTCCCGCCTTCTCCCGAAGCTCAGACGATTTCATTCCCATGCGCAGCGGATTCTGCCGATGAAAATCGGCTAATATGCCAAGAACACTCTTCATCGCTAAATGCAGAACTTCATTGTGAATTACATACCGTTTGCCTTCAAAATCCAGCGCCGCTGCCCGCTGACTGTCGATCAGCACCTGCAGCATCTGCTCAACCTGATCTTCGGTAACAGCCATCTGCCGCGCGATACCCCCTAAGGTCTTGATATCAAAACTGTTTTTCAGCAGTAGCTGTTCCAGTAATGCGCCATGCTCACCTGCTTTAAGTTGGCTCAGCCGATTGATAACCGCTTCGTCAAAACGGCGCAGCTTACTGCTACCAATCTCAAGCACGACACCACCCCCCAGCGTCGCTGGCGGGGACGCATACCTCAGCACATATCGGTCATTATAGTCACATACTACTGGTTTTTCAGTTCTCAACTGCACCAGCCCCTCATCCCCGGGGAGAAGTTCCTTTTTATCCAACAGACAAACCCGGCACATCACCTCAGCAGTCCCAATATGCAGATGGACCCGCGCCATATTGCGGAGTGCGATCGGAGAATCTTTCAAAAGATAAAGTGTTGCTTGAATGTAACTAGAGGGCTGGTAATATCCAGGCGTTACTACCACCTGACCACGATAAACCTGTTCCAGTTCCACCCCTTGGATATTCAATGCTGCCCGCTCCCCGGTACCCGTCTGCGCTACAGGCTGGTTGTGCCGTTGAATACCCCTAACTCTTACGGAAACGCATTCAGGTAGTATCTCAAGCCGGTCGCCAATCTTACAGCTTCCTGACAGCACAGTACCGGCAACTACTACTCCGAACCCTTTTATTGTAAAACAACGATCAATCGGCATCCGGAATACGCCCCGATCCGGTTTTCGTTCCATCCCCCGTGTCAACTCAAGAATTCCCCGCTTCAAATCCTCAATTCCCTGTCCGGTACGGGATGAGACTGCAAATACCGGGGCGTTTTCCAAAAATGATCCCCGGACTAGCTCCCGAACCTCTTCTCTGACCAGCTCTACTAAGGTACTATCAACCACATCAATTTTGTTTATTACAATTATTCCTTTTTTAATTCCCAACAGACGACAAATTTCAAAATGCTCTTTTGTTTGAGGCATAACTCCATCATCAGCAGCAACCACCAGCATCACCATATCGATGGAACTCGCCCCTGCCAGCATATGACGCACAAACCGTTCATGGCCCGGCACGTCGATAATCGTAATATCATCTCCGAGGAAGGCAAAACCCAAGTCTGTGGTCATCCCCCGCTCCTGTTCCTCCTTCAAACGATCCGGATCCGTCCCAGTGAGTGCCTTAACCAAAGCACTCTTCCCGTGGTCAATGTGGCCGGCAGTACCTAGGACGAAATGCATTACAACCTCCGCCGTTCATCAGATCCCGGAATCCCCAACTCAGCTCGATACTTGGCAACTGTTCGGCGAGAAATCTTGATTCCTTCACCCTGCAACTTTTCACATATCTCTTCATCGCTCAGAGGACAACTTTTATCCTCGGCAGCAATTAATGTCTGGATCTTCTCCTTGATTCCTGTGCGCGCAACTCCACCAGCTCCCGTTTCAAAAAAATCTCTCAGTTTGAAGATACCAAACTGCGTTTCCACATACTTACCGCTGATTGCCCTAGAGACAGTTGCAGGATGAACCTCTAGATCTGTTGCAGCCTCCTTGATCTTTGCCGGACGGAGAAACTGAGTTCCATGCTGAAGAAAATCACCCTGCCGCCTAATTATCCAATCCATTAATCGCCGAAGCAGGCGCCGCCGAGATTCAATCGCCCTCAGAAACATTAAAGCATCGCTTACCTTTTTCCGGGCAAATGCGATCGTTTCTGCTGGATAACCATGAGGATGCTGAACTATTTCGACAAACCGTCGCGCGACTCTAATTCTGGGAATATAGCTATCCTGTTCTATCGCCACAAACTTGCCATCCTGCCACTCAATTGAAAAATCCGGCATCAGATACTCTGGTGATACAGAAGTAAACTGACGTCCCGGTCTGGGTTCTAACGATGAGATATTCCTTACCGCCTGTTCAATATTGCTGATATCGATTTGCAAAATGCTTGCCAACTTCCGGTAATTCTGCTGCATAGTCAGTTCCCAATGTTCCGAAAGCAGTCGGTATTCCAAACTGGTTTCATCATATCCCATCAGGTTTAACTGTTTGAGAAGGGCAGAGCGCATATCGGGGCAACCAATTCCTCCTGGAGGAATTCGCTGCAGGACATCTAGTACCCGGTTAAGTTTCTCCCGTGATATACCGGTCAATTCAGAAATTTTTTCCGGTGGCACAGAAAGAAATCCATCCTCATCAAGCCATTCAACAATCTCCTCTGCAATATTAGTATCCTGTGGTTCAATTTCTGTCAGAAGTTTCGGCAGCAGGATATCATGATAGGTAATGCGAACATCAGGAATGATCTCGGCTATAGTACTGTCTTTACCATTCTCTTCAGCCCCATAACCAGCAACCTCCAAGCTGTCTTGCGGCAGAAGATCTGCAATATCAAACTCCTCCGCCGGATCACCTCCTTTAACACCGGTTTGAACATCCGGCTCTCCGGAAATACCCGTAACCTCGGTTTCCGCTGAATCAAAACCGGCATTTTCATCACCATCATCCGCCATTTCCAGTGCTGGATTCTGCTCCAGCTCATTCTCAATTAACTGCTGCAGATCCAGAGTCGGCAGCACCAAGAGTTTTAGATTGAGTATCAGTTGTGGCGTCAGCCGCGGTTCGAGGCGTAACTCATGGCGTTGCTGAAAGTTCATATTCGAAACCTCTCCCCCAAATACACCTGCCTTGCCTGCTCGTCTCGGACCAATTCCTCCGATGTCCCCGAAAGCAGCACCCGGGCATCATACATTACGTAGGCCCGATCGGTAATCTCTAGTGTTTCCCGGACATTATGATCAGTAATCAGAATGCCTAGCCCTTCAGCCTTCAACCTTCTGATGATATCCTGAATCTCTGCCCGGACAATCGGATCCACGCCAGTAAACGGCTCATCCAACAGTAGAAATAAAGGTCTGGAAGCCAGCGACCTTGCCAGTTCCACCCGCCGCCTTTCGCCACCGGAAAGGCTACCTGCACGTTGCCGTCGGATACTGGTTATGTTGAGTTTGGTGAGCAAGCCATCGATTATCTGCTCCTGCTCCGCCCGTGAGATATTAAGCAGTTCCAGAATCGCCCGTATATTATCCTCAACTGAAAGTTTCCGGAAAACCGAAGGTTCCTGAGAAAGGTATCCCAGACCTAACCGTGCCCGTTTATAAACCGGCAGATGGGTTATATCCACGCCATCGAGAAAAATTCTGCCGGAATCAGGACGAACGAACCCGGTAATCATATGAAAAGTAGTGGTCTTCCCGGCCCCATTTGGCCCCAGAAGCCCGACCACCTCCTGCCGGTTAAGCTCCAGTGAAACTTCATTAACTACCCTTCTGCCACCATAGGTCTTCACCAGTTCCTGAGCAACCAGCTTCATATTACTAATCCCCGATCTGCTCAGCAGTGCCGTGCCTGATCAACTGCCCGGAAATCAGATTTGCCACCTCAATTGCATCGATTTTGCCATCGGCAAACTCCATACTTAACTGTGAACCGTTGACCAGCACAATTTCACCGGAATTGGTCCGATACTGCCCTTTTGCTCGACCGTAAAGTGCAACCCGCCGGAGTGAGCGGTTTTTAAGATAAAAAACGACGGTATCGCCTTCCGCCACTCCGGAGCTGTCCATTACCCTTGGACTCCCCCAAGCGAACCCTGAATCCCGACCGGAGTGGAAAACCGCAGAATCACACATCAGTTCCCCCGCCCTCGAGCGCAATCGCACATTACCACTTGCTCTAAACCGCCCTTCGACATCATCATAATCCATCGTGGTTGCCGTAATCTCGACCTCCATTCCCTGCTCAGGGTTAATCTTTAAAATCGGTTCCGAATCAACCATTCCCTGCCGTGATTTCAGAAAATAACAGCCCCGTTTACCTTTAACCACAAATTCCCCACTCCTTCCTCGCATTTCCAGACCTGCTGGCGCCTGAATCCTGCCCGCAACAAACGAATATTCGAGGACCGGTGCTCGGATCTCAACCGATTCCTCCTGCACCGTAATTAACTCTCCGGGCCGGGCGTAAAGCCTAGATTGACGCTGAACAAAATCATATTCCACTGAATCTGCTCGAACATAAACCTCCGATGTTTTAATCCGGACCGAATCCCAGAGAACCGCCCGATCCCGACTCGGTGACAGCTGGGCATTCCGGCTGCAGATCACTGTTCCACGATCAGAAATAGCAACACTCTCCCTTAGAACCGTCGCCTGCATGCCTGCTATTCGCACAATCTCCATTTTCCGGGCATAAATCTCCGCACCGCTCGAAATAGTAACCGCAGACACCGCAACAATTAGTAAGACGAGACTATGGTTCAAATTCATAATCAGAACTCCCGTACACCTCACTGAGGATCTCAATTTTATTCAGCTGAGCATCTGCAACCAGTCCGGTACCGGCGATCTGCCCCTGTGAGGTTTCGATCACAATTCCGGCCTGTGTATGAATCAGCCGCCGGGAATTACTCCACGCAAGCGAATCTGTCCGCAGTTTCATACTATCAACGGTAATCACACATACACGTCCCCGCGCCACCAGGTCCTCACTTTTAATCCATACTGTCCCGGCATCGGCTACAAGCCGGGAATAAGGCTGCTCATCGTCGCCATAAAAAATAACTTCCAGAGTTTCCACATCAATCCGGGATTCATTTTCCCAGACAGCTGCCAGCCGGGCACTTAATCGGTAAAGGCGCCTGCCGCTCACCGATTCATCTAACTCAAAATCCCGGATAATCTGATTGGGCAATTTGTAGCTTTCAAATCTTCCCTCCTCTTCCTTACAGCTAACAAGAAGCAGGATTAATAGATACAGGACCTTGGAGCAGGTAGCAGAAAAAAATCTCATCTACTCAATCGGACTCATTTCAGGAAATCGCCCCAGCCTTTCCCCAGAGTATCCATTCTGCCGGCCGTTCCCGCACCATCTTAAGCAGTGCTCGGATACATCCCTCAGGACCTTTGGGTTCAAAAACCCGGACTCTCAGGCGTCCGTGATCCCAATAACAGAACACGGGTATCACACCGCAACCACATCTCCTTTCGAAGGCGAACGGCAGTGCCGGGATACGGAAAGTCACGCCATCCAGGACGACCTGAATCCGCTTCCCCCGTGCAGTATTGTCCAGCATGAACCCAGTTATTCCGGGCCGCCGTAAACGTTCGAACAGCATCCTTGTCCGATTGATCACTTTAACACCTGCTTTTGAACGCAACCTTTTGACCCTCAGGTTAAATCTTGTGTCACGCATATCGTCTGCTATTACCGCCACATCCTGCCCGTGACACCGGTAAATTCCGGGCAGAAATTCCCACACTCCAAAATGGAAGGAAGCCATGATACATGCCGATTGGCCACCTGTCTGGACACTCCCATCGTCAATATTTTCCCTGTAAATGACCGCACTGTCAATTAATTTATCGCCGGTTGGCGTTCCTAACTTGGCCATTAACGCCAGATTTCTGCCAATATACCAGCCGTTTCTCAGCCAGAACCACCGATTCCCGGTGCCCAGAAGCAGACGCTGATTAATCTCAATCTCCCGGCGATAATCGTGCCGAAAGAAAAGATAGACGAGGGTAAAAATCCTTACAACCCCAACTGCCAGTTCAAGCGGCAGCCCCCGCACCAACAGCAGGACCGCGCTGAGCAAACTCATAACTTGCCTTTAAAAATGAAGTAAACAGAGGGTGTGGTGCCAGTGGCCGCGACTTGAACTCCGGATGGAACTGAGTGGCGATAAAAAAGGGATGGTGGCGCAACTCAATCATTTCCACCAGTCTCCCGTCCGGCGACATTCCAGAAGCAATCAACCCGTAGCGTGCAAAGAGCTCAAGAAAGCGGTTGTTAACCTCATAACGGTGCCGGTGCCGCTCCCAGACAAGTCGCCGCCGGTAGCACCTGAACGCCAAGCTTGACTTTCTGATGGTACAAGGATAGGCACCAAGACGCATTGTCCCGCCCTTAATACGCTTTCCCCGTTGAGCCGGCATCAGATGAATTACCTGATAGCGGGTTTTGGGGGCAAACTCGGTTGAATTGGCATTCTTGAGTCCGCACACATTGCGTGCAAACTCAATGACCGCTACCTGAAGTCCTACACAAAGCCCCAGAAACGGCACCCCCTGCTCCCGGCAGAAGTTAATTGCTGCCATCTTCCCCTCCATACCCCGCACTCCGAAACCGCCCGGGACAACGATACCTGCAAACCTGCTCAGTCGTGTTCTCACATTTGCCAGCGACAGCTCCTCAGCCTCAATAAACTCAATCTCCGGTCTTATCCCTACTGCAGCTCCAGCATGAACGATCGCCTCAATCACCGACTTGTAGGCATCTCTCAGCTGGACATATTTGCCGCACAAACCTATCGCTACGGTCCTCTTGGCTTGACTTTGCCGCCGGACAAACTCCCGCCAGGGCTTCATGTCCACCCGACTCCTCCGTTTCAACCCCAGCCTCTTTACAATCAAATCATCCAGACCCTGACGCTGAAAAACCAGCGGAATCTCATAGATGTTTTTCACATCAATAGCCTCGATCACTGCCTCGGGCTGCACATTACAGAAAAGCGCAATCTTTTCCTTGGCATCCGGGGGAAGCGGCTTTTCTGCCCGGCACAGCAGAATATCCGGCTGAATACCGATTTCGCGCAACTTGTTCACCGAATGCTGAGTCGGCTTGGTTTTGAATTCCCCGGCGCTCAGAACAAACGGCACTAGCGTCAGATGGATATATAGCACATTCTCCCTGCCCTCCTCAAGCGCAAACTGACGCGCCGCTTCGAGAAAAGGCAGCCCCTCAATATCACCGACGGTACCGCCGATCTCGGTGAGCACTACATCCTGCCCCCGGGCAACTTTGCGGATCCGCTCCTTGATCTCACCGGTAATATGGGGCACAACTTGAATCGTCCTGCCCAGATACTCTCCCCGGCGCTCCTTTTCAATCACTGCAGAATAAATCTGCCCGGCGGTCAGGTTATTATCCCGGCTGAGATTACGGTTGATAAACCGCTCATAATGCCCCAGATCCAGATCGGTCTCTGCACCATCATCGGTAACAAATACCTCACCATGTTGAAACGGGTTCATCGTTCCTGGGTCAACATTGATATACGGATCAAACTTCAGGGGCATCACCTGCAGCCCACGACTCTTGAGCAGCAATCCGATCGAAGCAGTGGCAATACCTTTTCCCAACGAAGAAACGACGCCGCCGGAAATAAATATGTATTTCGGCACCTAAACTCCCGACGCAGTCACGGTGCGAGAAAACCGACACTCAAACATTAACCCTGACGCTGATTATGCTTGGGTTCGCGTTTACAGATCACCCGCACTACCCCCTTGCGTTTCACAACCTTGCAATGGGCGCAGCGCTTCTTCACTGAGGAACGCACCTTCATTTCTATTTATCTCCTTTCTGCCGATCGCATGCTGAATCTACTTGAAACGGTAAACTATTCTCCCCCGGTTCAAATCATAGGGAGAAAGCTCGACTGTGACCCGGTCGCCGGGCAGAATCTTAATCCAGTGCATCCGCATCTTGCCGGAAATATGCGCCAGCACCGAATGCCCGGAATCCAGCTGCACACGGAAAGTAGCATTGGGCAGCGCCTCAGTCACCACCCCTTCAACCTGAATCATATCCTTCTTTGCCATAACCGTTTTTATTGTTATACCGGTTCAACAGCTGCAGTCAATATTTCCGGCTCACCATCGGTCACGAGTACGGTATTTTCGTAATGTGCCGAAGGCTTGCCGTCAGCGGTCACTATGGTCCAGCCATTCTTCAATGTGCAAACCGCCGAACCACCCATATTCACCATCGGCTCAATTGCCAGGGTCATGTTTTTCTCCAGCTTTATCCCCCTGCCCGACTTGCCGAAATTGGGAATCGTCGGGTCCTCGTGCAGTTCAATCCCGACTCCGTGGCCGTGCAGTTCCCGGACGACAGAATATCCCTGCGCCTCAACATAACGCTGGATTGCCGCACTGATGTCGCCCACCCGGAAGCCGGCCCGACAGAACTTCAAACCCTCGTAAAATGCAGTCTCTGTTACCCGTACGAGTTGCACTACCGTTGGTTCAACCCTGCCGACAAAAAATGTCCGGGCGCCATCGGCAATCAGTCCGTCCTTGGTTACCCCGACATCCACTTTAACAATATCCCCGTCATTCAATACTCTGGAGTCAGGAATGCCATGTACCACTTCATCGTTCACGCTGATACATACCGCAGCAGGAAAACCACGATAACCCAAGAAGGTTGGCACACCGCCCGCACTCCGGATGTATTCAATACAAACCACCTCTAGCTCCTTAAGAGTAATACCAGGCACCACTATTTCTGCAATCCGCTTCAGAACACCGGCGACAATTCTGCCCGCGACTCTCATTCCCGCCACCTCGGCATCGCTTTTGATATAAAGTGCCATCACTCATCTCAGCTGCTCAACCAGCTGTTTCAGCTCCGCAAACACCCGATCCCGTCCCAGACTTCCATCCAGTCTCACCAGCTTTCCCTGTCGTTCGTAATAATCAATCAGCGGACTGGTCTGCTCAGCATAAACCCGCAACCGCGAGCGGATTGTCTCCTCCTGGTCATCAGCACGCTGATAAAGCTCCCCACCGCACACATCGCAGACACCGGCATTTTTCGGGGGACTGAAACTCAAATTGTAAATCCGGGTGCAATCTCTGCACTGCCGACGGCTGGAAAGCCGGCGCACTACTTCATCATCACTCAAATCAATTAGTACCGCCCGATCAACCTGCGCATTCAGCCGTTTGAGTAGTTCATCGAGCCCGGTCGCCTGCGGCACGGTTCTGGGAAATCCGTCAAACGCTATTGACTGCTGCCCATGCTGTCGGATAAACTCTCCTACCACCTCCAGGACGACCGCATCCGGTACCAGCGCACCTCTTGTAACATAACTTTCAACCCGCCGACCTAGTTCGGTTCCGCGACCGATCTGCTCCCGAAAAACCTCACCGGTGGAATAATGGACAAACCCCAGCTGGCTTGCGAGCAGCTCCGCCTGCGTTCCCTTCCCCGAACCGGGCGGCCCCAGAAGCACTAAACGCAATATCCTTTCACTCATTGATCTGCTCCATTTGGTTTATCTATCATTCTAACCAGCAATTTCAGTTCAGTCAAGTAATCCCTCCCCACATATTTGACACCCCTCTAAATAATATTAATATGATATACGTGAACCATGGACGGGTCTGGGCAGAAATTAACCTTGACGCCCTCAAACACAACATCACTCAGGTACGGTCTGCAATTGGCAGCCGTAAACTTCTTTTTGCGATTAAAGCCGACGCCTATGGTCACGGATTGAAGGAAGTCGCCCGTGCCGCCCAGAATCTTGTTGACGCCTTCGGGGTTGCTAGTGTTGAAGAAGGGGTCAGCTGCCGCCGTGCGGGGGTCGCGGATGCACCGGTTCTGATTCTCTCGCCGGTCACGGAAAAGGAAATCCCCGAACTATTTGAGTACCGTCTGGTACCAACGGTCTCAGACGAACAGTTTGCGCTTGGTCTTGCTCAAGAAGCACAGAGGCGGCAGACCGCCATTCCGGTCCATATCGAAGTCGACACCGGTATGGGCAGAACCGGCGTCAGCCTGAACCAGGCGCTCAATTTCATCACCAGGATTGCCAGCTTGCCTGGTATCATCCTTGCGGGCGTTTTCACTCATTTCCCGGCTGCCGATACTGACATCCACTTCACCCGCCAACAGGTCCAGAAGTTCAACCGGCTGACCGCTCAGCTCGGCCATCGGGGTATAACCGGTTTTCTGCGTCATGCGGCAAATTCTGCCGGCTGCCTAAACATCCCGGAGGCACAGCTGGACATGGTCCGCCCCGGGCTCATGCTCTACGGGATTATGCCGCTGAGTTACCACCTCGGCCATCGTCAGGCACCATTCACATTAAAACCGGTAATGAGTCTGCGCTCCCGGGTTGTCAATCTTCGTGAATTGCCCGCAGGCACATCCATCAGCTATGAACGCAACTATTTCACTACCCGCAACTCCCGGATTGCGGTCATCTCTGCCGGCTATGGTGATGGTTATCCCCACTCGCTCACGAACAAGGGCTACTGCCTGCTCCGCGGCCGTAGAGTACCGGTAGTGGGCAATGTCTCGATGGACCTGACAATGCTCGATGTCACGGATGTACCCGAGGTCCGGCTCGGCGATGTAGTTACTCTGCTGGGCTCAGCAGACGGCAAAAAAATCTGTGCCAACGAACTGGCGCTGCTTGCAGGCACAATTCCATATGAAATCATCTGCCGCGTGAGCCCACGCGTACCCCGCATCTATCTCCAGGCAGGCAGGGTCGTGCATATTAAAACATTATTAAATTATGACTGACCAGCATAACCAGGAACCCTGTACCGGCGAACTCCCGCCGAGCCTCAACGGTCTGATCCTCACCCTTACCGCCACTGCCCTTGCCTATCTCGGCCAGCCGGTAAATCCGGACAGTAATAACCCTGAACCCGACTTTCATCTTGCCCGTTATACTATCGATACGATCCAGATGCTCAGGGAAAAGACTGAAGGGAACCGGACTACCGAGGAAACTGAGCTCATTGACGATGTCCTGACCCAGCTCCGTCTGATATATATCCAGAAGACCGGCTTTGGAAGGTAGACTCGGCCTAGGGACATAACCGGCACAGCCCAAGAGGAGAAGAAACAACCCCGAATTCACCCCGGGTAAATTCCTTATTATCAACCAGCACCATCGTGTTAACATTTATATTAAAAAACCGGATTTTGTGTACTCGAAAATGTGAAATTAGGCAGTTGCCTGGACTCTAACTGTAATATAGCGCCTTTACTGCAAATATTGACTATTATTATCTGAATTTTATAATCAGCAAAAGGAATTCATATGCCAAAAAGAACTTATCAACCGTCAAAGATCAGGCGTAAACGAACGCATGGCTTTCGCGCCCGGATGAAAACCGTCGGTGGCAAAAGAGTGCTTGCCAACCGCCGGCGTAAGGGCAGACACCGTCTGACCGTATGAACATAAACGTGCCCTTCCGGCACAATGGCTCCGATGCGCGAAAGTCTCAAACGGGTGGAAATTGTCCGGCACCGCCGGGCAATCATCACCATTACCCAGCAGGGAAAGCGGATTGCTTCATCCTTTTTTACCTTAAAATATCTTAAAACTGAAACCCGGAACCCCGCTCGACGTATTGCCTTCCATTTGAACTCAAAAATCCGTGGTGCGGTAATCCGCAACCTGCTGAAACGCCGGCTGCGGGAAATTTACCGCCGCAACAAGGAATGGTTACCGGCAGGTTATGATTACATTGTACAAGTCAGGCCCGGAGCGGAAAATCTCTGCTTTGAAGCTTTGAAAAGAGAGATAAAAAAACTTTTTGAGGGGGTATCAGCATGCTCACAAAATTCATCGTGCTCCTGATCCGGGGATATCAATTGACATGGGGAACAGTTCTACCCAGATCCTGCCGGTTTCATCCTACCTGCTCTGAATATGCGCTTGAGGCGGTGTCTCGGCATGGAGTATGCGCCGGCGCTTGGCTGGCGCTGAAACGTCTCCTCAGATGCCATCCTCTAAATCCGGGAGGGTATGACCCGGTTCCGGAAAAAACTTCAGTTCAAAAAAGAATGGAGTGGCGATGAATTCCGACAACCTCAGGATGCTTGTCGGCTTTGCCATTATTATGGTAATTCTCATTCTCTGGCAGCTTCTGCTTCCAGGTCGAACCCGGACCACCCCACCCCTAGCACCGGCACCGGTCGAATCGCTGACCGCCCAGCCCCAACCCCAGACACCGGTACTTACCACTGCCGCCGAACCAGAATATCAATACCCGGAAACCAGCTTCATCCTGAGTAATCGGTTTCTTGAGGTTACGATCTCGAGCCGTAGGGCCGCAATCAACTCCTGCTATCTGAAAAACTACCATGTTCAGCTGATTCCCGAAGAACAGACAATTCTGGGTATAAAAGAACTTGCTCAGTTCCGACTGAGCGGATATCAGACCACTGATACCTCAATAACTCTGCAGTATCACAACGCCCGCGGAAGATTGTCCCTCACCTGGCTAATCGGCGATGACTACACCCTGCAGCTCTTGATCGATACCGAATCCACTTTCAATCGGCTGACCTTTGACGCCCGCGGTGGTATCGCCACCACTGAAGCAAACCTGAAGGAAGACCTTGCTAATTTTCATTTCTATGCCCGTGCGTCGGGTAAGGTGCATCAGGTCGCTGCTTCGAATCTCCGGCGCAAACCGTTCATTTCGGTGGCTGACTGGACAGGATTGAAATCCAAATACTTCTTTGCCGCTCTGGTGAATCAGACCGGCTCCGACTCCTGTCAGGCCGAGGCACTGCCTGACGGGAGAATCGGAATGCAGGTAACCCACACAATTAACAAAAACCCCGCCCGTTATCTGATTTACCTCGGACCAATCGAATACAACCGGCTGCGCCGGTTTGGTCTCGGATTTGAGAATGTAGTCAGCCTCGGCTGGCTTAAACCGGTTGCACTCGCAATTCTGTTTGTCCTCCGGCTGTTCTATCAGCTCGTGCGCAACTGGGGTGGGGCAATCGTCCTTTTTTCGCTCGTGATGAAACTCATATTCTATCCCCTGACCCGGACTCAGACCCGGCAGATGCGTCAGCTCCAACTGTTGCAGCCGAAACTGGAAGAGCTCAAAAGAAAATACAAGGACGACCCGCAACAGCTCAATCAGGAAACGATGCGCCTCTATCAACTCTACCGTGTCAATCCGCTTTCCGGTTGTCTGCCACTGCTGGTTCAGATGCCGGTCTTCTTTGCTCTCTATGCGGTCCTGCGCAACTTCATTGAACTGCGGGGTGCAGGTTTTATTCTCTGGCTCAAGGATCTTTCCCAGCCGGATACACTGTTCGGACACATTCCAGGAGGTGTGCCACTGATCGGAGGGTTTGCACTCGGACTACTCCCGATTCTGATGGGAGTATCATTCATCGCCCAGAACCTGCTGACCGCCACAGACAAAAAGAACTTGGCGCTGACGGTAATCTTTCCGATTTTCATCACTGCAATCTTTCTCAATCTTTCCAGCGGATTGCAGTTATATTGGTTTATCTATAATATACTCTCAATTGGCGAGAGTCTGATCGCAACCAAAGGAGGTTCACTATGGCAGAAAATCAGAAAAGCCCCGAACCCGGGGGTGAGTTAAATTCGGCGGTCCAGGCCGATGCCCAATTTGCACCCGAAGTTCCGGTTTCCGAAGAGGAGCATATTGCCCGGGTGATCGAGGAACTGATCAGCCACATCGGGATCCGGGCAAAAGTTGAGGTCAACCGGACGAACGAAGGTTATCTGGCTAACATCAAAACCAAGCGGGCAAGCGCAATTCTGATTGGCAGACGTGGTGCCACACTCAAGGCGCTGCAGCATCTCGTACGCACAATTGTTCGACGCCGGTTTCCGGAAATTGCGCCGATTACCGTGGATGTTGCCGGCTATCTCCAGCGCCGGGATAACTTCCTGCGTAAGAAGGCGCTGGCGGTTGCCAAAATCGTCACCGAGACCCGACGGGAGATGGCACTCGACTTTCTGAGCGAGAAGGAAATGGCAGTAGTTCAGGATGCGCTTGTGAGCATGCCCCAGGTGCGTGTATATGCGGTTGGAACCGGCTCGCGCCGCAATGTGATCATCGCACCGCAGGAAACCGTGCCTCCGACGGGAACTAAGGGCTGACGCAGTCCGCGGTCAATGAAAGAGGATACGATTATTGCCCCCGCAACTCCCAGTGGAATTGGCGGAATCGCAGTCATCAGAATCTCCGGACCTGAAACCTTTGCGCTGCTAGAACGGCTCATACCCGGTCAGAATTTTCAAGCCCGGCCCGGCTACACCGCACACCTGTGCTGGCTCCGGGATGAAAAAGGGGAATTAATTGACCAGGTAATGATCACCGTTTTCCACGCCCCACGCTCCTATACTGGAGAAGATATGGCAGAAATCTCATCTCACGGCAGCCCGCTGATTGTGGACCGGATCGTCCGGATGTGCCGGTGTCTTGGTGCCCGTCTTGCTCAACCGGGAGAATTCACCCGGCGTGCGGTTCTCAACCGGAAAATGACCATTTCCAGAGCCGAAGCGGTAGCAGGGCTTGTCCATGCCCGGAACTGGCGCGCACTGCGCATCGTAATCAACGCTTACAACGGTGCCACCACTGAGCTTGTCAACCGTCTGCGGGAGCCGCTTTATCAGCTGTGCGCCGAACTGGAATACCGGCTGGGTTTTGCCGAAGAATCTCACCCGGGGAATCCCGGATTCAATTTAGCCACTATTGACCGCAAAATTCGTCGGCTCATCGCCGAACTTGACCGAAAAATCCGCCAGGCAGAAGCCACTATCCGGCTCTTTGATCCGGTGACGGTAGCGATCGTGGGTAGACCTAATGTCGGCAAATCCAGTCTGTTCAATTGTCTTCTGCAAGAAAAGCGGGTTCTCACTAGCCCGATCCCCGGCACAACCCGTGATCGAATCGAAGCCCATCTTGACATCAACGGTATAACAGTCCGACTCATTGATACCTGTGGTTATCATCCCGATGCCCGCGACCCACTCACCCGCCGTGGTACAGTAGAAACTTCAAAGGCGATTGCCGAGGCGAATCTGGTGCTGATCGTATTTGACCGCTCCACGCCTGCCCGACCGCTCGACCGGGAGATTTTAACCCAGATCACAGACAAACCTAAAATCCCGGTGCTTAATAAGTCAGACCTCACGCCGCGGTTACACCCAGCAGAACTCGGCCTGAAAAATCCGGTGATGGTTTCCTGCAAAACTGGCGAAAATTTGAATCTCCTGCGCCGACGCCTACACCGGGAGTTGATGGTTGCCAGTGCAACCTGTCCGATTTTCACTCAACGCCAGATTGAATATCTTACCCGCTGCCGGGATGCGCTCCGTGCCGGCATCAGGAGTGAAAATCTGGAAACCCGCCTGTTTGAAGTCCGGACCGCACTCGATGCGCTCACCGCAATTGACCAGCCGGTTACCTCCGATGCGATTCTCAACCGGATATTTGAAAACTTCTGCGTCGGCAAATGATCACCCGTATCCTGCTTGCACTCTCAAGTCCGGTCCGGTTCCGACCTGCCGCCCGCTGGACCATCAATCTTGCTGCCCACCTGAATGCCCACTTATTTGTAGTCTACCTGCTGCCGGCTGACACCGACTCCGACCGCACTGGTCCGGAGGAATTAAAAACCGGCAGAATTCGGAAACACTCATCGGAAGAAGAGACGGCTTGGCAGGTACTCTATGAAATTGAGGATCAATCCTTCAATCAGAATGTCCGGGTTTCACTTTTGCTGGAACCCGGCGAGCCGCTGGCACGCCTTACTCAACTTTGTGAAAGTTACAGAATTGACCTGCTGGTCGTGAGTGCCGAAGACGCCTTTTCCCCCGAACATCTGCTCCGGCACTCTCGAAAACCAGTCGTATTTTTCAAATCGGATAAGGAGGATTAATGCCCAAAAAAGTGTCCGAACTGCTGCTGCCTGCGGCAGTTATCCTGAAACTCAACAGCCGGGAAAAGTCGGCAGTTGTTGCAGAGCTCACAGCACCACTGGTTACCGCTGGCTTGGTTACCAGTGAAGAAGAATTCGTCTCCGCGATTATGCGCCGGGAGAACCTTGAGAGCACTGGGATCGGTTTTGGTGTTGCCATACCTCATGCCCGGACTAATGCAGTCCGGGAAGCGGTCATCGCCTTTGGCCGTTCCGAAACCGGAGTGGACTTCGCCAGTCTAGACGGCAAATTGTCCCGTCTGATTTTCCTGATCGCCGCTCCGGAAGCGCTCAAACGTGAATACATCTGGACGCTGGCAAAACTTTCCAGTCTGCTGCGCCGTGAGGAGGTCCGGAACGGACTGCTCCAAGCAGACTCGGTGGACGAGGTCTATGCCATTATTGAGCAATATGAACGCCTGTGATCCTATTGTCCGAACTTTGGCTAATTGCCGGCTGGAAGTGATACTCGGCGACATCACTGACCAGGATACTGAGGCGATCGTCAATGCAGCCAACAATCACTTCTGGATGGGGAGTGGTGTTGCCGGTGCCATCAAACGCCGCGGTGGGATCGAGATTGAACAGGAGGCGATGAAACTCGGGCCAGTTGAACCGGGGACAGTGGTAATTACCAGCGCCGGCAGATTAAAGGCAAAGTTCTGTATCCATGCTGCGGTCATGGGACAGGATCTGGTCACGAATGCGGAGTTGATAACCCGTGCTACCAGCAGTGCCCTCCAGGAAGCCGCACGACTGAAAATCAGATCGGTTGCCTTTCCCGCATTTGGCACCGGCGTTGGTGGGTTCCCAGTGCAGGCATGTGCCCGGTTGATGCTCGCTGCTGCATTACGCCACTGCCAGAAGCATCAGTATCCCAAACTGATACGTTTTGTGCTGTTCGAGCCGGCTGCATTTCAGGCATTTACTAAGATATTGAACTCGCTTCCGGAGACCCCATGACCGAAATACCGGCAGTCTACTTTCTTGCCCGCTGCCGCCAGCTCCTGTCCGAAAGGTTTGCAGCACTCGGTCTGAAACTGATACCGGCAGAAATCCGCACCGGAGAACCTGAAATTGATGCCGACCTGGCAATTCCGGTATTCAGGCTGGCAAAAACAGTGCGTAAACCACCGGAGGAACTGGCGCACCAGGTCGCAGAAACGCTGAATCTTACCGGCACACCATTTGCAGCCATCAGTGCCAGTCGTGGCTACGTCAATCTCAAGTTTCAGCCCTGCGAACTTGCCCGTCAGGTCTTTGAGGATTACCAAGGAATTTCACCGGGGCTTTCGGGTCAGACACCGGAGCGCTACGGCAGTTTCACCTTCGGAACTGGCAAGACAATTGTCATCGATTATTCATCCCCGAACATTGCCAAACCCTTTTCCGTCGGCCATCTCCGTTCAACTGTGATCGGTCAGGCGCTCTACAATATCTACTCCTTTCTCGGTTACCGAGTGATTGGTGACAACCACCTGGGTGACTGGGGAACCCAGTTTGGCAAACTCCTCTGTGCCTATGAAATGTGGGGGGATGCAGCGGAACTGAGCCGCAGCTCCACCCGGCACCTGCTGAATCTCTATATCCGGTTTCATCAGGAGGCAAAAGAAAAACCTGAGCTCGAAAAGAAGGCACGGGAATGGTTCCGGCGACTGGAGACCGGTGACCCGGTTGCCAGAACCCGCTGGCAGGAGTTTGTCCGGCTGAGTAGCCAGGAATTTGAACGGGTCTATCAACTGCTAGGAGTTCGCTTTGATCACACTCTAGGCGAAAGCTTCTACGCCTACCGGTTGCAATCGGTAATTGACCGGGCACTCCGGCTCGGAATTGCCCGCCAGGAAAAACCACCTACTCTCTTAACTGCGGGTGAAGAGACAGTTGCTGAAGGAGAAACAGTAGTCCTGATTCCGCTTGACCGTTTTGGCATCAAGGTTCCCCTGCTCCTTCAGAAATCGGATGGCACCAGCCTCTATGCCACCAGAGAAATCGCCACCGCTGAATACCGGATTGAACAGTGGCGCCCAGAAAAAATTCTGTATGTAGTTGGCAATGAACAGGAGTTCTACTTCAAGCAGTTCAGTGCGGCAATGAAACTTTTGGGCTATGACGTTCCATGCATCCATGTGAACTTCGGACTCATCCGTCTGCCCGAAGGCAGGCTATCCACCCGTGCCGGCCGGTTCATACTACTGGAAGATGTAATTCATGAAGCGATCGAACGGGCAAAGGCAATCATTCAGGGACGCGACCTGCTCGAATCCGAAAAGGAAGAAATTGCCCGACGGGTCGGAGTCGGTGCCATCAAGTATGCTGATCTTTCCCAGAACCGGGTGAAGGAAGTAGTATTCGACTGGAACCGGATGCTTGCGCTCGACGGTGACTCCGGACCTTATCTGCAGTATGCCTATACCCGCACCCGGTCAATCATGAGAAAGGCGGGCAACCCGGAAATTCTGGTCTTCCATCCGGAAACGCTCGTCGCCCCGGAAGAATTAAATCTGCTTAAACAGATTGCCCTGTTCCCGGATGCGGTAATCGCAGCCGCCCAGAATTATGAACCTCATCGTATCGCCAATCGTATCTACCGCTTAACCCGTGATTTCTCAGTTTTTTATGACCGCATTCCGGTTCTGACTGCACCCAATCTGGAATTGAAGCACAGCCGGCTGGGGCTTGTGGAAATGGTCGGCACCGTCATCAGAACCGGCCTGAAACTCTTGGGAATTGAAGTCATGGAACGCATGTAAACCTCATGCGCAACATCGGGAGTCAAATAGTTATGAATCGGGTCTATTTTGACCATGCAAACTCCACCCCGGTCCTGCCTGAAGCGATTGAAGCAATGCAACCCTATCTGAATCAGCTATTCGGCAATCCCTCAAGCCTGCATCGATTCGGCGATCCGCCGCGCCAGGCGATTGAACAGGCCCGAAATCAGGTCGCCCGACTCATCAATGCAGCACCGGAATCAATAATTTTCACCAGTTCTGCCACTGAGAGCAACAATCTAGCACTAAAGGGTTTGGCACTCGCCCACCAGAACCGAGGCAAACACATCGTCGTTTCCGCTATTGAACACATCTCTATTCTCGAACAAACCCACACACTCAAACGGTTCGGCTTTGATGTAACCACCCTGAAGGTTGATCGGTGGGGCAGAGTTGACCCGCAGGAGCTGCGGGAAGCAATCCGACCGGACACAATTCTGGTCTCGGTGATGCATGCGAATTACGAAATCGGCACAGTCCAACCCGTTGAACAGCTGGCTGCAATCTGCCGGGAGCGGGGAATTCTGTTTCATTCTGATGGCACTGCCACAGTTGGCAGAATTGCGGTTGATGTCGCCTGGCTGGGAGTGGACGCCTATACCTTCTCTGCCCAGTCTGTTTACGGTCCGAAGGGAGCGGCTGCCCTCTATCTCAAACCGGGCATTCGGATCAACCCGCTGATCGAAGGGGGATTTCAGGAAAGGGGGCGACGTGCCGGCACCGAGAATGTTGCGGCAATCGCGGGCATGGGCAGGGCGGCAGAAATCACCGAGAGGCACCTGCCCGGCTGGCGCGAAAGCATGGACCGGCTGGGCCGACGCATTTATCAGGAACTACCCGCCCGCGTTGAGCGGGTCATCTTCACCGGACATCCGGTCGATAGACTGCCCGGTGTTGTCAGCATGTGTATTGAATTTGTAGAAGGCGAAGCGCTTCTACTCTCCCTTGATGATGCGGGAATTGCTGCCGCCTCCGGTTCCGCCTGTACCGCCCGCACCCTCAAAGCCTCCCATGTGCTCCTGGCGCTGGGCATTGACCATGCAATTGCTCAATCCTCACTTCTGCTGACATTGGGCAAGGATAACACCGATGAAGACGTTGACTATTTTCTCGACCGGCTGCCGCCGATCGTTAGCCGCCTGCGCAGCATCTCCCCGCTTTACGCCCGCTATCTCCGGGGAGAAAACCCCTATGAATTCAAAACTGGACAAAATTCTCAGCATGAGGAAAATTAAGGGGTAGACATGTATTCAGAAAGGGTAATGGAGCATTTCCGCAATCCCCGCAATGTCGGAGAGATTGAAAATGCCGATGGCGTGGGCGAAGTGGGCAATCCGGTCTGTGGTGATATGATGACCTTCTACATCAAAGTGGAAAACGGCATAATCACCGATGTAAAGTTTAAAACCTTCGGCTGCGGTGCCGCAATTGCCGTATCATCAATGGTGAGTGAAATGGCAAAGGGCAAGACAATTGAAGAGGCGCTCAAGATCACCAATGAGCAGGTGGCAAAGGAACTCGGCGGCCTGCCACCTAATAAGATGCACTGTTCCAATCTTGGTGCTGATGCCCTCCACGCAGCCATCCGGGACTATCTGGGGCGCCGCCAGCAGAAAGAGACCGGCTGCCGGTGCCCATACTGTGACCAGCCGCTTACCGGAGAAGAAACGGTCTGCCAGCCCTGCCAGACCAAAATAAATTTCTGCCCGCATTGTGGCAAACCGTTACCCCGGAACACTGCGGTCTGCCCCGAATGCGGTGGTAAAATCGACGAATAGGAAGGGAGGCTCATGCCTTTTAAGAAAATCAGCGGCAAGAACAACAAACATCAAGTTATCTTATTTGCGCTATCCACCTGCGGCTGGTGTCGGATGACTAAGGAGCTGTTCAACAGTAACGGGATCGAATACGAGTTCATCGACGTTGATCTCACATCTGGATCGGAACGGGAAGACATCATCAAACGTGTGCGCCAACTCAATCCCCGCGGCTCATTTCCAACAATTCAAATTGATGATCAGGTAGTCGTCGGCTATGATGAAGAAAAAATCCGAGAACTGCTGGGGATTTGAATATGACTGAAGAATTTCCGCCTGAGGTCGTCAAGCTTTACGAACAGCTGAAAAAAGAAGCGGAAGAAGCCGGCTATAACCTGAATCCAGATCGGAATTTCACTCTCGCCCTGGTTGCCGCCCTGCTGACCAATGAAAAAAGATACGGTTACCGTGCCTGTCCGTGCCGACTTGCGCTGGGAGATAAGGAAAAAGACATTGACATTATCTGCCCCTGTTATTACCGCGATGCGGATCTGGAGGAGTTCGGCACCTGCTATTGTGCCCTTTATGTATCTGATGACTGGATCGCCGGCAGAATCCGGAAAGGCTCAATACCTGAAAGAAGACCGGCTCAGTTCTTCATCTCCGGTTATGCCGAACCGGCACCTGTTACGAACACCGGGGAAATGAGAAAACTGTCGCTACCGGTATGGCGCTGTAAAGTGTGCGGCTACCTGTGCGCCCGTCCGGAACCACCGGGAAAATGCCCAATCTGCAAAGCAGGAAAAGAGCGTTTTGAACGCTTTATTTAACCGATGCTGATCGTAGAAATCAGTGTCGTTCCAGTGGGTACGGGAAATCCCGGTGTCAGTAAATACATTCGCACCGCAGTGGAAATAATAAAAAGCAGCGGGTTGAACTATTCGGTAAATCCCATGGGCACATGTGTCGAAGGTGAGTGGAATGAGATTTTTTCTACTTTAAAAAAGATTCACGACCGGCTGACTGCTATGGGGTGTCAGCGCCTGGTTACAACAATCAAAATAGATGACCGCAGAGACAGAAATCAGACCATGGAGGATAAGGTGAGCAGGGTTAGCCCCTGATACTGCTCACCATTAACGGGGCATCCCAACCAATCACACCCGTCCCATATAGAACCGGTTACGAATGCCACCCAAGAATATTCGCGTTCAGTGCATGTTACTTCGCGGAATTGAGACACTTAAACTCCTTGTGCAATTCCAATATGTTATGCAATATCCGTACCAGGTTTGGTTTTAATAGCTTATCTTGTTCAGAATAGAAAACATGCCCATCTTCCGGATCGCATGCATCTTATCATGTCATGAGACATGTAACTGTCATAAAGATACATTTTCTCATAAACCCTGTAGAAGGTGCCATCACAAAAACATCGGGGTGTAACGGGTGAATGCTCGAAAATTGAGTGGAAAGTTAAGGGCAAATTTCTTGACACCAGTTTACCATTTTGTACAATTATTTAGATTTCTAATGGCATCCGAGGCAAGATTCAATTTTAGTTGGTAATTCCCGGTTACTATCTTTTTCGTTTATCGGGAAACAAAATCGGTCATTAAGGAGCAAATATGACACAGGAAGAGCTTAAAAACAAGAAAATAACCGAATTGTATGAGATTGCCGAGTCACTCGGAATTCCTGATTACCGGGAAAAACGCAAACCGGGTCTGATTATGGCAATACTTGAGGCGGAAGCACGGCAGCGGGCAACAGAGGGAAACGAGGGGGGGGTACAGGTTGACGGCGTACTGGAAATCCTTGAAGACGGATTCGGATTTCTGCGGTCGCCAGAATACAGCTATCTGCCTTCCTCGGATGACATCTATGTCTCACCCTCACAGATCAAGAGGTTCGGACTGCGCACGGGTGATACCATTACCGGTATCGCCCGTCCGCCTAAGAATAGCGAACGCTATTTTGCCCTGCTGAAAATTGAGACGATAAACGGCACGCCCCTGACCGAGGAACGGCCCCGGATACCTTTTGACGCATTAACCCCGCTTTATCCTCAAGAACGCATCCATCTGGAGATCCCGGAAAAGAACGACCTCTCAATGCGGGTCGTTGATCTTTTTACACCGATCGGCAAAGGACAGCGTGGTCTAATCGTTTCCCCACCTCGGGCCGGGAAAACCGTACTCCTACAGAAAATCGCTAACAGCATTACCCAGAATCATCCGGAAATTAAACTGATCATTCTGCTCATTGATGAACGTCCGGAGGAAGTAACTGATATGGAACGGTCGGTTAAAGCTGAAGTCATCAGCTCAACATTTGACGAAGTGCCCGAACGCCATGTCCAGGTTGCTGATATGGTTTTGGAAAAAGCGAAACGGCTGGTGGAGAACAAACATGATGTTGTCATCCTGCTGGATTCTATCACCCGGCTTGCCCGTGCCCATAACCTGGTAGTGCCTCATTCGGGCCGCACCCTTTCCGGCGGTCTGGATTCTAACGCCCTGCAGAAACCGAAGAAATTCTTCGGCTCTGCCCGAAATATTGAAGAGGGTGGCAGCCTGACGATTATCGCCACCGCCCTGATTGAAACCGGCTCGCGGATGGATGAAGTTATATTTGAAGAATTCAAGGGAACCGGCAATATGGAACTCATCCTTGACCGCCGGCTTGCCGACCGCAGGATCTTTCCCGCAATTGACCTCCAGCGTTCCGGCACCCGGAAGGAGGAACTGCTGCTGAATGAGTTTGAGCTCAACCGCATCTGGGTGCTACGTAAACTCCTCGCCGAACTCAATCCGGTGGAAATGATGGAATTCGTCCTTGACAAAATGCGTCTGACCAGGAATAATAAAGAGTTTCTGGAATCAATGAGTGAAAGTTAAAAGGAGTCATGCCATGAAAGAAAAGATTCATCCACAATACCGTGAGTGTATTGTTACCTGTGCCTGTGGTAACACATTCAAAACCCGTTCCACAAAACCGAAGCTTCATGTCGAGATCTGTTCTGCTTGCCATCCGTTCTTCACTGGCAAGCAGAAGATTGTCGACACTGCCGGCCGAGTGGAGAAATTCCGGCGCCGTTACAAGCAGAACGCCGATACCAGAGAAAAAAAATAAACTGTCACCGTGTCCGAACAGTTAAATCAGCTTGCCGCACGGTTCCGTGACCTTGCGGCATTTCTTTGAAATCGACAAACTGCGCACCGAACGCGCAAAACTGCGCGAACAGTCTGCCACCGCCGACTTCTGGAACAACCCGCAGAACGCCCAAACGGTAATGCGCCGGCTCGCTCAGCTGGACGATCTAATCAGCCGGATGGAAAAACTGGAGCGAGAAATCAACGAAATCCGAGAACTTGAGGACCTTTTCGCTGAAGAAACCGATGCCCAGATTGCCGATGAACTTGCCTCGCAGCTTAAGGAAGTGGAAAAGGAATTCAACCAGCTCGAAGAACGCGCTCTTTTCAATTCCCCGGAAGACAGCAGAAATGCAATCCTTTCGATCCACCCTGGCGCCGGGGGTACCGAATCCTGTGACTGGGCAGAAATCCTGTTCCGGATGTATCTCCATTACATTGAAAATCAGGGACTGAAATACGAAATTCTTGATTTACAGCCTAACGAAGAAGCCGGAATCAAGGATGTAACAATCGAAGTAAGCGGTCCTTACGCCTACGGACTGCTTAAATCGGAAATGGGAGTTCACCGGCTGGTACGAGTTTCGCCCTTCGACGCCAATCGCCGCCGCCATACAAGCTTCACCGCCGTAACGGTGCTCCCGGAAGTGGATGAAATCGAAGTGGAACTGAACCCCAACGATCTTAAGATCGACACCTTTCGGGCAGGCGGGCACGGCGGTCAGAACGTCAATAAAGTCAGCTCGGCAGTCCGGATCACCCACATACCGACCGGAATCGTTGTCACCTGCCAGAACGAACGGTCCCAGTTCCAGAATAAACAGAATGCTCTCAAGGTCCTTCGTGCCCGGTTGTATGATTACTACCGGCAACAGCAGCGGGCAGAACTGGAAAAATTTGAGGCTGCAAAAACTGATATCGCCTGGGGACACCAGATCCGCTCCTACGTCCTCTTTCCTTATCAGCTGGTGAAGGATCATCGCACGGGTTATGAAACCAGGGATGTCGAAAGGGTGCTGTCGGGAGAAATTGATGAATTTGTCCGCGCCTATCTCACCCAGTTCAACCGTCAGCGCACCGGTGCTATCCGCCAGTAATTTTCTTGACAACTGGTTCTACTTTCGTTATTAAAATATAAACTTTAATTCAAGGAGGAATAACATGAAGGTATCGGTCGATCGTGAACTCTGTACCGGCTGCGGACTGTGTGTCGACACCTGTCCGGATATTTTTGAACTGGATGGCGACCTTGCCCGGGCAAAAGTAGAAATTGTGCCCGAAGCAGCGGAAGACTGTGTGCAGCAGGCAGCCGAAGACTGCCCGGCAAGCGCAATCAAAGTAGAGTAACGATTCAGAGCAATCTTTTTATCGCCTTCCGAATCCTTGCCAGGTCCGCAGTATAACCTCGTACACTAACCTGCGTTGTACTGTTAACGGATTTTTCTGAAAGCACCCTACCAACAGAACGTATCATTGCTACAAGGTCTGGACGGTTTACCGGGAGTGTAAAAAGGCGAATCACCATCTGCCCCTCGATGATTTTTCTTATCCGTTCCTGCAACTGGTCCAGCCCGGTGCCGGTCAGTGCTGATAGAAAAATGGCACCCGGATACCTGGGTGACAAACGGCTGACTATCGACTCATCAAACACGCGATCGGTCTTGTTGAATACCAGAACTCTGGTGTTAGTGGTAGCACCGATTGCTGCGAGTGTTTCATTAACAACATCAATACGCATCTCTACCTGCGGATCGCTGATATCAGCCACATGGATAATCAAATCTGCCTCCCGGACTTCAGAAAGGGTCGAACGGAAAGAAGCAATCAACTGAACCGGGAGATTCCGGATAAATCCGACGGTATCGGTCACCAGCGTCTTGAGCCGGCTGTCAATCTGCCAGACCCGGGTATTAGCATCAAGAGTAGCAAACAGCTGATCGGAAACCTTCGCACCGGCAGATGTCAGACGGTTAAAAATTGTGGATTTTCCGGCATTTGTATATCCTGCAAGTACAATCTGAAACAGATTGCCCCTCCTTTTTCGCTGAACCGTCCGCTCCCGTTCAATCCGAGCAAGCTCCCGGCGCAAAGCGGTAATACGGTGCTCAATACGACGCCGATCCATCTCCAGCTTGGTCTCTCCTGGACCCCTAGTTCCGATACCACCCCCCAGCCGTGACAGCTCTAAACCTAGCCCGGTCAGTCGTGTCTTGATGTATTCCAACTGCGCCAGTTCCACCTGCACTTTTGCCTCGGCAGTCCGGGCATGCAAAGCAAAAATATCAAGTATCACCGCTGCCCGGTCAATAACCCGCACTCCAATGATATCTTCCAGATTACGGAGCTGCGTTGGAGAAAGCAGATCCTCAAATACCACGAGATCAATTCCATGCTGCGTACAGAGTCTGCTGATCTCAAACGCCTTCCCGCGACCGATAAGCGTTGCGGCGTCCGGCCGCTCCCGGATTTGAATTATCCGCTCCACTACCGCCCCCCCCGCGGTCTTAACAAGCTGTGCGAGTTCATCGAGCTGATCGGCTTTAGTCCAGCGCTGGTGAGATGACCGTGCCAGCCCTACTAACAGAACCCGCGAACTCATTAATATTGGGTCTTCAGAACATGAATCAGCCGGCGGATAAAGGTAGCAAGTGACCCGACAGCAATAACACCCAGACCGAGGGGCATTAGTCTCCTGCCAAACACGATGGCACTGAACACCAGAATGATTACCCGTATCGGGCGCTCAAAAAAACCCACCTGACATTGACGCCCGGCACCTTCCGCCCGTGCCCGGACATAGCTCACCAATAGGGAAAACAGCATAGCGACCATCGCCAGCACCGAATATGCGCCATTCGCTTTCTGGTAATACAAAGCAATACCGGTCAGAATTATCCCTTCGCTCAGACGGTCAACTGTAGAATCAAGGATTGCACCGCTGACCGAAGTTCTACCGCTCATCCGTGAGAGTTCACCGTCAACCGTATCGCACAATCCCACCAGCATGGCAGCCACTCCTCCCCAAACAAAACTCCCCACGGCGAATAAAATACCGGCTATGATACTTAAGGGCAGAGCACTCCAGGTTACTGCTGATGGAGATACTGCCCCCCTGTTCAACAATCTGACTAGTAGACGCAAAAATCTTCTACCTCTATCCTTGGTCTCGTTCCTCATAACCACTCACAACCACAACCACTTCTCCCTTAACCTTTTTTGGTGCCAGCACTCCCAGCACTTCCGAAACCCGTCCGCGAATTATCTCCTCATATTTTTTCGTCAATTCCCGACAGACCACCACCCTCCGGTCACCAAGCGCCTCTCCGATCTCATTCAGCAGTCGGATCAACCTTCTTGCCGACTCAAGAAAGATTACCGTCCTTGTCTCATCTATCAGCGCCGCCAGTCGCTTCCGGCGCCGGCCGGCACGCTTGGGCAAAAACCCCTCAAACACAAAACGGTCAGATGGCAAACCCGATACTACCAGCGCTGCCAGAATTGCCGACGCCCCCGGCACTGGAATCACTCGGATACCTTGCTCAATTGCAGCACGGATCAGGTAAAAACCGGGATCGGAAATTCCAGGTGTCCCAGCATCACTGACCAGTGCCACCGCCCGTTGTTGACTGAGAACTGTAAGAATTTCCGGAGTCCGGCGCAGTTTGTTGTATTCGTTATAGGAAATCAGCCGGTTGCTAATACCGAAATTCTTTAACAGCAGACCCGTTCTCCTAGTATCCTCACAGGCAATCAGATCAGCTCGGGCAAGTACTATAAGCGCCCGCTGTGTAATATCTCCCAGGTTTCCGATCGGAGTTGAAACTACATAAAGACCGGGATCAATATCCACCGTTCATCCTGTCCCAAGTTCGGGAAATTCAACCGCCCCACTAATGAGATCTAAAATTGCAACCGACGCTACCCCTGAAAGCCAGCCGCAGGCTTCTCCTGGATTGACAATTACCGGTTTTCCCGGCTGATACCGCTGCCAGTGGGTATGGCCGTGAAGATAGAAGTCGCACTCCGGTACCGAATCCCGTGGTTGATGACTAACAAAAACCCGCCGTTGGGACAGCTCCAGCAGCACCGGCTGAAGATGAAATTCAAAGCCCAACCGCCGGGCGCTCTCTTGTAGCGCTCCCGGATCACCATCACAGTTACCGAGCACAACTGTCAGCGGTGCCTGCAACCGGCTGAACTCCTCCAGCACAAACCGTGCCACAATATCACCACAGTGAATTACTCGATTCACCCTGCGAGCATTGAACAGTGCAATTGCCCGGCGGACATTGATCAGATGGTCATGGGTATCGGAGATAATGCCAATCAGATTCATCGCAGCAGTTTCATTATTTCTTCCAACTCCATCAATCGCAATGGATGCCGCAACTTGCGCAGCGCCTTGGCTTCAATCTGGCGGACACGTTCGCGGGTAATGTTGAAAATTTGACCAACCTCTTCCAGCGTCCTTGGACAGTTATCGCCCAGCCCGAACCGCAGTCTGAGCACCTTCTCTTCGCGCCGAGTAAGGGTCTTCAGCCCCTCCTCCAGCTTCTCCCGGAGCAGCTTGACCGCAGCGTCATGAGACGGCGAAGCAGTTTTGTCATCATAGATAAAATCGCCGATGAAGCTGGATTCCTCGTCGTCAATCGGTTTATCAATTGAAATCCCAAATTGAGCGATTTTATTCAGCTGTTCCAGCTTCTCCTTCGGTGTTGAGAGCCGCTGTGCCAGCTCGGCGGTCGTGGGCTCTCGCCCTTCGATCTGCAGAAAACGGCGCTGAATCTTCGCAACCTTGTTAATGGCATCAATGATATGTGCCGGAACACGGACAGTTCGTGACTGATCAGCAATCGCCCGGGTGATCGCCTGTTTGATCCACCAAGTCG
Organism: Caldifarciminota bacterium; assembly: GCA_965649165.1. Lineage (GTDB taxonomy): Bacteria > Hydrothermota > Tepidihabitantia > Tepidihabitantales > Tepidihabitantaceae > JAOABP01. The sequence goes on along the minus strand of CBFGJT010000001.1, from coordinate 110,033 downwards.
CATAAGTGGAGAATTTGAACCCTTTCCGGTAATTAAATTTTTCCACCGCCTTAATCAACCCGACATTACCCTCCTCAAGCAAATCCGCAAACTCCAGCCCCCGGTTGATATAGCGCTTCGCAATTGATATCACAAGTCGGACATTCCCCTCAATCATCCGGTCCCGTGCCGCTAGAATCCGCTCCTCACAGGCAGCCATCTCGGCCAGAATCCGTTTGAGTTGAGCAGGTTTCTTCCCAAGAAATCTCCGGGCTTCAGTTAATTTTTGCTTCAACTCCTTAAGTTCGGCTTCAACAACCCCGCCGCGTTCCTTACAATGATCAATCTGCTCCTGAAGCTGGATTGCCTGATTCGCTGCATTTTTGAATTCCGTAAGGAAATTGTTGATGATATGATGTTGAAGGGAAAGCGCCTGAATCTTATTAAATGCCCGGCGTTTAACTCCGGCGATTTCCTTCCGTACTCTTGGTGTCAGTTTCCTTGTCTGCAGCTCCTCCAGGCGGTCTGCAGCCTTCTGAATCTCCCGGAGACAGCGAATGAACCGCGTTCGCTCCCGTGCCAGCGCCTTCTTGTCGAAAAGACATTCGAACTCCACCCGTGCAATCTGGTCCAGCGTTCTGGTTCCCTCCTCAACCGGACGGCATTCCTCAATCACCCGGCGCATCATCGACACGGAATCAAAAAGGTACTGAATCAACCCGCGGTAACCCTCTTCCATCTCCCGCGAATACTTAACCTCTTCATCCCGGCTTAAAAGCGGCAGTTTAGCCAGCTCCCGGAAATACGCCTTGGTTGTATCGTCGCTACGCTGCACCGCCGGACGGGTACCATGCCGCGCCAGAAGTAGATCCTCTCCCGCCTCATGATTTTCAACCATCTGAATACCCTCACGATCCAAACTGGCAATTACCTCCTCCAGCCGGTCTGGTGCCATCAGAATTTCGTCGGGGAGCATATCCTCCAGTTCAGCATAGGTCATCTGGTGATTTGTTGCTGCCTTCTTCAGAATATTCTCCAACCATTCGGGCTGCTGATCACCGACATCAGGTGTGACGATATTATTCTTCCTGCCGGCATTCAATCGTGCCTTTTTCTTTTCAGCAGCCCTAGATTTCAATCTGCTTGTGCGACTTTTTCTCCTCATAACACCTCACTTTTTCTTCAAACATCTTGACTTAAGTAAATTTTTTTCCCGAATTAACTTCTCTTCACGTTCCTGGTCTCCGGCATCATGTGCCCCCTCAATTTGCCGCTGCAGCCATCGTCCGCGGAAATCACAAAGCCAGCGTCGGAAATCATCCTCATCCGGGATCTTCTCCTCCGAAAAAAGCCAGCGGGCAATCTTATTCCTAGCCGTGTCATCGCCCACCAGTTCCATCAGCCGGTGCGGGGAATAAGCCTCATCTTCACAGTGCACCTCCAGGGTCCGGGCAATACTCCTCAAAATCTCATCTTGAACCAGCTCTGAAATCGAAAATTCGGATGCGACCTGCGCCAGCCTCTGGTTCTTAACTGCTGCCGCCAGAAGCTTCTCTGCACGCCGGTGCCAGACATCGGACAGACTAAAATCGGTGCGCTTTAAATTCTCGGGTCTGGCGGTCACAAGTTGCCTGGGATCGATGTTAAAATTCCGGGCAATCCGGTTCCGGTACAATTCTCCTGTTACCGAATCAGGAATCAGAGCTACGAGACCGGTAAGTTCCCTAAGCACTGCCCGCTGTTCTGCCACTGAACTCAGTTCCCGGCCAGCAGTGATGAAATCAACGAAATCAACGCGTCGGCTTAAAATATTCTCGAAATCTTCCCGTCCGTACTTCCGGACAAAACTGTCCGGGTCTTCACCCTCCGGCAGATTAACAACCTGCGGGTCCAACCCTGCGCGGAGCAGAGTTTCGATCGCACGCCGACACGCCTTCCTCCCCGCCTCATCACCATCATAACAGATAATTACCTGCTGGTTGAATCGCCTTAGAAGCAGCGCCTGCTCAGCAGTGAGTGCAGTTCCCAGGCTCGCCAAGCAGTAATTAATTCCGTGCTCCACCAGTGACAGCAGATCAAAGTTACCCTCGACCAGCACCGGCATATTATCCCGGATATAAGCCCGCGCCTGAAAGAGACCGTACAGGTTTTCTCCCTTGTGAAAAATTGGCGTGTCCGGGGAGTTAAGATACCTCGGTTCACCGTCATCAAGCGCCCGCCCGCCGAATCCGATTATCCTACCGGAAAGTGAAAATACCGGGAAAATAATCCGCTCCCGGAAATAGTCAATTCTACCTTCGTCACGCACCAAAAGCAGCCCGGACTGAATCAGCAGCTCCTCGTTTAACCCCAGTTTAGCGGCGTGCCCGCGCAGATAATTGCCACCCGGAGCAAAACCCAGTCGGAACCTCTTTATCGTATTAGCACTCAAGCCTCGCTGCTGTAGATAATTTCTTGCCGGCTCGGATTTCACCAGCATCTGCTCATAGAAACGGGTAACCCGCTCGCATGTCTCATAAAGCGGCTGATACTTGCTGCTGCCAGTTTCCTCCTCCACTCTGATCCCCAGCCGTTTTGCCAGCAACCGGACCGCCTCCGGAAATTCCAGTTTCTCGTAGCGCATGACAAAAGTGATGGCGGTTCCGCCAGCGCCGCAACCAAAGCAGTGATAAGCCTGGCGTTCGGGGCTGACATAGAAGGATGGTGACCGCTCGGAATGAAACGGACACAGACCGCGATAATACCGGCCGACTTTCTTAAGCGGCACATAACTGCCAATCAGTGCTACAATATCGGTCTCCTGCCTGACCCGTTCAATAATATCGGGCTTAATCATTTTTCGCCTGTTCGGTCCCTTTTAGGGTGCAATTTGACTATTGTCACTCCCATACCGCCTTCGGCGGGTTCGGCAAACCTAATCTCGGCAACCCGGGTATCCTGCCGAAGTTTTTTCCACAGCATCTGACGCAATGTTCCTGTTCCCTTACCATGCAAAATTGACAATTTCAATGCACCTGCAATTACCGCCTCACTCAGAAACCGGGATATGGCGATTTCTGCCTCATCCCGGGTCATACCACGAATATTCAAATGCGGCACAAACTCAAACTCCTCAGAAACTGCCGGCTTGGGCTGAGATGCCGGACGAGCTAGTCTTAAGCCCCGAGGATCTATTTCTATCTTAATATTTCCAAACTCCACCACTACCCGTTCGCCCTTCTGCTCTACCACTTTGCCCCGACGCCGGAAAAGTTCGGATTCCACCTCATCTCCGACCGCAAAAACGTGCGGTGATTCTTCATCTTGAAATGAATGCGATCGGACTTCAGATAGCTGTGCTTCAATGTCCCTAAGCTCATCCGCAATAAAACTCTTTGCCTGAATAATACTTTCCCGATCTGCCCGGCGTTCCCGCAGTTCCCGCACCAGATTTTCGATCCGCCGCCGCCATTCCTTCAACTCCTGTTCCCGCATCAGCAACTGCCGCCTCCGCTCCTGCATCTGCCATTGCTCGAATTCCGCGATTTTACCTTCATATTCTCTGATCAACACCTCGGCCCGCTTCTGCTGCACTTCTGCCTCGTGTCGCACCTTCTTCACCGCCTCCAGTTCCTTATTAAGCTGCTGGACCTTTGTCTTGAAATCCAGCCAGTCACTGCCCATCCGTTCCCGCGCCCGGCTAATGAGCGCTGCCGGCAAACCTGACTGCTCAGCGATGTCGAAAGCACTGGACTCGCCCGGCAAACCCATCAGTAACCGGTAGGTCGGACCATTACAGAACTCCATACCGGCATTAATCATCCCGTGTTCATTCTGAACAAATACCTTCAAACTGCTGAAATGAGTGGTCGCCACGGTAAACACCTGACGGCGCCTTAACTCCTCAAGTACTGCAATTGCCAGTGCCGAACCCTCCTCCGGTGCCGTGGCAGAACCGATTTCATCAATCAGCACCAGACTCCTGGCGTCGGCACCATTGAGGATCTGCTTCAGACGCTGCAGATGGGCAGTAAATGACGAGATATCCGCCTCAAGCGACTGCTCATCGCCGATATCGACAAATACCCGTTCAAACCATGGAAGCCGGGAACCGGCATTCGCAGGGATAAAAATACCACTTTTCATCAGGAGAACACAAACACCGATGGTCTTCAACACTACCGTTTTGCCGCCGGCATTGGGACCCGATACCACAACGATATTAACACCGTCAGGGGGGCTGAAATCCAGGGGCACCACCTCAGACCGGTGCATCATTAAAAGCGGATGTCTTGCCTTCATCAGCTCCACTCTGCTGTCTTCGTCGATCACCGGCTGATGACAATCAAATTTTATGACAAACCGGCGCTTTGCCAAAAGCGCATCCAAGTCCGCCACAGCACTGATTCCTGACCGGAGCGAAACGGAATATTTAACTACCATATCAGACAGCTCACGCTGAATCCGTTCGATCTCCTCCCGTTCCGCATCCCGCAGTTCCTGCAGCCGGTTCTGTTCAGTAATCGTCGCCAGCGGTTCTATAAACACCGTCTGTCCGGTGGCGGAAACCGAATGCACCACCCCGGCAATCTGGTTCTTGAACTCCACCCGGACCGGTACGACAAACCGCTCCCGTCGCACCATTACCGTGCCGGCAAACCGCTCGGGATCAGTCTCAATCATCTGCTCCAGCTGTTCCACCAGCCGATTCCGACGCTCCCGGATCTCGCTCCGCAATTCATAAAGCAGATCACTGGCATTATCCCGGAACGCCCCTGAATCATCAACCGCCCGTTCTATTGTCGTCTGCAATTCCCGGACATCGGGAATCAGGTTAACCAGTGCCCTCAACACCCTGAGCCCGTGTTTTCGGGTCAGAAAGAACTGTCTACAGCTGTTTAGTATTGCACACACCTGTCTTACTCTGAGTAATTCCTCCGCACTCAAAACTCTGCCTGCTTCTGCCTCCCGTAGCAGCTGCCGGATATCACTCATGCCAGCAAGCGGCGGCTCGGCATCCAGCGTTAGCATCTCTGTCAGTCGTTCATACTCTGACTCTGCCTGATCCCGACTCAGCGACGGTTCCAGCTGAAGTATTTTCTCGCGCCCGATTGACGTGCTACAGTCCTCTGCCAGTAGACTGCGGATACGCTCAAAATCAAGCGTCTTGAGTGTTTGTGCGTCCAAAACGTCTGACCTCGGAGTTATTAACGCTCGCTTAATTGCTTGCGAAACAACCTGCGTCTCGCCTCCGCGAGCTTGCGTTTACGCCGCTCACTCGGTTTCTCGTAATACTCGCGACGCTTAACCTCACGCAGAATTCCTGCCTGCTCACAAACCCGGCGAAACCTCCGGATAAAACTCTCGTACGGTTCTCCTTCCTTGACAGTAATACCTACCATGCGTTCAACACCTCCTTTCCTGAATGATCATTGCAAATCTCCCAGCCGAGCAAGGCAGAGTGTTACCGCTGCTATCGCTGCAGTTTCTGCCCGCAACCGCCGCGGCCCAAGAGTGAATAGCCTTGCTCCGGCAGCGCTCATTGCCGCTACCTCCTCGGGAGTAAACCCCCCCTCGGGTCCGATTACTACCAGCACCGATTCAACTGCCGGTTCCAGTACATCTTCCAGCCCTCGGACGCGCTCTTCTTCATACGCTACCACCACCCGCTCATAATGCGGGATATCTGCAACCAGCTCACTGAACTCCCGTGCCAGCCTAACTTCCGGCAGCACTGTGCGCAGCGCCGTCTTCATACCGCTGACCGCTACCTGACGCAGCCGCCGGCACTTGGTTTCACTCAACCTGCCTACAACTCTTGCGGAGCGAAAGGGGATAATTTCCTTAACCCCTAATTCGGCCCCCGCCTCTACTACCTGACTCAGTTTATCTCCCTTCAGCACTGCCGCTGCCAGTGTCAGTGAATGCTTCGGCTCCCGCTCGCCTGCTCGCACCGAACAAACCTCAAGCGTAACCTTGGTAGGCTGCACTCGCCTGATTATCAGGCGAAACTCCTGCCCCTTGCCATTCGTAGCGTAAACCTCATCACCGGGTTGATAACGTAAAACCTTCACCATGTGCCGCGCTTCGGTCCCACTGAGGTGAGTAACTGCTGTCCCCGGCTTCAGCTCCGGAATATAGAAATACTCCATAATAAACAAATTGTTACGCCCTGCGCTCCGGCTTCCGCGGCTCAGGTAGCGGTTCCGACGCTGCATCTACCAGCTGCTTGTAAAGCTGGCGCTCACGGGAGGATAGATGCCTCGGAATATGCACAACAACACGAACAAGCAAATCGCCACTTCCCCCACGCAACCGCTTGATTCCCAGCCCCCGCAGACGTAAAACCGTCCCAGAACCGGTTCCAGGAGGAATTTCTACTTCCTTGTTCCCTTCCAGCGTCGGCACATTGATCTTCCCCCCCAGCACTGCCACTGGAATTGATATCGGCACTTCCACGATAATGTCATCGCCTTCCCGGACAAAATACGGATGTTCCTTCTCCTCGATCTCAATGATCACATCACCGGCACCACCCGGACCCCAGTGTCCTTCGTTCTCGAGCACAATCGGCATCCGAGATTTAACACCACTTGGTATTTTCACTTTGAGGGTTCGAGTGCGCCGAACCCGCCCCTCGCCGTCACATTTGATGCAGGTGTTTTTAACCTGCTCGCCAGTTCCCCCGCAATCGGGGCAGGTGGTAATCTGCACAAACTGGCCAAAAATTGAACTCGTCTGGCGTCGAACCTGACCATGACCCCGGCAGGTACCACAGACCGTCTTCCCGGTCCCGCCTATCCCACCACAATCATCACACCTTTCAAAGCGGGAAAATGTCACCTCCTTAGTGACACCGTGTGCAATCTCTTCCAAGCTCAACCGCATTTTGATCACAATATCCCGTCCCCGTGATCTGTGCCGGATGGTCCTGTTTGATTCGGAACCGAAAAGTAAATCAAAAATTGAACCCCCGCCCGAAAAACCGCGTAAAAGATCACCGAAAATATCCTCAAGGTCTTCGATGTGGGTGAAATGGCGGCCAAAGTCAAAACCACTTGGTCCGAACTGGGCAGAAACGCTCTCATGACCATAAGTATCGTACAGGCGCCTTTTCTCCGGATCCGCCAGAACCTCATAAGCCTCAGAAAGCTCCTTGAACTTCTCCTCTGCCTCCTTGCGGTTCTCGGGATTGCGGTCCGGGTGATACTGCTTCGCCAGACGGCGATAGGCAGCCTTTATTTCTTCCTGTGTTGCATTGCGGGATACCCCGAGGACCTCATAATAGTCGCGTTTGGTCTGGGGCATTATGTCTTAAAGGGCCGACTCAGGTCGGCTTAAACCAGCCACCTCCTTACAGCTCCTAATTTGTTAAAACCAGCCTCGTTTTATTTCTTCTCCTCACCATCAATTATCGTGTAATCAGCCTGCTGCTTTTTCTCCTGACCCGTACCACCAGTGCTGGCTGCCCCCTGTTGTCGATAAAGCCGTTCTCCGATTGTGCTCACCGTCCTCTGGAGCTCGTCAATCCCGGCTTCAATTGCACTCCGGTCATCACCCTTCATTACCTCTTTCAGCCGGTTGATCGCCGCTTCAATCTTCTGCCGTTCCTCTGCAGACACCTTGTCACCTAACTCCTTCAGAGTCCGTTCCGTCTGGTATATAATGGTATCAGCCTTGTTCCGGCTGTCAACAAGCTCCCGGCGTTTACGGTCCTCAGCCGCATGCGCCTGCGCTTCACTGATCATCCGGTCAATCTCCTCCTTGGACAGTCCGGAAGAAGCGGTAATCTTGATACTCTGCTCCTTGCCGGTCAGCTTGTCCTTTGCCGTCACGTGCAGAATTCCATCAGCATCAATATCAAAGGTAACTTCAATCTGCGGTATCCCCCTAGGTGCGGGTGTAATCCCAACCAGATCAAATACTCCGAGTGTCCGGTTATCTGCTGCCATCTCCCGCTCCCCCTGAAGCACATGAACCCGCACTGTTGTCTGGTTGTCCTCGACAGTAGTGAAAATCTGACTCTTGCGCGTCGGAATCGTAGTATTCCGCTCAATAATCTTGGTAAACACACCGCCGGCAGTTTCGATTCCCAGGGACAGAGGTGTAACATCCAGCAGGACAACATCCTTTACTTCACCCGCAAGGACTGCACCCTGAATCGCTGCTCCAATCGCCACCACCTCATCCGGATTGATGCCTTTGTGCGGCTCCTTGCCAAAGAAATCACGCACTACCTGCTGCACCCGCGGCATCCGGGTCTGACCACCAACCAGAATAACCTCATCAATGTCCCGTGGCGTCAATCTGGCATCCTCCAATGCCTGTCGTACCGGTCCCAGCGTCTTCTGGACTAAATCCTCAACCAATGCCTCAAGTTTTGCTCGCGTCAGCTTCATATCGATATGCAGTGGACCCTTCTTTTCATCAGCATAGATGAACGGCAGACTGATCGTAGTCTCCATTGAAGTAGAAAGCTCACACTTTGCCTTCTCCGCCGCCTCCTTAATCCGCTGTAGCGCGGTCTTGTCCCTCGAAAGGTCAATGCCGTGTTCACGCCGGAACTCCTCAATAATCCATTCCATCACCCGTTGGTCAAAGTCATCGCCTCCCAAGTGAGTATCACCATTGGTCGAGCGGACCTCAAAGACACCTTCACCGATTTCGAGAATTGAAATATCAAATGTGCCGCCACCCAGATCATAAACTGCTATCTTCTCCGAACCCTTCTTGTCCAAGCCATAGGCAAGTGCAGCTGCGGTCGGCTCGTTGATAATCCGTAACACATCCAGCCCGGCGATCTTCCCTGCATCCTTAGTTGCCTGACGCTGAGAGTCGTTGAAATAGGCGGGTACCGTGATCACCGCCTTAGTCACCGCCTCACCCAGATAAGCCTCAGCCGCCTTCTTCAAATAAGAAAGCACCATTGCTGAAATCTCGGGCGGTGAATAACGCTTACCGTCAACCTCAACCCAGGCATCACCATTTGCCGACTCCACCACCCGATATGGCACCCGTTTAATCTCCTCCAACACCTCGGAATAGCGCCGTCCCATGAAACGCTTGATTGAATAAATGGTCGATGTCGGGTTGATCACCGCCTGCCGCTTAGCCAGGGTACCCACCAACCGTTCCTTCCCCAGTGCCACTACCGAAGGGGTGGTTCTTCCCCCCTCAGGGTTCGGGATCACTACCGGCTGACCCCGCTCCATTACCGCAACACAGGAAAATGTGGTTCCGAGATCAATACCAATTACTTTACTCACCAATGCCTCCTTTCTTCGTACTCTGAACAATCAAAGCCTTAGTTATTAGACTCTGCTCCCCCTGATTTGATTTCAGTATCCGGTTTCTCTGGGTTTACTTGACTATCCGTATCTGATATTTTCCCCACCTTAACCCGTGCCGGCCGGATAACCCGCCCCGAAATCTCATAACCCCGGACCAGCTCCTCCAGCACCCGGTTATTATCCTCCGCGACTTTGCACTCCACAAACCCTACTGCCTCAGCCCGCCGCGGATCAAACTTCTCACCAACACAACTGTAACTTCGCAGCCCGTGATTCTCCAGCACCGCCACTAGCTGCCGGTAAATCAAATCCACACCCTGCTTAAGACTCTGCACATTGTTTACCCCGGCACTAAGCGCCCGCTCAAAATTGTCCAGAACGGAAAGAAGTTCACAGATCAGACTCTCCATACTTTCCCTTTTTTTCAACTCAATATCACGCTCCATCCGTCTGCGGTAATTCTCAAAATCTGCCAGCGCCCGCAGGTGATCATTTTTCAATCTCTGAGCAAGCAGCTCCAGCTCACAGACCCGCTCAACCAGCTCAGACACCGGACCTTTTTTGTCTGTTCGGCTAACCTGCAAATTTTCAACCGTATCCATACTTAAATTAGACCACGAAAACAGATTGTCCGTTTCACTGCCGCCATTCTGCCCCTAAACTCCAATGGCATTTTAGCAGCCCTTATCTACCAATTCCTGCCGACAGTTCCCACGGACCGATCCTAACTTACCCCCCAGAACCTGCTTGTCTGATACCGTCACCGGAACTGCCCTCGGAGCAGGGAGAATGCGGGACCAAAGTTTCAACATATTGTAATTCAGTAAGTTAATCAGAGAGACTTTAGTGACCGTTTACTATACAGTTGGGCTTGAAATCCATTAGAAAATAGCGCGTGGGTTCCACTGCTCCGCTATCGATTAACTTAGACCTGTAACAATCGGAAATTTACCAGATAAATTCAATTATTGACTGCTCAAATTTCATTCTTATGCTATAATGATGGCTCATGCTTATACACCTGGATTAAAAGTCACCAGCCGGACCCGTATCCGTAAAATCCGGCGTCTTCCCCTCCCGGGCGAAACTTTGGTGGAAAAGGGCGCAAAGGTAAAAGGCGATGACATCGTGGCGCGCACCGCGGTTCCGGGTAATGTCCAGACAGTAAATGTTGCCGGACTCTTGGGTATACCGCCGGAAGATGTCCCCAATCTAATGATCAAGAAGGTCGGCGACCCGGTTAAGAAAGATGAAATTATCGCCCGCTCCAAAGGTCTGTTCGGTTTATTCAAAAGCGAAGTCCGATCACCCGTGGACGGCACAGTCGAAAGCATATCTCCGGTGACGGGGCAGGTGATATTGCGGGAACCCCCCCAGCCAGTACAGATTGACGCCTACATTGATGGCATCGTTGATGAAGTTATCCCTCGGGAGGGTGTAGTGGTTGCCAACGATGTCAGCCTGATTCAGGGGATCTTCGGTGTCGGCGGAGAAACCCGCGGTGTTCTCAAGCGCATTGCCGACGTACCCGACGAGATTGTCCCTGCAGAGAAAATCGGCTCCGACTGTCAAAACCGGATACTCATTGCCGGATCGCTCATTACCTATGAAGTAATTGAAAAGGCGCTCCAATTTGGTGCCCGGGCGATCGTAGGAGGTGGCATTGAGGATTCCACCCTCCGCCGCTTTCTCGGTTATGATATTGGCGTCGCCATCACCGGTTCCGAAAAAAGGGGATTGACCATAATCGTCACCGAAGGCTTCGGTACGATGCGGATGGCAAAACGCACCTTTGAACTCCTTTCTGCATTAGAAGGGAAAATGGCGTCCGTTAACGGCGCCACCCAGATCCGTGCGGGCGTAATCCGGCCCGAGGTAATTGTACCCTGCACGGGCAATAGTGGGGAAATTAAACCCAGCGAGGCAGAAGGCGGACTGGCACTGAGGATGCTTGTCCGCATTATCCGACAGCCCCATTTCGGCAAAATCGGCAAGGTCATTGCCCTGCCGGTGGAACTCCAGACAATCGAAACTGAGGCAAAAGTCCGGGTATTGGAAGTAGAACTGGAAAATGGCGAACACATTGTTCTGCCGCGCGCCAATGTTGAAATCATTGAAGAATAAACTGAACACAATCTTCATTCTACTTTTCACCGCCTTCTTGACCGCCAATGCAACAGAACGCCAGGTCGGATGTGCTTGGCTCAAGATCCCGATTGGCGCCCGCGAAGCTGCTATGGCTGGCACGGGCACTGCTGCTGCACTCGGACCGCAGGCACTTGTCTACAACCCTGCCGCCACTGCTCGGCTTGCACCATTCTCCATCAATGCCAGCTACACCAAATGGTTTCTCGACACCCATCACCAGTCAATCTTTGCCAACCGTAACCTCGGTATCCTGCAGCTTGGATTCGGTTTATCATCATTTGCCTATGGCAAAATTGAATACCGGGAAGAACGACCAACAGAAGAGCCATTAGGTACTTTCTCCCCCCTTGATCTCACCGGTTACCTCAATTTTGCCCGTCCCCTGGGTGACATCGCTGAAATTGGTCTTAGTGCCCGCTACTTCTACTCGAAAATTATCGACAATCAGGCATCAGCCTTCGGAGCGGATGCCGGCTTTCGTGTTCATCCTTTACCCAACCTTACGGTCGGTCTGGCAGTAACTGACTTTGGCAAAACCCTTTATTATTACTATGAACCATTCTGGCTACCCACCCGGGCACGAGCCGGTATCTCCTGGAACCTGCCAATCGGTTCTACCCGGCTTATGCTGACCGGCGACGCCAGCTTCTTCTTCTACAACCGGGATTTCCGGGCAAGTGCGGGCACTGAGTGGATGGTGAATGAACTTTTCTTCCTGCGTGCCGGTTGCGACCCTCTCAACCCTGCGAGCCGATTCAGTTTTGGTACTGGAATTCGGCACCGGCTGTTCCGGCTGGACTATGCATGGGCACCACTTGGATTCAACTTCGGTTCTGCCCACCGAATCAGCCTCAGCTTCGGTTATTAAAATGCCTGCCGGTCAGAATCAGGGCTGGCTCGATTTTGAACAGCCGCTGGTGGAACTTCTTGACCGCCTTGAAGAGGTTACGGCACTTGGGGCTACTCAGGAGATTGAGCGCATCCAGAGACAGATTGAAGAACTCAAACTTAAACTTTACTCCCAGCTTACACCATGGCAACGGGTCCAGATGGCACGTCACCCCCGGCGTCCATACACCCTCGATTATATCGAAAGGATCTGCAACGACTTTGTCGAACTGCACGGCGACCGTGCGTTTGGGGACGACCCGGCAATCATAGCTGGCCTGGGGAAAATTGACGCTGTACCGTTTGCCATTATCGGCCATCAGAAAGGCAGGGATACAAAGGAAAAACTCGCCCGCAACTTTGGGATGCCTCATCCGGAAGGTTATCGCAAGGCACTCCGAATTATGGACCTCGCGGCCCGTTTCGAAGTCCCAATTCTCTGTCTTGTAGACACCCCGGGTGCCTACCCTGGTGTTGGTGCTGAAGAACGGGGGCAGGCAGAGGCGATCGCCCGCAACCTCAGAGAAATGGCGCTCCTGGAAGTGCCAATAATAGTAATCGTCACCGGGGAAGGCGGTTCTGGGGGTGCACTGGCAATCGCGGTCGGCGACCGGATTCTAATGCAAGAAAATGCGGTGTATTCTGTAATCTCCCCCGAAGGCTGCGCCGCAATCCTCTGGCGAGATGGTTCCAAAGCAGAAGAAGCGGCAGCGGTTCTGAAAATGACAGCTCCAGATCTCCTGAGCCTTGGTGTGATTGACGAAATTGTACCCGAACCACCGGGTGGAGCCCATCAGGATTGGGATGAAGCTGCTAAACTTCTGAAAAAGGCGGTTCTCGCAAACTACTACGATCTCAACACCCTCCCTGGCTCCGAGCTTGTCTCGAGGCGAATCGCCCGCTTCAACTCGATCGGCGTGTTTCAGACCTCAGGGAATTCTCACCGAAGCCGATGACACAACAACCGAAAAATGAATCAAATTTCCGTTCCGGATACATCGCCCTAATCGGTAGACCCAATGCCGGCAAATCAACCTTGCTCAACGCTCTGCTCGGACACCGTCTTGCCATCGTCACTCCCAAACCGCAAACTACCCGCCACCGTATCCTTGGAATCCTCAACGGACCTAACTATCAGGCAATGCTCCTGGATACTCCCGGAATCCTCGCCCCGAAATACACTCTTCAGAAATTGATGAAACAGGAAATCGAACGCGCACTCGCCGATGCGGATGTAATTCTGTTACTAATTGACGTCACCGCTCCGGTCTTTGAAGATTTGAACCTCCTTAGCGGGAGAAATGCGGTCGTCGCCCTTAACAAAATTGACCAAATTCCGCGACCGAACTTGCTGCCAATTGCAGAACGCTGTGCCCGTGAAGGTTCTGACCGGATCTATATGATTTCTGCGCTCAAGGGCGACGGGATTGAAGACCTAAAACAGAGACTGATTCAAATCCTGCCCGAGGCACCACCTTTTTATCCGTCAGACCAGATATCTGAACGGCCAGAACGCTTCTTTGTTGCTGAAATGATCCGGGAAGCAATTTTTAACCGCTATGGAGCAGAAGTCCCCTACTCAACCACAGTGGAAATTGAGGAGTTCAAAGAAAGACCGGGGAGAAAGGACTATATCCGCGCCACGATCTATGTTGAAAGGGAATCCCAGAAGGCGATCCTCATCGGAGATGGGGGGCGGGCACTAAGAAGTGTGGGAGAAATCGCCCGGGAGTCGATTGAACAGTTTCTCGGACGGCCTGTTTATCTTGAACTTTGGGTCAAGGTCGCTCGCAACTGGCGTGATGACGAACCATTCATCCGCCGCACCGTCTACGGCGGATTTTAAATTCGCTGGCTCAATTCGATCAGTACACCCCCTGTTGCTTTCGGATGAACAAAAAAGGCTCGGGTACCTTCAGCCCCTGCCTGCGGTTCCTGGTCCACAATCCGCACCCCCGCCGCTTTCAGCCGCTTGAATTCGGCCTCAACATCATCAACCTCAAAACAGATGTGATGCAGCCCCGGACCACGGACCGCCAAGAAACCGGCCACAGGCGCATCTGGCGTGTCAGGCTGAACCAGCTCCACCTTTGTCTCGCCAACCTGAATAAAACCTACGGTTACCTTTCTGTGGGGCACCGTTTCCTTTCGTTCCAGTTTCAACCCCAGCTGCTCGGTGTAAAACCGGGATGCCTCATCCACACTCGGAACTGCGATTGCAATATGGGCAACCTTTTTAATCATATTATGACCTCCTCTTCTTTTATATATAAAACGCTCACATTTGATAACCTGCTATCGTACACGGTCATATTCCCCAAAAACGGCGCGCAGGGCGTCGCTGATCTCGCCGAGCGTACATCCAGCACGCACCGCCTCAATGATTGCTGGCATCAGATTGGCATCACTCTGTGCTGTCGCTCTCACCTGTTTTAACCTCTCCTCAACCAGCCGGTTATCCCGGCGTTGCCGGTAAGCGGCTAAGAGCTGCCGCCGCTTCTCTGCCAGCCGCTCATCCACTCTGAGCAGTTTTAGGTGTGGCTCGACCGCATCCTGAAACCGGTTCACCCCCACTACAATCCGTTCGCCCCGTTCAACCTCCTGCTGATATCGGTAGGCACTTTCGGCAATCCGTTCCTGAATAAACCCCTGCTCAATCGCCCTGACCGCCCCGCCCCGTTGTTCAATCTCGTCAATCAGCCCCTGTGCCCGCTTTTCAATCTCATCGGTCAGACTCTCAACGAAATATGAACCCGCAAGCGGATCGACCGTATCGGCAACTCCGGTTTCGTAGGCGAGAATCTGCTGTGTCCGCAGGGCGATAGTTACCGACTCTTCAGTTGGCAAGGAAAGCGCCTCATCTCGCGAATTGGTATGTAGACTCTGGGTTCCCCCCAGAACCGCCGCCAGCGCCTGATAGGCAACCCGGATAATATTATTCTCCGGCTGCTGGGCTGTTAAGGTTACCCCGCCAGTTTGAGTATGAAACCGGAGTTTACACGCCTCGTCTCCTGCATTGAATCGTCTACGCAGCAATCTGGCCCAGAGCCGCCGGGCTGCCCGGAATTTCGCCGCCTCCTCAAAAATATTGGAATGAGCGGCAAAGAAAAAAGACAGCCGTGGTGCAAATTTGTCAACCACCAACCCTCTTTCCTGAGCTGACTTGACATACTCCAGCCCGTTGGCGAGCGTAAATGCCACCTCCTCAACTGCAGTTGCCCCGGCTTCACGGATATGATAGCCCGATATGCTCATCGTGTTCCACTTCGGCACCGCCTGCGCGCACCAGGCGATGATATCAGTCACCAGTCTTAGCGACTCCCGGGGAGGAAAGATATAAGTTCCCCGGGCAACATACTCCTTGAGAATGTCATTCTGGATTGTCCCCTGCAGCTTCGACCAGTCAACCCCCTGCCGCTCCGCCACCACACAGTACATTGCCAGCAGAATGGCGGCCGTGGCATTAATGGTCATAGAGGTAGAAACCCTGTCCAACGGAATCCCCCGAAACAGCACCTCCATATCCTCCAGTGTGGAAATCGCCACCCCGACCTTCCCAACCTCACCCCTTGCCCACGGACTGTCTGAGTCATAACCCATCTGAGTTGGCAGATCAAAAGCAACCGAAAGTCCCGTCTGCCCCTGCCTCAACAGATAATGATAACGGGCATTGGTCTCTTGGGCAGAACCGAACCCCGCATACTGACGCATCGTCCAGAACCGGGACCGGTACATTGTCGGTTGTACACCGCGGGTAAACGGAAAACAACCCGGCAACCCCTGCTCTTCATGATAATTTTCCTTTTCGCGATCAAGCGGAGTGTAAACTCTCTGCACCAGGATTCCTGACACCGTTTTGAACTCTTTGCTCCGCTCCGGTATTTTATTAAGCGCCGGAGTCAATACCTCCTGTTCCCAGCGCTCAATCTCCTGCCTTAACTTCTCAAGATTGTTCATACGCTTTTCGTTTGGAACTTCAGCCATCACAGCGGAATACACCCGTGCTTCTTCCACGGATTACTCAACTGCTTGTTTTCAAGAATTTTCAAACTCTGGATGATTTTACGTCTTGTCTCCCGGAACTCAATCACTTCATCAATATACCCGAGCTCCGCTGCCTTGAACGGATTGCCGAACTTCTTATCGTATTCGGACACCAACCTACGTTTAGTCGCTTCGGGATCTAATGACTCGCTGATCTCCTTTCGAAAGATGATATTAACCGCACCTTCAGAACCCATTACCGCAATCTCAGCTGTGGGCCAGGCGAAGTTGAAATCACCCCGGATATGCTTTGAAGACATCACATCATAGGCACCACCATAAGCCTTCCGCGTAATCAAAGTTACCTTAGGCACTGTTGCCTCACAGTAAGCATAGAGCAGTTTTGCGCCATGCCGAATGATACCGCCATACTCCTGAGCCGTTCCCGGTAGAAACCCTGGTACATCAACGAAAGTCACAATAGGAATATTAAACGCATCACAGAACCGCACAAACCTTGCCGCTTTGACTGAGGCATCGATATCCAAACAGCCCGCAAGAACCTTGGGCTGATTGGCAACAATACCAACTACCGCGCCATCCATCCGGGCAAACCCGATAATGATATTCTTCGCCCAGTGCTGCTGAATCTCCATGAAACTCCCGTTATCAACTACCCGCAGAATCACCTGTAACATGTCATAGGGCTTACGCGGATCATCGGGCAAAATTTCCTCCAGACCTTCCACATCCCGATCCGGCAAATCCCGGGCTGGTAGGCGCGGAGGTTTATCACGATTGTTCTGAGGTAGGTAATTCAAAAACTTCCTGATCCGCAACAGCAGATCTTTGTCGTCAATGTCCTTGAAATGGGCGACCCCGGAAACGGAATTATGAGTATCTGCTCCTCCCAGTTTCTCTTTCGTCACCTCCTCGCGCGTCACTGCCTTAATCACCTCCGGTCCGGTGATGAACATATAACTTGTACCCTCAGTCATGAAAATGAAATCGGTCAGTGCCGGTGAATACACCGCACCGCCAGCACACGGTCCCATAATTGCTGAAATCTGCGGGATAACCCCTGAAGCCAAAGTATTACGCAGAAAGATATCCGCATAACCACCCAGACTTACTACGCCTTCCTGAATCCGGGCACCTCCTGAATCATTTAGGCCGATCACAGGCATTCCGACCTTCATTGCCAAGTCCATTATTTTGCAGACTTTCTCAGCAAAAACCTTAGAAAGTGTGCCCCCGAAAACAGTAAAATCTTGAGAAAAAACCGCAACCGGACGGCCATTAATCATCCCGTAACCAGTTACGACCGCGTCTCCATAAAACTTCTTCTTCTCCATGCCGAAATCGGTGCAGTCATGCACCCGTAGCCGGTCCAGCTCAATAAAACTGCCCTCATCAAGCAGAATTTCCAGCCGCTCGCGGGCGGTTAGTTTTCCCTCCTCATGCTGCTTCTTAATCCGCTCCTCGCCTCCTCCCATCAGCGCCTGCTCATTCCGCCGCTGCAACTCCTTTTGGACATCATCGAGGCGCGACATAACTTTGATATACTAAAAGGTTACTCGGGTCATGTCAACAATGTTCTCAACCAAAGCCTGTGGTCGAGTTCAGGGACGGATTGTCAACGAGTGATAACCACCCTGCCTGTGAGAGATTTTGTTCCTGTGGTCAAAAAGTAAACTCCGGCGGGCAGATGGGATACATCATTCGCCCCGGATCTGATTTCCATCCACCTTCTGCCGGTAATATCAATCAGATGCACAGAGTCAACTGCGTAATAATTCAGCACCCCGCGTACGACCGGCAGCGCAAACGGCACTACCTTTTCCTCCACGATCCCCTGGGGGTAAGTTTCGATCGGTCCAATCGGGTCTAAATTCCTTCCGGCAAGGCCCGGATAATCAGAAGGATAGCGACGGATTTTGAAAACCGAATTGGCACCGGGCCGCAGCACATCACCCTGCTGCTGGGGCCCATAGCGGGTAACTGGGTTGACATATTTCCAGACAATCCTGTTTTCGGGTGTTACCTCGTAAAATACCCCGCTTAAACCAACACAGATTAGCGTATTGCCATTAGCCAGTCGCTGACAGCTGGAAATCAAACTGGAATAGACACTTTCCGGTGGTGAACCAATGAACTGCCAAGAAAGTTCTGCCGGACCGTATGCCGAATCCGGCCCCAAATGATAAAATCCTGGGGAATCAACTGGTGGAACAAACTGGTCAACAGTCGAATACCAGGGTGTCCTGCCATAACCATTGTTAAAAACCAGCATTTCACCACTGCCGGGCAATCCCGGTTCAATCCACTGAATGTCATGCTGACCAAATAGCGTTTGGCCGATCGTATAGTCACGACGATAGGCGCGCGGGTTACCCCACCGGTAAAGCAGATCACCCCCACGCCCGTATCGGCCACCAGTGTGACCGGCAGCCTGCTCCCGCGTTGTACTGTGGTCAATTACCCAGACCTCAGAAAACTGACGGACACTAATGGCAATCTGGCCGAACTCGGGATTATAGGCAATACCATTTGTGTGATTCCAGTCAGAAACCGCCAATCCGGTAACAAAGTTTAGATCTATCAGTTCGGGATGCTGCCGTGGATCACCGTAATTAGACTTGGTGGAATCGTAGTCCTGAACCAGATGATCCCACACATGCCACTCCCATACAATTGAATCGGTCCGAGGATCAACTTCAATCAGATGATCGGGCCAAAGTGAATTGTAAATTAGCAAATTGGGATCGCGACCGGCTTCGATCGCCTCGTTCCGTGACTTGTATTCCCAGGCAATCATCAGTACATTCCCGTTGGGCAACCGGATAGCATCGTGGTGCTGACAGTACTGGGTATTAGAATAGGTAAAAGACCAGACCACATTTCCGTCCCAATCTACAAGCTCCACCCTCCCTCCAATCCCGCCGCCATTTCCGAATACCGGGTTGTTAGTTCGCACTGTACGAAGCAACAACCCGTCCTCACACAGATACACTGCCATCCCTGGTGCGCCGCTTCCTGCCCAGGAATGAACGAGCATTCCATTATTATCGATCAGATAAGCAACATGGTAATCCATCGGCGCAAAAAGTGTATAACCATCAGCGTTGGCAGAAGAATCCCGAAAAATCAAACCCAGCGTACGGTTCTGTGAAGCATAAAGATTGTGTAGCGGGCTTACTGATAATATTATTACCAGAGTGATTAGCAACGGTCTTACTGCATACCCGCTGCGCCCTGATTTGTAGAGCATTTAAAGTCCTTTTTATATAATACACTAATTAGCTATGCAAAGTCAAGCAGTAATTAATTCAGCGACCGGAGCTCGTTTCATCTCTGCCTTTGATCGATTTATTGCCATCTTGTTGACTGTTTTTTTAATTGCCGAATAATTACCTGTGCCCCTCAACTTCAACTTCCCCTTGTTAGGAGAAACTCTTGCTCTGTTTAGTGCACTGCTCTGGGCACTGGCGGTAATTCTCTTTAAAAAGAGTGGCGAAACTGTTCACCCCCTCGGTCTGAACCTGTTCAAAAACATGTTGGCATTAGTACTCCTAATCCCGACGCTCATCATTTTTCATACACCCCTTGTGCCCACAATCCCATTCGCCTACTACCTCAGATTTGTCCTCAGCGGCCTTCTCGGAATGACATTAGGTGATACGCTATTTTTTATAAGCCTCAACCGACTTGGCGCCAATCTTGCGGCGATCACCAGTTATACATACAGTCCACTTATGGTAATCTTCTCCATGGTTTTTCTGAAAGAAAGAATCCTACCGTTACAAATATTTGGCATGGGTTTAATTCTAACTGCGCTGCTCCTGATTTCCAACTACCGTAACCCAATACAAATCAGTCGCCGAAATCTCTTAACCGGCATCACATTAGGCATTTTATCAACCGCATCAACTGCAGTAGGAGTTATCATTATTAAGCCACTGCTTGCACAAATCCCGCTGCTCTGGGCAACCGCATTTAGATTGATGATCGGTATGATCGGCGTTACAGTCGTTACTCTGGTCCTGCCTGAACGGAAAAAAATTATCAGTTCAATATTTAAACTTCACGGACTGGGTTATTCAACTGCCGGTACCGTATTGGGTACTTATCTTGCCCTTACCGTGTGGCTGGGGGGCATGAAGTTTACCCAAGTTTCAGTAGCTGCTCCACTCAACCAGTTGAGTAATATCTTCGTTTTTATATTTTCTGCTTTGTTTCTCAGAGAACCGATAACTCGCCACCGCCTGCTGGCAATTATTGCTGCCGGCATCGGCGCTGCAATCATCTTCCTGAAATAATAGTTTAATCCAGTGTCGGAGGATTGGCTCGAAATCGAACTAACACCAGCACCGACTCAAACACCAGCCACAGCATCAGCAGAAATACCACTGAACCCACTCCTACCAGTAACCAGTTATGAGACCGGTAATACTGCTGAACATTCATTACCATTGCCCAGCCGGTCATAATCACCAGAAATCCGGTCGGGATCGCTGCCACCCACGGTTTTGCCCGCTTGAAGGCCAAATAAACGGTCACCACAACCAGCGCCAGACCTGCCAGTAACTGGTTAATCGTACCGAAAAGGGGCCAGAGAATAAGAGCACCCTGCCCACCGGGTTTAACCAATGCCAAGCCAAATGCTGAACCAACCGCAACCAAGGTAGCAATATGCTTGCCGGTGAGAAAGCGCCAACCAACACTCCTGCCGAATTCCTGAACAATATACCGCTGAGTTCGGGCTGCTGTGTCAATTGTGGTGCCGGCAAAGGAAACGATAAATACCCCCATAATTGTCATCATCAGTTCCTTTATATATCTGCTGTTACCGAAGATATAACTAATCATATTACTGGCACCGGTCACAAAAGCCTTGATATTGGCTGCCATGCCGCTGGCCGAAGACCAATCGGCATAATGTTCCGACCACGCAGCAACACCTTCAGCCAGCCCCCTGCCATTGGCACCGAACCCGGCTGCCACTGCCAATATGACTAGAGCAGCAAGAATCCCCTCAGCGATCATCCCACCATACCCTACCAGTTTCGCATCAGTTTCCCGGTCAATCTGCTTGGATGCAGTCCCGGAGGCAACCAGCGAATGAAACCCGGAAATGGCGCCACAGGCAATAGTAACAAAAAGGAAAGGCCAGATCGGTGGTGCACCCCGTGCTGTCCGATTAAATGCTGGTGCCACGAAACCCAAATGGCCCGGGTCCCGGATGAATGCTGCCACCGCACCAACGAAAATCAGCAGTGCCGCAACCAGTAACTCGTGAGAATTAATATAATCACGCGGCTGCAGTAAGGTCTCAACTGGCAGAGTAGAAGCAATATAGGCATAAACCATTAGAATTACAATCCAGATCACTACTGCATTAGAGCCGGGAATTTCAAGGGGAATGAATACACCCACTGCTACAGTCACATACATTGCTAGTAATGCAATCCAGGACCAGAGTTTAAGATTCTTCCCTTTGCGAAAAACCATATAAGACAATGTTAAAGCGATGGGAATCTCCATCCAGATTGGAAATACTGAGGTGGGATACATCTTGAACAACACACCCATAATCATGGCAAAAATGGCGATCACAACCCACAGTTCGAGAAAAATAATGGCCATAAAAAGATATTTTGCCCGCTTGCCGATGATCTTGGTGGTAATCTCTCCGATGGACAAACCCTTATTGCGTAATGATACAACCAGAGCCGCAAAATCATGAACGCCGCCCAAAAAAACTGTACCCAGCGTAATCCACAGCAGTGCCGGAACCCAGCCCCAGATTATTCCAATCGCCGGGCCGACAATCGGACCCAATCCGGCGATTGAGGTGAAGTTGTGCCCCCATACCACCCAGCGGTTGCTGGGCACATAGTCAGTATTGTCGCACAAAATGTGCGCTGGTGTTTTGCGAGAATCGTCGAGTTTAAACACCCGGCGGCTGAGAAAACCGCCATAAACTCTGTACATCATTAGAAACCAGATCAGACAGATAATAAATACAATAAACGCCATACAGTTTCTCCTCGTTTAAAAATTTAAAGCCGACCCGACATCAAAAATTCTACCGTTTTCCCGAAATCTGGAAAACCGAATCCAGTACTGTGCCGTCAACCCATTTAACCGCTGCCACGACCCGGCTTGTCCGCTCCGGCCTTTTTGGCTTTCCACAGAGACGCTCGACCTCCGCCTTCATCTCCTCCAGACTCTTGAGCGGCAAACTTTTACCCTTGACCGCCTCAAACAGATCCTGCCGTCGGGGATTTATTGCAATCCCAAGTTCGGTGACCACTACATCGATCATTTCTCCTGGGCCACATAGTGTTGTAACCTCATCCACAATTACCGGAATCCGGTCGCGAACTGCTGGCATCGCCAGAATCACACATTTGGCATATAAACAGTTCTGCCAGCCGCCAATACCATGCAGCAGACGTCCATCGGAGTGAGTAACCACATTGGCGTTAAAGTCCAAATCTACTTCAGTTGCACCAAGAACGACCACATCCATTAGACTAATAAAGTTTCCTTTGGAATGATGGTTGTAACTAATCAAGGGGGCGGTGCCGATATGACTACGGTTCATTGCAATCGAACGCACTGCCTCAAGGTCAAATGCCTGCCCGTCTACTAGCGCATTCGTCAATCCCTCCTCCAGCATCCGTACCAGAAACTTCGTCGTTCCCCCGTGAATCCAGCCTGCCCTTACGCCGGACTCCTTCATCATCTGGGCAAGATAAACTGCAAAAGCAAGGGAAATGCCTCCTGCACCAGCCTGAAAACTGAACCCGTTGCGCATTATGCCCGCATCACGGATGAACCGAGCAACCAGTTCGGCAATATAGAGACGATCTGGAGAACGAGTAATTTCAGTCGTGCCGGAAACAATCTTCTTCGGGTCACCAATGAAGTCCTGAACCACAACATAATCTACATAGCTACCGGAAATTTCAATCGGAATACAGGGGAAAGGCACAAGATTATTGGTTACAACAATTACCCGGTCAGCATACATCGCATCAGCCAGTGCATAGCCGAGCACACCACAGGCTGCATCACCGTTAACCGCATTGGCATTCCCGAAACAATCAGCACTCGGTGCCGCCAGCACTGCAATATCAATATGGACCTCACCATCCTGAACCGCCATTGCACGGGCGCCGTGCGAACGCAGTACGCCTAATCCCCTCATCCTGCCGCTGGTACAGTAATCTCCCAAGGGACCGTTGAGACTGCCTTCAATATGATGGATTACGCCGCTATCAAGGTGTTTAATCAACGGTGCATGACAGGGGAAAGCTGCCGAAGGAAACCAGACCAGATCTCTGAGCCCCATTTCAGCGCAGATATCAAAAAGCTGCAAAGCCAGCGTATCACCATCTCGGAAATGGTGATGCGTAGAAATTGTCATGCCGTTACGGACACCGGCTAACTCCAGTGCAGTTTTCAAATCCTTTACCACCTTGTTACCATCACGGGGGTAATCAAGAATAGTGGGAATTCTGGGAGCGGCTTTGCAACCTGAAGGTCGGAAACGATCAATCCCGGGGAAAGGGGTTGCCGGCCGGCCATTAATCTCAGTAGGCACCATTCTGCCCAAGGCATTAGTTACAAGATTCATCACCCCTCCTTATTCCAGTCCGAGCTTAATCTACCAAGCGCCACTGCCAATTCCAGTGTCCGCCGGGCACGACGCACAACCGGCGGGTCGATCATTTTGGACCCGATCACCGCTACACTTTTACCGTTTGCCCGTGCCGCCATATCTGCTCTTACAATCTCCATTGCGTGAGCAATCTCCTCATCATCTGGAGTAAAAACCTCGTTCACCACCCGAACTTGACGGGGATGAATGCACCCCTTGCCTTCAAAACCGAGTGCCCTTGCCTGCAGGCAGCTGAATTTCAACCCATCGAGATCAGCCACATCTGCATATACCGTATCAATCGGCTGGATCCCGGCAGACCGTGCAGCATTAACCACTACGGAACGAAGCCAGAGTGTTTCCCAACCATCACGAGTTTTCTGTGCACCGATATCGGCGATGTAATCCTCCATACCGTAAGTCAGCGCAGCGATCCGTTCTGAGGACCGGGCAATCTCGTAAGCACGAAAGGCGCCAGCAGCTGTCTCAATAATGGGCATCAACCAGACCTCATGCCGGATACCGCACCTCTTTTCAATTTCTGCTACCCCTACCGCCAGTTCCCTAATTTCTTTATCATCCTCACACTTCGGGACAACCAGCACATTGACACCGGCGCGAATCAGAGGCTCAACTTCCTCTTTGCCCCGCGGCAGAGGATTAATTCGCACCATACGCTCACATCGGGCGAAATCAATCGCAATCAGTGCATTACGTACCATTATTAGTGCGGCGTCCTTCTCTTCAGGAGGCACCGAATCCTCGAGGTCAAGAATCACACCATCCGGCTCATGAATCCGAGCATTGAGCATAAATTTAGGTTCATTACCCGGAAGATAAAGCCGGGATCGCCGCCACCGCTCCCGGCTGCTGGGAAGACCAAAAGATGGCCCTGGTTCGGGCAGCCATTCAGCGACATCTTGATAGTTCTTGCCTAAAGCCCGGCGGATCGCGGTCTCAAGCCGGGCCATAAGAATAAACGGCACTGCCCCGGAATCCTCAACTTCAACCCGGGCATTACTGATACCAAAAAAACTCAATCCGGCAGCCACCAGCTTACGGATTGAATCTCCGTATATAAAACTAACCCGGCTTTTAACATTTAACTCAATCCCTCCTTCATCTCGGATTTCCACCATCACGAAGGCGTCTGAACGTACTCCTTCTCCTCTTCTCCCGGCTACTCCACTCCGGCTCATTTCCTACCCCCTCTTTCTTTCAACTTTCGGCGGGTATACTCCAAAAGTCCGCCTGCCTCGACAATTGCCAGAATTTCGGGCGGGGGTTTGGGAAACAGAAATTCCTGAGCACCAATTCTAACCCGCCCCAGATCTGCATTCAATTCAACCTCCAGCCCGGGCTGATAATAATCAACCGCCTCAGGCGCTTCAATCAGCAACAGACCCTGATTAATCGCAGCCCGGTAGAAAATCCGAGCAAAGCTCTTAGCGATTACCGCCTGAATTCCTACCGCCTTGAGTCCCACTACTGGCTGCTCCCGGGAAGAACCGCAGCCGAAATTTCTACCGGCAATGATTATATCTCCTGCCTGGACATTGTTAGCAAATTCCGGATCCAGATCCTCGAGCAGGTGCGGTCTGATCTCCTCGGGTTTGGAGCAGGTATAAGTATATTTCCCCGGAAAAAGCATGTCAGTATTGACATCATCCCCGTAATGCCAGATTCTCATGCTACATCACCTCCCTGGGATCGGTTATTTTCCCGGTCAGCGCACTCGCTGCCACGGTTGCGGGACTGGCAAGATAGATCTCTGCCTCCCGGCATCCCATCCGACCTTTGAAGTTTCGATTGGCGGTAGAAATACAGCGCTCACCCGGTGCCAGCACCCCTTGATGAGCACCGAGACACGGCCCGCACCCCGGAGGCAGCAGCACACCGCCCGCCTCAATCAGTGTCTGAATATAACCGGCATTCAGCGCCTTCTCCAGTTCACTGCGCGATGCCGGCAACAGCAGCAGCCGGGTACCGCGGGCAACCTTGCGTCGCCCGATGATTTTGGCTGCCACCGCAAAATCACTTGCGCGGCCATTAGTGCAGGTCCCCAGCAGACACTGGTGCACCTCTACGTCCTTAATCTCATTGACCGGCTTCACATTGTCAACCTTGTGTGGGACTGCTACCATGGGAACGATCCTGTCAAGTTCAAATATCAATTCCTGCCGATACTGTGCATCCGGATCCCCCCATATCTCCTGCCATTCGGACCTTTCAACCCCAATCCCGGTCAGAAAACCCTTGACAATCTCATCAGCGGGAAAGACCGCATTCTTCGCTCCCATCTCTACCCCCATATTGGCAATCGTAAAACGATCATCTAGGGTTAGATAGCTGATATCACCCCAGAATTCAACAGAACAATAATCGGCACCATCGGTACCGATCTGACCGATAATCGTCAACACTAGATCCTTGGCGGTCACTAATTCTGGCAGCCCTTTGCGAAGGTGAATACGGATTGACTGTGGCACTTTAAACCAGGTTTCACCGGTCAGAAGGAGCGCCGCTGCTTCAGTGCGGTCGATGCCAGTGGCGAAAGCGTTCACGGCCCCGTAAGAACAGGTATGGGAATCTGAACCTACTGCCAGCATCCCTGGTAACACCAATCCCTTCTCCACCATCACCTGATGGCAAACGCCAATACCTATATCATAGAAATGCCTGATCCCGTATTTTCGGACGAACTCCCGGATTTTCTTATGGCCGGCAGCCGTCTTCTCATCTACTGCGGGTACAGTATGATCGAGGACAATCACCACTTGGCTGGGATTAGCGACGCCAAACTCAATCAACTCCTTGGCGATCTTATCAGTAATTGCAGCAGCATTATCGTGCATCAACAGCCGATCCGGCTTACAAAAAACAATCTCACCAGCCCGGACCTCTGATTTACCCGCCTTGCGGGCAAGAATCTTTTCCGCAAAGGTCATTCCCATATTTCACCTCACTTTCACCGATTATAAAAAATATTGTATTGAAATCAATTGACAGCCTTGCTTCTAGATGTATCGTGTATTCATATGAAAGAACTTATCGGGTTGTTTGCGTTCAGTTCGCTGGGCTGGCTCTGGTTATCCCTGATTCTAATCTGCATCACCGTTGTAATCGCAGCCAAGGTTCTTTGGATCTGGATGCTGATCGATGTCCTGATTCACGAAACAGACGAAAGTAATATGCGTCTACTCTGGACACTGATCATCATTTTCACTCACTGGCTGGGCGCAGTCATATATCTACTTGTCCGGCGCCACGAACGCATCCGCAAACTTGGGAAATAGCATGAACTTTACCCCTTTTAACCTTGGTGCACCTTTGGTACTTTGCACGATTTTCGGTAGGGTACACCCCTCGGCTGGTTCATATCCCTCAGTTTATTCGTCTTCTAGGTATAACGCTGATTGACATCCTAACTAAAGAAACGGATGAAAAAGGGCGGCGGGTTCTCTGGGCAATCGTAGTCTTAGTCACTTATATTATCGATGCCTGCTCTACCACTTCGTCCGCCGAACCAAACTGATAAAGAAACTGGGACATTAACTCAATAATCCGCCCCTCTGGTAGATCTCTAGTTGCACGTGGGAAAATGGTTTCCCCTGAAGGCGGATTTTTTTACCCAGTAGAATAATTTCTCCGGTTTTCAGGTTTACTTGAATTTGATCCCCGTTCTGAACATGATCCAACAAATCCGCCGTCATTACTGCCAGTCCGGCATTAACTGCGTTTCGGAAATAGATTGCACCGAATGATCGGGCAATGATCAGCGCAATCCCTAAGCTTTTGAAACAGTCCACTGCCTGCTGTCGGGAAGAACCGGCACCAAAGTTAGCACCGGTAACGATAATATCGCCCGGCTGTGCCTTTTGTGGAAAGTTTTCCCAACCAGGAAGATTGCCAAAGGCGAACTGTCCCATCTCCCGGATGTCGGTTACAGTGAGATGTCGATTATGATAAATCTGATCCGTATCGATATTGTCCTTTCTGACTACCCAAACCCGACCCGTAATCACGAGTGGCGGCGCAGATGCTGGTTGTGACCGCGCAGCAGTAATTATCTTCACCGGTTCACTACTCTCAAATGTAACCGGCACGGGAGGAATGCGGTCGGCGGTGGTAATGATGCCGGCAACTGCTGAAGCCGCGGCAGTTGCCGGCGATGCCAGATAAACCTCACCCTTGCCCTGCTTACCGGTAAAATTACGGTTGCCGGTAGAAACTGTCACCTCCCCTGGACCGTTCTGACCAATCTGTCCCGCAGCACACCCGGCACAACCGGCATTGCCAACGAGCGCGCCCGCCTGTTTAAAAACATCCATTAAACCACTCTGGAGACACTGCTGCCAGATAGCATCTGTTGCCGGCACAATTTTGAGCACAACTCCGGGAGCTACCTTTCTACCTTTCAATACTTCTGCCACCACTCGGAGATCATCCATTCGGCCATTCGTGCAGGAACCGATAAAAACCGAATCGACCTTCCTTCCAGCAACACTAGTTACCGGTACTACATCCTCGGGATGTCCGGGACGTGAAATGAGCGGCTCAAGCCCGGAAAGATCGACGCGGTCAACTCGCAGATAATTTGCATCCGGATCAGCATGGACCGGTTCCACCTGTCTACCGGTCCGCTGCCGGCAGTATTCAAGCACCTCAGCACTGGGCGGAAATAGAATAATAATCGCTCCCATTTCGGTTCCCAAGGAGGCAACTGTTATCCGGGCGTCAAGACTAATCTGGTACGCATATTCACCGTACACCTCCGCCGCACAACCTAACAGTCCGTTTGCATCGAAGTAACGTAAAAGCGCCAGACCGACATCCTTTGGGGTAACTGATGCCGATGGTGCGCCGATCAGCTCAATCCGCACAGTTGGGGGCACTTCAAACCAGACTTTCCCCTTAGCCCAAGCATAGGCGATATCCTTATCGCCCATCCCCTGCCCGAAGGCACCGATTGCCCCAAGAATATTTGCATGCGAATCGGTGGAAACCAAAGTATCGCCGGGCCCCACCAGACCTTCATCAATTGCAAGATGGGTGCCGATACCCGCATCGATGTCAAAGATTCTGATCCCCCATTTTCGGGCAAACTGCCGGCAGAGCTGCTGATTAGCTGCGTACTTCTGATCGGAGCCGGTTGGGTTGCAATCAAATGTAAAGAAAGTCCGTTTCGGGTCGTCAATGCCAAGTCCGTGTTCCTCAAGTTCCCTGACCACATTTGCACCGCCAAAATCGCGCGCCACGCGGACGTCGATCTTCATTTCCACAATATCACCCGGCTGCACCTTCGTTCGCCCGGAGTGTTGGGCAATAATCTTCTCAATAATGGTCATACTCATAAAATCAGCTGTCCTTTCTGTATCATGACAAGGGGGTCAAAAGTGGCAAAATCGGCTTGATGAATCAGCACCGTCTCCAGTACCTTGGATGCACCCTCCCCCTCCTTCGCATGACAGGCAATTGTATTGATTACGTCATCGGACAATCCGACCTTAGCAGCGATGATCGCCCCGGAAATCGGATGACGGGCCAATTCACCCGCCCGGCTTTTCTTGTAACCACCTTTGCCATCAGGCTGCACCTCGACAAGCTTACCCACATCATGCAACAGTCCACCCGCGATCAACCGGTCAAAATTCACGGCATAAGGCATCTGGTGGTAGGCGCGCAGCTGTGCCTCTGCTAATCCCAGGGCCCCTTCGGTTACCGCGATCGTATGCTCAATAATACTTATTCCCTTTGTATCGGTCAGAATTGTAAATGGCAGTCGCTGCAGATCCTCAATTGACCTCCAGCCTCCTAGCGCTGCTGCTTTCACCCACACCTGCACCACCTGTTCCCGCAGTTTTTCATCATTTATTTTCTCCAGCTGATGCTGAAACAGACTTCGAATTTCATCTGCAGTAATCATCAGTTACCTCACAGCGCTGCAATAATTGCATCGGTCATTTCCTGAGTCGATGCCGCACCATACTGGAATACATCCGGACCGCCGGGCAGGCGGAGCATGTCATAAGTCCGAACTCTGCCCTCGGCAACTACTCTTGCCACTGCCTTTTCAATCCGATTCGCCTTTTCCTTCTCTCCGATATAATCGAGCATCATCGCTGCTGCCATGATCATCGCAATCGGATTGACAATTGAAGGTGAAAGCCGCTCATATTTGGGGGCTGAACCGTGAGTCGGCTCAAAAACTGCCACTTCCGGCCCGATGTTTGCTGAATAGGCGAAACCTAACCCGCCTACCAGTCCGGCAAAGCCATCGGATACGATATCGCCAAACATATTCCCGGAAACAATCACTCCGTAATCATCTGGATTCTTGGTCATCCACATCATCATCGCATCAATATTGACCGACCAGAGTTGAATATCAGGATACTCGGCGGCAATCTTCTTAGCCTCCAATTCCATCATCCCGCTAGTCTCACGCACAACATTCGGTTTCTCACAGATAGTAACCGATTTGTAGCCATGCTGACGGGCGTAATCAAATGCGGCGCGAATGATCCGCCGACACGCCGGACGGGTAAAAATTCTCAGGGAAATTGCCATATCCTCAGAAGGGACATGGGCAAATGCTTTCATCTTCTTGTGCGTCTCCAGTGCTCGGCGCACCTCCGCCGGTGGATTAGTCCACTCCACGCCAGCATAAAGACACTCGGTATTCTGACGGAAAATTACAACATCTACCTTGGGTTCCTCGAACCAAGCACCATTGCGTCGGATAAAGTTCAAAGGATTACCCGGGAACGAGCGGCAGGGCCGGATACAGATATCAAGATTGAAATGCTGGCGCATAGTCACAATCGGAGAATAATACACATAACCTTTCCCTTTAAGCGCCGGGTCCAGTTCTGCCTCCGCCTTGTCCTTGGGCTTAGAGGTAATAGCACCAAACAAACCAATTTTGTGTTCCTCAAGCAATTTAATCGTCCGCTCCGGCAGGGCATTTCCTTCCTTACACCAGAACTCCCAGCCAACATCACCATGCACGAAATTTGCATCAAACCCGACCGCCCGCAGCACCCGCAGCGCCTCGGGCAAGACAATCTTGCCAATCCCATCCCCGGGCATAGTTACAATTGTTCTCTTTGCCAAGATATCCTCCTTTTATCTTTCAATGAAGCGAAAATAATATTATAAAATGATTATAAAAATACCTGAATTTAAGGTCAAGCAGAAATCTTTTTCTTGACAACAGCCTTCTATAGTTTAGTTTTAAAATAAACAAAAATGCCAAAAGGAGTAACCATGGGAAAAACATTCGGACTTTTGCTGTTTCTGTCAACACTTGCCTTGGGCCGAACCACCGCGGGGGGCTACGGCGCTTTTGGTCCCACCTTGGCACTGCTGAACTACGATGACATCAACAATACATTTCAGCGCTATGATTTTACTAAACTTAATTCACAACACTGGCTATTTGGAGGTGGCGGTTATGCACTGGCAAACCGGGTACTTATTGGTGGTGCCGGCTGGGGAGGAATGCAATCCGTTACATCAGAATCTTTGAATCTCCTCTGCAGGTTAAATTACGGTGGTGGAGAATTCCGTGCTGGTTACGCCATTTTAGATCTCAAACATCTGCTAGTAATTGCCGGCCTTGGCATTGGGGGCGGCGGTTATTCCATCAGTCTTAGCCCAGAAAACCGCAGTGTCCCCAGTTTTGACACCCTGCTGGCACATCCGGGCAGAACATCAACTTTGAACTTCTCGGGTTTCAACCTCAACCCGCAGATTGCACTGATTTTACCAATATCCTTTGTCGGACTGGAACT
Source organism: Caldifarciminota bacterium (assembly GCA_965649165.1). GTDB lineage: Bacteria > Hydrothermota > Tepidihabitantia > Tepidihabitantales > Tepidihabitantaceae > JAOABP01. The sequence goes on along the minus strand of CBFGJT010000001.1, from coordinate 78,300 downwards.
GCGTGGTGGATATAATTTCGGCCCCTTGGGCGCAAACTGGGAACTTGGGGATGGAGGCATACTCCTGCAGGGTCCGAAAATGCCGGGGAGCAATCTCTGGCTCAGTCTGAATGTGATCTTTGGCGGATTCAGCCACGAAAAAACAAAACTGAAAAGCAGAATAGAGATTGAAGGTGGCAATACCTCTGAAGAACCGCTCCAAAGGGAAGAAACACCAGCGGATCAGAAGTAAAACCGTTTTTTATTGCTTGATAGAAATTAGCAGTTAGAATAATCTGAAATAAAAACAGGAGGAAAATTGCATCAGGCATTGCTGTTTTTTTACATCATTACCGGTGCCCGATTGGGCAATATCATCAGTCATACACTCAGAATCGCACCGGAAAAACTGAAGATCTACAGTTATCAGAGCTTTGACTGGGTTACGCTGGATGATGCCTTTTTTATCCCCGAACCAGGAAGACCGCTACTTCCGGTAATTAGCATCACTCTGGCAATTCCGGCCGATGCTCAGCTCAATCGGGTTGAAGCAGCCCAGCAGACCTCTAAACCAATTGAAGGCAAATTCATTATTCTGCCGGGTCAAATCCCGATACCAGTCTCCACATCCCAACTCCCTGAATTTTGTCCGCCCGACACAGCGATTTACCACTCGGATCAACCTTGGCCAGCTCAGCTGCTGCTCAGTTCTTCACTTCATCATGCCGGTGGGTTTCAACTGGTTAATCTTATCATCTGCCCGTTCACTTATTTTCCCTTTTCCGGTCGTCTGCTGCTGCATACTGAAATCAAACTTACTTTTACCTTGGAACCCTGGACAACTCCAGTTACTCCCATCACCATATTCCAGCGTAACCAGCAGCTACAGAGCCTAAGAGCACTAGTCCTCAATCCCGAAGATCTGTCAACATTTGCACCTCCTGTTTCGGAGAATGACCAGCTACCAATTGACTATCTGATTATCACGAGCAGGGAACTGAGTGAAAGTTTTCAACCCTATCTTGAATACCGGCGCCAACGCGGAATACGCACTGAAATCCGAACTATCAACTGGATTGAAGCCACTTATCCGGGCCGGGACATTCAGGAAAAAATAAGAAATCACATCATTGACTATTACCATAACCGGGGTGTAGTCTTTGTTTTACTTGCCGGTGATAACCGGCAGATACCATCCCGTCAGATCTGTGTTAATGTTGGCAATGAACAGGGAATGATTCCCACTGATCTGTATTACGGAGACCTAGATTTCTCCTGGGACTCAAACCATAATGACCTTTTTGGCGAAATGGACGACTCGGTGGACCTGTATGCCGATGTTTTTGTAGGACGGGCATCAGTAGAGACACGGGAACAGGTACAGAACTTCATCAGCAAGGTTCTCGCCTTTGAAAACAACCCCGCTGCTGATTATATTCAGCGTTCCCTTTTGCCCTCAGGCTGGCTCTGGCGCTCGCTTAATTATCATGGCAAATTTGTAAATGACTCAATCGCCGAACTGACACCATCGGGGTGGACCGACCGGAAAATGGAGAATCCCCCCGGCGCCGGTGTTGTCGCTGACTCCCTTAACAACGGTTTTTTGATTTTTGATCCGGCTGGCCATGGTAACGAGGCTGGTGTTTATGATGAAAATGGAACCCCAATATATACTACCAGCTATGCCGGATATCAGACTAACCACAACCGGTATTCAATTATCACCTCACTTGCCTGCAATCCGGGAAACTTTGAAGCCGAGGACTGTCTGGCAGAAGTGGCACTAAACTGTCCTGATGGCGGGGCAATTGGGGTAATGATGAACTCCCGCTACGGCTGGGGCACGCCTCCGGTAATGGGACCTTCGGAAAAACTATGTGTCCGTTTCTATGACTACCTGCTCTCCCGCTCTGAATACCTGCTAGGTCCTGCCCATGACCGATCTCGTGAAGAGTATGCAGGCTCTGCCATTTACTCCTCGCTCTGGCGCTGGTGCCTGACTGAATTCAATCTCTTGGGCGATC
>CBFGJT010000001.1:52668-76198 GCA_965649165.1 Caldifarciminota bacterium | reverse complement strand
GGTCCTGCCCATGACCGATCTCGTGAAGAGTATGCAGGCTCTGCCATTTACTCCTCGCTCTGGCGCTGGTGCCTGACTGAATTCAATCTCTTGGGCGATCCGACACTGGACATCTGGACCGCACCGCCCCGGACTATGACCATTACCGCTCCGGACACGATCACCACTGGCGATCAGACCTTATCAGTAACCGTTTACGAAAATACAAACCCCGCCTCTGGCGTCAGGGTTACTGCCTGTAAAGATAATGAGGTATTTGTTACCGGAATTACCGGCAACAATGGTCAAGTCAGCATCAATATCCATCCGTTCACACCGGGCGAACTCCAACTCACTGCAACACTGCACAACAATCTCCCTGCCACCAAGATTGTAACTATACTTCAGGGAGCAACCGAACCGTATCTTGTTTATCGCAGTTGCGAAATTAATGATACTCTTCAATCCAATCCCAATCACGTCCTGGAACCGGGAGAAACTGCGCGATTGAAAATCACGATTAAAAACACCGGTACCGGACCGGCAACTTCGGTGCACCTGAAGCTAACCGAAACCAGCCCTTATATTGACATCATTGATACAACTGCAATTCTGGACACTATCCTGCCCGGCGAATCCGCAACTGCAGAAAACATCACGATCACCGCAGTTTGCTCTGCTCCTCCAGGGTCCGGACCGGAATTCACTCTCCACATCCACTCGGACCAGAACAGCTGGCAGACCATGTTTTCGATTACTCTAGGATATTCGGGCAGAACCTGGGCCAACATCTCTGCTGGCAACTGTGCTCTCACTGTAACCGCCCGGGGCAGTATCGGCTATGACACTGAAGATGGTCGGCAGGGCCAAGGCTTCCGCTATCCCATCAACGATACATCAAGCCTTTATCTTGCCTGCTTTGCTCTGGGCAATAGTTCTGATTACCTGGTTGACCGGTTTTACCGTCAGCATGGAATAGACCAAGACTGGCAGCTGAATGACAGCATCCGCACCCGCCTGCCTGTCTGGAACGCCGCACAGCTTCTGCAGGCGAGTTTCACTGATCTGAATCACCCTCGGGCCAAATCAGTAATCATTGATCAGCGGGCGCTTGTGCCGGCACCACCCGGACCGCAGAATACAGTGATTCTCGTTTATGACCTGTGGAATGCGGGAACTGTAGAACTCAACAACCTCTATGCTGGCATCATCGCCGATTTTGATGTGATCGCTACGGACCGGCTGCACGACCTTGCGTGGACCTTTCCTGAACAACGGACCGCAGTGATGCGGAATGTAAACAACCCCAATTGCTTTCTCGGTATCAAACAGCTTTATCCCGCTACGCCGACTCATCTCACCTGTATTGATCACGCGATTTATGTTTATCCGGATTCAGCAATGACTGAAGATATGAAATATCGCGTCATTACCGGCAACTTGGGTGTGAGACAAAGTGATCGCCCCTATAACTGGTCGGTTTCGGTCAGCACCGGACCATTTGAATTGATGCCGGGTGCAGGGAAAAGACGCATGGCATTCGCCTTTATTGGCGCACCAGACTCAAGCTCATTCCTCAATACCTGCCAGACGGTTCAGGAGTGGTATGATCAGAATGTCAGTGTGCAGGAATCTCGGAACCTGATTAAACCGGACTTGATCAATTTTAATATTGAACCCAGCATTTTTAACCGGACAACTACCGTCCACCTGCACCTTCCGATTCACTCCCGAGTGTGCCTCACCGTGCATGACATTTCGGGGAGGACCGTTACTCAGCTGTTTAATGGCACTCTTGACGCCGGCAATCATCAGTTCGCCGTTAACAGCGAAAAACTGACACTTGGAGTCTATTTTGTCCGACTGGAATCTCACACAGGACGGCAGACGCAACGCATTCTGCGATTAAAATAAAAGCTGTTAATCTGAAACTCTTCGGAGGCGCGGTCTGACTCGGTTCACATAACCCCATTGATCTTCCTTCCCCTCACTTCACAACTTCAAAATTCAACTTTTACCAAACAGGCGAACCCCAGCAATCCCCAATTTGTAAGAGTACCAACGCTCATTTCCTGCTTTATCAACCGCAATCACTGCATTGAAAATGGAAGCGAATTGGGAGTGCAATTCGCTCATGCGCATCCCAGCGATAAAAACTCCAGTCAACAGTAGCTCAATTCCCAATCCCACCTCCACCCATTTTCTCATTGCTACTTCCATCATTTTTGCCCCCCAGAGTTCTATCGATTATTATTATCAATAAACATCCGTTCAGTGGCGATCTTCTTTATCTGATAATCCCGCATCGATTCATGAAGATTGACCTTCGAAGCAAGCGCCCCCTTTATCTACTGACCTCAGCCTTGCAACCATCAACCCAACTACACCAACCACACCCACCAGCAGTATCTGCATTACTCTTTCTACACCTCTATTAAACATTTTTGCCCCTTTCTTTTAATTTTCGTTTGTTCTCTTTTGTTCGCCATCGCATTTGAAAATGCAAAAACTTTGCCGTATTTAATTTATTATTATAAATACTTTACAATATATTATAACAAAAAAATCGCGATGGCTTTGCAAAATGTCGCATTTATAGAGACGGTGGGCTTTAATGTTTCAAATTTATTTTTCTCTGGCTCAGTTTATTTAAAACTGGGGGTTAATTTAATTCCTGGCGCTATTTCTATATTGTGTTTTTTTATTAAACGATAGAACTGTGCCCGGCTATAGCCTGAAAGTTCAGCTGCCTTTTTGACATTTCCATGTGCCCTTTCAAAACAATCCATGACCATCGCACGTTCCAGCTCTGCGTTCGCCTCTTCTTGAACAATTTTTGCTGATTTGAGTGGCGACTGGATATTTACCTGATGAAAACCGCTCAGATGGCGCAACTTCGGCGGCAGATCTTCAATCTCAATCTCCTTACCCTTTGCCAGTACTACCGCCCGCTGAATTACATTCCGCAACTGCCGGATATTACCGGCCAGCTATAAGTAAGTACGAAACAGACGCAACACCATTGGACTGACACCGCAGACCTCCCGTTTTGCCTCCTGATTTGTTTTGGTAATGAAAAACCGGACCAGCTCAGGGATCTGTCCGCCCCCCTTAAGGGCGGTAGGTAGATCTCAATACCGTTCAGCCGGTAATAAAGATCCTCACGTAACCTTCATTCCTGAATAAGTTTCTCTAGATTTTGATTAGTAGCAGCACCCCCCAGACATCAACCCGCACCGGTCTGATGCCGCCTACCCGCTCAAAAGTCGTACGCTGCAGAATCCGCAACAACTTTGCCTGCAACCCGGGGCTCATATCACCGATCTCATACCAAAAAACTGTTCCGCCATCAGCCAGTTCAAACTTTCCTTTACGCGCACTCACCCCGGTAGCCGCACCTTTTTCTACACCGAATTCTGCCTCAAGCAGGGTTTCCGGCACCGCAGCGCAATTAATCGGTACGAATGGCTTCCAACTCCTGCCACTAGTAAAATGTATCGCCCGCGCTACCAGCTCTTTGCCGGTTCCGCTCTCGCCCCGGATGATAACGGGAATCCGCACAGCGAACAATGATTTCCAGATTCTTTCTCATGACTGCCGACTTGCCGATCACACCGTCAAACCGCGTTCCGGGAATTTCCATTGTTGGCGCTAGCAGTTCCTCAGCTAAACTGTAGCGTTTCTCAACCGCTGGTGCCAAAAGCGAAGCCGCTGTCTCTGGCACGCTGGTGCGAATATCTAATTTCCCTGCTGCTGTCCGCGCCAGATAAATATAACTTCTCATATGACCTCGGACACATACCGGCATCAGCACTTGGTGCTCCTTAACAATTGGAGCACCCTGTTCCAAACCCTCTAATGCAACATTAACCTCGCCATAAATAATTCTGGGAAGCCGGTCGATTATATTAGTGCCGCACCATCAAATCCAAACGCTTCGCAAATCATCTTAAGGGCGCGTTAAATGAACTTACCCGAGTCAAGTCCGGCAAGTGCCAGCCCGGCAATTCCAGCAACCAGAGCAATTTACCGGTCGGCATTAAGTTCCAGACGGAACATAATCCGGTTCACCTCATCAGTTTCTGCCACACGTCCCAGTTCCCGGAAAACCCGGCTGGCAAACTTCAACTCATCCGCTGCCAGTTCCTTCTGATTCTGTTCCAGCAGAAACTGCCCAAACTGTAGCCGCAACCGGGCTGATTCATAACTCTCCGGTTCATCATTAAGCAACGCTCGTGCCCGTTCATAAAAGCTGCGCGCCGCACCAGCCATACCCCGCTCCTGCTCCAGTAGCGCCCGGGCCCAAAATACTTCTGCCTCGACATTACGGCACCCAGCTCCTCTGCCAGCTGTTGTGCCTGCTGACAAAACCCGGCGCACCGATCGTAATTTCCCTGTGCCAGCCCCAGTTCTGCAATCCGCCACAAAAGCATGCTGCTATTCAGCCGGTCTTGATTGACCGCGCACAAATCAATTGCCTCAGCAAACACCCGGCTTGTTGCCGCATAATTGCGACGTCGGAACTCGGCTTCGCCCAGATTAGTCATGCTGTCCCGTAAAAGTTCAGCTGCGGTCAATCCCCTCTTTGCGGCCTCAACAACCGTGGTAAAAACCTCCGCCTCCTGTTCCAGGCGGTCACGCTTCAGAAGCAGTTCGCCCAGCAGATTCAGCGCATTGTAACGGATAAAATCATATCCCTGCTGTTCAGCCATTGCCACCGCCCGTAAAAATTTTCCTATGCATCGTCCCACTCACCAAGCTGAAGATAGGCCCAGCCCAGATTGCAATAATTGGTCGCCCGAACAAAATCGTCAAACTCAAGATTTTCCAGCAACTGGCGGCACTGCTGATAATAATCCCTTGCCTCATGATAACACCCGGTAAAACCTGCAACATTCCCCAGACCATTAAGTGCAGCATAAATTCCGCGCACTACCCCGACTTTCTGCCAATCTGTCAATGCCCTTTTGTAGTAATCGATCGCTGCTTCATAATTGCACCTTGCCTGCTCCATCTGTCCGGTGAGATACCACCCTGATCGGATGAACCGCGGCTCCCCAATCTCAGTACCGATTTTCCTGACCCGCTGGGCATAAAGATCAGCTTCTTCATTTGCCCCGCAGTGCCGGCAGATATCAGACAGCCGGCGTGCCAAGCGCACTTATATCAAACGCCTGCCCTGCTTCTGAACTGCCAGGAGTTCCTGTTCAAAAAATGCTTAAACAGCGGTGCAGTATTTTTAACTAAACCATCTTGCCAGTCCAAGCAGTAACTCTGCACGCTCCTCAAGCGAAGTACAGTGAGCAAGCTGGGTTTCCAGTTCCCTTACCCGCTAAAGAATATCATTCATCATCTTGTAAGTAAAGCATATACAACAAATTCCTTGCTGTTAATACTCGAACTCATTTGACAGAACAGAATAAAGAAGTATGATATATTTACCCTGAGGAAGGCAGGATGTCGTTATATCATCCTGCTTTTATAAACAAAGAATAAAACCAGTAAAGGAGCAGGGATGAACAAAAATCAGCAACGCGCAATCTGTCCCCAATGTGGCATCACAGAATACACATTCGCTTTTTATGAACATCCCGGATGTCCAAGAGCGCCCACAGGTGTAAATACTTGGAAAAATGAAGCTTGGCTTGGTCCAGACGGCAGACCGATTAACATACCATGTCCGGACTGTCAGGATGGAGTTGCGCGCCCTCCTTCATACCTGTTCTGCGAACAGTGCAAACATCAATGGGTCATATAAAAAAGGCATAGCTTACATCACCATGCCACCATCAACTCTGATCACCTGACCGGTAATATATCCCGCCTCATCTGACGCAAGAAAAAGACAAAGGCTGGCAACATCTTCGGGTGTGCCAGCCCTCTTTAAGGGAATTGCCTCAATATATGACTGACGCACCGTCGGTTCCAGCTTCTCAGTCATAGCAGTAGCGATGAAACCCGGAGCAATAGCGTTCACGGTGATATTTCTAGTGGCGAGCTCCTTTGCTACCGACTTGGTAAACCCGATTAGCCCGGCTTTGGCCGCCGCATAGTTTGACTGACCGGCATTTCCTATCTGCCCGATAACCGAACTTACATTGATAATCCGGCCCCAGCGCAGCCTCATCATCGAACGGCAGCAGGCCTTCGTAAGATTAAATGCGCCTTTAAGATTAACCGCCAGCACCCGGTCAAAATCATCCTCGCTCATCCGGATCAGCAGACTGTCACGGGTGATGCCCGCGTTATTCACCAGAATCTGCACACCACCTAATTCCGACTCAATCTGTTTAACCACCTGTTCCACCTGAGCGTTATCAGCAACATCAAGTTCATAACCACAAGCCCGCCCCCCAGCCTTTTCAATCTCCTGCACCACCTGCCGGGCAGATTCGCCAATCAAATCACACACCGCTATTACCGCGCCCGAGTATGCCAGCCGCTTAGCGATCTCCCGGCCGATCCCGGCACCACCGCCAGTTACCAAAGCAATTTTCCCAGTCAGGTTACACACCATCTCCTTCATTCCTCCTTTTCTTTGAAACTATCTAACCACAGTCAATCGCCCCACATTCTTTTCTATTATCCCGTCCTCGTCAATCTCGACAATGTAAAAATACATCCCACTCGTAACCGGCTTGCCCTGTTCGTTTTTCAGATTCCAGAAACCAGCCCGGTAGCGCGGGGCAATTTCAGTTTCGGGTTCATCCAGTAACCGAACCGGCTCACCCGCAATATTGAAAATTCTGATTTTGAAATCGGGAAACTGTCCTGCAAGCCGGACCGAATCGGTCGGCATGTAGGCAATAGTCGTCCGGGGCTGATTATCCCGCACCACTACCGGATTGGGAAATGAGTAAACCCGGCCCAGAAACATCGGTGTGATCTTCAGAGTTGCAGTCATTATTGAATCTGATCCCGAGATCTGCTCAATAACCACACCACTCTGAATCCCGTTGTAAAATGCTGACGAGGGCGTGGTAAAATTGCGCACCCCGGTATCACTTGCCTTCCACAAATGAACATCGCTACCCCTGTCTCCGACATCAAGGGCAAATCTTGGTGAACGATCGGCACGCAGAATACCGACCAGCGGGTGACGTTCATTGCTGTTGTCCGGTCGGGACTCATCAATATGCAGAATCAAAAGGCCGGTTCCGGGCAGACCCCGGTCAAATCCGAAGCGCTGACGGTTCTCGAGCAGAAAATATTCACCATTGCCGGTCTGGCTGAAGGACCAGTCAACGCCCCCGGGATTCTCCAGAATCCGGTACCCGGCGGGTGCAGTTGAAGCAGCAGCCAGTAAGGCCGGAGAGAGAGAATCCCGATATCCAAGCTGAACTGAATCGGGCACAACCCAGCCCAAAAGATACTTGCACCAGATTGACGGGTGAGTCGGAGAACTGCCATAGGATTTGCCGGGATCAGCCCGGGCCCAACCGCCGGCTGCCATCAGACAGAACATACCCAGCCCGGAACTGGAATAGTCAGTATCATAGAGATCAGGCAATCCTAGTAGATGGCCGAACTCATGACAGAAAACCCCGATCGAAATTATATTGCCGTCAAGAAATCTTTCCGGCTGAATTGAATACGCATCCACACTCACCCCGTCATCGGTCTGCAACGTTCCGGGCGAGCCGAATACACCATCAGACAACTGCCACTTGTGCGACCAGATGTCACCGGGTTCCCCCGTCTCTTCGGCACCTGGCCCGGCGTGGACAATGAGCAGACCGTCAACAAATCCGTCTCCATCCCAGTCGTACCGGGAAAAATCAACCGTTCCATCAATCGCAGACACCAGATCCCACACCAGACCCTGGCTGTTATGAGGAAAATTTCCATAAATACCGAATGAATCTCCTAGATAATATGAATAGGGATTGCTTAGACGAACCCAGCCTGCCACATCACCGCTTAGTAACAGTCTACCAAAACTCACTTCCTGGTAATAATCGCGCATTGAACCGGTTCCACTACCGAAAATCAGACGCTGAAACTCCGATTCGGGAAAACGATGGGTATTATCATTGAAATCAACAAGAATTACCAGCAATCTGCCTGTCCGATCTGTCGCCGGGCGCACTTCTGAGGGGCGCTCCAGTTTCCCGGGAAGAAGAATCCTGCGACTGTTACCCGGCATCGGCGGCATTGCTGCTCCCAAACTGGCAGCAAGCAGAAAGAACACGAACCGCCTCATTGTTCAGTTGTACTCCCTTCCCTGAGCATCCGGCATTTGCCTTCAAAGAAACACCCCGGCTGGATCACCAGCTCCCGGCAGGTGATATTGCCGAATACCTGAGCACCGGTCTGCAGCTCAACTAGCTCCTGCGCCCGGATATCGCCCTCAATCCTGCCGGCAATCATTGCGCTCCGGCACTGAATCTCCCCTTTCAGAAACGAACGCGGACCGGCAAGAAACACATCCGCCACATCCATCCGGCCCTCAAGTTTGCCATCAAACCGCACACCACCATTTACCCGCAAATCCCCTTTCACCACCGCCTCACTCCCAATCACCGAATCAATTCTGCCACCATTCTTTTCTCGGGACATTGCACTCCTTTATCAGAAGTATATTTGCCTGATCCCGGTTGTCAAAACAAAAATTACGGTATCGGCTGCTCAATTTAATTCTGTCGCTTGACGCTGCTCGATAACCTGCTAAAATTCTTTTTACGACTGCCGGCGTAGCTCAGTAGGCAGAGCAGCGGTTTCGTAAACCGCAGGTCACCCGTTCGAGCCGGGTCGCCGGCTTGTTATTCTGAAAGAAAAAATGATCTTCCCAAAAGTACCTGATCCGAAAAAACTGCTGGAGGAACAGGAGGCTTTTCAGCAAGCAGAGCGCCGCCGCGCTGAAATCCGAGCCCAGGCAATCTTTGACAGCCTGATTGACTTCAGTCCGATGGCAATCGAAATCTTTGACCCACAGGGGAACCTGATCAAAAGTAACCGGGCGGCCGAACGGTTGCTAGGCAAAATACCGCCTCCCGGTATCAGTTTAAATGACCCTAGGGCACTCAAGCGCACCGGCCTGCTTGAGCCTCAGCTTCGACGCCTGCTTGCCGGTGCCCGCATTGAAACCCCTCCCTACTGGTATGACCCCGTGGAGATCGGTCTTCCGCCTACCCCCTATGGTAAGGTCTGTCTGCGGGTAACTGCCCTGCCTCTGCTCGATTATGAAGGCATGGTTAAGATGCTGGCACTCATCTATGAAGACCTCACTGAACTGAAAAAGGCCGAAGCATCAATTCAGGAACTAAAAAGTGCGCCCGCGATCTCTCCTGCTTATTCAGATTCAGCTGAGTCAGCAGATGCCCGGGATATTGAATTTGCGCGGCGGAAAATTGAACAGGCATGGCGGGAAAGTGAAGAACGCTACCGCACCTTGATCGATTCGGCTCATGAGCTCTGCATCATCCGCCGTGCTGAAGATGGCAGAATCCTTGCGATCAGTCCGAGTGTCCGCGAACTTTTCGGCGTATCAAGAGAAACGGTGCTGACCGATAATATGACGCTCTACACTCAGGTTCATCCCGAAGATCAGGAACGGGTGAAAAGTGCAGAACTCCAGGCACGCCAGACTGGCGAATACCCGCCCAACCTTGAATTCCGGATAATCAAGGAACCGGAGAAGAAGACGGTTTGGCTCAGAATGACAGCTCGCACCTGCACCTTTGCCAGTCGCCGAACCTTTGAAATTATCGTCCTGAATATTACCCGAGAGAAGCAGCTGGAAGAACTCCTGAGAAAAAAGGAACAGAGTATTGCTGGAATGCTGGAAACTCGGGTTGCCGGTGTTTTTCTGATTAGCCGCGACTGGGTAATTACCGCCTGGAGCAAAGGTGCGGAGAAGGAAACCCGGGTAAATAGTGAAGAAGCGGTAGGGAGAAAACTCTGGGAGGTGTACCCCCAAGCAGAAGCCAGCGGCCTCGCAGCAATCGTGCGCAAGGCGTTGCTCGACCAACAGCCCCAGAGTGGCGAATTCTTTTATCAGGACGGCCGGGAACGGTACGCCGGATGGTTTCAACTGACCCTATTCCCGCTGGATATAGGCATTCTGGGCTTGATCACCAACATCACCACCCGGCGCAGGATTGAACAATCCTGGCAGGAACTGGATCGCCGGCTCCAGACCATCTGGCATAACGATCGAATCCTGCTCGCCATCAAGGACGCAAATCTGAAATATATTCAGGCGAACCCGGTGGCATCAGCAACCTATGGTGGAGGTACGAGCATTCTGGGTAAATCGGATGCCGAGCTGTTTCCCGCTACAGTAACCGCGATGCTGAACTCCCAGGACCGACAGGTCCTACAGACCGGCAGACCGGTAAATCTCGAACTTTGTCTCGGTGATCCCAAATCAGCTGCCAGCACCTGGGTTGCGCTTTCCAAACTGCCGCTTCCGGGAGCGAATGGCGAGATCATCGGTGTGGTTGACGTCGGTTTCGATATCACCCGGCTGGTTCGGGTCCAGACTGAACTTCGGCGTGGGCGTGAGCAGCTGGAGAAAATTATCGCTGAGCAAAATGAGCTCCTGCGCCGTGCCCAGGAAGAACTTGGACGCTGGTCCGGTTAAAAAATGAAGAAAAACCGGCAGCACACCTCACAACTCAGCAGCAGACCGAATCGGATCTTACTATTCCACCCCCGTTATTTCTGGCTCATACTGGGGATAATTATTATCGCCGGCTTCGGCCTCCGGGCTGCCGACCTGCGGGCCGACCCTCCACCTGACCTTTCCTGGAGCTTCGCCCCCTACACTGACGAAAGTCTAAACACCTATTCCGCCCGCAACTTTATCCTGTATGGCAGATGGAAAATGGATGACTTCCTGCCGTTTGTCATTTATCCGCTGGTAAATATACTAGTGGCTCTGATCTACAAAATTTTTGGTATCGGCTTTGTTCAGGTAAAACTGCTCTCCCTAATCTCAGGGGTACTCAGCATTCTGATACTAGGGCTCCTTTTACGCAAAGAAAAAAACACCGCCCCAGCTCTGCTCAGTGCACTGCTACTTGCCACCTGCTATCCACTGGTGATGTACAGCCGGCTGGGACTGGTGGAAACATTGGAAATCCTGTTCCTGCTGCTCACAGTTTTTTTCTGGATCCAGGGAGTAAGGCATCCCGGTCTGATGACTGCTGCCGGATTCTGTGCTGCCGCCACCGTGCTACTGATAAAGCTGTCCGCAGTTTTCCTGGTGCCGGCAATGCTCATCATGATTGTCAGCGAACTGCCCGCATTTTCGGACCGAAAACGGATAAAAAACGCCCTGCTTTACTTACTTGCCGGCGTCATCATCGCTTCTCTCTGCTGGCTCCTCCTCGTCTATCTACCTTACAGTAAGGAATATCTCCGGTATACTGTACGCCATTCCAGTGAATCACCGGTAGGCCATCCCCGCACCCTTCCTGCCTACCTGTTTAACACCTTCACATTCGGTATGCACTCGCGTCTCATACCACGAATGATCTGGATTGCCCTCATCGGTTATCTGACTTTACCTTGGTTAGGGCTGTCACAATCCCAACTGCTTCGCTACTCGCTGCTCTGGTTCGTCTTCGGACTGCTGATGCTTGGCTATATGAACTACCGGCCGCCCCGCTATGAAATCATACTTCTACCCTGTCTTCTGATCGCTGCTGCCGTCGCCTTCAGTCGGATACTGGAAAACGGCACCCTCATTCCCCAGCTGCGCCCGACGATTAAAAAAACCCTGCTCTATGGCATCTGGCTCAGCCCGGCGATTCTCCAGTTAATACTTTACGTCTCCGGGTTCCGCAATTATCCCAAGCCGGGCGGGGAATCAGGTATCATTATTCTATCTCTGATCATTGGTCTCGCCCTTGCCTTTGCCGGCTATGGTCTGCTCCGGTTCTGGAATAAAGGCTGGACGATAAAATCCGAACTGCTCCGGATCTTACTGGTCGGGCTGTTTCTCATTCTCAGTCTGCGACTTGATATCGGTCAATGGAACGCGTGGTTCAGTAACCGCACCTATGATCTGATCACATATTCAAAAGCGGTTGACCGTCTGCTGCCGGATGATGCCGTTGTTGCCGGACCATGGGCACCACCGCTAATGATCGAATCCCGTAAACGGACGATTGCGGTCACCGACTGGGCGAATCTTGACGACCTGTTCAGCCGGTTCGCCGTCACCCATCTTATTCTCGGTGAAGGCGAGACCGACCGCCTGCTCTGGGAACGCGTCGACCCAGAAGTGAAACAAAAGGCAAAAACATTGCTCCAACTCCGCATCCGGGGACAGCTGATCACCGTGCTGGCTCTGAACGCGTCCCCTTCAGGACACTAACGAGGGTCCGGACATTATAATCCAAAAGCTTCAGATAGGTATCTGTCCCCGGCACAACACCATTGAACTGGCTCAGGGTTACCACCTGTGCACCGGTCTCGTTTGCAAGCACCCGAGCAAGATCCGGATTGTGCTGAGGTTCGATCACAATTACCCGCACCGAATCCTGGCGCATCAGTTTGATCAGTTCGGCAAAACTCCTGGCCGAAGGCTCCTGGCCTGGGAGCGGTTCAACCGCCGCAACCATCTCAAGACCGAATGCCCGACAGAAATAGGGCCAAGAGCTGTGCAGGGCAACAAACCGGCGATTGGTCAACTCCGCCACCAGCCCCCTGAGAACAGCACTGACACTGTCCAGCTGCCGGCAGTACTCCCTGGCCCGGCGATGATATTCAGCACTCCGTCCCGGTTCAATTGCACCGAGGAGTGCAGCGATCCGTTTCACCCCGGACTTAGCCACCTCCGGATCAAGCCAGATGTGGGGATTGCCCGCCTCATGGACACCGTGCTCGTCCTCCTCCGCATCCGCAACCGGCTCCACCCCTTCAGCCAGCGTCAGCACCCGCAACCTTGGATTGCCGGCGTTGGCGATCAGCCCGTCCAGCCAGGCATCAAATCCGAGCCCGACCCGGACCACCAGCTGTGCCCGTACCAGCATCTCTACCGCCTGCGGGCCGGGTTCATAACTGTGCGGGTCTTCCTGCCCTTTCAATAGCGAAACAGCCTTTATCCAGTCACCGCCAACCTGCTGCGCCCAGTCAGCAGTCACGGGTATGGTCGTAACCACATTAATTTCAGCACGGTCCTGCCGCCGACAGCTACCAGCAGGTATAATCATTAATCCAAACAGCAGAACTATAATTCCCGCCCGCATACTCTACAGCGCCTCCTTTTGGGAGAAAAAAATGCCGCTAGGACAAACAGAAACACCGCCACCATAACGATGGTCGCACCCGAAGGCAGGCTGAAAAAATAGGAAAGCACGAGCCCAGTGCTGCTTGCCACTGTCGCCCATACCCAGGAAAGGACAAACATCATTTTATAGCTGGTGGTCAGCTGATACGCGGTTGCCGCCGGAATCACCAGCAGTGCCTCCACAAGAATAATTCCCACCGCCTTGAGGGCAATCACCACCGTGAGGGCAATGAGACCGTAAAGCAGCAGGCTCAGGATTTCGACCGGCAGACCGGACGCCTGCGCCATCTCTTCATCAAAAACGAGTAACTGAAACTCTTTAAAGAAAATGCCAATCATCAATAGCACAATCACCGTGAGTCCAATCATCAGCCAGATGTTCTGTTTGGTTATTCCGAGCAGATTGCCAAACAAATAACCGTATACCCGGGCATCGTAGCGCCGCATCAGCCCGATAAAAAGTACCCCAAGCGCCATCGTCCAGGAAAAGAAGATACCGATCGCCGTATCATGACGGAGCGCGGTCCGGGCACCGGTGAAACTGACGAGCCCCGCGGTTAACAGACAGAAGACAACCGCACTCAGAAGGGGGTCAACGCCCAGGAGAAACCCGAGCGCCACACCGCCAAAAGCTGCATGAGCAATTCCCGCACCCGCAAATGCCAGCCCACGCAACACCACCAGCACCCCGATTACCGAACAAACGGTAGAGACAAGCAGGGCACCAATCAGCGCATTCCGGATAAACCCGAAGGAAAACAATTCAGCCATGATAATCACCGGTGATCACATACCGCTGTCCATCCTGCTCAACAATCTGCACGTCGGTCTGATAAAGCCGGCTCAGATTTTCGCTGTTTATCACCTTGGAACAGGGACCGAATGCGAGCAGCCGCCGGTTGAGCAGCAGGATCTGGTCCGAACAGCTCATCACCTCATTAAGGTCATGGGTTACATAAATTGTGGTCAGCTTCCATCCCTTATGCACCCTTCGGATCAGCTCGACCATCTGCCTTCGGGTTACCACATCCACACCTGCTGTCGGTTCATCAAGCAGCAACAGTTCTGGAGCTGAGACGAGAGCGCGGGCCAGAAACAGCCGTTGCTGCTGACCTCCGGAAAGATGGCCCGCAACATGACCGGCATTTTTCCCCAGTCCGACCGCAGCCAGTGCTGCCCAGGCCTGTTCCCGTTCTTTCTTTCCTGGTAACCGGAATATCCCCAGTCCGGCATAGGTGCCCATCAGCACCGCCTCCAGCACACTCACCGGCATACTGGGATCAACCGGCTTGCGTTGCGGCACATAGCCAATCCGCTGCCGCACCCGGCTGATACCGACCCATTCCACTCCCAATACCCGCACTTTACCGGCAGCGGGCTTAAACAATCCAAGCACGGTCTTGAGTAGTGTTGTCTTGCCCGAACCGTTGGGTCCAATAACCCCGAGAAATTCACCCCTTTCCAGCCGGAAGGAAACATCTTCCAGCGCAATCTGACGGGGAAATGAAACCGTCACCCGTTCAAATTCAACTGCCAGCGCCATTACCGATTAATCAGCAGTGTGATTAACGTCCGTACCGGCACACCGGTCGCACCGGCCGGACAGTAGTCCCGGGCCTCGGTCGTAAAGGCGACACCGGCAATGTCAATATGTACCCAGTTGCTGTTTTGGGGCACGAATTCGGAAAGAAACAGCCCGCCGATAATCGTGCCTGCATTCATCGGCTTGCCGATATTCTTCAGATCCGCCACTGTGCTCTTCATATGGGATCGGTAGTTTTCGATCAGCGGGAGCTGCCAGAAAAGCTCACCCTGCTCCTTACCAAGCGCAATCAGTCGGTTGATCGTTTGCTGGTCCGTTCCCAGAACCCCGGCGCACTCATTGCCCAGTGCCACAACACAGGCACCGGTCAAGGTGGCGATGTCAATCATTAGGTCCGGCTTGAAGGTAGCGCCGTATGCCAGCGCATCGGCGAGGAGCAGTCTCCCTTCAGCATCGGTATTCGCAACCTCCACCGTCTTGCCGTTATAATGGCGGATGACGTCACCAACTTTCTGGGCACCGCCCCCGGGCATATTTTCTGCCAGCGGTGTCAGACCGATAACTGTCCAGGGTAGATCTTTTCCCCGCAGATAATGAAACAGACCGAACACGGTAGCAGCACCGGCCATATCATCCTTCATATTTTCCATATACTGCGGTGTCTTCAGCGATAGTCCGCCGGAATCAAAAGTTATTCCCTTGCCGACAAATACGAGCGTACCCCTGGACTTTCCCCTTGGGGTATAAGTAAGCTGTACCAGACAGGGCGGGTTGTGCGAACCCCTGCCAACCGCAATTATCCCGTTCATTCCCAGCCGCTCCAGCTCTGTGCGGTCCAGGACCTTGACTGCGATTCTGTCCTCGACCGCCAGCTCACCTGCCCGCTCTGCCAGTTTCATTGGCCATTTGTTTGCTGAAGGCTCGTTCACCAGATCACGGACATAGCACACCGCATCACAGCGCCGTTCCGCTTCGTTGACTATTGGCTCCGCCTTTTTTACTTCCGCCTCTGAACCGAAAACCAGGATCAACCGCTTCAGCCCTGCAATCTCATCCGGCTTGGACTGACGGTAACGATCAAACCGGTAACTGCTCAGAATCCCGCCCTCAACTACCGCCATCAGCCACCGCTCCAATCCGCCTTTCGCCTCTCCGGCGCAGGGCATAATCACCCCCAGCTCCTCTGCCTTCAGCTCCTGCGCCCGGCTTAGCGCCCGCGCAACCGCCACCCGCACCCGATCCGGCTCAAACTCCGCCTTTTTCCCCAATCCGGATAGAATCAGCCGTTTCCTGCTGGCATCAATGCCGACCGCGGTCTCCCGAAACAGTCCGTTAAAACGCTCATGGAGGAGAACCACCCGGCTGAAACCGCCCGGTTCCACCCCTGCCGGACTTTTCTCGCCTTCAAACATCAAAGCAGCGCTCAATCTGCCGTTCCACTTTGCTCGGCTTGTCAATTCAACTTTCATTTCGCTCCTTTCTTTTTATAAGTTTCATAATTTTATCCCTTCAATCCTGCACCTGTCAACACCGGGGCATCCTTCAAAATCCTGTTCAGCACCCAAGTCACGAGCACCGCCAGCACAACTCGGGGAACGACAATCCAGAACAGGTTTGCCCCCAGCACCATAAAGATAGCGGTATCTTCAAACAGTCCGTGACACAGCGCCAGAAATGTTGCCACCAGCGTCACCTGCTTGGGGGTGAGTCGGTTCTCCTTTACCGATTCCACGATCAGTCCTGCCCCAAAAACGATACCGAACACATTTCCGGCAAGCCAGGGCATTCCCGCATCTCGGCTATAACCCATAAACCGCAGAACCCGCTGCAGTCCGGCAAGCATCCGCTCCAGCACCCCGTAGCGCCGTGCCAGCTCCAGCATCAAAAAGATGCCGACCAGCACCGCCAGCATCTTGATACCGGTACTGCCGAGTCCGAGTGCCCAGGACCTTAACGCCGACACCGGCACAAGCCGCTGCTGCAGGGCAGAAAAATCCACCGCATTGCTGCCGTAACCTGCTCCTGCCGGAACAATCAGCGCTGCCAGCCCGAACCCGGCGGCAAATGAAAGCAGCAGCCGGATCAACCACAGAAGCCACCACTGTGCCCGGATCCGAAGGAAAACCGCGGTCTCAAGAATCTGCGAATGAGACAGCAGGATCATCAGACTCAAAACTGTCAGCTGGGCACCGGAAATCTTCAAAGCTGTGATCGCTCCCAGTGATGCGTAGATGTTGATAAAATTTCCCAGAATCAGCGCTATTGCCGCCTCACCCGGCAGTCGGAAGAATCTCATGAAGGGTGCCACAAACCGGGCAAAGGCGGCAAGCACGGGGGTATACTTAAGCACGGTCACAAAAGTATAGACTGGCGCCACGATACTCATCAACTTCAGAAATGCCCGCACCCCGCGCAGGGCACCCAGCCCGGCAGTCTGGAACACATCCTTCATAACCGCTCCAGCCGCACCGTCCCGTTTTCCAGTAGGCCGTAGGTGAAATTTCTGAGCCAGTCACCGACATTTAGATAGACTCCGCCCGGGAACTCCACTCGCTCCGGAATGTGGGAATGACCCATGATCACAACCTGATAACCATCAGCAATCTTGCACCGGGCAAACTCCCGCAGTGCGGTCACCAGCTCCGGTTTTGCCCCCTGCGCCCGACTCCGGCGGGCGATATAACGGGCAACTCCGATCCCGATATCCGGATGGAGAAGCGAAAACAGGGCACCATTGATCCGGCTGCGCATCAGGCGCCGGAAGACCCGAGGAATGAAATTCCGGTCTAGCGCATCACCATGGGCGACAAACACCCGGCAGCCCTCGACCTCAATGCTCATTTCATCCGGAAAACCCTCCAGTCCCAGCTCCTGCTGAAGAAATCCACGAAACCAGACATCATGATTGCCCCGGAGCAGAAAAACCCTCGTGCCTGAACTCCGCAGTTCTGTTAGCAGTGCAAGCACCCTGAGTCCGGACATGGGAATCACCCGCTGATACTCAAACCAGAACTCAAACAGATCCCCGAGTATATAAAGCGCCGCTGCCCTGCCTCTGAGACTGGCAAGAAAATCAATCAGCCGGCGCTCGGCGTCGGCTTGACGCGAACCCAGATGGACGTCTGAAATGAAGAAATGACCGCTCAAGAAACAACATTATAGGCAAATTCTCCTGCTTATCAACAGAAAGGCATATTAACTCAAACCGGGCTTGGTATCGGGACCGCTGATTAACCGACTATAGCTTTAAATGCTCCCGCAAACCGGCCAGAACCTTGTCTGCCAGTCGTTCCGCTTCAGCGGAATTCAACCGGTAAAACGGCATCTTGGTACCAAGTTCGATCATAATCGGCAACTCCATGAACACCGCCGGTTCAACGCCGGCATAACCTGTGATCTTTGCCTTCAGATTTCGATTAACCCCGCCACACACCGCAATCAGCCCGTATTGCTGCCGCTGCTCACCGATGTATTTCAAATAGGACCGCAGTGGGGTGGCAATCTGCCCCATCCAGACCGGTGCGGACAGCAGGACGAATTCACATCCTGCCAGCACCTCCGGCCCGGGTGAAACCTCGGGTGTGCGGTTGAAAATTATGTCCACAACTGTATTGAAGGCACGCCTTTTCCTGCCTTCCTTAATCTGAATATGTTCAATTCCGAGCCTGGCAGCAACATTCTGAGCCACCATCTGATTGTTACCCGTCAATGAATAGGAAACTACCGCCATCTTCACAGCAACCCTCCTTCTAATTAAATATCAACTCCGTTTGAGCCGGCGCTCAATCTGCTCCAGTGACCGGCGCAGCGGCTGTCGGCTGTCAATCCTTAAAACCCGTGGATCAGAACATGATGGTTTGAACCGCTCCTTCATGATCCGGTAGATCTCCAGATTGGCATCAGAAAATCCTGTCTGGTTTGCCCGGCGCCGCAGCCGGGAAATCACCGTCCGCTCCGGACACTCAACCAGCACCATCGTCATATTCACCCCGAGCCGATCTGCAAGCTCCCGGCAACGCTGTCGGTTCTCTTCGCTGCTAAAAGTGGCATCCAGCACCACACTGATTCCTGCACCAAGAAATGCTTCAGCCCGGCGGAAGAGCTCGTCATAGGTTCGCTGGCTCACCTCGGGCGCATATATCCCCCTGCCGTAGCCGTCAAACCGGCGTACGCTGACCGGAATACCGCACAGCTGCTTGCGGATTGAATCGGAAAGCAGATGCAGCGCCAGAGTCCGGGCGGCAAAATGACGGGCAAGAAAACTCTTGCCCGCACCGGGCAGACCGGAAAAAACAAGCAGAAACGGTTTTGTCTCCAGCAGCCGGGCATAGCGGAGCGCCAGATCAAAATAGTGCCGAGCAGTCAATTGCGCCTGCCTCCGGAACTCAGGCTTTATGCCCGGATCATTCAGCTGAAAACTAGTAACCTTCCCCCGGACATAGGCACGGTAACACTGATAAAATCGGAGCAGACCCAGCATGCCCTGATCACCAGTGAGCGCCCAGTAGCGCTCAACAAAAAAATTCGCCAGGTCATGCCGCTGATGAAAGTCCAGATCCATCGCTATAAAGGCGATCTCCGACGCAACATCCGAACAGGAAAACCGGGGGTTAAACTCAATGCAATCAAAGATGTAGGGACGGTCAACGAGAAAGATGTTTTTCGAGTGCAGATCACCATGACACCGGCGCACAAAACCCTGGCGCCGCCGCTGCCGGAAAACCTCCCGCTGCCGGCTAATAAAGCGCTCCACCCGGCTCCTGATTTCGTCAAAAGCCCGCCGGCTGACCGTCCTGCCGATAAAATCCAGCGTCTGGGCGAAGTTCTCATCCCAGTTCAGTCTGATGATCTCACTCGAGCCGTAATGGCTGATCTCCTCGCCCCGCTCCGCCTGCTGATGAAAACGGGCCACAAGCCGGGCAATTTCGTCAATCTGTTCAAAGGTCACCAGGCCATTTTTCAGCCTTTCGGTCATGATTGCCGACTGGGGCAGCGCCCGCATTTTCACGCAATAGTCAACAACTTTTCCCGGACCACCCAGCCTCAAGCATCCTTTTTCTTCTGTGATCGGCAGGACATCAAGGTAAAGCTCAGGCGCCAGCTGCCGGTTGAGTCGCAATTCCTCACGACAGAAAAATTTTCGTGCTGAAAGGGTGGTGTAATCCAGAAACCCGAAGTTGACCGGCTTCTTCACCTTGTAGGCAAAATCGCCGGCGATGAAAACCCAGGAGGTGTGGGTCTGAATCAGTTTTACCCGTCGGACCCCGGAGCCGTAAAACCGGGGGTTGAGTAACTCCTGCACCCGACCCTGAATCGTCGGATCGACAACCAGTTCCAATTCTTTCACTACCTGGGAATATAATGACCCCCTGTCAGAAGGCAATCAAAATCACCCGGCTGCCCAGATCACTGCACCAGTTCAATTTTCCCCTGTACCACTCCATTGTCATAAAAGTAGATTCCCGGCACAACCGGCTGACCCCGTTCATCAATTCCGTCCCAGAAAAGGCACTCTCCCTCCGCCGTCAATGTCCTGATCACCCTGCCCGCTGCATCCCGGATGATCACCGGATAACCCTTGACCGCCGTAATCAGGACCCGGCGCAACGCCGGCACCGGCAGCGCGGTTGTACCTCTCTGAATCCGTAATTCATACCAGCTGATACCATTACCGGTCCAGCCGTAAACGAGACAGGTGCTGTTTAGAGTGTCCCCATAGCTGACAATGACCTCGGTCCTGTGGTCTCCATCGATATCGGAAAGCAGGGGATAGGGAAACTCATAACTTGTGAACTCCGGACTCTCAAATTCAACTGTCTGAGTGGCACAGTCGTAGATCCGGAACCTCATGTAGTAACGGGAAGAGGAGTAGCTGAAACCGTAAACCAGCAGCTCCTTAGCAGCATCACCATCCATGTTCCCAGCGCCAATTAACTCCCAGTTGCTCCAGCCTGGATAAGGGTTGGGGATGGTCCAGAACCACTGCCGGGTGACACCGCTGACAAAACCCAGCGAATCCCGGTGCGCATAACCGTATCTGATTACCAGCTCAGGCAGACTGTCGCCGTTGACATCCGGTCCTAAACTCACCCAGCCCCTCTGAACCGGAAACTGCCATTCCAAATCATAGCCGTTAAAAAGAAACAACAGTGCCATCAGAATCATTGCTCGCTGCTCCCCTTTACCTCCAATCTTAAATCATTTCTCCAGCAAGTCAAGCCGATTAAATAAATTAGATCCGTAAATGGCTGTTTTTTCACATCAGTGGTGCTATATTTCATTTTCTTATAAGACTTTAAATGGTAAGCAGCGAATCGGTTTCCAGTTGCAATTTCGATTTTGGGTGTATACCCCGGGGTAACTGCCAACCCGGATGTCAATCAGGTCTCTGATCTCAAACTTTATTGGAAGATGATTGTAATCCGGAATAGCGCTGGCGCAGCCTGACCGCTTTTTTCACCTTCCGCATTTCTCCCACCTCCCCCTGCCGTTCCAGCACCAGTTCCTCCGGCTCGACCTTACGGTCAGAATAGGCAAAACATTGTGCCAGTGCCGCTCCGGTCTTCTCCGCCAACTGCAGGGAGCTCGCATGCACCACCGCTACCGTCTCCCCCTTCTTCACCGGTTCGCCAACCTTTTTGAGAAAGATAAAACCCGCTCCGGGGTCAATTACATCACCGAGTCTCTTCCTGCCTAAGCCGATCTCCAACCCCAGCAGTCCGACCTCGAGGGCATCGATAGACTTGACATAACCGGAACCAGTGGCATATACCGGCTGCTGATATCGGGCACTGGGCAACAGATCAAGATTGTCAACCACCGCGGGATCACCGCCCTGCGTCGCGATCACCGCCCGGAATTTTTCCAGCGCCCTGCCTTGATGCAGCGCCCGCAGCAGCAGCCGGCGCGCCTGCTGCAGTTTCTGAGCCATGCCAGCCAGAAGTAGCATCTCACTGCCGAGCGCCAACGTCACCTCCAGCAGGTCTTCAGGACCGTCACCCCGGAGCGTGGCGATCGCCTCCCGGACCTCAAGCGCATTCCCGACCGCCCGGCCCAAGGGCTGAGACATGCTGGTTAGGAGTGCCCGCACCCGGCACCCCAGGGCACTGCCGATCTCAATCATCAGCCGGGCCAGCTTGCGCGCCTGGCGACGCGCTGACATGAATGCACCCCGGCCCGTCTTTACATCCAGCACAAGCCCGTCAATCCCCTCTGCCAGCTTCTTGGACATGATACTGGCAGCGATCAGCGGTATTGAATCTACCGTGCCGGTAACATCCCGCAGGGCGTAAAGCTTGCGGTCCGCCGGGCAAAGCTCGTCACTCTGTCCGGCGAGCGCTACCCCGTTTCTCTCCAGCGCCGCCCGGAACTCTGCCGCCGTAAGACTAGTCCGAAACCCTGGGATTGACTCCAGTTTGTCCAGCGTACCGCCGGTGTGCCCGAGGCTTCTTCCCGAAATCATCGGCACCACTATCCCGCATGCGGCAACGAGCGGAGCCAGGATGAGCGAAACCTTGTCTCCGACCCCGCCGGTGGAATGTTTGTCGATCTTCGGACCCGGAATGGCGTCTAAATCCAGAACCTGGCCCGAACTGATGATCGCACGAGTGAGGGCAACCGTTTCCGATTTATCCAGTCCACGCAGGTAGACCGCCATCAGCCAGGCGGCCATCTGGTAGTCCGGAATTTCCCCTTTGACATAACGGTCCACGAGCCAGGCGATCTCCTCGGCCCGCAGTCTGCCCCGTGCCTGTTTGCGCCGGAGCAAACTCAGAAAGTCCACTTTGGAAAAGGGAAATTAACCGAAGCGCCGGCCTAGGAATTTGCCACCCTTGACCAGCCCTTCATAGTGCCGCATCACCAGATGGGCCTCAATCTGCTGGAGGGTATCAAGCGCCACACCGACGATGATCAAAAGCGTGGTGCCGCCAAAGTAGAACGGCACCCGGAAGGCGCTCATCAGCAGCCAGGGCAGCAGGGCGATAACAACTAAAAACAGTGCTCCCGGCAAGGTCAGAAGTGACAAACTGCGGTCAATATAGGCTGCGGTCTTTTCGCCCGGCCGGATCCCGGGAATGAAACCACCGTAGCGCTGCATATTGTCCGCAAGGTCCCGGGGATTGAAGACAATTGAGGTGTAAAAGTAGGTGAAGAAAATAATCAGCACCGCATACAGCAGGTTGTAAATCCAGCCGCCCGGTGAAAGATAACGCTGCAGCCACTCCAGGAAGGGCAGTTTCAGAAATGTGGCAAAGGTCGAAGGAAAGACAATCAGACTCTGGGCAAAGATGATCGGAATCACGCCCGCAGTGATCAGCCGCAGCGGGATGTGGGTACTCTGACCGCCGTACATCCGCCGGCCGACGATCCGCTTCGGATACTGAACCGGAATCTTACGGATCGCCATCGTCATCAGTACAACCGCCGCATAGACCACAAACACCAGTGCGGCAACAATCAGCAGCCAGAGCCAGGAGCTGATACGCGCCTGTTGGAAGGTCCGGGCAAAGTCCTGGGGTGTGCTGTCCAGACAACCGATGAGAATGATGAAGGAGATGCCGTTGCCGATACCCCGATCGGTAATTTGCTCGCCGAGCCACATCACAAAAATCGTGCCTGCGGTCAGGGTAAAGATCGTCATCAACCGGAAGAACAGTCCGGGCTGAAGCACAATCGGCCCGAACTCGGTTGGTGGCTGAGATTCAAGATAGACCGCAATGCTTGCCGCCTGAATGACCGCCAGACCGACTGTGGCATAGCGGGTATAC
>CBFGJT010000001.1:0-52568 GCA_965649165.1 Caldifarciminota bacterium | reverse complement strand
ACAATCGGCCCGAACTCGGTTGGTGGCTGAGATTCAAGATAGACCGCAATGCTTGCCGCCTGAATGACCGCCAGACCGACTGTGGCATAGCGGGTATACTGATTGAGCTTCTTTCTCCCCTCTTCATCCCGCTGTAACTTCTCCAGAAACGGGAAGACCGAACCAAGAAGCTGAAATACGATTGACGCCGAAATGTAGGGCATCACCCCGAGGGCAAACACTGATGCCCGGGACAAAGCACCACCAACAAAAATATCGTAAAGTCCGAAGACCGTGCCCTGAAGCTGCGAGAGCACCCAGCCCAGCGCCTGGGCGTTAATTCCGGGAACCGGAATATGGGTACCAAGACGATACACCACCACCATTGCCAGCGTAAAGAGAATCTTTTTCCGCAGATCGGGAATTTTGAAGACGCCAGTTACACCGCCGGTCAATTTAGTGTCCTTCCCCGGTTCCTTGCAGTTGCAGCAGAACCGCCTTGCCGCCGAGAGTGTCGATCTTCTGCCTTGCTGATTCCGAAAAGGCGTGGGCAGTTACGGTAATCGGACGCCTGATTTCCCCCCGGCCGAGTATCTTTACCGGCATGCCGCGCCGCACCAATTTCCGCTCCAAAAGCAGCTCAATCGTAACATTATCAACACCAAGTTCAGCCAGATCATCCAGATTAACTACGCTGTATTCCACCCGGGTCGGATTTTGAAAACCGCGCTTCGGAATTCGACGGTAGAAGGGCATCTGTCCGCCTTCAAAACTAGAATCAAACTCCGGAGCTGAATGCTGACCTGCGCCCTTGTGCCCCCGGCAGGAGGTCTTGCCATGACCCGAGCCCGGACCGCAACCTACCCGTTTCTTGCGCCTTTTTGCCCCAAGTGCCGGCTTCAAATCACTTAACCTCACAGTTCCTCCACTTCTACCAGATGCCTAATCTGGAATATCATCCCGCGGATCACCGGAGTATCCTTATGCTCCCGTTCCGCTCCGACCCGACGCAGACCAAGTGCCCGGGCGGTGCGCTTGTGCTCTTCCTTCTCGTCAATCAGACTCTTAACCAGCCGGACTTTCAACCTTTTCATTCTGCCTTCTTTCCACAAAATGACGGATCGGCTTATTGCGTGCCTGAGCGGTCATGTCAATCGTCCGCAGTTTCTGCAGTGCCAGAATGGTCGCCTTGGCAGTATTGTAGTGGTTCCGGGAGCCGAATGCCTTGCTCAGAGCATCACTTAAACCTGCCGCCTCAAGCACCGCCCGGACCTGCGGACAGGCGATCAGGCCGGTTCCCGGCGCTGCCGGCTTGACCAGCACCTTGCTGGCACCGAACTTGCCCCACGTTTCATGCGGAATCGTGTGCCCCCGGAAAGCGATCTTCACCATCTGCTTCTGCGCCTGCACCGCCGCCTTACGCACCGCTGCCGCTACCTCAACCGCCTTACCATGACCGACCCCAACCTGCCCCTTGCCATCGCCGACCACAACTGTTGCTGAAATCCGCATCCGCTTGCCACCCTTCATCACCTTGGAAATACGCTTGATATTGATTACCCGCTCAATAAGTTCTGGTTCAGGTTGAACCGTTTCAGTATCAACAGTGGTAATGTCTCTCAAAATTCCAGCCCTCCTTGCCGGGCACCTTCTGCCAAAGCTTTC
This sequence comes from Caldifarciminota bacterium, assembly GCA_965649165.1. Taxonomy (GTDB): domain Bacteria; phylum Hydrothermota; class Tepidihabitantia; order Tepidihabitantales; family Tepidihabitantaceae; genus JAOABP01. The sequence goes on along the minus strand of CBFGJT010000001.1, from coordinate 50,924 downwards.
ACCCGGCCGTGATAGCGATAACCGGCACGGTCAAACACAACCTTCTTCACCCCCAGCACCTGCGCCTTCTGAGCAATCAGCTTGCCCACCTCGACAGAAACCTCAACCGGCTTCAGTTTCCTATCTCTCAGCTCGGGTGCAAGCGTAGAAGCTGCCGTCAGCACCCGGCTAGTCGTGTCATCAATCAGCTGGGCGTAAATATGCTTGTTACTCCGGAACACACACAGCCGCGGCCGCTCTGGGGTTCCGCTGATCCGGTGGCGGATACTCAAATGCCGTCTCAATCTGCGATCACGAATCATAGCTTTCAATACTATTCACTGTTTTCCCCTTGTCAAGAAAACGCATAACGGCATCAAACCAGCGCATCGGCCAAAATCCGGAAGATCAGCTCATCATAGGAAATACCGGCATGCTCAGCCTGAGCCGGCAGGTCAGAAAGATCGGTCAGCCCGGGGATGGTGTTAATCTCCAGAAAATAGGGGTAACGGCTGTCCTTGATAATCAGGTCCAGCCGGGAAAATCCCTTGCAGCCCAGACTATTATGGGCCTTGAGCGCCAGCTCCTTGACCTTTTTTTCGGTTCGGCTGTCCAGCCGGGCCGGAATGATGAACTCGGTTTCTCCGCGTGTATATTTGGCTTCATAGCTGTAATACTCATGGCTCTTTGGCACCAGCTCCAGAATCGGCAACACCTCCTGCCCGAGGATTCCAACTGTAGCGATAATCCCCCGGACAAAAGGCTCGATCAGCAGATCGCCGAACCCGCGCCAGACCCGTTCGCAGTGATCCAGTGCCCCCCTCCGGCCCTCAAGCAGTTCAATTCCGACGCTTGACCCTTCACACCGTGGTTTGACAATCATCGGGTAACCAAACCGCTTCTCCGCTTCCGTCAACCCCTCAGCTACATCATCATCTGCCCCCACCGCCACAAAGTCCGGGGTCGGGATTCCGGTTTGCCGGAAGATCATCTTGGTGAACACCTTGTCGATCGCAATCGCTGATGCGGTCACACCGGAACCGGTATACGGTATGCCCATCAATTCGAGAAATCCCTGCATTGTCCCGTCCTCCCCCGGTTTGCCGTGCAGGGCGATGAATGCCATATCGATCTTTGCCTGACGGATTTGATCGACAAAACTACGATTGATATCAATCCCGACCGCCTGATAACCCTGCCGCCTCAGTGAGTCCAGCACCCGCTGACCTGAAAGTAGTGAAACCTCCCGTTCGCTCGACCAGCCGCCCATCAGTACACCTATCCTACGTTTACGCAGACGGCGGACGATATCACTTCTACTCATCCTCAACTCCTTCACCAACGGCCGGTCCGCAGATACTCATCCATGGAACGGGCAGCAATCCTGCCCGCACCCATTGCCAGAATTACCGTTGCCGCACCGGTTACAATGTCGCCACCGGCAAATACACCCCGCTTTGAAGTCCTGCCGGTAGCGGGATCCACAACAACCGCCCCACGTTTTGATACCTCCAGCCCGGGTGTTGTCTGAGGAATAAGCGGATTCGGGCTGTTGCCGATTGCGATCACCACGGTGTCTACCGGAATACAGAATTCACTTTTCGGAACCGGTACCGGACGGCGTCTACCAGATGCATCCGGCTCGCCCAGTTCCATCCGGATGCACTCCACTTCCCGGACCCAGCCATTTTCATCCGCAATATAGCGCACCGGATTGGTCAGAAGCTGAAACTCCACTCCCTCCTCTTCTGCATGATGGATTTCCGCTGCCCGCGCCGGCATCTCATTCCGGGAACGCCGGTAAATCAGGATAGACCGTTCTGCTCCCAAGCGCAGTGCGGTCCGGGCAGCATCCATTGCCACATTACCACCACCGATTACCGCCACATTCTTTCCCTTGACAATCGGTGTATCGTATTTCGGAAACAGATATGCCTTCATCAGATTAGACCGGGTGAGATACTCGTTTGCGGAATAGACCCCGAGAAAGTTTTCGCCCGGAATATTCATGAACAGTGGCAGTCCGGCGCCGGTACCGATAAATACCGCGTCAAACTCCTCAAGCAGCTCATCCACGGTCCTGAGTTTGCCCACCACATAATTAAGCTCCAGCCGCACCCCCATTGAACGGACAAAATTCACCTCGCGCTCAACAATCGCCTTGGGCAACCGGAACTCCGGAATCCCATACATCAACACTCCGCCGGGCTTGTGCAGTGCTTCAAAAATTGTTACTTCATGCCCCAGTTTTCGCATATCTCCGGCAAGGGTCAGTCCTGCCGGTCCAGAACCGATTACTGCCACCTTCTTACCGGTTGCCGGCTGAATTTCGCACATCACACACTCCGGCTGTGTTGCCTCCCAGTCCGCAATAAACCGCTCCAGATTACCAATTGCCACCGGCTCCATCTTTCGGCCCAAAACACATGCACCCTCACATTGAGTCTCTTGCGGACAGACGCGACCGCAGATCGCGGGCAGAACATTGGTCTGCTTCATCACCTTCATTGCTTCAAGAAAGTTGCCTTCGGCAATATGCCGGATAAAACCGGGAATATCAACCTGCACCGGACAGCCCTCAATACAGCTGGGTTTCTTGCACTGGAGACAGCGTTGCGCTTCGGTCTGCGCCTCTTCGGGAGTATAGCCGAAGGGAACCTCATCAAAGTTGTGCCGGCGTACCTCAGGCGCCTGCTCCTTCATTGGTGTCCGTTTGGGACTGATTTTTGCCATTTATGCCCCCCTTCGGCCACAGCCGGTTTGTGTCTGCCGGAACAGTTCTACCGCCTGCCGCTCTTCGTTTACATAAGTTTTCAAACGTGCCATTAGCAGGTCAAAGTTCACCTTGTGACCGTCAAACTCCGGACCATCCACACAGGCAAACTTAGTCTGGCCGTCAACCTCCACCCGGCACACCCCGCACATCCCGGTTGCATCGAGCATGATCGGATTCAGACTCACGATTGTCGGAATACCATACTTCTTCGTCAACAGGGAAACCATCTTCATCATAATTACTGGACCAACAGCAAAACAGCGGTCAATCTTTTCCCCCCGGTCAATTATCTGCTGGAGCATATCGGTGACCAGACCTTTATTACCATTAGAACCGTCATCGGTACATACAATAAGTTCATCAACCACCCGCCGCATCTCCTCTTCCATCAGAATCAGCCCCCGATTCCGGAAACCTATGATTCCGATCACCCTGTTGCCTGCCTGACGCAGTGCCCGGGCAACCGGATAAATCTCCGGTGTGCCAACCCCGCCAGCAACGCACACCACCGTGCCGAACCGTTCAATTTCAGTCGGCTTGCCCAGCGGACCGATAAGATCCATTATGCCATCCCCTTCATTCAGCGTCCCTAGGAGCATGGTTGATTTACCCACCTCCTGGAATACAATTACCAATACCCCTTCATCAGGCCGGGCATCAGCGATTGTCAGCGGAATCCGCTCCCCCTCCTCGTGAATCCGCAAAACTACAAACTGCCCGGGCCGGGCTTTACGGGCAATTTCAGGCGCATCCAGTTCCAAGCGTTTAACACCAGGTGCAAGTATATTTTTTTTCAAAATCTTAACCATTCTGCTCCATTTTAGTTAAATAAAAATATGCTATACATTTTCAGCTGTTCTTGTTCGGACCTGTTAAATACAATCAAGAATTATAGCGTAATTTTAAGAAAAGTCAACCTTTCAGAATTACATACACAAATATTGACAACCACCAGGATCTTGTTATTATTAAGTAACTGCGGGGTGGAGCAGCCTGGTAGCTCGTGAGGCTCATAACCTCAAGGTCGCTGGTTCGAATCCAGCCCCCGCTACTTGCTTTTTTTGAATTCAGAGGAGTTTTGATGCCGGAAGAAAACAGAGCGCAGGAAACCGATCTTAAGTATGGAGGTAAAATGAAAATTGTGCACAAATGGCGCGGTCCGGACATTATGGGACCGGTCTGGTTTATCGGATGGCTGTTCACCATTGGCTATCTCCGCCTGCCATTTTTCTGGAAGGGTGTGCTTGCGCTCATTATCTGGCCCTATTATCTCGGCCGGTCGCTGGGCCAGTAAAGTCCGTTACCGGATTTTTACTACCGGGCGATCAGTATTTTCGCACCACACTGCTGCCGGACAACGGTAAATTCCGGGTTTAAGGCTTTGCAGAACAATACTGACTTCACCTGCTGATGATTGAGGCGGCAGGTGTTCAAGCCCGTGGCGCCCGTTTACATCATACAGACGAAAGCTGCCTGCCCCTGCATTCCGTACCCATACCCATTCACGGACGACTTGCGGGAATAATGCCAGTCCGGTAACTTTGGTCCTCAATTACTCCATGACCGTTGACGATAAAGTAACCGGTAATTACATCGTTCTGAGGATTGACATCGTAACGGGGTAAATGGAGTCCAGATACCGGTGTGGCTATTGATATAAAACCTGTCTAAATTCACAATTATCGCGCCACCGCCAGCAGGAAAAAACAATTCCTCCGAATCAGCATAAACCCGGACACTGACTGGAGTGAAAACAAAAAAAACAGACCCTCCCCCGCCGCCGCTGCCAAAACCTGCCAGCTCCGCATTCGGCAGCACAAAGACATTAGTATCAACTATACCGGCAGGGGAAATGATTTGGCGCCAGCCAAAATCGCCCTGAAGCGAAGGGAGCAGAAGTTTACCGTAAATGCCGGTTCCTGCCAGCCGATGCTGTCGTCAACCACCATCGGCCACGAGCCCTGGAACTCGCTTCAACTTTTCTGAAAAGGGACAACTCGCAGGTATCAGCATCAGGATGAAGGTGCACCTGCCAGTGCTCACTGCCGAACGGAATCCGGCATTCAAACTGTAGATTTCCAGAACTGATTGATGACGCCGCACGGGCATTAGGCACAGGCAGGGGTGTTGCGGAACGGCCAGCCGCAGTCGGGGAATAGTACCAGAGGCGGTCAGAACCTGAGCTTTCAATAATCACCTGGTAATTACCTTCCGAGGAATCAGGTTCCCACTGACCGTTGCCATCCTCAACAATGAACATCCCGACTTCATCACCCGCTGTAAGCGCGATTATTTTCAGGCAGGGAAAATACTCCATAGAGAAAACTGTCCCGGCTCATCAGCAACACAAAGGACTGATACTGACTGAAGGCGTTGCCGCAACGGGCGTAGTTGGCGGAATTGATAAATCCGGCACAGCACCGTTCTGCAGGATTAATATAACCATCAATCACCGGCGCCCGCTGCCCGAAAAAAAACGACCGGGCTTTATCACTGGTAAACAGCACCATCAGCGCCCGCGTGTCATTCCGGGAACCGAATCATCGGGAGGCCGGGTGTAAACTCTCAACGTACAGCCGGACTATAATACCGGCTGCGGCCCCCAGATTGCTAGTGATGACACCTTCTTTTCTCCACCCGCTGGTAGTGAATCCGGAGTCACTGTCTCCTCATAAATTAACTGCCCACTGGAATCAACCTGAAAAAACTGTATACCGCAACCGGTTAGGAGTCGAACTTCTTGACAATTACTACCAGGACTTATTCCTGTCCGGGTTGAACTCTGGGCTCCGCCGGTTCGGTGATTACCACCACCCGACATCGACAGCCAGGACATAACCGCAGAAAAATATCAGACCCCAGAAAAGGGTGCGGCTCCTGCTTCCTCTGTTGGCACTGACAGTATGAGGGTGATTTAAGAATCTGTCAACCGGCGGAAACTGCTTGAAATTGCCTGAAAATTCGGGCACTATTTTAAAAACATGACTCTATTCTGGCTTCTTGTGCTCACCACATCTGCGAGCAAATCCGATTTTACCGTCGTGCGGGTGATCTGGACATCAGACCTGCATGCCCAGCTACTGCCGACCGTTGACTTTGCCTCGCCCGGCACTCCCCGCCGCCAGCTGGGCGGCATCGCCGGCCTGATCCGCCTGATCCAGGAGCAGAAAACACCTGCAACACTGCTTCTGGATAACGGCGACTTTGCCTTCGGTTCACCAGAAGGGGACAGTTCGCAGGGCAGGGTAATGACCTTCTTTATGAACCGTCTCGGTTATGATGCGGGGGTACTCGGCGCCCGCGACTTCCGGGACGGACTGGTGAGCGTTGAACTGCTTGCCCGTTCTGCCGGCTTCCCGATTCTTGCCGACGCCATGCTTAACATTTTACTCAACCGGCAGACACCGCTCTTCCGGCCCTACCTGGTCAAGGATGTCCGCGGCGTCAAGGTGGGGATCATCGGTCTGTCGGATCCGGAAATAACGCTACTTAACTCTCGGGAAAGAATTCCGGTAATGGTAATTGATGAACCGCTCTATCAGGTGCGGCGCCTGCTTTTCGCAGTAAAGGCGGAATCGGCAGAAATCGTAATCGTCCTCGGCCATATTACAACGGAACAGGGACGCATCATCGCCGAAAGTCTGCCGGAAATTGATCTGGTAATCTGCCGGGGAGAACAGCAGCTAGAAAGCCAGCTGCCCCGTTCCGGCAAGACGGCTGTTGTCAGCGGTGGCGTCTACGGTCAGCGACTCGGGATCGCCGATATCCTTTTTCATAAAACTGAACGCCGGGTCTATGCGATTGAAGCTCAGCTTCTCAACGTCCCACCGGGGACCGAAACTCTTCCCCAGCTCAACCAGTTTACCCTTGACCGCTATGATACAACCACCGCCTACGCTCCTAACGAGTTCTTTCCGGATGATTTTGGGCGCCGGCAGCTGGCGCAGACGCTTGCCGAAGCCCTGCGTCAGCAATACAAAGCGGATCTGGTCATTCTGCCGCTGTCGGTAACTGAAGCTGGGCTGTCAGCCGGCCCGCTCACCCGCCGGGATTTATTCAATGCAGTTGCTTATCAGGAAAAACTTAAGATACTCACCCTGCCCGAGAGCCTGCTTAATCAGGCGTTCAAACCCGTCGGTATCAATGAAAACCTGCCGGCTCCGGCGATTGCCGGTGCCGATATCTTTGTCCTGGGGGACACCAGTCAGCTCCGCACCCTTGCCGATGTCGTCGGTATCAGACTCAGAGACAGAAAAAGAGGAAATTACAAACTGATCACGACTGAAACCTGGCTGGAAATGTCCGGACTGACGGAAAAAGGCAAAACCCTGCCCGAAAACCTGACCGATTTCTGGCTCAGATATGTGTCAGAAAAAGGCTTAATTATCACCTGCCCGCCACCCCGCCTTTATCCGGCAACTGCCTTTCAGGCAGAGCGGACAAAAAAACCAAAAACCGGCTTGATCAACATCAACACCGCTGATCTGAAACTGCTCTGTCAGCTCCCGGGCATCGGACCCAAGACCGCCCAGCGCATCATAGAATACCGTCAGACCCACGGCAAATTCAAATCAATCGAAGAGATCATGAATGTCCGGGGCATCGGACCCAAGAAGTTTGAACAGATCAAGAACCTGATTACCGTGCAGTAGAAAAGGAATAAAAACGATCTAATATGTCCGGGCGTAGTAAATCAGGGTTCTGGTCTCCTTGCCGCAGACAATGCACTTCCCGGGAGTGTTCTGCTCATTCAGCGGCATGTTGCGCGGTGTCGTTTTTGTCTCATCGATCAGCCGATTTTCACACTCCTGAGCACCACACCAATGAACCTTGACAAACCCCGGATTCTCGGCAAGGTTGTGTTTAAACTCATCAATCGTCTTCGCGCTGGTGGTGACACTCATCACCCACCGCCGTGCCCGTTCCAGCATATTACGCTGAATCTGGTCCAGCAGTTTTGGGGTCTCGTCCGGCAGCCGCTCCAGACTGACCGCCAGTTTGCCACTGCCATCCCGGGGCACGAGTACTGCCTGACCATTCTTCACATCGCGGGGACCGACCTCAATCCGCAGCGGCACCCCGCGCATCTCATACTCATTGAACTTCCAGCCAGCAGTATACTGAAGCCGATCGTCAAGTTTTACCCGGAATGAAGAAAGCATTTCCCGGACCTTTCGACACTGACTTAAAACCACCTCATCCTCTTTTCCGTAAAGGATCGGCACAATTACCAGCTGTACCGGTGCAACCCTGGGCGGCAGAAAGAGCCCTTTATCATCACCATGAGTCATGATCACCGCACCGATAAGCCGGCTCGAAACACCCCAGGATGTTCCCCAGGGATACTTCTCGGTATTGTCCTCATCCAGATAACGGATGTCAAAAGCCCGGGTGAAGTTCTGTCCCAGATTATGTGAAGTTCCGGCTTGCAGTGCCTGACCGTCAGGCATCAGTGCCTCAATGGAATAGGTCGCCAGGGCACCTGGAAACTTCTCACTTTCCGGTTTCTGTCCGGCAACTACCGGTACCGCAAGGTCATTCTCCACAAAATCAACATAAATATTGAGTATCCGCAGTGTTTCCTCCTGTGCCTCCTCCTGAGTCCGGTGCAGCGTATGCCCCTCCTGCCACAGGAACTCAAGTGTGCGCAGAAACAGCCGGGTAGTCTTTTCCCAACGGAAGATGTTGCACCACTGATTGATCAGCACCGGCAGGTCCCGGTAACTTCTGACCCAGCGTCCATACATGTAGTTGATAATCGCCTCGCTTGTGGGACGGAGCGCGAGCGGCTCGGTCAGATCCGAATCTCCGCCTCTCGTTACCCAAGCAACCTGCGGCGAAAATCCCTTCACATGCTCTGCCTCTTTCTTGAGAAAACTTTCCGGAATCAGGGTCGGAAAATAGGCATTTACATGTCCAGTGGCTTTGAACCGGGCATCAAGCCGTGCCTGCATATTCTCCCAGAGCGCATAGCCATAGGGCCGGATCACCATACAGCCCCGCACCGGTGCGTAATCGGCGAGCTCCGCCTTCAGCACCACTGCGGTATACCACTCGGAAAAATTACCGCTCTTTGCCGGAATTTCTTTTACCTGACCTTCATCCTTCATAGGGCAATATTAATCGGCCCCTGAAATCAGTCAAGTATGACTGGCGGCACGACTGAAATCAATTGGAACCGGCATCTTGCTTGACATATCCGGGCCTCAGTCTAAAATCAACCCGATGGATTTATTTGCCAAATGCAATGAATATTATCCAATCGTTGATCGGGCCAAACGGGCAGGATACTATCCTTATTTTATCCCCCTGAATTCCGAGCCGGACCGCCGGGTTACCATCAACGGCAAGGAGCTGATCATGCTCGGTTCCAACAATTATCTCGGACTAACAACCGATCCGCGAGTCAAGCAGGCAGCAATTGATGCAATCAGAAAATACGGCACCGGCTGCACCGGCTCACGGTTCCTTAACGGCACGCTTGATCTTCATGTCCAGCTGGAATCAGAACTCGCCAATTTCTACAAAAAGGAAGACTGCATTGTCTTTTCCACCGGTTATCAGACCAATCTGGGGGTGGTATCGGCACTGGTTCGGCGCGGCGACATTGCGATCACCGACAAACTGGACCATGCATCAATTGTTGACGGCTGCCAGATGTCCTATGGCCAGATTAAGCGCTTTACCCACAATGACCCGGAATCGCTGGAAACCCTGCTCAAAAATCTGCCCCGGGATGCGGGCAAGCTAGTGATTGTTGACGGTGTATTTTCAATGGAAGGGGACATCGCCCCGCTTGACCGGATTGTGCCGCTGACGCAGAAATACCACTGCCGGCTGATGGTGGACGACGCCCATGCAGTCGGTGTCCTGGGCCGGCACGGCCGGGGCACAGCCGAACATTTCGGGGTTGAGGATAAGGTTGACCTGATCATGGGCACATTTTCCAAATCATTTGCAACCATCGGCGGTTATGTAGTTGGCGAGCACAAAGTGGTTACCTTCATCCGTCATCAGGCACGACCACTGATCTTCTCTGCCGCCATACCGCCTACCGCAGTTGCCACTGTGCTTGCTGCTCTGAAGATTATCAAATCCGAGCCGGAACGACGCACTCAGCTCTGGCGCAATGCCCGCAGGATGATGGAAGGTCTGCGTTCCATGGGCTACAACATCGGCACCACCGCAACCCCGATCATCCCGATCCATATCGGTAATGACATGAAAACCCTGCTCTTCTGGCGCAAGCTGTTTGAGGCCGGTATATTTGCTAACCCGGTTCTGCCCCCTGCGGTCCCGCCCAACCGTTCCCTAATCCGGACCAGTTATATGGCAACCCACACCGACGAAGACATCACTCAGGCACTGGAAATCTTTGAAAAGGTTGGGAAAAAAGAAGGGCTGATTCCTTGAGCGGACTCACCGTCCGTCGGGTAACAACCGCAGCTGAGCTTGACCGTTTTGTGCACCTACCATTTGTGCTTTACCGTAACGACCCCTACTGGGTCCCGCCTCTGCTCGATGATCTCAAACGCACCCTGACACCAGGTCAGAACCCGTTCTGGTCCCATGCCGAGCGCCAGCTGTTTCTTGCCGAACGCAACGGTCAGCCCGCCGGCAGAATCTGTGCCACGGTTGACCGTAATTACAACCAGTATCACCAGACCGCGATCGGCTTCTTCGGGTTCTTTGAATGTGAAAACAGTATTGAAACCGCACAGGCACTTTTCCAGGCGGTGCGGGAGTATCTGCGTCAGGCAGGAATGAAGCTGATCTACGGTCCGGCAAACCCGAGTCTTAACGATGAAGCCGGTCTGCTGGTCCAGCCGTTTGATGGTATGCCTTACATCAAGATGAGCTACAACCCCTCCTATTATCCGGCACTCATTGAAGCCTGTGGGTTTACCAAAGTGAAAGATCTGTATGCCTATGCAGTCCCGCTTGACCAGCCGATCCCGGAAAAACTTCAGCGTATTCTCAATGCGCTTAAAAGCAAGCCGGGCCTGACGGTCCGGCCGGTGAATCTGCAGGATCTGAAGACCGATCTGAAATACATCAAGGAAATCTACAACGACTCCTGGTCCCAGAACTGGGACTTCGCACCGATGACCGATGAGGAGATTGACGACCTTGCCCGGCAGCTGAAACCCATCATCCAGCCCGCCATCTGTCCGCTTGTCTTTTATAAAGGTGAACCGGCGGGCATGTGTATCGCCCTGCCCGATTACAACCAGGTACTCAGACGGCTCAACGGCAAACTCTTTCCCTTGGGCTGGCTGAAATTCCTGCTCTACAAAAACCGCATCACCCGCGCCCGGCTCTGGGCGCTCGGCGTCAAACGCAAATTTCATAACCTCGGATTTGACTCCCTGCTTTACTATGAATCATTCATGGGCGCAAAACGGCTCGGCTATACCGAAGGTGAGGTCTCCTGGATCCTTGAAGACAACTACTCAATCATCCGTCCGATCCTGATGTGGGGCGGCAGGCTGTACCGCACCTACCGCGTCTACCAGAGTCCACTGTGAATCATCTGGGCAGGAATGTCCGGATGATTGCCTCCACCTGAAACAGACTGCTTATCTTCTTTTCGCCCGGATTAAAGACCATCCCGTCGAGAATAAAAAACCTCCCCTGATAATTGAACGCATATAGCACAAACGGTCCGCCAATTACCTGTTTCTGATTTTGCCACACCCCCCGAATCCGGAGACAGGGAACACCCAGAAATTCAATACTCTCAGCCCGCACCGCATTCCAGTCAACATAATCGCCATCGTAGAACCTTGCGGTCAGCTGGTCCCTCAGTTGAAGAACCGAATCGGAGACCAGCGGGAAAATGGTATCCTGCCAGTAGACAAACAAACTCCGGTCCGGGAAATGGCTATGGATGTAAATAAACCGCTCCGCACTATCCTTATCCTGAATCAACCACTCCTTCGGCACATCCAGACTAAAACCGAACCGTGCCAGCTGCCGGCCTGCCCCATCATCCCTGCCCCGGAAATAGATGGCAGCGTTCATCTGCTCCAGCACTATCTCGGTAACCGTGCGATAGAGTTGCGCTCCGTAAACCCGCAGTCCCTCAATCAGCCGTTCTGTGTCCCGGGCAACAAACAGAAGCACCTGCTGATTATCTACCCAGGCATTTGGGAACTTAAACAGCCCGAAGCCTTGGTCACCGAGCGAATCGGCACGGACACCCAGCACACCTCGGATAATTGAATCCCGGACGGTGCCGATCAGAAAAACGATCCGCATCTGGGAGTAGCTCGGGAAACGGTCAAATCCGCCGACCCGCAACAAAAACTCCGGCTCGGGCTGAGGGGTAAAAACAGGCCGTTCCAGAATTGCCTTCACCTGACCACTCACCAGATTCCAGTAGTCGGTAATAATCGTCACCTCCTGCAGTCTGCCGATAGACCTGGGCAGGGAACCGGTGCACAGACAAAGGACAAGAACCACGAGCTCCACCCAGCCTTGCTGACACCTATGCAAAAATCTCATCTCTGCCTCCTAACCCACCCGTAGCAGCCCGGCGCGATCACCGAACCGCTCCACGAGAGTAGCTTTCAACCGCTCATGCTCTTGAGCCTCAAGTTCCGGATCATTTTCCACCAGCCGGAATGCGTCTCTTCTTGCCCGGAGTAGAATCTCCCGGTCCCGGAAGATATCTGCCACCCGCAGATCCGGCAGTCCATGCTGACGGGTGCCGAAAATCTCTCCCGGACCCCGTAACTCCAAGTCCTTTTCCGCCAGTTTAAATCCATCGGTAGTAGCAACAAAATAACGCAACCGCTCACTTGCCTCTGCCAACTCTTCATCACTAGCAATCAGGACGCAGAATGCCTGTCGGTCACTCCGGCCGATTCTGCCCCGGAGCTGATGCAGCTGCGCCAGCCCGAACCGTTCCGGGTGCTCAATAATCATCACCGTTGCATTCGGAATATCAACTCCGACCTCAATCACCGGTGTCGCTACCAGAATGTCCAGTTCACCGTGCCGGAACTGCTCCATCAGCCGCCAACGCTCCTCTGACCGGAGCCGGCCGTGAACGAGACCAACCCGAAATTTATTGAAAACCTGGCGCATCCGCTCATAGGTCTCAACTGCAGAAGTCAGCTCCAGCCGTTCACTCTCCTCAATTACCGGGCAGACAACAAACACCTGTTCGCCGAGCGCCAGCCGGTGCCTCAACCATTCATAAACCCTTTCCCGCTGCCACTCAGTCACCAGCCGGGTAATAATCGGCATTCTGCCCGGCGGCTTCTCATCCAGAACCGACAGATCCAGATCACCGTAGACAGTAAGGGTCAGCGTCCGGGGAATCGGAGTTGCGGTCATCACCAGAAAGTCAGGATTGAATCCCTTGTTCAGCAGCGCTGCCCGCTGCATCACCCCGAACCGGTGCTGCTCATCCACCACCACCAGCCCGAGCCGCCAGAATCGCACCCCCTCTTCAATCAGCGCATGGGTACCAAAAACGATCTGCACCGTGCCCTGCTCCAGTTCAGAAAGGATTTCTGCCCGTTCGCTGGTCCGGGTAGAACCGGTGAGCAGAGCACATCTGACCCCCAGCTCCTGAAGTCTCGGCGAGTAGTTATGATAGTGCTGTTCGGCGAGAATTTCGGTCGGTGCCATCAGCGCCCCCTGGAGCCCGTTCTCACAGGCAATCAGCAGTGCATAAAGGGCAATTACCGTTTTCCCGGAACCGACATCTCCCTGCAGCAGACGGTTCATGCACCGCTTCTGTGCCAGATCCTGACGGATCTCCTCGATCACCCGCTCCTGTGCCCGGGTCAGCCGGAAATTTAGACTAGCAAGAAAACGGCGCGTAAGATTTCCCTTCTCGGTCACCGGTGCCGGTTTCTCCACCCCTTTCGCTGCCCGGCGCCGGAGTGCCAAAAGCAGTTGGAAGAAGAAAAGCTCCTCATAAATCAGCCGCTCCCGCGCCCGCTGTGCCGTCACGAGACTTTTAGGAAAGTGCACCGCCTCCAGCGCCGGCCTCAGCTCCATAAACTGGTAATGCCGGATGATCTCCGGCGACAGTGTCTCCTGCAGGTCGCTTCCGTAAAGGTCCAGGGCGGTGCGCAAAGCGTGGCGGATGACCCAGAGTGAAAGCCCGGCGGTCAGCGGGTAGACCGGAATGATCGCATGGGCAAAGGAAAAACCGCCGGTTTCGCCGATCTCAAAACTGGGGTTGACGAACTGCTTGTGCCGGAACCGGGTCACCCGGCCGGAGACTAAAATCTCCTGTCCGGGCTTGAACCGATTTTTCAGATCCGGGCGGTTGAACCACAGAACCTCAATCGCATCACTTCTGTCCCGGACCAGACAGCTGACCAGCTCCCGGCCGTTTCTGGTCTTCCGGGCAGAAACCGCCAGCACCCGAGCGAGAACTGTTGCCTCGTCTCCGACCCGCAGTTCACTGATCGGGAGTACCTGCGAACGGTCCAGATAACGCCGCGGTACCAGAAACAGCAGATCGCGCACGGTTACAACCCCGAGCCGTTCCAGCAGCGCTGCCCGCTTCGGTCCGATCCCCTTGAGATACTGAACTGGTGTTGCCAGCCCCTTTCCCGGTCGGGTCAATTACCGCTCCCCGAGCAAACGCAGAAACTCCGACTCGTCAATCGTCTTCACGCCGAGCTGCCGGGCCTTGTCCAGCTTGGAACCTGGATCCCTGCCGACCACCACATAATCGGTATTTTGGGAAACTGATGAGGATACTGTGCCGCCAAGGGCGAGGATCTTCTCGGTGGCCGCCTCACGGGTGAAATGCTCCAGTGTGCCGGTGAGCACAAACCTCTTGCCCGCCAGCGGTTTCGGTCCAACAGCGCTCTTTTCTGCCAGCTGCAGGCCGGCGCGCTTCAGCCGGCTAATCAGCTCCACATTCTCCCGGTCGGCAAAGAAGTTTTTCAGCGACTGGGCAACTGCCGGTCCGATGCCCGACACCTGGGCGATCTCCTCATCCTTTGCCTGCATCAGCCGGTCAATTGAGCCGAAATGCTGAACCAGTAGCCTTGCCGCATGGATACCGATATGCCGAATCCCCAACCCGTAAAGCACCCGGGAAAAGGGCCGGGACTTGGACCGCTCCAGCGCCGCCAGCAGATTGGCTGCCGACTTTTTGCCCATCCGCTCCAGCTTAACCAGCTGCTCCTCTTTCAGCTCATAAAGATCGGCAAAGTCCCGGACCAACCCGGTCGCGACCAGCTGCTGTGCCAGCTTCTCGCCCAGCCCCTCAATATCCAGCGCCTGCCGGGAACCGAAATGGATCAGCCGTGCCACCAACTGCGCCGGGCAGGAGGCGTTGACACAGCGCCAGGCAACCTCTTCCGCCTCCCGGAACAGCCTGGTGCCGCAGACCGGACACCGCTCCGGCATCTGGAATTTTCTGGTGCCAGCAGGCCGCTTTTCCTTTACCACCCGCAGAATCTGGGGGATGATCTCACCGGCCTTGTGCACCACCACCGTATCCCCTTCGCGCACATCCAGCCGATCCACCTCATCCATGTTGTGGAGGGTGGCATGGGTCACGGTCGTACCGGAGAGAAATACCGGCTCAAGCTCGGCAACCGGCGTCACCGTACCTAGCCGACCGACATTGACAAAAATCCGCTTCACCCGCGTCTCCTTCTCCTCGGGCGGATATTTGAATGCCACCGCCCAGCGCGGGCTTTTCTCGGTTGTACCCAACTCCTCCCGGTCCGCATACCGGTCAAGCTTGATCACCATTCCGTCCACATCATAGGGCAGGCTGTGCCGTTCACCCTCCCATTTCCGGCAGAACTCAATCACCCCCTCAATGCTGTCAAACAGGACCGAGGGCGGTGTGATCCGTAAACCCAGCTCCTGGAGCACCCGGATCGTCTGCGAATCCCGCTCATATCCCTTCGGCGGCTTGGGCACGGTATGGATGAAGCACTCCAACTTCCGCTTCTTTACCTCGCGTGGATCCAGAAGTTTGAGCGTCCCGGCAGCGGCGTTGCGTGGATTGACAAACACCGGCTGCCCCTCCTCCTCCCGCTCCTCATTCAGCCGGACAAACTCCTCCCGGGGCAGATACACCTCACCCCGAACCTCAAACCGCTCGAAACCCACCTCCTCCCGGCGCAGCCGGAGTGGAATGGTATTGATCGTGCGCAGGTTCTGGGTAATGTCATCACCGTGCAGACCGTCGCCCCGGGTGGCACCGAGCACAAACCGAAAGTTCTCATACCGCAGTGCCACCGCCACGCCGTCGATCTTCTGCTGGACGAGATAGACCGGTCGTGGCACCACCTTGCGCACCCGGTTGTCAAACTCCCGCAGCTCGTCATAGTTATAGGTGTTATCCAGCGATAGCATCGGGATCTCGTGGGTGACGGTCGAAAACTCCTTGAGCGGTTCACCCCCAACCCGCTGGGTTGGTGAGTCCGGAGTAACGAACTCGGGAAACTGCCGCTCCAGCTCCTCCAGCCGCTTCACCAGCTGGTCATACTCATAGTCGGAGATCACCGGCTGGGCGAGCACATAATACCGGTAATTGTGCTCCTCAATCTCCCGGCGTAGCCGTTCAATCTCCTGCCTTGCCTTTCCCCTGGTCATCATTTAATTCTTGCGAAAATTCATCCCGCTGTCAACCTTACAGCCGCCAAGCCTTGATTCCCGGCACGCCGCCTTTATCATAGATACCCGTGACGCAGACGGTTGCCTTCTATCAGCCTGCCCTGGAGAATCAGGAGTTCGGCCCGCAGTTTCATCAGGTGCTGGAGCGGATACTAACCTCCGGCAGGTTCGTCCTCGGTGAGGAGGTGAAACAGCTGGAATCCGAACTGGCAGACTACCTCGATGTACCGCAGGTCACATGCCTCAAGAGCGGCACCGATGCCCTCTACTACGGTCTGAAGGCGCTGGGTATCGGTCCGGGGGATGAGGTGCTCACCAGCCCATTTACCTTTTCCGCAACGGTGGAGGCGATCAACCGCACCGGTGCGACGCCGGTCTTTGCCGACATTGAGCCGCTCACCCTCTGCCTGGATGCGGAACGGTGCGCCGAAAAGATCACCTCCCGGACCAGGGCGCTCGTGCTCGTCCATCTCTTCGGCAACTGTGGTGATCTGGACCGGTTTGTCCGGCTCAGCCAGTCCAGCAACCTCCTTCTGATTGAGGATGCGGCACAGGCGCTCGGTACCGAATTTCAGGGGCGGAAACTGGGCGGTTTCGGTGATGCCGCCATCTTCAGCTTCTACCCGACCAAGAACCTCGGCGCGCTCGGCAACGGCGGTGCCCTAGTCATCAACCGCCCGCTCAACATTCCCAACTCCGCCCGGCTGGACGAACTTCAGGCAGGGTTTCTCCGGCTCAAATTACTCCATCTTGACGAATGGAACACCCGGCGCCGGGAGCTTGCCGAGCGCTACCGGCTGGCACTCCACCCCTGGGTTCGGTTCGCCGCCTCCCATCCCGACTCCCTACCCAACTGCCACCAGTTTCCCATCTTCACCCCCTACCGGGACCGGCTGCGCCAGTTTCTGAGCGAAAACGGCATCCAGACCATGATCTACTATCCCGAACCCCTCCATCCCTTGCCGGTCGCCTCCAGGGTCGCAAGCGAAATCCTCTCTCTGCCGGTCCGGCACAGTTTGACATTTGAAGAACAGGGGTTCATTATTAATAAGATACTGGAATTTTTCCGGACGGTCTCATGAACCTGAAGGATATTGTCCTGCCCGAACTTGCCTTTGATGCTCCGCCAGTTGGCACCCAGGAGCAGCTGTTTGGCCTGATCGCCGACCGGCTGCTCACTGCCGGTATCACCACTGACCACGACTCGCTGATTGAAGGCTTCCGCAAGCGGGAGGATCTGTGCTCAACCGGTGTCGGCCATGGTGTTGCCCTGCCCCACTCCGCCACCGATGCGGTTGACCGGATTATCGTTGTCGTCACCCGGGTCAATCCGGCGCTGGACTGGCACGCCCGGGACAATGAACCGGTCAACCTGGTTGTCGCCCTGATCTCCCCGCCTTCACTTTACTCGGTCTACCTGCAGGTGCTCGCCGCCCTTGCCCGCGCCCTGCACCTTGAGCCGGTCCGGCACCTGGCGCTCAACGCCCCGACCGCTGCCGATGCGGCAAAGATCATCGCCACCATCGCCCAGAAACAGGAGGAAGGCAGCGAAGGACTGATTGAGCCGGTCTGCTGACGATAAACCGATCGTCCGCTAATCGGTCTTTCTCTTTGCCCTCTGGCGCCTATCCTGAATTGCCTGCGCCATCCGGTCAAAGACCTGGCGGGTCTCCTCAGCCGCCTGCCGGTCAAGAATCTGAATCGCAAACCCGGCATGGACGATGACATAATCACCCACCTTTGCCTCCGGAGTCATGACAAGCGAAACCTCCCGCTCCACCCCGTTCACCTCGCCGATTGCGGTCTCACCCTCAATCCGAACAATCCGGATAGGAATCGCCAGACACATTCGGATTACCCCCCTTTGGAATAGTAGCAGACCGATTGACCCAGCCCGACCCCAAGCCGATCTGCTACCAGTTCACATTTGGCGGTCAGAAGATAAAACCCATCCCGAGGTCCGTCCACCAGCGCCTCAAAATTGGCATGGCCCTTGGCAATCACCACTTCCGCCTGCTCATAGGCGGAACGGAATTCTGGGCTGACGGTATGAAAGTCAACTCCGAGGTAGGGCGAGCCGGTGCCGATAATCCTGCCGAACGCACCCAGCCCGAGCGCCTCTGCCTCCTCAACCGTGACATCGTTCAGGATCGGAGATGAGCGGGCAACGATCGTCAGCTCAACCCGTGGCATACGGCTGAGCACCAGCCGGTCAAACATCACCTCACCGCAGTTGTCCAGGATATACATTACCCGGCGTACCCGCCTCAATCGCTCAATCAGTTGTTCCGAGTCGTCATGGGCAAACCGGAGCAAATTAAGCAGTGTTTTGAGGTCAAACCTCCGTCCGGGCCCGACATCAAGCACATTGCCGACAGCGGCAAGCAGCAATGCCCGCCTCAATCCTGCCTCGTCTCGGCTCAGCTGCTCATCCAGCGCCTCAGCCAGAGGTGCTGCCTGCCGGTTCTGCTCCTGCTTAACAGTTGCAAATGGATCCGGGTTATTAAGCAGTTCCATCGTTCGGACCAGCAGCTTTGCGGTCATGGTGCCGGGCGGTTCACTCAGGTCCAGTTTCCGCATCAGACTGTTCAGCTCATGCTCCACCTGGTGCCAGCCGTCCTCATCACCTCTGACCAGCCGGTAAATCCGGCAGCACTGCTCCAATCCGCATTCCAGACACTGAGAAGACGATTTCATCTTCAGGTCTTGAGCGGTTTCTTTTCCGCTGCCGGAAACAGGACATTGTTGAGAATCAGCCGGTAGCCGGGCGAATTCTTGTGCAGGTTGAGGTCGGTCGGCGGATCACCGATCCGGTGGGCATAGTCCTCAGGATCATGTCCGCCGAGAAAGGTGAAAGTCCCCTTGCCGAACTGGCCATGGATGTATTTCACCTCCTCAGTGTTCTCGATCTCACCCAGAATTAGGACATCCTTTTTCAAAAGCTCGCGCCGGAAACCGCAGTTCTGCCCCAGAAACTCCCGGACCAGCCCGACATGGTTCTGGACGAGCATCGTCGGCACCGGGTCATACTTGGCGGAGAAGTCAAAGAGCGAAAAATACACATCCGGTCCCCGGCCTGACGCCTCCAGATAGGTGTCAATGTTGGAGTGCTCATAGAGATACGGATCGGTGATCACCTGAAAGTTCTCAAAGGCAAAACAGCCCTCGTAGTCCAGTTCTCTCTGATACTGCGGGTCAACCGGATCACCGTCAAAAACCTCGGCACAGATGTCGGTATTCCTTGCTACCCAGGCGATGTCAGGCGTATCGGTTGCCGAGCACATCGCAAACAGCATCCCGCCTTCTGCCACATACTGCCGGATCTTCTCCAGCACCGCCAGCTTGAGCCGGCTCACCTTGGCAAACCCGAGCCTTTTTGCAGTCTGGAGGTTGAGCGCCACCTCCTCCTGATACCATTTCTCCTGCCGGTAGGAAGAGTAAAACTTGCCGAACTGTCCGGTAAAGTCCTCATGGTGAAGATGGAGCCAGTCGTACTGAGACAGTTTGCCTTCGAGAACCTCCGGGTCCCAGACCACCTCATAGGGGATGCCCGCATAGTCCAGTGCCAGCCGGACCGCATCATCCCAGGGGTCCGCGGTTGGCGGAGCATAGACCGCAATCCGGGTCGGCCGTTCCAGCATAATTGATGCCATGTTGTTTGCCTCAATTGTCTGCCGGATCTCCATCAGCTTTGAGGGTGATACCGGCTCATAATAGACCCCGTGAAGCCGGCACTCCTTCAGCGCCTGATTTTCTGCCGGAAAGAGAAACGACCCGCCCCGGTAATTGAGCAGCCACTCCAGTTTTGTTCCCCGCTGGAGCAGCCGGTAGGCGATGCCGTATGCCTTGAGGTGGTCGGTCTGAGCTAAATCCATCGGAATGAGCACCCGCTCCTGCGCTACCAGCACCGCAAACAGCAACAGCGCCACCCCAACAAACCTGCCCCAAAATCTCATTGGGTGATCCTCGTGCCGGCGCTGCCCGCCAGCGCCGCAAGCAGATGGTCCGGGTCGGTAATCAGCACCTCCCTGCCACCACCGGTAAGAAACCGAAGCGCCGCCTCAATCTTCGGTCCCATGCTTCCTTCAGGAAAATGGCCCTGCTTCTGATACTCCCTGAGCTCAGCAGTACTCACCTGTGCCAGCGGCCGGGCATCCGGCTTCCCGTAATTGAGATAGACCCGGTCGACCGCGGTGGTGATGATCATCCGCTCCGCACCCAGCAGGTTTGCCAGCAGGGCAGAAGCCAGATCCTTGTCAATCACCGCCGCCACCCCACTCAACTCACCATTCTCCCGTACCACCGGGATCCCGCCGCCACCACAGGCAATGACCACCGCACCGGTGTTGACCAGACTTCGGATCTCCTCAATCTCAATTACCGCCTTGGGCAGGGGTGATGCCACCAGCCGGCGATAGCCCCGGCCTGAATCCTCCTGGACGGTCCAGCCAAGCTCCTGCTGCAGTTTCACCGCCTCGGCCCGGGTATAGAACGGACCGACCGGCTTGGAGGGCTGGGCAAATGCCGGATCGTCTCTCTCCACCAGCACCCGGGTCACTACCGTCACCACCGGCTGACTGATTCCTGCCCGATTCAACAGGTTGCTCAGGACTTGCTGAATCATGTAGCCGATCTCGGCTTGGGTCTGGGCATTTGCCGCATCGAGCGGAATCTCAGGCAGACGGTTGCGTGCCAGATAGGAGCGTAGGAGAATGAACCCGACCTGCGGGCCGTTGCCATGGGTAATCACCACCCGCTCGCCCTGTCGAAGCAGTGTCACTAGCGGTTCACAGCTTGCCTTTAGGGTCGCCAGCTGATCAGCAAACGAGATCTGCTCCTTGGAGCGGATCAGGGAGTTGCCACCAATTGCCAGGACTGTAGTCATAACAGGTAATAATAGCCACCAGGGATTAATAATCAAGCCGGGTGATACAGTTGCCTTCGATCTGACATTGGTTAAAATGTTTTAATGGACCGAAAAATCACCATCATCTGGGAACGGCTGGTTGAGGACAATCGCACCTGTCCCCGCTGCAGCTCAACCGGCGAGGAGCTGGAGCAGGCGGTTGCCCTGCTGAAACCGGTACTCAGTCAGGCAGGTGTGGAACTGAGCGTTGAGCAACGGGTGCTGACGCTGGAAGAATTCAAACAGAACCCGCTGCGCTCCAACCGGATTCTCATCAACAACAGACCGCTGGAATCCTGGCTTGCTGCCACAACCGGACAGAGCCTGTGCTGTGATGTTTGCGGTTCTGCTCAATGCCGGACCGTGGAGCTGGGGAGCAGGACCTATGAGGCGGTGCCCACTGAACTGATCGTTCAGGCGGTGCTGAACGCCCTCCAGGAGCTCCGGCAGCAGTAAAATGCCCCACCGCTTCAATCCGGCAAAGCGACACCATCTGCTGGCACTGGGGCGCCGGAAAAGGCTGCCCGCAGCCCGGATTGTCCGGCAACTGGATATCGCACCTGACAATACAGTGCTGGATATCGGCGCCGGGGTCGGCTACTTTGCCCGTGCCCTGCTCCGGCAGCTGGGTACGCATGGCAGGCTGATCGCAATTGACATCTCACCGGTGATGCTTGAAGAGCTCAAGAAAAACCTGCCCCGCTCGCAGGCACAGGTCCGGACCCTGATTGCGGATGCGGTGCAGATACCCCTGCCGGACAAAAGCGCGGACCGGATCCTGATGGCGCTGGTGCTGCACGAAATTGCCGAACCCCCAGCTGCACTTAGGGAAGCCCGGCGTCTACTCAAACCGGATGGCAGACTGCTCGTGGTTGAATGGCACAAGCTCCAACCACCCCCGGGACCGCCGGAGAAGGATCGGCTGGACCCGGGTGAGCTTTTCAAACTGGCACACCGGACCGGATTTGACATCGTCAACCATGATGACCTAAACCAGTTTCATTATTTCACCCTGCTGCAACCGGTTGCCAGATAAATGCGTCATTATATAATTAGGCGAAGGCGGGTCGGACGGTCGCCCCGGATTTTTCCGGGGAGGAAAGTCCGGGCACCACAGGGCAAGGCACTCGTTAAGCGCGAGGCGGTATGCGGGTGACCGCATACCGACGGAAAGTGTCACAGAAACAACACCGCCTGCACCGGTTTAGGTTGCCGGTGCAGGTAAGGGTGAAATAGTGCGGTAAGAGCGCACTATCCGGCATGGTGACATGCCGGATGGACAAACCCTGCCTGGTGCAAGACCAACAGGGAAGAGGACTTGCCCGGTCCGCCTGATTCCCGGGTAGGTTGCTTGAGGCTGACGGGCAACTGTCAGCCCCAGAGAAATGACCGTCGTCCCGCAAGGGGTACAGAACCCGGCTTACAGACCCGCCTTCACATTTTTTCTCTATTTAGAGTCCTGCCGGGCACAAAAATAACATCCCAGTTAAAGTCCGCAAATCGCAACTCATTGATTGTCTTATAGATGCGGATTTTTCGCCCAGCTGAAGTCCGCCCGGGGGGCAGTTCCCCCTACCGTGCCCGAAACCGGGGAGTATCTCCCCAGAACGCAGGATGGTTACAGCCGGACATCAGCCTGATGAAGTTGACACCGGCCGGTTTTCAGGCATGCTATTAACATGCAAAAGAAGGGAAAAATAACCGGACCTGAACTCAGGGTGAAGTTCATTGACATCAAATACTGTGACCTCTGGGGCAGACTGCGCCATGTGACCATTCCGGCAGAAAACCTGAAGTCGGCAGTGGAGAACGGAGTCGGATTTGACAGCTCATCTGTCGCCGGGTTTGGCAAGGTGGAATCCGGAGATATGATTCTCAAGCCGGACCTGGAGACCGCAATTGTCGAACCCTTTACCAGTGAACCGACCATCTCGATGTTTGCCGAAATCTATCATCCGCAGACCAGCCAACGTTATGAGCATGACCCGCGTTATATCCTGCAGAAGGCGGTGAGCACCGTGAAAAAAGCGACCGGCTGTGATGAAATCATGTTTCTGCCCGAATTTGAGTTCTATCTCTTCACCTCAGCCGAGTTCTGGACCGATGAGAGCTCGGCGGTCTACCGGCTAACAAGTGAGGAGCTCAAGCATGACGACCAGACCGGCACCGCCCTGTTCAAGGGTTCTGCCTATCATGTCGCCCCGCCCTTTGACCGCAGTCAGGAGTTCCGCAGCCAGCTCGTCTGCCTGATGAACCGCTGTGGCATCCCGGTCAAATATCACCATCATGAAGGGGGCAGGTTTGCGCAGATTGAGATTGAACCCGGTTATCTAACGGCATCCCGTGCCGGTGATGCCATCATTCTGACCAAGTATCTGATCCGCAATCTGGCATTCCGGCAGGGCAGAACCGCCACCTTTATGCCCAAGCCGATTTATAATGAACCCGGCTCCGGAATGCATATCCACCAGTATCTGGCAAAAAATGGGGTATCACTGTTTGGCGACCGGAAGAGCCGGACCGGGCTGAGCCGGCTGGCGCTCCATTATATTGGCGGTATCCTTGAACATGTGCCTGCACTCTGCGCCCTGACCAACCCTTCAACTAACTCCTACCGCCGGCTCGTGCCCGGGTATGAGGCACCCACCGAGGCATTCTTCTCCATCGCCAACCGGACCGCAGCGATCCGGATTCCGGGTTATATTCGCAAACCGGAAAAGATGGCAATCGAATACCGGGTTCCGGATGCCACCACCAACCCCTATCTAGCGCTGGCGGCGATTCTCCTTGCCGGACTTGATGGCATCAGAAAAAGGCTTGACCCGGGTCTGCCGCAGTCTGTCCGGGGCGGTACCGAGGAAATGCGCTCCCGCAGTACTCCGGTTCCCTCAGATCTGATGCAGGCACTTCGGGAGCTGGAAAATGACCACCAGTTTCTGACCGAGCCCGGAGTATTCACTGAGGAGACGATCCGCAAGTGGATTGATTTGAAGCGGATTGAAGCCGAGGCGATCGCCCGGCGCCCCCATCCCTGGGAGTTCAACCTTTACTACGGCTGCTGAAAGGAGAAGTTATGAAACAGACGGTTCACTCCGAAAAGGCACCGAAGCCGGTCGGACCATACAGTCCGGCGGTAATTGCCGGTGAATTTGTCTGGACCTCAGGTCAGCTCGGCATTGACCCCAAGACCGGCGAGCTCGTTCCGGGTGGCATTGAGGCCGAGGTGGAGCAGGCGCTGAAAAACCTCGCCGCGGTGCTGGAGGTGGCAGGCAGCGGTCTGGACCGGGTAATCAAAACTCTGATCTTTATCACCGATATGAATCAGTTTGCCCGGGTGAATGCGGTCTATGCCCGGTATTTCCAGGAGCCTTATCCTGCCCGCTCCACAGTGCAGGTCTCAGCCCTGCCCAAGGGTGCAATGGTGGAAATTGAGGCGGTTGCTCTGCGTTAAATTCGTTCTGCTGGCAGTGCTCAACGCTCAGCAGCCGGCAGGAATCAGAGAATCAATCATTTTTGCCCGGGATTTGTCCTATCGCCAGCTTTATCGGACTGCCCGGGAGAAGGTGGAACTGCTGAAACAGTACCCTGCTACCCGGCTTGCCGGACTGTTCTGGCAGGCGTGTCTGCTCCAGTTGCTGATTTATGACTCGGGCAATACCGCACTGGTTGACTCGTTTGAGCACTGCACCGAGCAGGTGCTTGACGCCTGCCGGTGCCGGCTCCAAGAGAATAAGCAGGATGCATCAGCCCATCTCTATCTCGGTCTTGCCCTGCTCAACCGGGCAAACCTCCTCTCCTGGCAGAACCGGAAGTTTGACGCCTTCAGGACCATGCTCAAAGTCCCCTCCCATCTGAAACGGGCGCTGGCGCTTGACCCGCAACTCCACGATGCCTGGTTCGGTCTGGCGGTGATTGAGTATTTCAAGGCAACCGCTGACCGCTACTGCTTCAGGCTCGGCCTGCTCGGCTCTCGGGAACGGGCATACCGGCAAATGGAGGCGGCACGACTTCAGGCAGATTTGCTCCAGCCGATGGCAGAGTTCATGCTCGGATTCATGCACAAGGAGGATCGAAACTACCCTGCCGCAATCCGCTACTGCCAACATCTGCTCCGGCGCTATCCCGGCAACCGCTCAGCACGAAGGCTTCTGCGCGATGTCTATCTGGCAAAAGGTGATTACCGGCAAGCGATTGCGCTCGGCAGGGAACTTGATGTCGACATCCGCCAGACATTTCCTGATAACCGCTACGGCCTGACCGAAAACTGGCTCAAGCTGGCATACGCCTGGCAGGGTTTGGGTGTCGCCGACAGTGCGGTCCATTATGCCGACCGGATCATTGCTTTGGAGTGCTACGCCTCCCAGGTCCCCTGGCTCGGCAGTTATGTCCGGGAAGCCAAAGCTCTGAAAAACCGGCAGAGAAAAGGTTGAGGACAGTAATCATAACTGTCGGTAATCCGGAACGGGGCGATGACGGAGTTGGCAGCCGTATTGCCGAAATGCTTAAAGAGAAAAACCTGCCCGAGGTCGTAATCATTGATGCCCGGACGGTTCCGGAAAACTATCTCGGACCGGTGATTGAAGCCCGACCCGATCGTCTCCTTTTTGTTGACGCCTGCCGGTTCAGTGGCGAACCGGGCGAATTCCGGCTGTTTGACCGTTCTGAATTTGACCAACTGGAAGTAAGTGGCTTTTCCACCCATACCCCGCCGCTCAATCTGATCGCCGAACTGCTTGCCGACGAAACCGGCGCGGAGATTTACCTTCTGGGAATCAACCCCTCGAACAACAGGGAGGGCACCGAACTCTCGCCCGCAATCCAGCAGGCATTGCCGGAAATCGTCAGTTTTATTACCGCCTGGGCAGCCGGCGTTAACCCTTAACCCGGCAGCCCAGTGTATAAAGCTTTCTTACCCTCCGGTGCTTGATCGCATTTCTGGTGTCAACAATGAGCCGGCTCTCCTGCAGAATCAGATTATAGTCCAGGCAGGTGTGATCGGTCAGAATCACCACACAGTCGGCTGCCCGCAGCAGCGCTGGTGTCAGCTTCTGCGCCCGGAATTTTCTGCCGGCAATTTCGATCTCCGGCACATACGGATCGACATATTCAATCCGGCGCACCTTGCCCAAAAGCAGCTCCATCACCTTGATTGCCGGGGAATGGCGGGTGTCATCCACATCCCGTTTGAAGGCGGCGCCGATGATCAGAATCCGGGCATTTCGTGCCGGCACACCATTAATGCCCAAGACCTCCAAAATCCGGTCAACAACAAAAAATGGCATCGCCTCATTGGTCTCCGCCGCCAGTTCAATGAAGTTGGAATGGAAATCATACTCCCGTGCCTTCCAGGCAAGGTAATACGGATCAATGAGAATGCAGTGGCCGCCGATTCCCGGACCGGGGTAAAAGGGCATATAACCGAACGGCTTGGTCGCCGCCGCATTAATTACCTCCCAAATATCGATGTTGCCCATGCGGTCGCACATCCGTGCCAGCTCATTGACCAGTGCAATATTCACACTCCGGAAGATGTTCTCCAGGAGCTTGGACATCTCTGCGACCCGGGGCGAAGAGACCGGTACAACCCGGTCAACAATTTTTTCATAAAAACGGCAGGAAAGCTCGGTGCATTTTTTCGTTACTCCGCCAATCACTACCGGCGTCGTCCGGATCGTCCATTTCTTGTTGCCCGGGTCAATCCGCTCCGGTGCAAAGGAGAGGAAAAAGTCGCGTCCGACCTTCAGCCCGGTCTGCTCCAGAATCGGCAGAAGCACCTTTTCGGTAGTCTCCGGGTAGGTGGTGCTGCGGAGAATGATCAGCTGCCCCGGTTTCAGATTATCTGCCACCAGCTTCCCCGCCTTAACAATATATGAAACATCCGGATCCTTGGTGGCGGTAAACGGCGTCGGAACGCAGATGTTGATGATTTCACACTCTTTACACTGCCGGTAATCGGTGGTCGCCTTCAGCCTGCCGGCTTTGACCAGCTCGGCAATATCCTCTGCCGGCACATCACCGATATAACTTTTACCCTGCCTGACCGCCTGGACCTTGTTTTCATCCACATCGATTCCGAGCGTATGGTAGCCAGCACGGGCGATCTCCACCGCCAGCGGCAGACCGACATAACCGATGCCGATCACTGCCACGCGTGCCTGCCGGCTGTCAATCTGCTGAGCAAGTTTAATCATTAAACACCCCTTTCCTTACCAGACATTACGATCAAAACTCCGATACTGCACCGCCTCGGTCAGATGCTGGGACTCAATCTGTTCCCGGCCTTCAAGGTCGGCAATGGTACGTGCCACCTTCAGTACCCGGTGATAGGCACGGGTGGACAGGCCGTAGTGGTCGATGGCGGTGCGCACCACCTCCTCCCCCTCTCTGGTCAACGGACAGAACCGACGGATGAGCGCCGGTGTCATCTGAGCATTGCAGTAAACCGGGCGCCGGAGTTTCAGACTGCCGAAACGGGCAAGCTGAACCTCCCTTGCCTTCAATACCCGTTCCCGGACCTTTGCTGAACTCTCTGCCGGCTTTTTGTCGGCCACATCCGCATAGCGCAGTGCCGGGACCTCAATATGAATGTCAATCCGGTCGAGCAGCGGTCCGGAGATCCGACTCCGGTAGCGCCGAATCTTCTGCGGGGTACAGGTGCAGGCATGCTTCGGATCACCGAAAAATCCGCACGGACAAGGATTCATTGCGCCGACGAGCATGAACCGCGCCGGAAAGGTCAAAGTTGAGCGCGCCCGGCCGATCGTCACCTCACCATCCTCCAGTGGCTGGCGCAGTGCCTCCAGTACATCCCGCCGGAACTCCGGCAGCTCATCAAGGAAAAGCACCCCGTTGTGTGCCAGAGACGCCTCACCAGGACGGGGAAATGTGCCGCCACCAATCATCCCGGCTTCGGACACATTATGGTGGGGTGACCGGAACGGCCGGACCGCGACAATCGGCACCTCCGCCGGCAGAGTTCCGGCAACAGAATGAATCCGGGTCGCCTCCAGCGCCTCATCCAGAGTCAGCGGCGGCATGATCGTCGGGAGACGCCGAGCAAGCATCGTCTTGCCACTGCCCGGCGGTCCGGTCATCAGCACATTGTGCCCTCCTGCTGCCGCCACCTCCAGCGCCCGTTTCGCATGTTCATGACCGTGCACCTCAGAAAAATCAATCCCGGCATCCCGCGCCTGCTCAAAAAGCCGACGGGCATCGGTTCGCACCGGCTCCAATTTTTCGATTCCATTAATAAAGTTGAGTGTCTGGACCAGCGATTCTACTCCGTAAACCGTTAACTCCGGCACCAGACCCGCCTCCAACCCATTCGCCGCGGGGACTATCAGACCGCGGACCTGTGCTGTGCGCGCAGCCAGTGCCATGGAAACCACTCCCTTGACCGGCCGGACCGAGCCGTCAAGCGAAAGCTCCCCGGTCAGCACAAAACCGTCAAGTGCACCGGCACCAATCCCGCCCGCGGCCGCAATTATTCCAACCGCAATCGGCAAATCAAAAGTCGGACCCTCCTTCTTGATGTCTGCCGGCGCCAGGTTTACGGTAATCCGCCGGTTCGGAAATGCCAGCCCGGAATTCTTGATTGCCGCCTGCACCCGGTGCTGAGACTCCTTAACCGCCGCATCCGGCAGCCCGACAATATTAAATACCGGCAAACCGTAGGCAATATCCACCTCCACCGTCACCAGATAACCGTCCACCCCGAACACCGAACTGGAAAGCACCCGCGCCAGCATCAGAAAGCCCCTTCCAGATGCTCAATCTCCATATTCCTGCCGGCCCGATTTATACTCAGCACATCAAAACGGACCGGCACATCCGCCAAGTTGTGCCTCAGGAGAAACTCCTGTGCCAGCCGGTAAAGCCGGGCGCGCTTGGATCGGGTCACCGCCTCGGCGGGCTGACCAAAGCGGTCTGAACTCCTGGTCTTGACCTCAACAAACACAACCGTGCCATCACTCTCACTCACAATATCAATTTCACCGAACCGACACCGGTAATTGGTTGCCAGAATCCGGTAGCCACGCCTTTTCAGAAACTCCTGTGCCGCAATCTCCCCCTTTCTGCCCAGTTCCCGGCTGTGCATGTATAATATCAGAATCCTGGTGCCTCGAACTTTTCCCGCAGAAATTGCGGTCCACTGCTGTCCGGATGCATCAGACTTCGGACCGGCTCAAAGCTTTGACGGTGAACTGGTGCAACCCCCAACCTCTTAAGCGCGGCAATATGAAACGGGGTTCCATACCCCTTGTGCCGGGCAAACCCGTATCCCGGATAACGGAGATCATACCGGCACATCAGGCTGTCCCGGTAAACCTTGGCGATAACTGATGCAGAGGCAATTACCGCGCTCCGGGCATCACCGTTAACAACTCCAATACAGGGTAACTCCAGCCCGGGTATTTCCCAGCCATCGGCGAGCACCAGCACCTGATTCCGGCACTCAGGAGCAAGCCGTTTTAACGCCCTCGCCACAGCCAGCCTCATTGCCTGAAATGTCGCCCGGGCGATGTCGGTCCGCTCAATCACCTGCTGACTGACCGCACCGATACCGATTGCCACAGCTTTTGCCCGGATCAGCGGCACCAGAAGCTCCCGCTGTCGCGGTGTCAACTTTTTGGAGTCATCAACACCACGAATTGAAGTGCCCTTCGGCAGCACCACGGCTGCTGCCACAACTGGACCCGCGATTGCGCCCCGGCCTACTTCATCAACTCCACAAACCAGGGCACTAAACTTCGCCAGCTTGGGGTCCAGATTGCGCACCGGCTTTGAGTTCCTTCAATACCGCCTCGCGACCGGTCTTTTCGCGCAGATAATACAGCTTTGCCCGGCGGACCCGGCTCTTGCGCCGGACCTCAATTCCGGCAATAACCGGCGCCTGCACCGGGAATATCCGTTCGATTCCGATCCCCTGACTTACCCGGCGCACGGTGAATGTCCTGCCTGCACCCTTGCCCCGGACTGCAATCACATAGCCCCGAAAAACCTGAATCCGTTCCTTATCACCCTCCCGGATCCGGATGTGAACATCCACCAGATCCCCCGGTTCCGGTGTTACCACCCTGGCAGGCGAATTGCCGCTGGAATTTACTTTTTTCTCCTTAATCTTCTGTGCCATGAACTCAACTCCTTTTCAAATCTTCTCAAAAACCTTCTGGATTTCACCGCCGCATTCACCGTCTTTAATCTCTGCCGGCAGCTCGCCCAGTTCCCGCAGGAGAAAATCACGATCTTCAGCACTCAACAACACACTGCGCAGCAGTTCCGGCCGGCGCCGGGCGGTATTCAGGAGCGCCTGCTGGCGGCGCCATTTTGCCACCGCACCGTGATTCCCCGAGATCAGCACTTCCGGAACGCTTACCCCCCGGAATTCCCGCGGCCGGGTATAGACCGGTGCATCCAGAAGACCGTTTTCAAAGGAATCGGTAGCAACTGAATCCTCATCGCCGACCGCGCCGGGGAGAAGCCGGGCAATGGCTTCAATCATCACCACTGCCGCAGCCTCTCCTCCGGCGAGCACATAATCGCCGATTGACACTTCCTGGTCAATCAGCAGCAGCCGGACGCGCTCGTCTACCCCTTTATACCGTCCGCAGATCAGAATCAGGTGAGGCAGACTACAAAACTGGTGCGCGATGTGCTGGTCGAACCGCACTCCCTGCGGTGAGAGCAGAATCACCTGTGATTCAGGCTTTTTGATGCTTTCAACCGCAAGGAAAATCGGCTCCGGTTTCATCACCATACCGGCACCCCCCCCGAACGGGTAATCGTCCACGGTGCGGTGCAGGTCGGTGGTGAAATCTCGGGGATTAACAATCCCAATATCCAGCACCCCCTTTTCCCGGGCAATTCGAGTCGGCCCGCAATCAAACGGGCCGACAAAAAACTCAGGAAAAATGGTTACAATATCGATTCGCACCGTTACCTGCCCTTGGCTGCGGACCTGGGTCAGCAGTAGCGACTACTCGAGGATTTCGAGCTGCGCCCGCTTACCCTGCTTCATCGCGGCCGCGGAGATGATCGCGCGAATGGACTTCGCGGTCCTGCCTTCCTTGCCGATGACCTTACCCAGGTCACCCTGTCCGACGCGCAGTTCGTAAATCAGGGTTTTTTCGCCGGCGATCTCCTTGACCTCAACCTTGTCAGGATGGTCAACGAGTGCTTTCGCGATGTGTTCGATCAGTTCCTTCATCGTTCCTCCTTTTTAGTTTGCCGACTCAGGTTTGTGTGGAGCAGACCCCTCAATCTGCTCCGGCTCAACATCCGTATCCCCGACTGTCTTCGGGGAGAGGGGTGGCTGTTCCGGTGCTGTTGAAGACTGCACCACCGGAACAGTTTGACGGTAACGCTTGATTAACCTGTTCACGGTGTTTGAAGGTTGAGCACCAACTGACAACCAGTAATCAACCCGTGCGAGATTAAGCTTTAACACCTTGCGGCGCGGGTCATAATGCCCTAACGCCTCCAGGTATTGGCTGTCGCGTGCCCGCCGGGAGTCAATTGCGACCACCCGATACACCGGATTATTTCGAGCCCCCAGTCGTGTAAGCCGTATTCTGACCAATTTTCAACTCCTTGTTTGCAGTTCATTAGCATAACGAAAACCGGCTTCCCTGTCAACTTTGTCACGGCAGGAACAAAACCTTTCGTACCATTCTTTCCTGTGCACCCTTAAGCACCATGAGGTAAACACCCGGATTCAGCTCTCCGGGAATAGGCCAGCTAACTTCTGTTTGTTCCGAGACCGCAATCTCAACCCTTTTCCTGCCCGCAGGATCAAAAACCTCAATTCGCTCGGTCCCGGGAAGGACGAAAATCCGGCAGGTTCTCCGGACAACTGTTGGCAGCACCACCGGCTCAATCTCAGGGAACCGCCCCGGCCCCGTTTCGCCGATATCAATTACATTTTCCCCCAGGAGGCTGTGACCTGTAATCCCAGCATAGACTGCACTGCGCCGGAACGGACTGAAAACCAGAAACGAAACTGCTCGCCCGGCAATGCCCAGAGTATCCCGCCACCAGCTGACCCCTTGATTAGTGGTATAATAGAACCCCTGGGTATCGGTTCCTGCCCATATGACATTCGGATTTATAGTATCCGGGAGCACACAGGTCACGCCCTGAAGGCCGAGTCGGTACCAGTAGGAACCGGAATTCTGAGTCCGAAATACACCAGCCGGTGTTGCACACAACCACTGCTCCGAACTCCCCGGAACAAGCTTAAGGTCGGCAACATAAGCACCACTGATACCGCTGGTCAGGGAAGTCCAGTTCCTGCCCCGGTCGGTTGAACGCAGAACCGCAGGACCGCCTCCATCCCTGCCGTAGACGATTAGCGTATCTCCGGTGCCGGAAAATATCATCCCCTGACACCAGCCTTCATTCCGGACCAGCACCGGGCTCCAGTGCTGTCCCCGGTCAATTGAGCGGTAAATTGCAAACCGGAGCGGTCCGGAAACCGAATCCCGTTTTCCTCCCCAGATATAAACCGTATCCGGTCCGCGGGGATGATAATCAACACCCATCGGTTCAAAATGGTTGACAACGGTAAAAGTTTCCCAGGAGTCGCCCCGATCGATCGTCAGATGGAGCTTGCTGTCCCAGCCGGTTATGCAGATCACAGTATCAGGATGCCGCGGATTCACCGCCAGCCCCCGTACCCAGCCGCTGCCGGGAAACATCCTGCCCCAGAGCCGCCAGCCCTGACCGCCATCGGTTGAACGGACAATCCCGTAGCCGGTAATTCCCGCAAACAAAGTTTCTGGCCGGTAAAATTTCAAAAACGATACATCCAGCTGCCGAAAACCGGATGAACGGTTGATCCAGTTGTAACCACCATTATAACTGTAGAATACCCCGAAACCATTACCGGCATAAAGTTCCAGCGGACTGTTGGGGTTAACAGCAATAAAACGGGTTCCGGTGCCGGTGAATGAGCTAACAGTATCGCTCCGCCAGTTGAGGCCGAGATCAGTTGAACGGAAAACCAGATTTTCGCCACCCGCATATCCGTAATATGGTGATAAAGGCGCAAAGACAATGGAATATGCCGGAGAGCTGAGCCTTCTAGTCCAGGTAACCCCAAGA
Source organism: Caldifarciminota bacterium (assembly GCA_965649165.1). Classification (GTDB taxonomy): domain Bacteria; phylum Hydrothermota; class Tepidihabitantia; order Tepidihabitantales; family Tepidihabitantaceae; genus JAOABP01. Next base: position 17,550 of record CBFGJT010000001.1, on the reverse strand, counting down.
TCAGTAGACCGGAAAATTCCAGAATCGGTGGCACAGACAATCACACTGCTGCCGGTTGGAACAAAGGCACCGCCGTAAACACAGTTACCCGAAATGCCGGCTGAACGGTCTGCCCAACTGGACCCACCATCAGCGGTCAGAAACAGCCGTGCCCGATTAGCGACCGAACCACCGATTAATGCCAACCCCGAATCTCCCGGTGCCACCACCAATGCCCGAGCCCGAACCGCATATGACCAGACAACACCCCTGCCCTGCCAGTTTGCACCGCCATCAGTAGAACGGAAAAACCCGAGCCCAACAGAATCTCCTGCCTCAATTTCTGCCAGCGCCCAGATCTCCGCACCGTTCTCACTATTCACCGCCAGCTGCTGAATCTGCACCCCGGACGGCAAAGTGGCGACAATCGACCAGCTGTAACCGCTGTTAGTACTGCGATAAACTCTTCCATTTTCACCACCAGCGTACATTATTCTCACATCCCGGGGGTTGACCACCAACGCACGCAGCTGGTCGGGTATTGTCTCGCGAACGGTCCAGGTCTGCCCCGTATTGCCACTCCAGCAAATGTAACTCGGAAACCCGCCCGTGATGATAAACAGCTCATCCGGGTACCCGGGAACATTGCTCATTGCCCGAACACTGACCCCCTCAGGACCTAACTGCTGCCAGCCACCTGATGTCAGGTTCAGCATCAGGGCGACTGAAATCAAACAACCGCGATATTTCATCCTGACCTCCCGATTCAATTCCTCCCGCCTTCAGATTCAGGACCGGCAACCGGCACAGCCGATGCCAGCCGCGCGGTCAGACGCTCCAGTTCCCGTGCCGCCTCCTCATAGCGGTTATGGGCATCAGTCAGATGCTTACCCAGAACCTGAAACTTTTCCTGAAACCGGCTGAGGTCAGACTGCAGCCGGCCCAGCTGGGCGAGTATCTCCTGTGCCTGCCGCTCAACCTGCATCCCCCGCAGACCGAGTACTATTGCCTGCAGGTAAGCATAAATTGTTCCAGGGGACACCGGGATGACCCTGCGGGCAAACGCATAGTTCATAATACCCTCATCCTGATTCGGAGAGGTAACGATGAGTTCATAGTAAACATTCTCTGCCGGGATGTACATCAGCGCAAAATCAAAAGTTTCTTCATCCGGCAGAATGTATTTCTGGGCGATGGCATCGATGTGTTTTTTCACCCGTTGCAAAAAATGCCGCCGGAGTGTCAACCGTTCATTCTCGTCGCCGGCAGCCAGCAGCCGCTGAAAATCCTCAAGCGGAAACTTGGCGTCAATCGGCACCAGTCGTTTCCCCAGCCGGACTACCGCATCTACCTTCTCACCACTACGGAAGCGATACTGCAGTTCATAATTGTTCGGCACCATCTCCTGGAGAATATTGCCCAGAAAAAATTCACCCAGGACGCCTCTTGGTTTGGGTGCGCGCAGAATATCCTGCAGCGAAGTCAGATTCCTGCCCACATCCAGAATATTCTGCGCTGCTGCTGCCAACTCACCCAGCCTACGGTTCAACTCGCCACTCAGCTGGGCAGTATTGTCGAGCCGCGCCCCGACCGCATTTGTGCTCTCCAGCAGCACCTGTTGTATCTCTGCCAGCCGCTGATTCAGCAGCTGGGTATTTGCCTCCAGTGCTCGAGTCTGCTCCTGACGAGCCGTTTCAATCTGCTGGAGCAGTAATGTCGCAGCCGCCGGCTCAGTATCCCTGGGACGCCGCAACTGGAACAAAACCAGCACGAGAACAGCGAAAACAAGAGCGCAGACGAGCAGAATAAGTAACGCCAGCCCGGAACCGGCCATAATTGAGCATAAACCAAACCCGGTTCAGGTCAAGTTTATATATGGTTAACCCGAACCGGGATTATGCGGTTACTGCTGCTTCTGCTCCCGAACGGCTGCCAGCCGTGCCAGCTCCATCCGCCGCAGTTCGCCCCGGCGGATCTTGCCGCTAATCGTCTTAGGCAGCTCTTTCACAAATTCAATCTCGCGCGGATACTTGTAGGGTGCGGTCACCCTTTTGCAATGCTCCTGCAGCTCCTTTACCAACTGTTCAGATGGCTCGTAACCGGGCTTGAGGATGACAAAAGCCTTGACAATTTCACCACGCACCGGATCCGGTTTGCCGATGACCGCCGACTCCTGGACCGCGGGATGTTCAATCAGTGCCGACTCCACCTCGAACGGCCCGATCCGGTAACCGGATGCCTTGATCACATCATCCGCCCGACCGACAAACCAGAAATAGCCATCCTCATCCTTGTATGCCTTGTCGCCGGTGTAGTACCAGTCACCTCGGAATGCCGCCTGATTAGCATCGGGCTGATTCAGATAGCCCTTGAAGATTCCCGGAGGACGAAACGGCTTGATCCGGATCGCAATATGTCCCTCCTCGCCCGCGGGCAATTCATTACCTTCATCATCGACAATCGCCACATAATGTCCCGGTGTCGGCTTGCCCATTGAACCTTCCCTGATCGGCAGACAGGGGTAATTAGCCAGCAACGCCACCGTCTCAGTCTGACCGTAAAAATCATAAATCTTAAGTCCGGTTCCTGCCTCCCATGCCCGGATGACCTCCGGATTCAGCGGCTCACCAGCAGAAACGCAATGCCGCAGACTCAGCCGGTATTTCTTCAGATCCTCAAGGATCAAAAGCCGGTAAGCAGTCGGTGGTGCACAGAATGTGGTTACGCCGTAGCGTTCCAGCACCTCCAGTGCCGCCTTCGGATTAAACCTGCCCTTCGGATTGCGCTGAAGCACGGTACAACCGATGATCCACTGCCCGAAAAGCTTGCCCCAGGCGGTCTTTGCCCAGCCGGTATCGGCGATTGTCCAGTGGATATCATTGGGCTGGAGGTCATGAACAAATTTGGCGGTGATGATGTGGGCAAGCGGGTAGGCATGGGTGTGCTCAACCATCTTCGGATAACCGACCGTACCGGAGGTGAAGTAGATAAGCAACGGATCGGTTGTCCGTGTCCGGATTCTCTCCTTGACCTCGGGCGGTACCTTCTCCATCTCCTCATCATAGCTGATCCAGCCTTCCTGGTTCCCGCCGACGATAAACACCGCCTTCAGATTCGGACAGTTCTGCTGAATATCTCTGATCTTGAAGGAATTATCAGTGTCGGTGATCGCAAAGGCGGCACCGGAACTGTTAAGCCGGTATTCAATATCCTTGGGCATTGACAGCGTTGGCGTCGGCATGAAAACGACACCGGCTTTCATTGCACCGAGCACCGCCACATACCACTCTGGAATCCGAGGCAGAAGTACCAGCAGCCGGTCTCCCGGTTTTGCACCGGCTGCCATCAGCACATTGGCAAACCGGTTGGACAGCCGGCTCAGCTCCCAAAAGGTGTGCTTCTTGGCGACCTTCGGATCATCGGCAACCGAGATCAGCGCCAGCTTCGTCCGATCCTTCTCTGCCCAGGAGTCCACGGTATCATAGGCGAAGTTGTAGAATTCAGGAATTTCCCATTTGAAGCTGCGATAGGTCTCTTCATAATTTTCCATATTGTGCTCCATAACTGATACCACCTTTCTTTTGTTTAATTTGATGCTGAATTTAAATAATAACTGGCGCAATCGGCGAGTCAAGCTCGTCAATCCTATCTATGATGTTAGTATGGATTTGACTTGCCGGTTTAAGACTTCATATTGTTTTACTATGTACATTTTATTACTGCTTTCACTTTTCAGCTCCCCGCTGCGCGGTGCCACCCCTGCGGTTGCACCAGAGCTGTTAGCTGCAGCTAAAAACCGGTTTGGCTTTGCCCTGGTGAATGAACTTGTCACTGCCCAGCCGGCGGAAAATCTGCTCATCTCCCCCTATTCAATTGCCACCGCACTGACGATGACTGCAAGCGGCGCTGCGGGCGAGACAAAGAATGTGATACTGAAGACACTGTCATTATCCGGTATCCGGACCGAGGCGCTCAACCCGGGGGAGAAAAACCTTCTCGATTCCCTCATTACCACCCGTCAGAATGTAACACTGGAAATTGCGAATTCAATCTGGGCACGGCAGGGGATTGCCTTCAAACCTGCCTTCCAACAGTACCTGCAGCACTTCTACTCAGCCGAACTGTTCACCTTTGACTTCAATTCACCCGATGCCGCCAGCCGAATCAACAGCTGGGTCAGCCGCAAAACTCATGACAAAATCCGCTCCATCATCAGTCGGATCAACCCCGAACATGCACTGTTGCTGATCAATGCGGTCTATTTCAAGGGCAAGTGGCAGCAGCCCTTTGCCCCCCAGCTGACCGCCGAAGACAGCTTCTATCTGCCGGACAATCGCACGGTCAAAGTCCAGATGATGCACCGATCCGGAAAGTTCAGTTATTTTGCCAGCGCCGGCTTTGAAGCGGTGGAACTGCCCTACGGTCAGGGCAAAATCAGCATGTTTCTACTACTGCCGGAAGAAAAAACGGGCCTGCCGGCACTGCTCAAACAGCTCACACCCGAGAACTGGGCTACCTGGCGTGCTCAGTTTACCTCCCGCCAGGGAGAGATTGCCCTGCCGCGCTTCCGGATGGAGTATGAACAGAGCCTGAAACCGGCACTGAGCCGGCTGGGTATGGGACTGGCTTTTGACCTCAACCGGGCCGACTTTTCCGCGATGTGTTCCCAGCCGCGGCTGGCAATCGGTGATGTCAAACACAAAAGCTTCATCGAGGTTAATGAGGAAGGAACCGAAGCTGCAGCGGTGACCTCAGTGGAAATGGTGATGACCGCAATTCCGATAAACACTTTCAAACTGGTTTTCAACCGGCCCTTTCTGTTTCTGATTCAGGACAATACGACCGGCACTATTCTCTTCATCGGCACGGTCGTTCATCCTGCTCCGTAAAAATAGAGTCCGGGTCGGCGGTCAGCTATCAGATCATTGCGCGGGGTAACCGTCTTATTCAGTGCCGATGCGGGATTAATATCCACAATCTGCAGCTCCTCACTTTCAGCATTGGCACGCGCAAGCACTGTTCCTTCCGGACTGATAACCTGACTCTGACCGGTAAAATTCATTACCCGGCTGCCCAACACCTCGGTGCCAGTGCGGTTGGCTAAAATCCAGAAGACCCGGTTCTCCTGCGCCCGAGTGATGGTCATTGACTGGGCATAATTCAGCACCAGATTTGCCGGATGGCAGACAATCTGTGCACCCCGCAGCACGAGCGAACGGGCGCTCTCAGGAAAAAAGTAATCAAAGCAGACCAACATCCCCACGGTTACAGTGCCAATCCTGAATACCGGAAAAGGTAAATCTCCAGGGTCAAAGATGTCTTTTTCATCATTAAACAGATGCACCTTCCTATACACATGAATTGAACCGTTGGGGGTAAAAAGCAGGGCGGAGTTGAAAATACAGGTACCAGCCTTCTCGGCGGCACCGAGCACCAGACTGAGGTTTTTCTCCGCACAGAAGTTAGCCAGCCGGCTGCAGACTGGTGCATCCGGCAACTTAAGGGCATAGCGGGCAAGCTCCTCCCGGCTGGTAAACAGATATCCGCTTAAACATAACTCCGGCAGCACAATCAGATCAGCGTTTACTCCCTTCAACCGATCAAAGATCCGGTTCAAATTTTCCTCCATCGCTCTGAGCATGGGGGCAAACTGATAGAATCCGACCCGCATCAGTTCAGACAAACCGAAATCGGCTCTTGAAATGGCGCAGCGGCAGTCCGGCGCCGTAAACCACTTCTACCTTGGGAATTCGCTCCCGTTGCTCATAGAGCAGTCGGACCACCTCTCCACAGGCAAAAAGGTCCTGATCCTCATAAGCAAGCCGAGGCACCGCTGCCCGGACGAAGTTATTGCGCGGCGGTGGCAGATCCTCAAGTTCAAAGGCGTAGACACCCAACTCACATAATCGGTGTCCGGCAATAAGCAGCAACGCCACCAGCGCCACTCCGGGGTAGTCACAATCACGAACGGACACGCCGTCAAAAAACCGATCCACATCCAAATAGACAGCGTGTCCACCCGCGGGCTTGAGCACCGGGATACCGTCACTGGCAAGCCTTTCGGCAAAACGCCGGACCTGCTCCACCCGAGTGGAAAGATACTCATGCTTTACTACCATGCGCAGCCCTTCGGTAATCGCCTTCAGATCTCTGCCCGCAAGTCCCCCATAAGTCGGGTGGCCCTCAGTCAGAATCTGATAATCGGTAATCCGGGCCAGAATCTGTCGGTAATCGGACAGCCGGGCAAACAGTCCGTCAGAGCGAATCAACAGCGCGCCACCGATGTTTGCCAGCCCGTCCTTTTTCAGACTGATGTGAAAACCGTCCGGATATTCAAACATCTGCCAGACGATCTCGGCAACACTCTTATCCCGGAACTCCGCCTCCCGCTCCCGGATGAACCAGGCGTTCTCGGCAAAGCGACAGGCATCAAAAAAGAAGGGGATGTTCTTATCCCGGGTCAGTTCCCGCACCGCCTGGATATTTGCCATTGAAACCGGCTGGCCGCCGCCGGTATTGTTGGTGATGGTAAGATAGACGAGCGGGATGTGTTGCGGAATCCGCTCCAGCAGTTCCACCAACTCACCGAGATTGATATTGCCCCGGAACGGAAACCGCTCATCATTCTGCCGATGCTCATCACAGTTGAGATTCAACGGAACGATACCGCAGTCGGCGATATTGGCTTCGGTTGTATCAAAATGGCCGTTACTTGGAATAACAAACCTTGGTTCCGCACCGCTCCTTTTCTTCACACGTTCTGTCGCCTGTTTCAGCCTGGCAAAAACGCCGGTCCGGTCAGCGACCCCGTTCAGTACTTTGACAAGAGGTGGGACATCCCACTGTTCGAGAATCCGGGATAGATTAAAGAACAGCGCATGCTCTGCTGCCCGGCCCTGATGGAAAATGAAAAGAGTCTGAACTGTACCCGTCAGCTCCTGCCGCCACTGGGAACCGAAGGTCCTGCCAATCTGCTCATTCAGCTCATAATACCCCTCATTTGAGCCGTAAGCCTCATCACCCAAAAGCAGCTGCGCCCACTGCTCCATGGTCATGGTGGTCGTGCCGGAGTCAGAAAGCAGGTCACAACCGGGCAGAAGATGCGCCGGATACAGAAATGGATTCAGTCCGGTTTCTTCTACCAATTCCCGCCGTGCCCGCACCGAATGCAGGGGACAAGCGGTCGTATTGAAAAAATGCCGAACCTGCTCACAGTCATGACCGGTATGGGCACGGAACCGCACCGCCGCATTCCGGTAGACACGGGACTGAAAATACCTGCCGGGCTTGGGTGTGAGGTTCAGCAGTTCTTCAAACCGGGAAACAAAAAAATCGACATTATTATTGGTCATTGTTCACTCCTTGAAATTCTGACTGAGCAACCCCGGACGCGTGGCACTCAGAAAAATAGCCGGTAAGGAACCAAAGTCAAGTTTACTTGAACGGATATCTGCTCTACCGGACGATGATCAGCCTCCGAATCTGTTTCCTGTCCTCACGGCTGCTGCCGACGATAAAATAGATTCCGGGTGCCAGTCCGTTCAGCTCATTAACCCCGGGCTTGAGCACCTGCATCCGTCTGCCCGCCGGATCAATGATAAGAAGCGGCATCCCGGGACTGAAAAGCACGGGGCTGAGAACCAGCCGGTGGCGGACCACTGTTGGCAGCTCAGAACCGGTACTGCTGACCGGTTTTCTGTTCGCCGATACCCACCATAGCTGTATCCCGGATGACCGCCAGTCCGCCCACAGCCGGCACGCTGAAAAACATTCGCCGGTTCGGCGGACTGAATGCGCAGCTCACCGTCACTCCCGGCAGTGGAATCTCATTCACCACCCGGTTGCTCTGACAGTCAAAAATTATCACCCGGCGCTCATCACCAAAATAGATCCTGCTTGCAATCGTATCCACTCCTCGGCACGGACCGGCAAAATCGCCCGCCACCCTATCCACCACTGCCGGCAGGACCGGATCGACCACATACATCGTATCACCGTATGCCGGAAGATAAAGCCGATGGTTCACCGGATTGTAGATCACATAATAGATACCGTAACGGAAACGCAGCACCCCAGAGTAATCACATGGGTTGAACAGTCAATAAACAGCAGCGAATCCAGATCCCGGGAGAACGCCACCAGATTCAATCCCGGAAGCGGATACAGCGACTGCGGATAACAGCCCGGATCGATCTCTGCCACTCGCTGCCGTCCGGCAATATCATAGGCGACCAGCCGGCACGCCTCTCCCCTTCCGCAAAGTAGATGCGTCCGGCAGCATAACCCAGCAGGGCGGGAAAGAAATCGGTCATTACATATTCATCAATTGAGTCGGTCACACAGTTCAAACCGTAGAACCCGGTCGGTTGCTCATACTGGACAAAGTAAATCCGGTTGTGCTCGGTTGCCCGCAGCGGCTGCTTCGGAATCCCGGGCACGGGGATGATTCTGCTGAGCGTGTCCTCCGGACAGTTAATAACCGCAATCGCCCTTCCCCACATTGGGAAAACATACATCCGGTTAAGCCCGGCAACCTCAATCACCTCAACGGACGAAAATGGAAGTTCAATCGGAACCCCGGTCCGAACCGTAACGCAGTCTAACGGAAATATGGTATCACTGTAAACATCACAATAAACCCGGTCGGTAGCGGGAGTATAGACCAGTTCTGAAACTCCAGGAAGTTCGGTCGATATCCCGCCCACCACCGCGCTGCTCGCCCCATCATAAATTGTCACACGGTCACTGCCTGTCTCCGCACAGTAAACCAGATTCTGCCGCGGATTGTATGTGAGCCCGGACGGTTACCGCACCGGTGTCGGCACCTGCCGGACCAGCTCATCGGCGCCCCGTCAATCACCGCCAGACTGTCGTGATCGGTGAGCGACACATAGACCAGATTGTCAATTGAATCCCAAACTAGCCCGCCCTGCACCTCCTCACCAAGATAGAGCCACCGGATCATAGTATCCGCACGGGCATCAATCACGCTTACCAGATTACCGCCAACCGCATAAATCCGGTTATTCACCGAATTATAGCAGAGGTCATCGGTATGATATCCCAGACTGATTCCCCTGATCACCCGGCATGCAGCGGCATCAATACCACGACCGCCGTGCCCGCAACATAAAGCTTGTTTGCCTGCGGATGGTAACAGAAGCCGGCAGGATAATCGGGCAGCTCAATCCGGGCGATCTTTCTGTCGGAAACGCCATCAAATACCAGCACTACTGGATCGTCGCCCAAGATAAATACATTGTTGTTTCTCGGGTTGTAAAATATCCGGCCCGGACCCTGCGGTCCGCCCAGCGAATCGGGCAGATAGATATACCGCTCCAGCCACTGAGCAGAAAGGACACTCACCAGCAGAGCAAAAAAACTGTCCCACGCCGCATATCACCTCCTGGTTGACGTCAAATTTTAAGCCCCTTTCCCGATTTTATCAAGCATCCAATTTGACATCTCCATTCTATCCAGTTAAATCATATTGTGCTCAGTCTGCCAATGGTGGTTGTGCTGGCAACACTGCCTGCACCCGGACTGAATTCCGAGCTTGCGCTCGGCTATCAAGGAGAAACCGGTGTTGAGGCAAAGGGACTGGCAATTGCCGGAGTGGCCATTGAGCTGTTCGACCGCCTAACGCTTGAAGGCACCACTGGCTTCAGCTTCGTTCAGCATCCGGGTCCTGCTGGCTTTGCCCTGACCGCCGGGCTGAAACTTCCCGGCTTTCTCTCCCCCTCCCTGGATGCCGGCTTTCAGCACCAGTGCTGGACCGGCTGGGATGCGGTCGAGAACCGGCTGTTCGGAATGGCTCAGGTTGAACCCCGGTCCCGGCTGGAACTCGGTCTGGGCATCTCCCGACATATGCCCGCGCCGGGAACGAACGAGTGGAACATCCTCTACCGGTTCGGCTGGCGTATGCTGGAAACCCCAAACTTCAACCTCGCCGCCCGGCTCACCAACCTTGACCGGCTCGAAATCCTCAACCCTCAGCAGTTTCCCTTTAGTCTTGACGGCACTTACCGGTTCACTGCCCGGTGGCAGCTCGTTGGCAGGACGCGACTGGCGTTTAACGGCTTCTCCACTGGCCTGATTTATCCCTCAGCACTCCGGACAGAAATCGGGATCAGGTATGACAAATAGGTTATTCTGCCTGCTCCTTCTGCTTACTGCCGGCTGTGAGATTGACCCGCGGGCGGTGCTGCTTCATCCGGATGTTGAAACCCGGGTCCGGCAGAGTCTGAATACCGTGCTGCCGTCAGTAACCTTCCCCGAGACCCTGCGCTTTGCCGTTTTTAGTGACCTCCACATCGGCAAGCCGGCAGGCTCCTACTGGCAGTCCTTTGTCCGGCTCCTTGACTCCCTTGACATCACCTTCTTCTGTGCCTCTGGTGATCTAACCGACCACGGCACGGCCGCCGAGTATGACTCGGTGCTTAGGCTGTTTCAGGGCACGCACCGGCACTACTATGTCACACTCGGCAACCATGACCTTTACCGCCCCAACAGCTGGGATTACTATCAGAACCGTTTTGGTCCCGCCTGCTATGCGATCCGCCCCAGTCTGCACCTGAAGCTGATTTTTCTTGACACTGGCGAAGGCAGAATTGGTGCCACCCAGTTTTCCTGGCTTGAGACCGAACTCAGCTCACCGGAAAAATACAAAATCATCATCACCCACTTCCCGGTATATGACGACCAGACCCCTTCAATTTTCCGGCTGGCTTCGGTTGCGGAACGGGCAAAACTGCTCAGCCTGCTGCGGAAATACCAGGTGTATGCCTGGTGTGCGGGGCATATCCACGGCCTGCGCCACCAGCAGATTGACGGGACGGCCCACTTTCTTACCGGTGCGATCTCCCGGGCGCGGGACTTTGGAGAACCGGGATTTCTCCTCTTTGAGGTCCAGCCCGATACCGTCCTCTGGCGCTTCGTTCCGCTCACCGACTGAAATTAGGTCTCTGGCAACCTTTCATTTCTGGTCGCACTCCAGTTTGCCCCGAGCAACGAAATCTCCCGTCGCTTCCCGTGCACCGTTAACCAGCTACTCGCCAATCCCCAAAATCTTCTCCTCCAGCCGGTTATTCCTGACTGACGCTGCCGCGAGAAAGGTGCTTAATCGCAACCCCAAATCAACACCTCAATCAGCTTGCATCTGGAATAATTTTCCTTACCCATCCTTTACGAGCGCTACCTACAGCAAAGCTGCTTTAACAAAGTCAAGCCCCGCGCTGTCCATCACCATTTGAATTTGGTTAAAAGCCAATTAAAATTCCTATTCCATGTCAGACACAGCTGGCGAAGAACGTCCTGTTGTCACCATCCATCTGCCCACCACCTTTGCCGCATTCCGGCACCGCAACTACCGGCTCTACTGGTTCGGCAATATGATCTCCTTTACCGGCACCTGGATGCAGAATGTTGCCAAAAGCTGGCTTGTACTCTCAATTACCAACTCACCCTTCTTTGTCGGCCTGGACTCAGCAATGAACTGGCTGCCGGTCTGGCTGGTCTCACTGCCGGCCGGCGTCCTGGCCGACCGGTTCAACAAGCGCAACCTGATGCTAGTCACCCAGTCGGTCCTTGCCTTCTTTGCCCTGATTCTGGCGCTCCTCACTTGGACAAAAGCCATCACCATCTATCAAATCATCGTCATCTCCTTTCTTGCCGGCATCTTTGTAGCGCTCAATGCGCCGGTTGCTCAGACGCTCGTGCCCGAACTGGTAAACCGCAAGGATGTGCTCAACGCCATCGCCCTTAACGCCTCAATGTTCAACCTTGCCCGGATGATCGGACCAGCGATCGCCGGCTCAATTTTGAGCTTCTCTGGTCCGGCACCAGTATTTGCCATCAACGCCGCCAGTTTTCTCGCCATCATCTTTGCCCTTGCCCTCATCCGGTTGGACAAACCGGTAAATCAACGTCAGCCGGAACCACTCCTGACCCAACTCGGTTCTGGATTACGCTATGTCCGGTCCCATCCGGAGATCCGCCTGCTCATCCTGCTTATCGGCATCTTCTCCTCATTCGGAATCGTCTACATTCCTCTTCTTCCGGTCATCGCCCGCGACGTCCTCGGACAGGGTGCACGCGGCTACGGTCTGATGATGACCAGCCTTGGTGCCGGTGCGGTAACCGGCGGTTTAACCCTCGCAACATTAAGTAAAACGCGGCATCGGGGGAAAATCCTGCTTGCCGGCACCCTAACCCTCGGACTGCTCCTTTTAGCCTTTTCCTTCTGCCGCAGCTACCACCTTGCCCTGATCCTGCTCGTACTCATCGGCTTCTGCCAGACCAGCATTGCCTCCCTGACCAACACCCTGATTCAGACTATTGCTCCGGACTATATCCGCGGCCGGGTGATGAGCATCTTCTCACTCTTCTTCAACGGTATGTTTCCGCTGGGTAGCCTCTTAGGCGGGACGATCGCCCAGCGCTGGGGCGCCTGTTCGGCACTGTCTGTTTCCGGAATTGTCGTCCTTTTAACACTTGCCACTGTTATCATCATCCGCCCCCAGCTCCATAGCATCTGATTTTGGTGGTCTTACTGGTTATTTAGCGACTGAATTTAAACCGGTTTTACCTCAGCTCCTGGAGCGCCCGGCGTGCCTTTTCAAATTCCGGGTCCAGCTTTAGCACCCGCAGCCAGCGGCAATGTGCCGAGTCCTTTCTGCCCTGATAGTAGTCCACCAGCCCGAGATGAAACAGTGCGAGCACAAAGTTCGGGCTGTTTCTGAGCGCCTGTTCATAGCAGAACCGCGCCCGCTCCAGCTCACCCCGGCTCAGATGCAGGTTGCCGAGGTTGTTCCAGCCCTCGGGTCCGTAAGGGTCGAGCTCAATCACCCGCTCAAACATCAGCCGGGCCGAGTCCAGCTCACCGGCTGATGCAAACACATTGCCGGCAATTCCCCAGGCATCCGCCTCCTGCGGATGGAGCCGGATTGCCGCCTGAGCGACCCGCTTTGCCTCTTCAATCCGGTTCTGTTCCAGAAGCATCGTTGCCCTCAGGGACAGGATGTTGGTTGCCGAGTCTAGCGCCAGCGCCTGCTCGATCGCCTGCTGTACCCGCTCCCGCCTTCCGGTCTCATACCAGCCGGCTGCCGCCTGAAACAGATTCTGCGCCGGGTCCGATTTTTTGCCCGCACCCGCAAGGTTGAGATTGAAAAGGATCAGGGCAGCGGCAAAGATCAGACCGGCGACGGTCCGCTCCCGCCTTTCGACCCGGGAAAAACTCCCCAGTCCGGCAACCGCAAGCAGGAGATAGAACGGTACTGCAGGCAGCCGGTAACGATCGGTGACAAAAAAAGGAATAAAGGAAATGCACCAGGCACCAAGAAAGAGATAAACCGGCACAAGCGTGCGCCACTTTTTTCTGGTAAGATAGCTGCAGGCAAGCGTCAAGGGCAGGACGAACCCGAACGGAAACTTGAAAACCGGTGTCTCAAAGATGAACCAGTTGAGAAATGTGAACCGCTTGAAGAAATAGATGTCCCGGTTGTTGGACACCTCATAGCCGGCAAACCAGAGATAGAGTTTACGCAAGGTTAGGAGCAAAGCCTTCCCCGGTGCTCGGCGCCAGAACTGAAGCCCCTTTCGGATCCAGAACCGGTCGATCTCCACCCCCTTGAGCGGTCTGCCGGCTGTCATCTCCGCAATCCGCTTGACATCGTTATAACCGCCCCACCACGACCCCCGGGTCCCGGGCACAATTGCGGTTGTGCCGTCGGAGTATTCGTTATTGCCGATAAAGAAGTTGGTCCCTGCCTGCCAGGCGATCAAAACGAAGCTTTTACTTTTAACATAGTTCCGGACCGTGACCGGCAGAATCGGCACCAGCACCGCCAGACCGAAGAAAAGCGCCCGGCTCAATTCCCGGCGCTGATGACGCAGGAGAAGCCAGAGGAAAATCACCAGCACAAACACAAGTACATTCGGTCGGGCGATCGCCGCCAGCCCGAAGAGCAGCCCGGCAAGCGGCAGATAGAACCGGCTCTGCCCCTCCTGATAAAGCAGGACAAATCCGGCAAGGAGCAGAAAGATCAAAAGCACCGGGATCAGGAGTTCACCGTCAAAAAAGATTAAAAGCGGATAACACGCCATCAACAGCCCGGCATAAAAACCGGTGCGCGCGTCAAAGACCCGCCTGCCCAGAAGCAGGAGCAGGACACAGCCTGCTGAACCGAGCACTGCTTGGACCAGCCGGACAAGAAACAGGTTCACCCCGAAAAGCCGGTAGAGCATGCCGAGAAACACCGGATAGAGCGGTGCCCGGAAATAGGCATCGTTGATAAACTCCCCACCCCGGCTGATGGCAAGCGCCCACTGGTGATGATAGAGCCCGTCCAGCTGCGGGGCATAAAACAGCGGGTCTCTTGCCCGTGCCTGCAGAAGATACACCAGCCGGAGCCCGAACGCAAGCAAAAAAACAAGCACTGGACCCCAGCGCTGCAGAAATACCGGCTCAACTGCCGTTTTTGCTGTCTTGCTGCCCAATATCCGCCTTTTCCCCATCAGACAAATTTAGCCGGTCCCGGTTAGAGGTCAAACCGGTTCATTAATCCTCCTGAAATCAAGCACGCCTTAGCTGATCGGTTCTCCTTATTTTCCAAACAGTTAGGGCTGTTAAAAATGCATATTTTCACATCGGAGAAGACACCAGAGCAGGTCGTCTATTTCAAAAACGCAGAATTTCATAAGGTTGCAGATTGATTTTGGTTGACCATTAATTAACCGGGCAGTTCCGGGTACCATTGCGGCACCGAACCTTGATTTGTAACCGGGTTTTTTCTATAATCGCCTCATGGGCGTTGCTGAAAACCTGAAGCGTATTCAGGCGCAGATTGAATCCGCCTGTGTCCGTGCGGGCAGAGACCCTAAGGAGATCAAACTCGTGGCGGTATCCAAGAACCAACCGGTGGCGCTGATTGAGGAAGCAATCGCTGCCGGGGTGACCATCTTCGGTGAAAACCGGGTGCAGGAGGCATCAGCCAAGATTCCACTTATCAGGGCAGCGGTCCAGTGGCATCTGGTCGGCACCCTCCAGACAAATAAGGTCAAGAAGGCGCTGGAGCTGTTTCAGCTGATTCAGAGTGTGGATTCGCTCCATCTCGCAGAGGAAATCCAGCGCCGGTGCGAGCAAAAGGCGATAAAGATCCCGGTGCTGATTGAGGTCAACACCTCGGGCGAACCGACAAAGCACGGTGTGCCTCCCGATGGAGTTTTGGAATTGCTGCGCCAGATTCTGCCGTTGGACCGGTTGGTCGTTTCCGGTCTGATGACCATCGGCCCAGGGCTGGCGGTTCAAAACCCGGAGGCATCAAGAGCCTGCTTCCAGCTGCTCTTCCGGCTGAAACAGGAGCTGGAACAGCGGTTTGGTATTCCCCTGCCCGAGTTGTCAATGGGGATGAGCGCCGACTTTGAGGTCGGGATTGAAGAAGGGGCAACAATGATCCGGATCGGCACCGCACTTTTCGGTCCGCGACAGTAGTGTGGAAAGCGAACAGTTTCTGCAGCTGGTTGAAGAGCTAGTTCAGAACCTGCCGGATTTCTTTACCTCCAGGATCAAGAACCTCAGTGTCATGGTCATGCCGGTCGCCCCACCTGAACTAGCACAGCAGCTGGGCAGACATCCGTGGTCAATCCTCGGGGTCTATCAGGGAATTCCCTATAACCGGCGCGGCCCGTTCTACGGCAATGTCCTGCCGGATACGATTGTCATTTTTCAGCAGCCGATTGAAGCCCGGTGCCGGAATGAAAACGAGATCAGAGAACTGGTGCGCCGGGTAACGATTCACGAAATCGGCCATTACTTCGGACTGTCAGACGAGGAGCTCTACCGGCTGGAACGGGGAAAATAAAAGGGGGTCGTCGCCGACCCCCTGATGGTTCATCCGTTTTTACCGGTTAAGCACCAGTTTGTGGGTTGCAGACCCAACCGGACTCTCCAGACGTACCAGATAGATGCCGTTGGCAAGCGTGCTCAGATCAACCTCGGTCCTGCCGGAACGGACGCCGTCAGCTGAATACAGCTCGCGCACCATTCTGCCGGTCGCATCGTAAAGTGCCAGCTGCACCCGAGAGACCGCCGGCACCTGCCAGCGCACCAGCAGCCGGTCCTGTGCCGGATTGGAGAAACGCAGCTCCGCATTGCGCAGATTAGGATTATAGCCCTCCTCCACGCCGACACCGCCCAGCGCCGATGCCGAGATGAACAGCTCACCATTCGCCCAGGGCATCCAACCGCCCGGTGCGCCATAGAAGCTTCTGCTGTCCGTGGAGTCATCGGCAAGCGATGACGGATGGCCTGAGGAGTGGACCGGTGCCACCGCCACATAAAACTCGCCTGAGGTGAAGATCAGCATTGAATCCAGGTCGTAGGCCTTGATCGCACCCGGTGCACCTGCCGGTGCCTCAATGTCCGGAGATTCATACAGCAGGGTTGAGCCGTCGTCAGCGTAGATCTTGAACCGGAAGGTGGAGTCCGGCCAGGGGTAGGACGGATGGAGGTAGAACTGGGTCCGGACCCGGTTGACACCAACCGGATACTGGAGTCCGAACTGCGCCGGGTTGAATTTGACCGCCCGCTCCGGTCCTGCCCAGGTGAGCCAGCGTGGATTGTTGTAGTTCGCATACTCGATCCAGCGGGCAACGCTCAGATCATAGACAATCGTATCATCAGAAGGATACTGTTCGCCCGCTGCCTCGGTCCAGACATTAATCCGGTAAGCGCCGGTGACACTCGGGATTCGCCAGGCAGGCGAGAAGTTCATCTGGGCGGTCTGACCCCGGATCAGATTGGCACTCGTGGTCATTGTGTCCTCATACACATAACCCTGAGGACCGGTGATCTTCAGCCGGACCGGTGTGCCCAGCGGCAACTGATCGGTCCCCAGGTTCTTGATCGTCGCCCGGATATTCAGATTGATATTCGGCAGGGTGTCCGTCGGCATTGCCGAGGCAAAATAAAGAGTCGCTGCATCGGTAGCCGGCGGATCCCATTCTACCACCGAACGGATCAGCCATTCGCCGCGCCGCGCATCCTCGGAGAATGTGCCGTTCAGATAGGACCACATCCGATGTGAGGGTGCGTTGTTTGCCACATCAATTGAAAGCCCCGGACAGATCGGGTACGAGTCAACCTGCACATAGAAGATGTAGTAATTGGAGCCCACCACCGGTTCCTCAATGGACACATAGTTCCACTGACCGCGGGTGATCGTCAGGGTATCCGAATGCCAGATTTCGGTCCCTGGCGAACCGCCCGGACCGTCATCCGCATACACCTTGACCATTGCCCTGGTGCCACCGGGCACCGGCCAGCCAGAGTAGAAGTGCACCAGCGCACCCTTAAGCGTAAAGCTCGGTGCCGGTGCAATGAACTTCACACCCCAGCCATTACCACCCTGATTCCATGCCCAGGCGCTCGCCGGCATATTGTCATCATACCGGAAGGTGTCGATGACCGAGAAGGGTATCTCATTTGCCGGCGGGAAAATTCCCGGTTCCGGATTGGGAATGGTGTAATGGTGGGTCGGGGTTGGGCTGAGCCAGCGCTCCTCCGCGCCAAAC